>MAAF01000112.1 GCA_002163005.1 Colwellia psychrerythraea | reverse complement strand
ACTTAAATTAAGAGGAATAAACATGAGTACAGGTAAAGTCGTCCAAATAATTGGCGCAGTTGTGGATGTTGAATTTCCACAAGATGCCGTACCTCAGGTATATGACGCAGTAAAAGTAACCGAAGGTGACCTTGAAGGTTTAGTACTTGAAGTTCAACAGCAGCTTGGTGGCGGCGTTGTACGTACTATCGCAATGGGTTCTTCAGACGGTTTGCGTCGTGGTCTGAATGTAGAAAATACAGGTCAAGGTATCCAAGTACCTGTTGGTGTTGAGACTTTAGGTCGCATCATGAACGTACTTGGTGAGCCAATTGATGAAGCTGGTCCTATCGGCGAAAAAGACCGTTGGTCTATTCACCGTGAAGCACCGGCTTACGCTGAACAATCAATGTCTAACGAATTGTTAGAAACTGGTATCAAAGTAATCGATTTAGTTTGTCCATTCGCTAAGGGTGGTAAAGTTGGTCTTTTCGGTGGTGCTGGTGTTGGTAAAACAGTAAACATGATGGAACTTATCCGTAACATCGCTATCGAGCACAGTGGTTACTCAGTATTTGCTGGTGTTGGTGAGCGTACACGTGAAGGTAACGATTTCTATCACGAAATGAACGATTCTAACGTACTTGATAAAGTATCGTTGGTTTACGGTCAAATGAACGAGCCTCCAGGAAACCGTTTACGTGTTGCCTTTACGGGTTTAACTATGGCTGAAAAATTCCGTGACGAAGGTCGTGACGTATTATTCTTCGTAGATAACATTTACCGTTATACCCTTGCGGGTACTGAAGTATCAGCACTACTTGGTCGTATGCCATCAGCTGTTGGTTATCAACCAACACTTGCTGAAGAAATGGGTATATTACAAGAGCGTATTACTTCAACAAACAAAGGTTCAATCACTTCAATCCAAGCGGTATACGTACCTGCGGATGATTTAACTGACCCTAGCCCTGCAACTACTTTTGCTCACTTAGATGCAACTGTTGTATTAAGTCGTGATATTGCTTCGCAAGGTATTTACCCTGCGATTGACCCACTAGATTCATCTTCACGTCAGCTAGACCCGTTAGTGGTTGGTACTGAACATTATGAAACTGCTCGTGGTGTACAAACAGTATTACAACGTTACAAAGAACTTAAAGATATCATCGCTATCTTAGGTATGGATGAGTTATCTGAAGAAGATAAGCAAACTGTATTCCGTGCACGTAAAATACAGCGTTACTTATCTCAGCCGTTCTTCGTTGCTGAAGTATTTACTGGTTCGCCAGGTAAATATGTATCATTAAAAGACACCATCGCTGGCTTTAAAGGCATTTTAGCGGGTGAATACGATGATATGCCTGAGCAAGCGTTCTACATGGTTGGTGGTATCGAAGAAGCTATCGAGAAAGCAGCTAAGATGTAATCAACTAGTAAGCACTTATACCGAGTGTAAGTGCTTACAGTAATAGAGGTCGAGTCAAATGGCATTATTTACTGTTAATCTTAATGTAGTCAGTGCAGAGGAAAGCTTATTTTCTGGTAGCATTAAATCATTACAGATCACAGGTAGTGAAGGTGAGTTAGGTATTATGCCTGGTCATGCACCTTTATTGACTTCACTAAAACCTGGTATGGCATTGATCACTAAAGAAGATGGTACTGAAGAAGTAATCTATCTTTCAGGTGGTATGTTAGAAGTTCAACCAAATAACGTTATCGTATTAGCAGATGTTGCTACACGTGCTGCGGATTTGGATGAGCAAGCTGCCCTTGAAGCGAAAAAGCAAGCTGAAGCAAACATGAACGCTAATGGCGTTGATGTTGACTATGCTGCTGTTTCTGCTGAATTAGCTCGTGCGGAAGCGCAATTACGCGTTATCCAAGCGACTAGCAAGAAAGCGTAATAACTAGATACTTTAGTAACTAGTTATACCTACAGGCTTAGTGATTCCTGACTTTTGCTTTATTCTTCTTTAAGAAGAGAGCATAGTTAAGAAGTGAACACAGATACTGATAAAAAAGCCGCTTTACTATTTTAGTAACGTGGCTTTTTTGTGTCTGCAATAAGCTGAAGTGAGTTGCTCAGAATGTCACTGTGAAGGTTAACTTATCAAGGGTATCAATTTAGGTATCTCTATCGCACATTCAATAGCAAAGTTGTCAAAAGCAGACCACTGTTCTATAGCAAGTCGATAGTATAGTTTTTGATTTCGTTCATCGCTGTCTTTGCTATCACAGGTGATGTTATCAAAATACCACAAACCATTAATAAAAAAGCTATAAAGAATGTAGTGAATAAGCAGCTCATGGTTACAGCAGTAATCTGGACTTAATTTAATATAATTCTCAACAATCTCATTTAGATGCTGCGTAGGTAGATTGTTCACCGCAATAAACATCGCTAAGTCAAACTCCACTGGTGCTATATGTGCACATTCGAAGTCTATTAACCAAGGGTGTCGGTTATCATCAACGAGAATATTGGTGAAATTCATATCACCATGACAAAGTACGTTAGCGCTTGTTGAAGCTTCGCTTAAGCGGGTAATAATTAAAGTAAGGCACTTGGTCACTTTATCTAAAATAGGGCTCTGAGGTACCAAAAATCGTGCAGGTTTAGTTAATAAGCGCTTAGTTGACTGAGTGGCGTCTAGTAACGGTATGGCTTGCTTGCTACCTGAGACAGGTAATTGATGTAACTTTGTCATAAGGGCTAACGCAGTTAATATTTTTTTTTCAACTTCAAGTGAAGACTCTGCTAGTGTCATGCCTTGAATAAACGCTGTTACTAACCATTCTTGGTCATGATAAATGACATCAGGACTTAAGTGTTGCTTTGAATCTTGTTCTCTATTTTCAGTGGAACACGTGAGAGCACAGTATGCCTCGGTAATTGCAGTATCATGATGGAGCTTTTTAGCAAAGAAGGTCTGAGAAGCTGTGGTAACCTTGATAGCTGTTTGACTCAAACCATTGGTTAAACAATCAATGGTTTGAATCTCCCCAAAACAAGGTAATGACTTTAGAGAATTAATAACTTCTATATCAAGCGACATTTAACAATCTAGACCTTAACGGCTTATGGAAGGTTGTAGATCTATGGCTGACTTTTGATAAAGCCTTAACCACTTTGCATAACCATAAGCTGCGACAATAACAAAGGTTACAAATAATACCGTTGTTGGTACCAACCCCTTCTCGATATACAAATAAATCGAAACAAAGTCGATAACAATCCAGTAAAGCCAGTTTTCTAGAACTTTTTGAGCAACTAGGTAGGTCGCAAACACCGCATAAACCGTGGTGTACGTATCTAAGTAAGGAAAATCTGCTGGAGTGAAGTTAGCCATCACATAACCTAAAACAGCGGCTATTACGGATAAACCAATACAGGCTTTAATGTGCCAGCTTAAAGCCCAACTGACTATGGTTATCTCAGTACTATTATTTGTTTTTTTCGACCATTGCCAGTAACCATAAACAGCCATTAGCAGGTAATAAGCATTTAATGCGCTATCCATTAACAATAAGACATCATAAAAAATGTAAGTATAGAGAGCAGTACTAATAAAAGCGGCTGGCCAGCACCATAAAGAGCCTTTAGCTGCTAATATGACATAAGCAAGAGACAGCAGCATGGCAATAAGCTCAAGCCAGGGCAAATGCTGGAAGTAGGTGGTTACATTAGCTAAAATTTCAGACATTAACTTTCTGCTTCTACTTGTGAACGATCACCATTAATAAATTTACAGACAAAAACCGCTGCCCCTGTGGTTTGATGCACATGTTTAATTTCAGCCATAACATGGCTGACAGCTAGATCGTAATCACCAAAAACTTGCGTGCTCATACCGTTGGTTATTACTTGTAAACCTTCTACCTTTCTCAGGCGTTTTATAAACGTCCAAATTTCAGTTTTATACTGTTCTTCTGCGAGTGGATATAAGCTCAGTTCAATGGATATTTTCATAAGTTACCTCTCAAGTATTTTTGGAAGTGATACAGGTCACTTCCAAATTTAATATCAGTAGTGATTAGAATTGATAATCAAGTGTAGCACCAAAGACTAATGGCTCAGAAAGTTGAGTATGTGCTTTTGGGATATAACCATCACGGGAGTCATTATCAAAATAAAAACCACGGTTAGCGTAATCTTCATCAGTTAAATTACGGCCCCAAAGTTTAACTTGCCAGTTATCTTGAATATAAGAAACCGAAGCATTGAGCAATATAATTGATTCAGACTTGAGATCTTCATCAGGAATCGGTGCGAAAGTACCATCATAGCCATAATCAAAATAACGAGTGTCAGAAAAATAGAATTCATCTTTACCGTCAACTGAGATATTAAATAACCATTCATCTGCTGGTTGATAGTTAACACCGACATTAAACTGATAACTAGGCGCATGTGACTGTTCAGCACCTGTAAGCGAGTTTTGGTTTGCATCAATGAAGTCGTTAAATTCAGTTTTAAGTAAACCCAATGAACCATAAACATTAACATAGTCATTGATAGTCCAAGCAGATTCGATTTCAGCGCCATAGTTACTACCTGAAGTAGCATTACCTAGATAACTAACAAACTCAGTGCCATTACCTTCCTTAATGATTCTTGAGCTATTAACTTGCATATCATCACGATCCATATAGAAAAGAGCAGTACGTACATAAGCACTGTTGTCTAATAATGTGACTTTATAGCCTATTTCATAATTCAATAAATATTCTGGATCAAAACTGCGTAAGTCCTCAGGCAAAGTACCATCAGTATTATGACCACCGGCTTTATAACCACGATTAACAGAAGCGTACCATAGGCTATCTTCACTTTGTTGGAAACTAAGTACTAACTTACCACCAACCATAGTATCGTCAATGCTGTCATCAAACTGTTGTGAATTGTTATAATCGGCGCTGTAATTTTCAATACGTAAACCAGAAGCTAAAGACCAACGTTCACTTAGTTGTGTGTCTAATTGACCATATATTGCCAGATTGGTACGCTCATTGGTTGAGGTGAAATCAAAGCTTTTAGTAGCCTTATCATTCCTAGTATATTGACGAAATAAATCTTCATCATCTTGCTTATAGAAAATACCAGCAACCCAGCTAGTGCTGCCATTAAAGATTTCTTCACCATTATTAGATATTGCACGAAATTCAGCGGTGGTAACTGCTTTTTCACGGAAGTAATGGTCGGTAGAGCTAAATTCCCAATATGCAAAATCAGGGTTGATATCAGGATTAACGTCAGGGTCTGATATGCCAACATAGGCCCAATCTTCATCATAGCCATAAGCTAAATCTGAATCAGCATTACTGACAATGGCTAAGATTGTCGCACTTTTAAAACCTTGATAGGTGAATTTTGCCGAAAACGCAGTCGTTTCTTGACGATCAAAACCAGGCTGATCTGAATAGGTTTCTCTGGTGTTATCTAGAGAAAACGTATCGTAACCGTTATCAAAATCAAAGTAATAACCCGCAAGGTCAATGGTCAGATCGTTACTGGCTTCTATAGCCAGTTTACCGCGGATAGTTAATTCATCACGGTTATTAGTATCTTCACGCTGTAAATAAGTATTTTCTATATAACCATCACTGTTGCTTTGATTTACGGCAAGACGGTAGTTGACTGAATCAGTAGCAGGGCCAGATAAGGCAACACCCATATCATAGGTATTATAGTTACCAACACCAAGCTGTATGGCACCTTCAAAATCTTCAGTTGGCTCATTAGTGGTAATATTAATCATACCGGCAATAGCATTAGCGCCAAAGCGGGTACCTTGTGGGCCACGAAAAACCTCAGCTTGTTTAACATCAAATAATGAAGCAACACTGCCGATACCTGTAAAATCTACTTCATCAATAATCACGCCAACGGATGGGTTAATTGGCTCTTGGAATTGGCTACGCTCACCAATACCGCGAATTTGGTAATAACGTGCTCGTTGAGAGCCACTGGCAAAGTTAACATTGGGACTAACGGCAATTAATTCTTCAAGATGTTTAGCATTACGCTGCTTAATTTCAATCTCAGTTAATACCGACATTGATGTTGGCGTATTTTGCAAGTTTTGCGAACGAAAGTCACTGGTAACTGTGATGGTTTCAAGCGTGTTAGTGTTGCTAGTGTCATTACTCGCTTGCTGTTCAGCTAAAGCGGTAAAGTTAAATATACTTGCAGTGATAGCTAAACAAGTAGCAGATTTGGAGAACGTCATAAAATCTCATCAAAAAAAAGTAGGAGCGTGTGCAAGGAGGATAATTTTGATGAATTTGAAGATTTATCTATAACCATCCCTATGCCAAAAAATTAAGTAAACTAATTTTCTGCCCAGGTTCAAAGAGTATATTTCTCAGCGACAAATCAGTTAAAAATAATTAAATGACAGCGCACCCCTTGGTTCGACGCTATTCTAGCAAATAAATACACTATAATCTTTTTATTGTTTGGTACCTTAGGTATATTGGGGAATCCACATTGTGGTAATTTCTTATAATGCTAATTGGAGTCATTTTTCGTCCACTTGGTATAAATCAAAAGTAGCGAGTGTATATGTTTCCTAATTGGCAATTAGTGCTGTTAAGTTTGGCTTATATTGGCCTATTATTTTTAATTGCTTTTTTAGGTGACCGGTACCGACACCAGTTGGCTAAAAAGGGACAGAGCATTATCTATGCCCTGACCTTAGGTGTTTACTGTACCTCTTGGAGTTTTTTAGGGACAACAGGCCAAGCATCGACCAGTTTACTGTCTCACTTACCTATTTATTTAGGGCCCATTCTATTATTCATTTTTGCTTGGCCATTTATCCAACGCATTATTCGCGTTAGTTTAAAGCTTCATTTAACCTCAATTGCTGATCTATTGGCAGCTCGATTTGGTAAGTCGCACAACCTTGCTATCATGGTCACAATTGTTGCGCTAGTTGGCACTATGCCTTATATCGCACTGCAGCTTAAAGCTATGGTGTATTCCTTTCAGCAACTCCAAATAGATCAAAGCTTAAATAGGTGGCATATCGGTCTAGTTGTTAGTTTAGTTTTAGCTATGTTTACTGTTTTATTTGGTATTAGACATATAGATGTTACTGAGCGACACCCAGGTGTGATGTTAGCAATTGCCTTTGAATCTTTAGTGAAGTTAGCGGCTTTTTTAGCGGTAGGTATCTTTGTTTGTTTTGTCCTGTATGACTCGCCAGCAGATATTTGGCAGCAGGCCAATGCTGATGAATTATTAGAACAGCAATTAACCATAGATAATGTAACGTCGATGTTTGCTTTGTTGGTCATTGTTATGGCGGCTTTCTTGTCTTTACCTAGGCAATTTCAAGTCATGGTAGTTGAGCTTAAAGACCAAAGAGATACTTGGTTAAGTCGTCGAGTTTTCCCAATATATATTTTGATTTTTGCCTTTTTTGCAGTGCCGTTGGGTTTAGCCGGTCAAATGCTTCTTGGTAATACCGTGCCTTCTGATACATATGTACTCTTCCTTCCTGACGTTACCCAACAAACATGGTTGACCTTATTTGCCTTCTTAGGTGCAGTCTCGGCAGCGAGCTCTATGGTAATTATCTCTTCCATTGCTTTGAGTACTATGCTGAGTAATGAAATTGTCTTCCCTCTGCTTTATCGTCGTCAAAAAGTAGCACAAACCGATTATGATAACTTCCGCAAGCGATTGTTAAATATTAGAAAATTAGTATCTTTGTTTGTTTTGTCCTGTATGACTCGCCAGCAGATATTTGGCAGCAGGCCAATGCTGATGAATTATTAGAACAGCAATTAACCATAGATAATGTAACGTCGATGTTTGCTTTGTTGGTCATTGTTATGGCGGCTTTCTTGTCTTTACCTAGGCAATTTCAAGTCATGGTAGTTGAGCTTAAAGACCAAAGAGATACTTGGTTAAGTCGTCGAGTTTTCCCAATATATATTTTGATTTTTGCCTTTTTTGCAGTGCCGTTGGGTTTAGCCGGTCAAATGCTTCTTGGTAATACCGTGCCTTCTGATACATATGTACTCTTCCTTCCTGACGTTACCCAACAAACATGGTTGACCTTATTTGCCTTCTTAGGTGCAGTCTCGGCAGCGAGCTCTATGGTAATTATCTCTTCCATTGCTTTGAGTACTATGCTGAGTAATGAAATTGTCTTCCCTCTGCTTTATCGTCGTCAAAAAGTAGCACAAACCGATTATGATAACTTCCGCAAGCGATTGTTAAATATTAGAAAATTATTGGCTTTGTTTGTTATTTTGTTAGGTTATGGTGTTTTCATCATGGCTTCACCAGATACACTCTCTTCATTAGGGGAAGTGGCCTTTGGCGCTTTCGCACAATTAACACCTGCCCTTATCGCCGCTTTTTATTGGCGTCGTGCTAGTTTAATGGGCGTTTATGCAGGGATTTTAGTTGGTTTTATTCTGTGGCTGACTCTTAACTTTTTACCTCAGTTTGGTCTATATGCTTCGCCTTTTGCCGAAGGATTTTTGCCTGTTAAAACCACGGCGACCTTATTTAGTTTAGGCGCTAACATTATTGTAATGTGGGCTTTGTCTCAAATCAGCAGACAAAGTGTACAAGAGCGAGTACAAGCATCATTGTTTTTAGAGTGGCAGTCACCTAAGTTATTAAAAGTTGAGAAAAAAAGACAGCTTGATGTGCAAGAGTTAGAATTATTAGCCTCGCGTTTCGTTGGCTTGGAAAAAGCACAAGCTAACTTTAACTCCTTTTTATCATCGCATGATAAAAAGGAGTTGGGCAATGTCATTTATAATCAACAACTGATCCAACATACCGAAAATACCTTAGCAACTGTTATGGGCTCATCTTCGGCACGACTAGTGCTCTCTTCCGCATTGGATGGTCGTGATATTGCCCTTGAAGAGCTGGCGGTGCTTGTTGAAGATGCATCGAGTCAACAGCAAGAGTTTTCACAACACTTACTACAAAGTGCTATTGAGAATGCTAGTGAGGGCATTTCGATTGTTGATGATGAGTTACGCTTAGTTGCTTGGAATAAAAAATACTTAGACTTATTCGAATACCCTCCTGAGTTAGTCTATATGGGCAGCCCAATATCCGCGCTTATTCGTCATAACGTGCAACGAGGCTTGTGCGGCTCTGGTGATATAGAGTCACAGGTAGAACGTCGTTTAGATTTTTTACGTAAAGGTAGCCCGCATAGCTCGGAGCGCCAACAAGTGAGTGGCCAAACTATTCGCATTGAAGGTAATCCTCTCCCTGGTGGCGGTTTTGTAATGTTGTTTTCTGATATCACGGCATATCGACAAGCAGAGCAAGTCCTGAAAGAAGCAAACCTTGATCTTGAAACCCGCGTTTATGAACGTACGCTAACTTTAGCTAAAACGAATGAAGCGCTAGCGAAGGCACATGAGAAAGCAGAGCAAGCGCATTTGAAAAAGAGTCAGTACCTAAACGCCTGTAGCCATGATTTAATGCAGCCGCTTGAAGCCGCGAGATTATTTACTTCGGCATTGTCAGAACAAAATAATTTAACGACTGTTCAGCAAAGGCAAGTAGAAAATATCGATCGATCCCTTAAAGCGGCGAATGATTTATTGGCCGATTTAGCAGAAATTGCGCGATTAGAAAGTGGCAACATCAAAGCTAATATTCAAGCATTCGCACTGAATGAATTATTTGAAGATTTAGCGCAAGAATTTTCAGCCCTTGCAATTGAGAAGTCAGTAGAGTTTCGCTTGGCAGTGAGTAAAGTATGGGTGAAGTCAGATAGGCACTTATTAAGACGTATCATTCAAAACCTTGTTGGTAATGCATTTAGGTATGCGAGCCCAGGAAAAGTATTATTGGGTGCCCGAGTCTTTAATAATCAAGTAATCATACAAATTTTAGATAATGGGCCAGGTATTCCAGTTGAGAAGCAGGTTGTGGTGTTCGAGCAATTTACCCAACTTAATACCCCAAATAATCATGCGGGCAGAGGATTAGGTTTAGGGCTTAATATCACGCAAAGTTTGGCGCAATTATTGGGACACACCTTAAGTTTACAATCAAAAACTATGCAAGGCTGTAAATTTTCTGTGCAAGTAGAGCAAGCTGAACCACTTGTGCAAAGTAGTACTAATATCCCAAGTTTTGCCGTCGCTTTAAAAGACATAACCGTCTTATGTATTGATAATGATCCGGATGTACTCAGTGGCATGGTTGAGCTACTTTCGGCATGGCAATGTAATATCCTCGCAGCAGATTCTAGAGAAACAGCCATGGAAGAGTTTGCTAATCACAGTAATGAAATTGATATATTATTGGTAGATTATCAATTGGGTTATCAAATTGATGATCCACAAGGCAAGCAAGTTGATGGCTTAACCTTAATTAATGATTTGCGTAGTCAATGTCACCATTCATTACCCGCTATATTAATCACGGCGACAACTGAGTCTGGCATTGAAGATAAGGCCAAAAGTTTAGATGTGGGATATATGCGTAAGTTAGTAAAACCAGCAGCGTTAAGGGCGATGATGAGTGCCATGCTTGCTAAGAAACTACAAGCGGATTACGTCGGTTATAGTTAGGTTGGCGCAGTCGGCAATATAATATTATTGTGTTGATTTTAGTTAATTAAATAAAGCTGTTACATATTATGTAACAGCTTTTTTATTGCCGTTGCACTCGGCTATGTTATACATACCAGTCACCATTTAGGATGCAAGGTTAAATCGTAGTTAGAAACGTCTTTAGTTAAGGAACTCTATTTGTTTTTAATGTTCTAAACACATCACTACGTTGTTGTACCTTGTATTGAAATAGCTCAAGTACTCTGCAACATGCATTTTAAATGGTAATGGATATGTATTTCTCAGAAGATAGACATGACTTACGATATGGAACTCACTAAATGAAGCTTATACTATGAAAAAACCTTTACTGTTTAACAACAGAACCTTGTTTTCCTTACTTGTTACCCTTAGTTGTGTGGCTTCTTCACCAGCGTTAGCAAGCAAGTCAAAAACCGTCGAATTTAATGAAGTTGTTATTGATTCGCCGTATAAACTCATCCAAGAAATTATTGCAGCAGATGTACTGCCAAGTAAGGGGAAAGAGCTCGTTACTTTTTCTGTTGATGAACACAGTAATCGTTGGTTAATGATTTATCAGTTAGATCATATTGCTAATCAATATATTGTTGCTGAAAAAGCGATAGTGCCTAAAGCGTTTTATCGCTTTGATTTGAGTAAACAAAAGGATGAGAAAAAACAAAGTATCTATTTCCTTTCTACTGATTCTTTGACCCTTTATCAAAATAATAAATTTAAGCGGCTGGCAAAGGTAAAGTCGCTTTATATTCAAGATCAAGCTGATTTTCTTAGCCGAGGCGATTTTATTCAAGACCTAAATAATGACGATTTTGATGACGTTATTATTGCTGACTTTAATAAAACTCATATTTTTATAGGCCAAGGATTGAATACTTTTGCCAAACAAACACTGCCGATAAAGCCCAACGTACGT
Organism: Colwellia psychrerythraea; assembly: GCA_002163005.1. Taxonomy (GTDB): domain Bacteria; phylum Pseudomonadota; class Gammaproteobacteria; order Enterobacterales; family Alteromonadaceae; genus Colwellia; species Colwellia psychrerythraea_C. The sequence continues at coordinate 32,944 of MAAF01000112.1, read as the reverse complement.
GTTTTAGCTGCAGGAGCAAGTTACACCGAAAGCAAATTATATTTTAGTGATGTTAACTTTGATAACAAAACGGATATTTTATTGGTGGGTGATGGTGAAATGATTATTTACTCACAGTATGAAAATAGTCATTTTACGAAAAAAGCAATACGTCTAGCGATCAATGAAGCGATCAGTGGTACTGAATGGTGGAATAAACGTGATGAAAGTGGTGAACAATTAGATCAAAGTGATCTTGAATATCGGAAGATTGAAGAACTACGTGATGTTAATGCAGATGGTATTACCGATATGGTCGTGCGTTATACCAAAACTTCAGGTGTGCTTGACCGCGTTAATGATTATGAAATCTTTCTTGGCACTCAACGTAAAGGGGCATTGAGTTATGCAAAACAGGCTGACAGCGTTATTCACGCAGAAGGTACATTAACAGGTCTAGAGTTTGTTGATATTAATAATGATGACAAGCTTGAAGTATTACTCGCGGGCTTTGACATTGGTCTGTCGCAAATTATCGGTGCTCTAGTTACTGGCGGTATTGACCAAGATGTTTACGTATTCAAAATGAATAAACAAGATAAATTTCCAACCCGGCCGGCGATTAAAAAAGAGGTAGAACTCACTTTTAGCTTAAGCTCAGGGCAAAGTGGTAGTGCGATTGTTAAGTTAGCAGACTTAAATGGAGATGGTCTAAAAGAGCTTATCTTGTCGGATGATGACGATGAGTTGAAAATATATTTAGGCATAAAAACCAATAAGAAGAAAAAATCATTTAAAAAACGCAGTATTAGTTACAGTACTCAGTTACCAAAAGATGGCAATCTGGTTATGGTTGAAGATTTAAATGGTGATGGCAAAGAAGATATGCTGATGAAATTCTCTCGTCTGGATGGTGAAGATAAAGCTAAACAGTTTAAAGTGCTTTTTTCTAAATAATACCAAACCAGTAGTATTAACGTAGTGAACTCATAATGAAACAAGCAATTTGTGGTTATCATAAAGATGAAGAAAACCATTGGGTGGCACAGCTTGCCTGTGGTCATTTTCAACATGTTAGACATAATCCCCCTTTTATTAATCGACCTTGGGTGAATTCACTTAGTGGGCGACAAGGTATGTTGGGATATCTGTTAAAATGTAAGAAATGTGATGAGGCCGCGCCTAAGGATCAGCTTTAAAAGTAGGGCCGGTCATTGTTGAGTGTTTATCTAGCAATAACTCAACAATAACCTGAGGTTGTTTATAAAGAGTTTGCTTTTGACCATATAGAATCAGCCAATTGATATTGCTCTTGTTTACTATGGGCTTGTGCTAATGCTTGTAAATCTTGACGATCATATTGCTTACCATACTCCCCATCTTCTAGCTTTATTAGGCTACCAAAGGCTTTTTCTGCCATAGAATATTGCTTACTCATCAAAGCTAAATGGCCTAAACAACTAAGCCATTTACCATTATGAGCATCCTTATGAAGTTGTTTCTGTACTATCGCAATTAATTCATCGGCGCTTTTAATAGGTAAGTTACGTATTTGCTTTAAAAAGTCGCTGCTTGGTGACTTTTTAAAAAGTGGTACCAATAACTTATTTAACGGTTCGATAATTTCGTTTTCGGCTAATACTTTGCAGTAAGCAAATAACACGACTTCCCGTTGTTTAACCTTACGGCTTAGACCATTCCAATTATCAAACAATGCTTTGCTATCATGCTGTTTGATACTTTCATTAAAGCTACCGTAAAAGGTCAGTTGCTCCCATGCTTGAACAGTTTCATCGATAATTGTTTTTTCTTTACGTGCTGTTGCTATGTATTGTACAGCTTTTGCAAAGCGTTGTTCTATGATGCATAAATCAATTTCAAGTGCCAATAAACGTGCGTCGTGGCCAATTTGTTTATGATTTTCATCAATTAGCGCACGGGCTTTAGCGTAGGTTTCAGTCTTATCTTGGTTCATTAATAATTTAATATTAACAATGAGACTTTCTAAACCAACATCTTTGAGTTTAACGGTTTCTTTTTCAAGTAATGTTAAATAGTGATTGGTATTACTGTTGAGGTCTAACTTTGCCGATGCCGAGGCAGCAAGTAGGTAAGCGCTTTGTTTTCTTTTTGATGGAATAGCACTTTTAGCGAATAATTCTTCTGCTTGGCTATAGTCCTCTAACATATAAGCAGCAAGACCTTTATTGAAGTTGGCAATACCGCGACGTTGTCCGGCAAAAGCGAGTTTATTCCAGGTACCAAAGCTAAAATTTATACCACCGCGTAATAGTTTTAAACTAATAATTAGCGCAATAAAAAGTAGCGTTAACATAATACCAGCTGATAATACGGTTAACTCAATGGTGGTGTTACCCATAGCAATAAGAATGTAGCCTTTTTCATCGATTAAAAAAGGGCTTATTGCCATCACGCTGAAAAAGATGATCAAGGCAATGATTATGCGGATCATAACTGACCTCCACTCGCTTCTTCACTTTCAGGTTTAGGACTGTCTTTTGGTACCGATGTGGGTTCAACAACCTGTTTTTCCACTTGTTCGATTTTTATACTTTTTGATTTAGAGGTTTGCGGTTTCGTTGCTTGATTGGAATCTTGCAACAAACGTTTTATTGCCGCCAATGAACGTAAATCACTTGGGTAGTCATAATGAATGGTCTGTTGCTTGAGCTGCTCTATTGATTTATAAAAGTTTGCGTTTGCTGGTAAGTTCATATCAAAGAATTCATTTAACCATTGCTGAATATCAAGTAAAGTTTGCTGGTAAACTTCTTCTTTTTGTTCACTCGCCGCCCATTGCACCAGTTGTACTTTTAGGCTTAAATTTTGCTTTAAGTGCTGTTGTTGATCAGGAGCCATTAATGGCTCAACCATCCCTGTTCTTCTGCGAACCGTGATAAAATCGTTGAGAAATTTATGCCAGGTTTTGGCTAAGTTCTCTTGCCAATCGCCGATATTATCAGAGAGAGCCAGATCTTCTGTCGTTTGGTCGAGTGCGTCAGTTAAATTAACACCAGCTAGTGTTAAGGATGGCACCTGCTTGTTAAGTGCCATCAAGGTTAAAATAGCTTCTTGATTTTGCAATGTAGGCATTAAGGCTAAACTTTCAATATCTTCATTAATTAATGCCCGTACTGGCAAAAATTTAGGTTGATCTAATTCTTTAAGGCGATTATCGGCATCACGCAGTAAATTGATAGCCGCTTTAGTGTCTCGCTCTAACCACATGGTGCGCGCTGCTACGCGAACTAGGTATTCGGCTTCATGTATTAGCCAGTCATTAGGTTGTCGCAGGCTCACTTGCTGCTCTAACTGCCTTATTTGAGTAATTAGCCGCTGTAGTTGAGTATCACTATCAAGATGTGCTTGTTTGGCACTTTCTTGTGATTGACTAGTCGTTCTATGCTGTTGCTGTAACTGTCGGTTAAATTCCGCCGTTAAACTGTTTTTTAGCTGCACTTGGCTTTGTTGTATTGCTTGCTGGTTTTGTTGATTAAGCGTTAAAAGTTGCGCGCTACTTTGTTGCTGTTGCCAAACATAATGACCAATAGACGCAAAAATACTTATTGAGGCAATCACCAGTGCAATAGTCGCGGTTTTATTAGAAGGCTTGTCAGTTGCGACCTGCGTATTTGATGGGGACGATTTCCTTGCTCCGGTACTTGCCGCTGATTTTTTTGGTTCAGGTTTTGAAAGCGTAGCTTTTTTAGTCTCCACGTTATCATTCTCTGTTGCTGAAGTTTTATTGGCAGTACTACCAGGTGAAAGCGTAGCGGCCTCTTTTTTCTCGGTGTCGCTATTATCCGATAGTTTATTTTTAGAGACTTCATTATCCGACATAATTCTATATTCCATCGTTATTTACTTTATAAATAGGCTTACGAACAAGAGAGGGCTTGCAACGCATTACAGAGTACTTGGGAGCTAGCGCCATGGGTATTAATTACCCGTGTTAAGCCTAAAGCTTTGGCATTTTTTTCAATACGATCACTGACCACTACCCACAAGCATTGCGATTGCCAATAATTATCTGTGTTATTTGTAGCACTGGCTAGGTATTTTAATAATGCTATTAATATATCGTTACTGGTAACGACAATACAGTTAATTTTTTGTGCTCGCCATTGCTCAGCAATAATTATTGGTAATGTTCGCCATACACGTTGGTAACTTTCAACATATTGAACCTCAGCACCACGTAGCGTTAAGCTGTTAGCAATGTGCTCTCGTCCACCATTGCCACGAAAGATTATTATTCTTTTACCAACAACTTTAGACAATTGTGACAGGTTAAGTAAACCTTCACTGTGCTCTTGTTGGGGAGATGGCGATAAAGTGGTAGTAATGCCGATTGCTTGTAATGCCTTTTTAGTGGCATTACCGACAGCGAAAATGGTTTGAGATAGCTTGTTCGGAAATGGGTAGCTGGCGTGAGCAAATTCGACGGCAGCAACACTAACAAAAATTAGTATATCTGCCTGTTTTAGCGCTGTAGCTATTTCGTGAGCACTGGCATTCTTTTGATAATCAAATAGGGTTTGGCTGGTATTAACTATGCCTTGTTGATTAAGTAACGAAGCAAGTTGCTGAGCTTTGGCTTTAGGACGGGTAATTAAGACCCTAAGTGGTTTACCTGGTGTAAGTAAAGCCGGCTCATTTGTTGATGTCTCAAGCGCTGTCACTTGAGACAATTGTTCGGTGTGTTTAGTTATCTTGTGCATTATTTTCTGAATAAACTTGCTTTAAGATTTTATCTGCACCTCGGCTAAGTAACTCTTGCGCGAGCTTATTCCCTAATGCTTCACCTTCTTCAACAGGACCGGTGATTTCACTTTCGATCATTTCACTACCATCAACAGCGCCAACTAACCCACGTAAGTGGATGTTTTTTCCATCAGCAGAAATCACACCATAGCTACCAATAGGTACCTGACAACCACCTTCAAGCGCTTTATTCATTGCACGTTCTGCAAGAACACGAATACGGGTACTAGTACATTCTAATGGTGCTAATAATGCTTTAATTGTTTCATCATCATTACGACATTCAATGCCAACAGCGCCTTGTCCATTTGCAGGAAGCATTTCTTCTGGTTCGATGAATTGCGCAATACGTTCACTCATTTCTAAGCGAATTAGGCCTGCAGCAGCTAAAATGATGGCGTCGTATTGACCTTCATCTAATTTTCTTAAGCGGGTATTTACATTGCCACGTAAAACACGAATATCTAAATCAGGACGGCTTGCTTTTAATTGGCACTGACGGCGTAAGCTTGACGTGCCAACAATTGCGCCTTGGGGTAAATCGCTTAATGATTTAATGGTATTAGAAACAAATGCATCACGGGGATCTTCACGAGGACAAATGACTTCTAATCCTAAGCCGTCGGGAAAATCGACAGGAACATCTTTCATTGAATGAACAGCAATATCAGCACGGTCTTCAAGCATGGCAACTTCAAGCTCTTTAACAAATAAACCTTTTCCACCTATTTTGGCTAAGGGCGTGTCTAAAAGGATATCGCCTTTCGTTGTCATAGTAACTAATTCAACATTAATACCGTTATGAAAGTGCTCAAGTTGCGCTTTAACATATTCTGCTTGCCATAAGGCTAGGGCGCTTTTACGCGTGGCAATTCGTACTGTTGTGTTATTCATTCGATTTATCCAAATATATAATTATTACTGTGCTGAAAGCGTTAATTCAGTTTCAGCTTGTGTGCTTACTGCATTTGATAAAAACTGCCAAAACTCTTCACCACTGCGTTTATCTGTCCAACTATCATTATTTAAGACAAAATGGTGTCCGTTGAATTTTGTTGCTACCCATATTTCATGCAAGGGTGCTTGCTTGTTTATTATCACTTTGCTGTTATTTTTAAAAGTCAGCGTTAATAACCCGCCCACTCCTTCATAATCTATGTCGACACCAGAGTCTTCAATCGCCTCTTCTATAGCGAGAAGGAGTGCTTCGGCGATCAAGTTGTATTGGCTATCGTTCATTGCTTATCCTTTAAATACATTATTTGTCTAAGTGAGTATAATTGTTGATAAGCATGTGAGTATAATAGCAATCAGACAAAATAAATATAGATACAGAGCGGTTAAGTTACGCTAAAAAGCTTGATTTAAACGACTTTCATGGCAAAAAACCATCATGCGTACCAATAGACTTCATTACTTACATCAAAAGCTACATCAAAAATTAAACTTTAAATTATTTTTACTGACCTTTGTTGCTGTCATATTTTTATCTGCGTGTGGCATTAAAGGTGATTTGTACCAAACACCTGAGCAAGCGGTTATTTCAAAAGCTGAAACTGTTGCACAAAGTGATGAAAGCCAAGAAAAAAGTATAAGTGAAAGTGTTGAATCGCAAGAACAATCAGTAACTACGCTTGATGAATCACAAAAAAAACAAGCAGTTCAACAGCCAATTGAGCAAACAGAACAAGCTACTAACCAGTCAACAGATCAAGTTAAAGAGCAACAATAATGTTAGTCAATTTTTCTAAAATGCATGGTTTAGGTAATGACTTTTTAGTGCTTGATAATGTCACACAAAATGTTTTTTTATCGCCAGAACAAATCACTAAGTTTGCTAACAGAAACTTCGGTGTAGGCTTTGACCAATTATTGGTGGTTGAGCCTCCTTATGATCCTGATTTAGACTTTCATTACCGTATTTATAATGCCGATGGTAGTGAAGTAGGACAGTGTGGAAATGGCGCTCGTTGTTTCGCAAAGTTTGTCCGTATGAAAGGCTTATGTAATAAACATAAAATAAAAGTTTCTACCAGCACGGGTAAAATGAATTTGCACATAGAGCGTGATGGTAATATTTCAGTCACTATGCCGGTGCCACAATTTGAACCAAAAAAAATACCTTTTACTGCACAAAAAACAGAAGGCACGTATATTCTGCGTAGTGAAAGTGAAACTGTATTATGTGGCGCTGTCTCAATGGGTAATCCCCATTGTGTCGTGACTGTCGATAGTGTTGCAGAAGCTGATGTTGAATCACTTGGGCAAGAACTATCAACACATGAGCGTTTCCCTGAAGACGCTAATGTTGGTTTTATGGAAATCGTTAGTCCTAATTATATTAAATTAAGAGTGTATGAGCGCGGCGCAGCAGAAACCTTAGCGTGTGGTAGCGGTGCGTGTGCGGCCGTTGTTGTTGGTTATATGCAGAAAAAGCTAGCGAAACAAGTTACTGTCGAATTGCCTGGTGGAAAATTACGTATATTTTGGCAAGGACCGGGCCATCCAGTGAAAATGTCTGGACCGGCAACTCACGTATTTGATGGTCAAATATCCATATAATCCGCTACTTTTCCAATCCCTTATTAGCAATAGTATCCAATGAAAGAAGAACCTAGCAAGATGAATAATGTACAACAAGGTATCAATAGTGAAGAAATCCCATTAACAGATGAGTTAGTGGTTAGCTACTTGCAAGACAACCCTGAATTTTTCAACCGTAATAATAGTTTAATGACCAGCTTACGGCTCAATGATGAGCAACGTGGTACTGTTTCTTTAGTGGAACGTCAGCAACAGCAACTTCGTCAAAAAGTCTATGGTTTAGAAGATGAAATAACTCAGTTAATGTCTGTGGCTAATCATAATGAGCAATTATTTGTGCTTTATAGTGACCTCTATTTACGCTTACTTGATTGTCAGTCAGCGGAAGAGTTACTCGATTGCTTGCACCAAGCGACAACTGAGTTGTTATCTTTATCTTCGTTTAAATTGTGGTTAGTTCCTGGCGATAACACCGAGGTTGCTCACCATAGTTTGTCGACCAAGGACTGTGCTGGTGTTATGCAAAATCGCTTAACGAACGACGAGTACTATTTTGGTCGTTTGCAAGAGAGTGAACAAACATTGATTTTCTCTAAGCCATGTTCAGGCTCAGTAGTATTGATTAAGCTCATTCATGATGAGCAAGCCGTTGGATTTTTAGCCATTAGTAGTGAAGATGCTCACCATTTTGATCCGCGTATGGATACCTTATTACTTAATCAGTTTAAACGCTTGGTTGCTAAACTATTACATCAACAGCTAGCATTGTAATAATAGCTCCAAACCATTGAATCAGTTTAAACGACTGATTCAGATTGGCTAAACTATTACATCAGCAGCTAGCATTGTAATAATAGTTCCAAACCATTGAATCAGTTTAAACGACTGATTCAGATTGGCTAAACTCTTACATCAGCAGCTAGCATTGTAATAATAGTTCCAAACCATTGAATCAGTTTACACGACTGATTCAGATTGGCTAAACTCTTACATCAGCAACTAGCATTGTAAGTCTTTTGGTGCTTTGGCCAGTTTAAACGGTTGAGCATCCATTCAGCTAAAGTGTTATAACAACAATTAGCATTATCAGTATTTTCAGGGTTATAAAACTATGCAATTCTACCGACGTTTAACCACAATCAAAGCCATCAGTTTTGATTTAGATGACACCTTATATAATAACCGTCCAATCATGCAGTCGGTTGAACAGCAAATGGCGCAGTACTTTACTGAAAAGCTTGCCATTTTATTACCTGAGCTACTACTTGAGCCAAAGCAGGTTTTTAACCGACGTTTTTGGGCGCCATATCGCCAACAGGCGATAAAATTACATCAGGATATCTCTCACGATGTGGTAAGGCTGCGTTTTGAAAGTTATCGTTTAGGTTTGCTGGCACATAACCTATCTGCAGAAAAAGCGAGAAAAGAAGCACAAGCAGGTTTAGATTATTTTATTAACTTACGTAGTGATTTTACCGTACCCAAAGCAAGCCATGAACTCTTAGCGAGTTTAAGTAAAGCATTTCCTTTGGTTTCAATCAGTAATGGCAATGTAGACACCAAAGCGTTGGGCATTGACCATTATTTTCAACATATTTATCATGCAGGTTTTCAAACAGGTAATTGTCATGATGAAAGTGAACACTTGCTAAAACAAAAGCCTGAAGCAGATATGTTTTCCTTAGTTTGTCAGCAACTCGATATTTTACCTGAACAGTTATTGCATGTTGGTGACTGTGGTTTTGCCGATATTCATGGCGCGTTAAATGCTGGTTGCCAAACTGCCTGGTTACCGCAATATGGTGTGGGTAAAAAGTTACAGCAAATACCTCATATTGAATTAAGTCTAGTAAGCGACCTGTCACAACTAATTCGAAAAATTTAAGTATATTATACCAAATTAGCGAGCACTGTAAAAATAAACAGTAATGTGCTATACCTGCTCTTAAATGGTGATATACTTTTGCTTTTTATTTAGTACCACTTTCTACTTCATTAGATAATGCCACCTCAATAAAGGTTACCCCTATGGACGTTTCAGAATTACTCGACTCTCTTAATGATAAACAGCGTGACGTTGTTGCTGCCCCAAAGCAAAACATGCTTATTTTAGCTGGCGCTGGGAGTGGCAAAACTCGAGTATTAGTACAACGTATCGCCTGGTTATTGCAGGTTGAGGGGATCTCATCGCACAGCATTTTGGCGGTAACCTTTACCAATAAAGCAGCGGCAGAGATGCGTGCTCGTGTAGAGCAAGTGACAAACGGTAATACTCACGGCATGTGGATAGGTACTTTTCATGGCTTGGCGCATCGTTTATTAAGAATGCACTTCCAAGAAGCTAATTTACCGCAAAGCTTTCAAGTATTAGATAGCGATGATCAATTACGTCTAATCAAACGAATCGTTAGGTCGCTAGAACTTGATGAGAAAAAATGGCCACCTAAACAATTTGTTTGGTATATCAATGGTAAGAAAGATGAAGGTTTGCGCCCTCAACATATTGATGCTCAGTTCGATCCTACTGAAGAATTGTTTGTTAAAGTGTATAAAGCCTACCAAGAAACCTGTGACAGAGCCGGTTTAGTTGATTTTGCTGAACTGTTACTTCGTGCCCATGAATTATGGTTGAAAAATCCAGCATTATTAGACCATTATCAGCAACGTTTTGGTCATATTCTAGTAGACGAATTTCAAGATACCAACGCGATCCAATATGCATGGCTTACTATGCTTGGCAAAGCTCGCAGTAAGGTGATGATTGTTGGTGATGACGATCAATCAATCTATGGCTGGCGTGGCGCTAAGATTGAGAATATCGAACGCTTTTTACAAGAATATGATGACGCGAAAACTATTCGTCTTGAGCAAAACTATCGTTCAACCGCTAACATTTTGAAATCAGCTAACCAATTAATCTGCAATAACAATAATCGCATGGGTAAAGAGCTGTGGACTGATGGAGAGGCGGGCGAAAAAATCTCAATTTATACGGCTTTTAATGAAATAGATGAAGCACGTTTTATTGCTGGTCGCATAAAACAATGGCGTGATGATGGCGGTAAACTTGATGAAATAGCCATATTGTATCGCTCAAATGCACAATCACGTTTACTTGAAGAAGCACTATTGCAAGGACAATTACCTTATCGAATTTATGGTGGTCAACGATTCTTTGAACGACAAGAAATAAAAGATGCGCTTGCTTACATGCGTCTAATTAATAATCGTGATGATGATGCAGCCTTTGAACGTGTTATCAATACGCCTACTCGTGGCATTGGTAATCAAACATTATCACTGGTGAGAGACGCAGCACGGGGTTCGGAAGTAACCATGTGGCAAGCTTGCCAGCAAATGTTACAAGCAGAGCAATTAAAAGGTCGGGGCGCTAAAACGATTACTGCATTTATTCAACTTATTGAACAATTAGAAGATGACACCGCTAACTTAGATTTAGATCAGCAGGCGAACTTTATTATCAGTCATAGTGGTTTAAAGGCCATGTATCAGGCCGAAAAAGGCGAACGTGCTGCACAACGTATAGAAAACTTAAACGAGCTAGTCACAGCATGTCAAACCTTTGAAAGCGATCCTGAATTAGCGGAAGAACAAACCCCATTAACGGCATTTTTAACTCATGCAGCATTAGAGTCAGGTGAATCGCAAGCAGACGAATTTGAAGCCGCAGTACAGTTAATGACAATGCACTCGGCTAAGGGGTTAGAATTTCCTTTGGTCTTTATTGCGGGCCTTGAAGAAGGTATGTTCCCTTCGCAACAGTCGGTTGAAGAAATTGGCCGCTTAGAAGAAGAACGTCGCTTGTGTTATGTCGGCATGACCAGAGCGATGAGCAAACTCTATTTGTGCCACGCCGAAAGCCGCCGCCTGTATGGGCAAGAAAAATTCCATAAAGCTAGCCGATTTTTACGTGAATTACCTGAAGATTGTATTGAAGAAATTCGCATGCAGTCTCAAGTAAAACGCCCCAGTAAAGTAGGAAAATTTTCAAATACCTTTACACTTGAAACCTTTGAAAATACAGGTTTTAAGTTGGGGCAGCAGGTTAAGCATGCTAAGTTTGGTGAAGGTGTAGTACTTAACTATGAAGGTAGTGGTGCGCAATCACGTATTCAGGTGAATTTCGCTGATGTTGGTAGTAAGTGGCTCGTGGTGGAATACGCTAATTTACAAGCGGTTTAACTGTTTGAGAGAGTACTTGTTGAATATTGGACCTACCAGCCAAAAATTAGTTTATTTAAAATCAGAAGGAGTGGTAATGTCTCAAAGATTATTAGTAGTGGAAGACAGTAAACCTATAGCGACCGTTATCAAACAGATAGCGCGTTCGTTAAAGTTTGATGTGGTCATTGCTACTGATTTAGCGCAAGTGGAAAATATCTTATCATCAGATACTGACTTTTTTGCTGCGACTATTGATTACGCCTTACCTGATGCGTTAGATGGCGAAGCAATCGCTTGTGTATTATCTCATGGTATTCCTAGCATCGTTATGACAGGAAAAATGGATGATGAAACTCGGCAGAAAATACTAGCACAGCCAGTCATTGATTATATTCCAAAAGAGAATAGCCAAGCCTTTCTCTATTTAAAACGTGTTTTACATTGGCAGCAAACCAATAGTCAAAATACTATTTTAGTGGTTGATGACTCATCTTCTGCACGAAACCATGTTGTAGAGTTATTAAAGCGCCGTAATTTTAATGTGATTACCGCTAATAATGGTGTGCAGGCGTTAGAAAAACTTGCTCAGCACAAAAATATTAAAATGGTTATCACCGATTTAGAAATGCCGGCGATGGACGGTATTGAGCTGACTAATGAAATTCGTCGTGTCTATACCCGTGAGCAATTAGCGGTAATAGGTATTTCAGGCGCGAGTAATGGTATTCATTCAGCACGTTTTATAAAAAATGGCGCCGATGACTTTTTACGTAAACCTTTTTGCCCAGAAGAATTCTATTGCCGTATTACTCAAAATATCGAGAGTTTGAATAATATTGCTAAAATTCAGCATGCAGCTAACACCGATTATTTAACTGATCTGGCTAATCGCCGTGCTTTTTTTCGTAGCGCTGAGTCTCGTATCAAAGAATATATCAATAAAAAAGTACCTTATTGCTTAGCTATGATAGATATCGACTTCTTTAAGAGGGTAAATGATACCTATGGCCATGATATTGGTGATCAGGTATTAAAAGTTATTGCACTCTATATGCGTAAACATTTTGGCGCAGGACTTACCGCTCGTTTGGGCGGTGAGGAGTTTGCGGTACTGTTACATGGTTTAGATGCAGACAACTTGTATAATAAGTTAGATGATTTTAGACGAGAAATTTCTGTATCGTCTATTCCCGCGGGCAATACGACAATATCAATAACATTAAGTTTAGGCGTGGTTTTTGATAGCCTAGATGAGTTTTCTAAGCAAATGAATGAAGCGGATAATGCATTATACGCAGCAAAAGAAAATGGACGTAATCAGATAGTCGTCTTTGGTGCTGAACTAAACGATTAGCTAGTCTCAGCCTGAATAAAAAAGTGAACATAAAAATAGCGCTCTTATAAAGCGCTATTTTTTTGCAATCTCATATTTAAGCACGCTTTTTAAATGAGTCTAGGCTATAAAGCGCTAACGCTGCCCAAATGAAGACAAAGGTGATTAACTCTGCACTTTTCATGGTTTCTTGATAATAAAATGTCGCTAATAAAAACATAATACTGGGCCCTAAGTATTGAAAAAATCCTAAGGTCGATAGTGCTAATCTTTTAGCTGCGATAGTAAAAAACAATAACGGTGCCGTTGTCACTATGCCTGCCATGATCAAGGTAAAGTTCAAACTAGTGGCATTTATCGCCATATTACTGGTGCTACTTTCGACAAAGAAAAACCAATAAATAAGGGCCATAGGTAGCATTAACAGTGATTCAATAAATAGTCCGATAAAGGAATTAATGGGCAATTTCTTCCTTAATAGGCCATAAATGGCAAAAGTACTGGCTAAGGCTAGCGAAATCATTGGCAGAGTACCTAAAGCAATGAGTTGTACCAATACACCAACAAGTGCCAAACCAACCGCTATTAATTGGTTACGGCGCAAGCGTTCATGAAAGAACAGCATGCCTAACACCACATTAAAAAGAGGGTTGATATAGTAGCCTAAGCTGGCATCGAGTAAGTGGTTATTATTAACGGCCCAGATAAATAGAAACCAGTTCACTGCAAGAAAGCTAGCCGATAAAGACAATTGCAACAATATTTTAGGTTGTTTGAAAATAGCCACTAGCTGTGACCACTTCTTCATGACGACGATCATCACTAACAAAAATACCGTTGACCAAATCACTCTATGCATCATTATTTCACTGGGCGCAATATCGGAGAGTAATTTAAAATATATTGGTGCAAAACCCCAGAGTAGATATGCACTTAGCGCACTTAGTGCACCATTGCGGTTACTGTTTTCTTCAAGTTGATGGGAGACTGATGAGCTCATGATTATTTGATCGAATCTATAAGGTATAAAAAGAGCGAGGATAATAACACGACATGAAGCAGTTCAAGTATTTAAAGCTAAGTGGTAATTTTTCACAGCGTAAACTTGTCAGTACTAATCCATTTGGCTCTAAATAACACGATGATTTTAATCGAATTATAAAAATATTTTTCTGTACTAGGTTTTCGCGGCTTTGCTGAGTTAAAATAGCGGCATTACTCATCAGAAAATTAGTCGACACCTTTTTGAATTCCTCCGTTGCCAATGCCCAAACCAGTGCAGAAATCAGTACAGAACTGAGTACAGAAAATAATGCATTATTGCTTGATACCTTAAAGCACCATTTTGGCTATGAAAGTTTTCGTGAGGGACAAGCTAAAATTATCAATAGCTTGTTACAAGGGCAGGACTCCTTAGTCTTAATGCCTACTGGTGGTGGCAAATCTTTATGTTATCAGTTACCCGCGGTACTGTTACCCGGTGTTACTGTTGTTGTATCTCCGTTGATTGCCTTAATGAAAGACCAAGTAGATGGTTTAACTAGGCAGGGGATCTCAGCTGCCTTTATTAATTCAAGCTTGGAACAAAGTGAAATCAGCGATATTTTCGCTCGGTTAGGGCGAGGTGAAATTAAACTGCTTTATGTTGCCCCTGAGCGCCTCACTAATTATTACTTTTTGCAAAGCTTGAACCAACTGCCATTGAGCTTATTTGCTATTGATGAAGCACACTGTATTTCTCAATGGGGCCATGATTTCAGGCCCGCGTACACCAAGCTACAATGCTTAAAACAAAATTTTCCTACTGTACCCGTTATGGCGTTAACCGCGACGGCCGATGTAACGACTCGTAAAGATATTTTGAACCAACTTGCGCTGCCAAATCCTTATATTCATCTTGATAGCTTTGACCGACCCAATATTCGTTTTACCTTAGCGCCCAAATATAATGGCGAAAAACAGTTATTGGGCTATATCAGAAAGAAGGGTGAAGATAGCGGTATTATTTATTGTAACAGTCGTTGGCAAGTGGAAAAGTTAGCGAAGTATTTAGCTGCTAGTGGCATCAATTGTGCCGCTTACCATGCTGGCTTAGAGAACGAAATTCGCTCGATAGTACAAGAGGGTTTTACTAAAGATAATATTCAAATAGTGATTGCGACCGTTGCCTTTGGTTTGGGTATCAATAAACCTAACGTGCGTTATGTCATACATTTTGAGCCACCACGAACCTTAGAATCTTATTATCAGGAAATTGGCCGCGCTGGTCGAGATGGCTTAAACGCAGAAGCCTTATTTTTGGTTGATGAGAAAGATGTTAATCGTATTAAGAAGCGCATTAGTGAAGGCGATAATCCACAGCGAGTGAATGTTGAAATGCAACGTTTTGCTGCCATGGATGCCTTTATTGATGCACAAACTTGTCGTCGGCAGGTGGTACTGAATTACTTTGCCGAATATACCGAAAAAGGCTGTGGAAATTGCGATATTTGCTTAGACCCACCAAGTCAGTTTGATGGCACCATAGAAGCACAAAAAGTATTGTCATGCGTGTATCGTATTGAGCAACAAGGCGATATTAATCATGTTATTGCCGTATTGCGCGGTGAACTCACTGAAAAAGTTAAACAATTAGCGCATGATAAAGTCTCTACCTTTGGTATAGGTAAAGGAAAAACGGCGGGTTACTGGTTCTCGATTATTGGACAGCTAATACATTTAGGTTATTTACAGCAAGATATAGAACAACAATCTATTTTATGCTTAACACAAGCATCGGGCGTGGTATTAAAAGCGCAAGAGCCTTTGATGTTAGCTAGCCCGCGTCTGCAAAAAGCCAGTTACTGGCAAGAAAAAAGCCCACAGAAAAGTTATGATCGTGTTTTGTTTGCAAAATTACGCGAACTTCGTAAAGCTATTGCTGATGGTGAAGATATCGCACCTTTTATTGTCTTTAATGATGCCACCTTATCTGAATTGGCTCGCATACAGCCGAAAACATCGGGTGAGATGCTGAGCATTAGTGGTATTGGAGATGTGAAGTTATCACGTTATGGACAACCCTTTCTCGCGTTAATCAAAGAGCATAAGTAATTAGTCCAGTTGATATAGCTAATTAATGTTTTTTTTGCACAAACAAAAATGCCGATTAACTACTAGGATAGTTGATCGGCATTTGTACAAACTATAGTTGATAGAGAGTAAATTACTCTTTTTCAGCGGCTTCAGTTTGTTCAGTTGATTTATCTTGAGCTTGTTCTTGCTCTTTTTTCTCATCGTGACCTTCGCCACCACAACCACCACAACAACCCATAAATTACTCCAGATATTTAAATTGAATTCATTAAACTTGTTGAAATAGTACCTGAGTAATTTACTCAAGTACTTGATCGAGATCAGCTTTTCTCAGATAACATCAAAAATAACTAGCGCGTTACTTCGGTAATGAAGTAAAACCCATGTTGAACAAGGTAAAGGCATAGATGTCCGCGTACTGCTCAATAGTTTTAGAAACAGGCGTACCGGCACCGTGACCTGCATTTGTTTCAATGCGAATTAATGTTGGAGCGTTACCTGCTTGTTTAGCTTGTAACTCAGCAGCAAACTTAAATGAATGTGCTGGCACAACACGGTCATCATGATCGCCTGTAGTTATCATAGTCGCTGGATAACTAACACCGGCTTTAACGTTATGAACAGGTGAATAACCCTTCAAGTAAGTGAACATTTCTTCACTTTGCTCAGCTGTACCGTAATCGTAAGCCCAACCTGCACCAGCAGTGAAGGTATGATATCTAAGCATATCTAATACACCAACAGCGGGTAAGGCAACTTGCATTAGATCAGGACGCTGAGTCATAACAGCACCTACTAATAAGCCACCGTTAGAACCACCGTTAATGGCTAAGTAATCACTAGAGGTATAATCTTGTTTAATTAAGTATTCACCGGCAGCAATAAAGTCATCAAAAACATTTTGTTTATCTAATTGAGTACCCGCTTTATGCCATGTTTTACCGTATTCACCGCCACCACGTAAGTTAGCAACAGCATAAATACCACCTTGCTCTAACCATACTGCTCGTGACACGCTAAATCTTGGTGTTAAGCTAATATTGAAACCTCCGTAACCGTATAAAATAGTTGGGTTTTTACCATTTAGTTCAATACCTTTTTTATAGGTAATGATCATAGGTATTTTTGTGCCATCTTTTGACGGGTAAAAAACTTGCTTCGACTCATAAGCATCACTATCAAATTTAGCGCCTGACTTACGGTAAACGTCACTATTACCTTTATCTATGTTGTAGCTATAGATAGTACCTGGCGTTTTGTAGTTGCTAAATGAGTAATATAAAGTACTTTCGTCTTTATCGCCTTCTAGGGCTGAAGCACTACCGACACCCGGTAAGTTGATTTCACGTACTTTTTTACCTTGATAATCGTATTGATACACTTTAGAAATAGCGTCAACCATGTACTCAGTAAAGAAGAAACCGCCACCGGTTGAAGCGCTTAATACATAATCTGTTTCAGCAATAAAGTCAGTCCAGTTTTTACTGGCTGGTGCTTTAGCATTTACCGTGACAATTTTCTTATTTGGCGCATCTAAGTTAGTCACTAAAAATAATTTATCACCTTCATTTTCAATTACGTAGGTATCGGCATCGAAGTTATCGGTAATTGTTACGAGTGGGCTATTTGGTTTGGTTAAATCTTTCAGGTAAAGATCATTGCCTGAAGTTGAAATTGCACCAGAGATAAGTAAGAAGCGATTATCCTTAGTAACATTTCCACCTACGTAACGACGCTTTTGTTCAGCAGTATTACCAAAAATAATTTTATCGTCTTTTTGTGGTTGACCTAATACGTGGTAATAAAGTTTATGTTGGTCAGTTTTTGCTGATAACTCACTTCCTTTTGGCTTGTCGTAACTTGAGTAGTAAAAACCTTCATTTTTAAACCAAGAAATACCTGAAAATTTAACATCAATAAGCGGTGTCTCTAGTACTTTTTTTGTCTCTACATCAATGATGATAATTTTACGCCAATCACTACCACCCTCAGAAATCGCATAAGCGGCAATTGAACCATCTTTTGAGAAACTTAACTGTCCCATTGAGGTGGTGCCATCTTCACTAAAAGTATTTGGATCTAAAAATACTTCAGCGGAGCCACCTTCTTGTTGACGATAAACGACGTACTGGTTTTGTAGGCCATCATTTTTATAAAAGTAGGTATAGTTACCTTCTTTAAAAGGTGCGCCAACTTTTTCATAGTTCCATAACTCGGCCAAACGAGACTTAAGTTGTCCACGGTATGGGATTTTTGACAAGTAGTCGAAAGTCACCTTGTTTTCTGCCTTAACCCAAGCACCTGTTTCTTCACTGCGGTCATCTTCTAACCAACGGTAAGGGTCAGCAACATCAGTACCAAAGAAATTATCAACCACATCACCTTTTTGTGTCACAGGGTAACTAATTTTTTGTGTCTGTTTTTGTACAGCAGCAACTGTCTCTGATGTTTGTTCAACACTGTTACCAGTACAACCGGCTAATACGCTAGTGACCAAGATACTGGTCAAGAAAAGGCTTTGTTTCTTCATTTGAGTCTCGCTTGTTGAAGTGTCTATTATGTTAGTGAATTCATTTAGAATCATTTACATTTATTTTACAAATAGTATTGCAGTGTATCAGAAGAGGGTTTAGCAAGACTATGGCTTGCCTCATTGAGTATTGAGGCAAGCGGCAGTATTTTGTTACAGGGTATTACTGATCGACTTTAGACCACAAGTTAACGGTTTTCCAAGCGATTAAAATCAAGTAAACCAGCAGATTTAGGCTGATTAGTTTTATACCAAGCGTGTAGTTCATCTGCAAAAGCCCAGAACTTAGGATTTGTTCGGCGAATGGCAAATTGGTCTTTAAGTTTACGGTAATCTTGTTCGGTTTTTATCGCGTTCAAGCTATCTACAAATTCACTGAGTTGTGCTTGTTTTACTTTAAAAAAGGCATTGGGGTAAGTACCTACAACGCCGCGTAAAATGGCTAAATCATCTTCTTTGGGGAGGCGTCTATTTGCTTCTGAAAACAAATGAGCAACATTACTGTGCGCGGAGTTATTAATTAAACTATAGACTTGGTTTTTATCGCCATTGGATACCATGACATAACTTACTTGTGGCAACAGAGCAACGCTCTCATTAGGTAACTGACTTAAGTTAGCTATGACTTTGTCGGCACTGCTTTGTGCTAATGAATTGAGGTTAAACTGGCTAACAGCGGTATTTTTCGTGTGCTGGCCAACCAACTGAAACAGTTCTTCTTGATGATTACTGCTTTGATAGTTAATGCCTGTTTCGGGTAACTGATAAAAATCATCTGAGAAAATATAATCTTTAATGTCATCACCGGTCTCACGGTACCAATACTCATGTATTGCTTTTCGTTCATCTTTAGGTAAAAAGCTAATGAAATTACTTTCGGCTTCCATCCGTAAAAAATCCATGTATAAACGTGTTTTTAACTGATGACCCAGACTGCCATAAACATCAAAACCAGCCACTAATAAGTAATGAATTCGTTCTAATAATGGATAGCTAATTAACCATGCCGTTTTAGGAGTAGGACCAACAAAACCTTGCAATACAGAAGCACTGTCAAAATGTCTGAATACAGTTAGGCTGGCATTGGGGTTTCCTTTACCTGACCAAATCAAATCAAGATTTAGCTGATTAGGCTGCAAGTTAAGATCTTTTACATAGGCTAATTTATTTTTTACATATTCTTGTTGGCTTTTGGCATATTGTCGCCAGTAAAGTAATGATAGGGTTTTATCACTGGTGCCAGCCGGTAATTGTAATAATTCTGTATTCGCTTTAATGAATTTTTCACTGGGGTAATGATCAAAATTATCAGGACTGAGGAAAAACACCCAAAAGTTGTCTTCAATAACATTCAGTGCAATTTGCCCACGACAAACAGGTCCTTTGATAAAGTTCATAATAGAGAATTGCGCTTGGTCTAATAAAAACTGATAGCGTGCTTTATCTGGAATCGCCTGAAAAGTCTTAAAGGGATTAGAGGCGTTTACTAATTGGTAATCAGGTAGCGTAGTTACCGTGTAATCAGGTTGATAGAAAAGCGCTGAAATACGCGCCAATTTAGCTTCACCAAACGGGTAGGGCATATGACGTTTGGCAATAATGGTGTCGTTGTGCTTAATTAGTCGATAGTACACTTGCGGTTTATCGACAAGGGCATCAGTGCTGCCATCAGCATAGGGTGAATCAAAGGGGCGACGCGTATTTATAACCGCTATTTTTTCACTGCTAGGCGTGCTCGAACGAATGAGTTTAAAGTAACTAGATCGTGCTTCATCAAAATATAAATTGGCTAGGTATAAGTGTTCAAATAAATAACGGGCAATCAACTGTTCTTTAGCTGAGCTACCATTAAGTAGACTCTCCCAGCGATTGATCATTTGTTGCTCTTTAGCATTGGGTGGTACCGAATCTGGCATGATTGCCCCACGGGTTAACCAATCGGTTAATTGGTCATGCTCAGTTATTGATAGTGCTGGTAGGGCATAAGGCATGCCACCAAGAGGGTATTTATCCTTATATTGCTCGAACTCTTCTATCGTTGGGCATTGCTGGCTTCTGTTGAGTGAAACATCAAAACTATCATTAAGTAATGGCTCAATTGGTAAAGGGTGCTGCTGTTTGAGCTGTAACATTTGATAGAACAAGCTGGCTTGAGTATTGGCTTGCTCAGTTTGTTGGCGCTCATTAAGTACCGGAAAAAAGCCTTGTTGGCGAAGTGGCTCTAAGCTATCACGTTTTAGTTCAGTTAAATTACTAAGGCTGGCGCTAATCTTTGCAGTAAGTAAGCGTTCACCATTATAAACCATAGTTTTATTAGCACCACGCTCAATACCAGCGCGGCTTTCCATTTTCAACTGGCAAGGGGCATCGTAACAACCGTGACAAACAACACAGCGGTTTTCGATAATTGGCTGTATCTGTTGATTAAAATGAATGGCTTCTGCTGTGGTCGCTTTAACTTGAACTAGCCTATTCTCAACATTGCTTGGACCATAAAGTTTGTCAAACTCCATAACCCCTAACGTGGCACAACCCGAGAGAAATAGAAAAATAAATAGCCATTGAAACTTACGCATGAGAGTCCTTAAATTAGGGGATAGCCCGCTAAGTTTAAGCTATGTTGATGAATACTGTAAAGTTACTAGATGTTTTACCCAGTATCCTTCAACATTGAAGAGGCTCATCATTGATAATTAATAGCGATTTCTTAGCTCGGGCACGTCAGTGTGATATTGAACAAACTCTACCTCATAACCATCAGCATCAAGAAAATAGATATTCTCCCTATATTTATCAGGCATACCTTCTTTGTGAATAGCGAAACCTGCTTGTGTTATACGCGCTATAGTGCCTTTTAGATCGCTGGTAACATAAGCAAAATGCGCTAAACCTACTTGATGACCCGCTAAATCTCTATTGTCACCGATGCCATTATCGGCAAAGGCGATATACTGATAATCATCACCAAAATGTAACCAATTTCTTGGTTTTCCTGACCATTCACCTTTATCACCACCGCGTACATGCCATTGTGGAAAAGCCGCGCGGTAAAATTTTAAGCTTTTTTCTATGTCTTTAACGACTAAATTAACGTGTTCTAAAGTAATCATAAGTGCTCTCCTGTACGTTTTAAAAACGCATCTATCAATAGTAGTGTAGTCTTTTTTACTCTTGGTATTTTTTCTCAACTCGCCAAGGTGGATTTAAGCGATTCTCTCCAGCCCAATAGAGTTTTATTTTGTTACCGCTGGGGTCCGTTAATATTGCTTCACGCCATAAGTAAGGTTGCGAGATAGGCAGTTGTTTAAATTCAATACCACGGCTTTGTACTGTTGTTACCCATTCATCTAATTTTTCATGTTCAAAATAGACGGTTGTGCCAGAGCTCAGTTTATTTTGTGTATTAGTTAGCGAGTCTGTTTCAGCTAAGCTTAATGAAAAAGTAGCGCCCTCACCTGGGCAAGCGAACCGTGCATAATGTGGTGTATCTACAATCTGTAAAAAACCTAAACGACGATAAAACTCAGTACTTTCGTCCATGTTAATGACGGTAAGGGTGACTTGATTTAAATTCATAATATCTCCTCGTTTACTTAACTAAGTTCTGGGGTGTGCTTACATGCCGTATTGATATAAGTGTTCATTGTCATAAGTACTGACTTGCAGGGTTTCACGTAAAGAATTCATCGCTTGGCTGTAATGCAGTAAGGTATGTAAGCTATAACCAATGCGATGACGAATACTTTTATCTCGGCGAGTTATAGCGCTACCTTCAAGTTGATTCACCTCGTTAACCGTATTTAGGATCTCTTCAACATTTCTAATGATAAGGTGATCGGGAATAGCGACTAATTTGTTATTTGAAAAGGCATTCATTCTTAACTCTGCAATGGGGTAAGCACCGCTAATGCCATTGACTACCGAAACTAATAATACGGGTTTATGACCAATATCGGCAGCTTCAGACATCATTAATAAATTTTTCAATAATGGCGAAGCGGTCCCACCCCATTCCGGGGTAATAAGTATTAATGCATCCATTGTTTGTAATTGGGTATTGATGGCCAACCAGTCACTATTGTCATTTTGCTTACTACTATCTTCGCCGTCCCATAGTGGTAATCGCTGTTTACATAATTCAATATGGCGAACTTTGCTGAATTGAGTGCTGCTGTTAGCCAAGTAGTCAGCGACTTTTGCACTTTGTGATTCGGTTCGTTGACTGGCACTGATAATAAGTAAATTCATAATATTTCCCGTCGTTTTCTTTAGTAAAGCGTTTTACTTATTAAGTAAAGTAAACGCTTTACTTAATAAGGTCAAGTTAAATATAAACAAAAAACTTTACTAAACATTAGGCTCAGCGATAAAAATACGTAATAATAACGATATATACCCTTCTTCCTGCCGGAGATTTAATGAAGACACATGAAAAAATAATTCAGTTATTAAAGACCCAAGGGCCGTTAACAGCAAAAATACTGGCAAGTGAATTAGGTCTTACTACTATGGGAATTCGCCAGCATGTACAAGGGCTAGAAGATTCTGGTGATGTGATTTTTAAGGATGAAAAAGCTGCTCGAGGCAGGCCTACTCGATATTGGTCATTAACTGATAAAGGCAATAGCCGTTTTGCTGATCGTCACGATGAATTAACCGTACAGTTACTCGACTCAGTTATTACGCTATTTGGCGACGACGGTATGGAAAAACTGATCAGTCACCGAGAAGAAACGGCGATGACAAACTATACTTTAGCGTTAGCCGATCGTTATGGTGTGGAAGAAAAACTACAAACATTAGCAAAGTTGCGTAGTGATGAAGGTTATATGGCAAGTGTTGAAGAGCATGATGGAATCTTTTGGTTAATGGAGAATCATTGCCCAATTTGTGCAGCAGCAAGTAAATGTTTGAGTTTTTGTCGTTCAGAATTACAAATGTTTCAAACGCTGATGAATGATATTGCCGTAGTGAGTCGAGAAGAGCATATTATTGATGGAGCAAGGCGTTGTGCTTATAAAGTCATACCTGTTTAGTAGTAATAAACCTTGTCGCCGTAAATCTCAATGGATTCGTCAAAAGTACTCATTGATAGTCATCAACTCCGTGCTTTTTCCTTTTCATTGAGGCATACAGCTTAAAGCTACTTATCTCTAGTTAAAGCTAGAACAGGGTGTAAGAGTAAAAAAAAGTACGAAATAATGGGAGTTATTTCGTACTTAAAAAAACTCTGCTTATTGAGCACTTTCAGTATGATAATGACGCAGGGCATGTTCTTTTTGGCGTCCTTGACTAAAGGCAGTAACACGTTTTAAATAGCCAATAACGCGCGTTCCGTGATCAATGTTTTCGCTGCCGCAACTCGAACAGATATGTAAAGTGCGCTTATCTATTTTGTCACATTCATTACAAATGGTAATCTTCACATTGATGCAAAAATAATTACAACCGGTAGCCGCTGCTACATTGAAGAGTTTCAGGTAAGCATCAGTAGAAAGCGATTCATCTAAATTTAAATGCAGTGCCGAGCCACCATCAAGGTATTGCGTCATTTCTTGACCATGCATGATAAACTTATCGATATGATTAGTTTCTTCATCTTCAACGACATAAAAATAAGAGTTATAACACTCGCGGCTTACTTGGTAGCCGTCTTTCTTATCCCATTTAGCATTTTTAATACCGAGATTTTCAGCAGGCACGAACTCGGTATTAAACATATAGCCAAATTCTTTCTTAGCGGCTTGGTTCGCTTGGTAAATTACTTTTAATTGTTTACTCACAAATTGCTTATATTCTTCATTATTACCGACTTTAATTTGGGCAAACTCAGCCGCTTCAGCCATACCATTAATACCTATGGTAAGAAATTGCTTATCAAGTGAGATAAACCCAGCGTCGTAAACGGATAATGCGCCTTGCGCTTGATACTCTTCCATCAATTTTCGATAAGCAACTTGGTATTTTTGTATTTTTTCTATTTCTGTTTTTAAGTCTCGACCGTCTTGCACTAAACGATTCATATTAACGGTGATTACATTAATTGAGCCTGTGGCTACACCACCAGCGCCTAAGGTATAAGAAAAAGTATTATCAGAAATTTCATTACGTAATCGACAACATGAGGCTAAAGAATCAGCACTGTCAGATAAGTAGATAAAAAAGGAATTGCCCTCAGCTTTTTGCTGAGCGAGCTTTCGAGCAAAATCTAGGTCTTTACATTGGCCATTTTTAGTTAGCATTGCCGCGGTAACTACGGGGAAGGTAAGTACTGCTTGTTCACGCTCTTTATTGATCCAACCTAGGAAAAATTGTTGTAGCTGGTCAACAGTCTGCCAATTAGGTTTACTAAAATCAGGGAAAACAAATTCACCAAACATTGAAGCAAAATAATGTTGATCAAATAGTGAAATATTCCAAAATACACTCTGGTATCCACGAGCAGCCGCCGGTTGGTTGATAGCATAAACCACATGTTGTAAGTGATTTTCTATCTCAGATTTATGCGTATTTAAATAGTCATTACCGTATTCAAGACGGGCAAAGTAATCAAAATAGGTGAGAAACTCAACAGTAGCAACAGCGCCGGCAAATTGAGCCGAAATAGCAAAAATCAGATTAACAAAAGAACCGCAGAAAGATTCTAAATGCTTAGGTGCTTTAGACTCACCGCCTAGCTTAGTTAAGCCGTCTAATAAAAAAGGATACATGCTAATTGAGGTGCAATATGGCTTTAAACTGGTTTCATCGTGCACGTAAATTTCATGATCTTCAATTTGGCGTAAGTACTCTTTGGCCAAATCAGCATCAAAAGTATCACGTATTTTGTCATGTACTAACGCGCGATTAATTTGTACAAAACAATCTTTTAATAACTCTGCTTCTAACGTCGCAATGTTTTTATGGCTGACGTTGGCATTGGCATCCATTTTTGAGCCATCTGCTGCATTTTTTGCTGAAAAATATTGTTTGATAAAGTCTTTTTTATTAGTTATTTGTTCTTCGTTAAGCCGCAACATTGTTAGCTCCTTGATTAAATTGATAAGGTTCGAAAGTACTAATCTCAAAAGCATTAGCCTTAAAAGAATTAGTATCTAAAATAGTAGTTTGGGAATGACTAGCATCGACGGCATTAACCTTGAAGGTATTCATATCGATAGCTTTGTTAAATAAATGGTTTAGCTTTTCACCCGAGATGACATCACGAAAAACTTGATTGGTTGTCGGGCTATCCAAGCCACCTAATGTTTCATGCCAAGCACCCGTTTTTAAAAAATTAAGGTATTGAGAAATATTTAGATCAATATGTTTTTCACCCGAGTAGAGGCAAGTTTTAAGGCCATGATTTTTAGCGATTAGCAGCTTTTCAATTAAAGCCTTGGGCTGCCACTCACCACCAAAAAACACCACACAACTGATTAAGCCTTGATACTTTTTAAGCCACAGGGTGAAGTTTGTATTGGTGAGCGACATGCCATTATTTTCATGCCATAACTCGGTGCTGTGGCAGCCTTTGCAGCCTACCTTACAACCGGTAATACTAAAGCACAGGCTAATTTCATTAGGCACTTCTTGGAAGACCACACTCGGAGTGATACAGTTAAAAGTCATACTTTACCCATATATAGATGTTATTTTTTCAATAAGCACAATATATAGTATTTTAGGGTGATGGTTTGTTGATTTAGATCATAATAACTTGTGGTAGTAAAATAATTAAGCACAATATGTAGTGTTGTGTTTAGCTATTTGATCAATATATAGTGATTACTGTTGGGGGTATTATTGGAATTGCAATGCAGATTCAGCTAATGATTACTGAATCAATATCAGCATTGATATCAGAAAGACTGGGAATTAATGGGTATGAAAAATAGTGTTTTCAGTACCCATTTATTGGCTTTAAATTTGGCTATTTCAGTGCAGCTGTCTGATCAAGCGCTCTGAGTTCTGGCTGTTTTTTCCGATCACCTAACTCTGAGACAAGCATTCCAGCAAGAATTAATCCAGCACCGATCATGCCTTTTTCACCGAGAACTTCGTCCAAAAATACCCAAGCGGCAATGCAAGCGAAGACGGGCTCTGCAGCGAATATTAATGCTACCTTATGGGGCTTCAGCAATGTTTGGCTTACTGATTGAGCCCAGAAAGCGTAAGCGGTACCCAAGATGCCAGAAACTAAAATTGCAAACATCATCAAGGGGGTAAACAATTGTTGATGCCAACTAACTGGTTCGGCATTCTGATAATAAAATGCAGGATCAGGGCTAATAAATATAGCTATCGTACTATAAAGTGATACCGCAAAAATTTGTACAATACTTAATGGAATGATGGGTAAATTATCGACGAAGCGGTCGGTCATAATGATATGCCCGGCAAAACCAAAGGCGCAGATCAACACTAGAATGTCGCCTTTATTAAATGCCAATTTATCTCCTATGGTTAACATATAGAGACCCGCTGTTGCGGTAATAACGCCTATCCATACTGACTTAGGAACAACATTTCGAAAGATTAAAAAACCTAATACAGGAACAAGAGGCACACACAGACCGGTAATAAAACCAGCATTAGTCACCGTGGTAAAACGCATTCCTTCAGTCTGAGTATAGAAACCAATAAAGAGAAAAAAGCCCAGCAACATCCCCGACCTTATTAATAAGACATAGTCGATAGGTTTACCGGCACCTTTATTTTTCTTCTGCACAAACCAAAGCAGAGGTAACATCGAAAGTGTCGCAACAGCAAAGCGAATAGCATTGAAAGTATTTGTTGGCATAACTTCAATAGCAAGATCAATTGGGACAAACTCTACCCCCCAAATAAAGCAGACTATAAGTAGCAAGATGGTTGCAATACGAGGTGAGGTAACTGTCATAGATAAGCTCTTTTGCTCCTTATTTAGGAGCATATAAATTGAGGACCGTATATTATACAAAATTGGGCATTTAACAAGTAAAGCCTAGGTTAAGCATATCTAAAAGTTTAAGCCATAACCCACGTTTCCCGCCATTAGCATCAGCTTTTTCTAGCGCCTTATGAGTCAGGTATACGCCAATCCAACGAAGTGGCTCTGGTGCCCATGGTATTGGTTTCTTTTTCACAAATTGCATGTCGAGAATTTCACTTGGCTTATAGCCCAGTAGTTCGATACCTATTCTGGCACCAAATCGAGAAGCGCCAACCCCCAAACCGGTGTAACCTATAGCCCATGCAACGCGCCCATCATAAGCAACTCCGGGCACCACACAAAAACGAGTGGAGGTTGCAATAATACCGCTCCAGCGATGGGTGAATTTAATACCTTTAAGTTGAGGAAATGTTTCAAAGAATTCTTGGGACAATTGCGCAAAGCGTTCAGGAATGTCGGCATAACTTTGGTCTATGCCGTTATTAAAATAATAACGAACAGCGCCGCCGCCGCCCCAGGTAATACGATTATCTTTAGTGAAACGATAATAGTGGAACATGTTGGCATGATTAGATATTGCATGGCGTGACTTGTGCCAGCCAATTGAGTCTAACTGTTCTTGGCTTAGTGGCTGAGTAGCTATTTGGTAATCCCATACTGGAATAATTGACCGCCGTGCTTGACCTATTGGGTTACGATAGGCATTGGTTGCCATCAATACTTTATCGCTGATAATCATGACGTCAGAGCAGGTGACTTCCATTTTATCTTGGCCTAGTTTTTTAAGGCTTGTCAGTGGTGTTTCTTCATAAATACGTACGCCAAGCTCTAGAATTACTCGCTTCAATCCCCAACATAAACGGGCAGGGTCGACTACGCCATCTTGTCCTCCGCGATGCCATAAACCTGCTAAATAGGTTGGTGAATTGACCTGCGCCTGCATCTCATCTTGATTAAACCAGACAACATCCTCACCTTGGGCTTTTTCAGACTCGTAGGTAGCACGCAGTGCATCTACTGATGCTTGGTCAGTTGCGACAGAAGTCTCACCAACTTTTTCATAACGGGCATCAATATTATATCGTTCAAGTGTCTCAATAAATTCTTTTAGATTTTGTTGTCCCAATTGATGCAGCTTATCAGCCTCGCCAGGAAATTGATGATCGGTATTGGTTTCTCCATGCGCTAGACTCGAACTTAAAAAACCACCGTTTCGCCCTGAAGCACCGTCAGATATTGTCGTTTTTTCGATTAAGATAATGTTGGCATCGGGCTGACGCTCTTTTGCTTGAAGGGCGGCCCATAGACCAGTAAACCCCCCACCAACAATTAATAGCTCACAG
Organism: Colwellia psychrerythraea; assembly: GCA_002163005.1. Classification (GTDB taxonomy): domain Bacteria; phylum Pseudomonadota; class Gammaproteobacteria; order Enterobacterales; family Alteromonadaceae; genus Colwellia; species Colwellia psychrerythraea_C. Next base: position 4,256 of record MAAF01000112.1, on the reverse strand, counting down.
CTTGTATCTGCTGACAAGGCTGGTAAAGTTTCTGGTCGAATATCCTGATCATGCCAAAGGGGACAATATTTCGAATCTTTTAATGCATCAAGGTGCTGTTTCATCATTCACTCTCATAAGAATTTTGTTATATTTTAGAGTCTGTATTTCAAATTATTGTGTGTTATTTGATATACCAGCCCCAAGGTTCACTACTGTCAAAGCGGGTAATTTGTTTGGTTTCAAGGTAGTTGTTTAATCCCCATTGACCGAGTTCTCTACCTATACCTGATTGTTTATAGCCACCCCATGGCGCTTCAACAAAGGTAGGTTGCGAACAGTTAACCCAAACAATTCCGGCACGAAAGGCTCTAGAAACGCGGTCACAACGATCTTCATCTTTAGACATTACTGCTGCTGCGAGTCCAAAACGTGAATCATTGGCTAACCGAATAGCTTCGCTTTCCGATTGAAATGGCTTAATACAGACAACCGGTCCAAAGATTTCTTCGTTCCAGACCCAGCTATTCTCATCAATATCGGTCAATATTGTTGGTTCAAGATAATACCCGACATTTAGCCCTGATGGTCGTTGACCACCAGTCGCTATTGTTGCTCCATCGCTAACGCCACGCTCAATCGCAGCTATTACCTTTTTGTATTGATCGCTATTCACAAGAGGCCCCAGTAACACACCGTCTTGATCTCCTGGGCCGATAGTGATTTTTTTTGTTTCTTCAATTAAACGCTCAAGTAAAGCGGGGTATATTTCTTCTGCGACTAAAACACGCGAGGTAGCTGAACACACTTGGCCCTGGTTCCAGAATATACCAAACATGATCCATTCTACGGCTTTTTCAATATCACTATCTTCAAAAATAACAAAAGGTGATTTTCCACCAAGTTCAAGGCTGATATTCTTGATATCTCTGGCGGCCGTAGCCATAATTTTTGACCCTGTCGGTATAGAACCGGTAAAGGCCAACTTATCAACGTCAGCATGTTCCACTAATGCTTGTCCGGCATCTTTACCTAAACCGGTCACTATGTTTAACACACCGGGAGGTAGCTTTGCTTCATCAGCAATCTCTGCCAGCGCTAATGCTGTGAGCGGCGTTATTTCTGAGGGTTTTAGGATGATGGAACAACCTGCCGCCAATGCCGGAGCAACTTTCCATGCAGCCATCAACATGGGGAAATTCCAAGGAATGATAGCTGCCGCCACGCCAAGCGGCTCTTTTATTGCTTTTGAGCTAAAGCCCGGCTCTGGTAATTCAATGGTTTGCTCTGATGTGTTATCGAGTTGTTCGGCTAAACCAGCATAAAATTCAAAGGTAGCGGCAGTATCCTCAATATCCCATTTGGCTTCAGGGTAGGGTTTGCCATTATCAAGTACTTCCAGTTTTGCTAGCTCATCTAAACGTAGGGTAATAATGTCAGCAATTTTTCTCAAATATACTGCGCGTTCAGTGCCACTTAAACGAGGCCACGGCCCCTGATCGAATGCTGTTCGAGCAGCTTTCACAGCAGCATCAATATCAACACTGTTACCTGCCGGAACTTCAGCAATAAGTGCTTCAGTGGCAGGGTTAATCACCGAAAATGTTTCACTTGTAGCCGGTGAAACCCATGTCCCATTGATATAATGTTTATTATTCATAGTTGAAATACACCTTGATGGTTAAATATTTTAAATATGTGATCAGTCCGATTGGTATTAGATTGATTGCAAAATGGCATAAAATGTACGTACGTCACCTCTTGCTCTCCAGCTACATAAAGCTCCCTGCGGGACAAAAAAAGCATCGCCGGCGGTAAACACCTGCTCATTACCTTCTTGTTCAGTAATGACGAGTGAGCCTAATTGTAAATAAACGAACTCATTGCGAGGGAAGGGCTGCATTTCACTATTGAACGCTTCACTCTGCCAAGTGCCAGCAATAAACTTGCCAGTATGATCTTTATAATAAGGCAGATATTTTTGCACTGGCGCTTTTCCTTTGATCACAAAAGGTGTTTTCGTTTGTTCGATCTCCATTCCAGTATCCTCTTGAGTGGCCATCTGGATTGAGTTATTAACTTTAAGCTTAATGATGCCCTCAACAACAGGTGTGGCGGGAATATTTTCTTCTGGATGTTCTGAAATAACAAAAAATTTGCGTAAATAACCTGTTTGATGCCACTGACATTCGTAACCTTTAGGAATAACAAAAGCTTCGCCTGCTTGCACTTTTTCCATCGCACCCGTTTTACAGTTCTTTATCTCTACTTCACCCTCAAGTAAATACATAAATTCGTCGCAAGTATAAGGAGCAGCGGTTTCAACCATTGTTGAGGTATCCCAGACACCAATATAAAGACCTAGCTTATCGTCTTCATAGTAAATATGAGTATGCTGAACTGGCAATTCTGAAGCGAACAGTAAGGGATCTAACTCATCACGAACATGGCCAAAACCTTGAGGAATAGGGTTTAATCTAGTAATTTTCTGGTTCAACATATCTTGTGCTCTGTTATTGGTGGATTGCAAAGGGGGACGCTGAAATATTGCGCCGCACTTTGTTTTATAGTGCTACCGCCAAGTTAACTTGGGAATGCAAAACTTGCCCCTTCACGGACGCCACTTGACGGCCAGCGTTGAGTGATGGTTTTACGCTTGGTGTAAAAGCGAACCCCGTCAGGGCCGTAGGCATGTAAATCACCAAATAATGAACGCTTCCAGCCACCGAAACTATGATAAGCAACAGGCACGGGCAGTGGCACGTTAATGCCAACCATACCCACCTGAATATTATCCGAGAAATAACGCGCTGCTTCACCATCACGGGTAAAGATACAGGTACCATTGCCGTACTCATGGTCGTTAATTAACTGCATCGCTTCTTGCATGGTTTTAACGCGCATGACTTGTAATACCGGACCAAAGATTTCAGCAACGTAACTGTCCATTTCGGGCGTGACACCGTCAATTAAGGTTGCGCCAACAAAGAAGCCATTTTCATACCCTTTAACTTGTGGTTGGCGACCATCAACAACAATCTTGGCTCCCTGAGTTTGAGCGCTGGTGATATAGCCTTCTACTTTGTCTTTATGTGCCTGAGTGATTACCGGGCCAAAATCATTACTGGCATTGTCATGAGCGCCAACACTGAGATTTTTCATTGCTACGGTCATTTTTTCCACTAAGGCATCAGCCGCTTCGTCACCGACGGCAACGGCGACAGATAACGCCATACAACGCTCTCCAGATGAGCCAAAAGCAGCACCTAATAATTGATTTACCGCATTCTCCATGTCGGCGTCAGGCATAATGATGGCGTGATTTTTCGCGCCGCCCAGTGCCTGACAGCGTTTGCCATTAGCATTAGCCGTGGCGTAAATGTACTCAGCAATCGGTGTTGAGCCTACAAAACTAACCGCTTTAATGCGTTCGTCACTTAATAAAACATCAACCGCTTCTTTATCACCGTTAACGACGTTCATTACGCCATCAGGCAAACCTGCTTCTTTTAATAACTGAGCGATATACAAGGTTGAGCTGGGGTCGCGCTCTGAGGGTTTTAAAATAAAGCAATTACCGCAAACGATTGCCAATGGGAACATCCACATGGGTACCATTGCTGGGAAATTAAACGGGGTAATACCGGCAACAACACCTAACGGCTGAAACTCACTCCAACAATCAATATTTGGGCCGACGTTTTTGCTGTGCTCGCCTTTAAGTAACTCCGGTGCACCACAGGCATACTCAACGTTTTCAATACCGCGTTGCAATTCACCGGCGGCATCGTGTGATATTTTTCCGTGCTCTTCACCAATTAATCGACAGATAGTATCGGCATTTTGTTCTAATAATTCTTTGAAGCGAAACATCACCCGTGCACGTTTTATCGCCGGGGTATTGCGCCAAGCGGGGAAGGCCGCTTGAGCCGCTGAAATGGCCTGTTCAACCGTTTGTTTTGACGCTAAAGCGACTTTCTTTTCTGCGATACCGGTAGCAGGATTAAATACTGCTTGCGTGCGCACATCATCATTAACCATTTCACCATTAATTAAATGGCCTATTACGTTTACTTCATTCATAAAATTCTCCGAGGTGGGCTGATAATCCGATGGATAAAAGCCCATTGTTAAATTGTTTACGCTATTTCGTTAAAGGTTTCGCCCAGCGCACTGAGCAATGAATCTATTTCTTCGCGTTCACTGGTAAAGGGCAAACCAAGCTGGATGGTTGCGCCGCCGTAGCGAACATAAAACCCTTTCTGCCACATTTTCAT
>MAAF01000108.1 GCA_002163005.1 Colwellia psychrerythraea | reverse complement strand
CTAGTCAATTAGAACGTCGTGTTATGTTCCGTCGCGCTATGAAGCGTGCAGTTCAAAACGCAATGCGTTTAGGCGCTAAAGGCATCAAAGTACAAGTTAGTGGTCGTTTAGGCGGCGCTGATATCGCACGTGCAGAATGGTATCGTGAAGGTCGTGTACCTTTACATACATTACGTGCTGATATTGACTACGCAATTGCGCGTGGTGACACTACTTATGGTGTTATTGGTATCAAAGTTTGGATCTTTAAAGGCGAAATTATTGGCAACATGCCATTACAAGCAGAGCAACCAGCTGCTAAGCCTAAAAGAAAGAACAACCGCAAAGCGAAGTAGAGGAATAAGTAATGTTACAACCAAAACGTACTAAATTCCGTAAGCAATTTAAACTACGTAACCGTGGCCTAGCTCACGTAGGTAGTTCAGTTAGCTTCGGTACTTTCGGTTTGAAATCAATGGAACGTGGTCGTATGACTGCACGCCAAATTGAAGCCGCTCGTCGTGCCATGACTCGTCATGTGAAACGTCAAGGTAAAATCTGGATACGCGTATTCCCTGATAAGCCAATTACTAAAAAACCTCTTGAGGTTCGTATGGGTAAAGGTAAGGGTTCAGTTGAGTATTGGGTTTGCCAAATTCTTCCAGGTCGTGTTCTTTATGAAATGGAAGGTGTTTCTGAAGAAATCGCGCGTGAAGCTTTTGCTTTAGCCGCTTCTAAACTACCATTCAAAACCACCTTCGTAACTAGGACGGCATTGTAATGAAAGTTAGTGAACTTAAAGCAAAAAGCATTGAAGAGCTAAATGCTGAATTACTAGAACTTCTTCGCGAGCAGTTTAACTACCGCATGCAAGCAAGTACTGGTCAATTAGCACAAACTCATTTGCTAAGAATTGTACGTCGCAATATCGCGCGCGTTAAGACTATCATCACTGAAAAGGCAGGTAAGTAATGAGCGAAACTAAAATCCGCACACTACAAGGCGTTGTTGTCAGTAACAAAATGGATAAGTCTATCGTTGTTTTGATTGAGCGTCGTGTTAAGCACCCTATGTACGGTAAATACATGACGCGTTCAACTAAGTTGAAAGCACATGATGAAACTAACGTATGTAACGAAGGTGACTTAGTAACTATTACTGAAGTTGCGCCAATTTCTAAGTCTAAAAACTGGAAATTAGTTGACGTAATTACAAAAGCTTAATTAGTATTTATACTTAATTAAACTTTAAATAGTTAGCAAAAAGACCTTAACATTTATTTGTTAAGGTCTTTTTTTATGTTCAAAAC
>MAAF01000116.1 GCA_002163005.1 Colwellia psychrerythraea | reverse complement strand
AAGTTTGTTGTTGAGCTAATCAACCCAGTAGCGATGGACGAAGGTTTACGCTTCGCAATCCGTGAAGGTGGTCGTACTGTTGGTGCTGGTGTTGTTTCTAAGATTATGGATTAATTTGTAGTTAACATCGATTTAGCGTCGTTGTAGGTACTCATTGACTCACGTCAACTCCGTGCCAACGCCTTGCTAAATCATCTGTTAACAAACAAATTGATTCTATAATAAAGAATCAAAAAAAAGGTCGCTAACGCGGCCTTTTTTGTACTTGAATTTTGGGAGTTAAATAGGCAACGTTAGCTTTACTGTTTATGCGTTTTGATCTTGATTACAGGTCCCCTATAATGGCTTGTGTCACTTTTGTAGTGCCCACTCTGCTATCTATTGTATTTTTAATGATCATGTTCAGCTTGTTAGAAGCGTCTATTGCAGAGAAACGGCTTATCTTAGCCAATACATCAAATACTTCTTGAGTAAAACACTGGGCTGAGTATAATAGCGCCTCACTTCTCGAGTATCTCTTATTTCCCAAAAAACTAAGATTCACCTGATAAGTGTAACCATTGCTTTATAAGCAATCTGTAGGGGTGTAGTTCCAATTGGTAGAACAGCGGTCTCCAAAACCGATGGTTGGGAGTTCGAGTCTCTCCACCCCTGCCATTTTTGAGTAAATATAGGTGAATTCATCTATATTTTAGCGGTTTGTGATAACAAGTCGTGTTATTAGAAAGTAGATAAATACGGAATAGAATTATGAATGCAAGTACAGAAGAGCAACCAAGCAGTTCTTTCGATGCAGTAAAGTGGGGAGTTATCTTCATACTTTTAGCTGGTGCTGTTGCGGGTAATTACGTTTACGGTGAAGAGTCAGTATTAATTAGAGCAGTGGCTGTTGTGGCAATGGTTGGTATTGCTGGTTTAATTGCATTACAAACTGAAAAAGGTCGTAATGCTGCTATATTTGCAAAAGAAGCTCGTACTGAAGTACGTAAAGTTGTTTGGCCAACACGCCAAGAAGCCGTACAGACGACAGGTATTGTATTAGTAGTGACTTTATTGATGTCATTACTACTTTGGGGATTAGACTCCGTTCTATTCTGGTTAGTTGGTTTAGTTACAGGTATGCAGGTTTAGTTATGTCTGAAGAAAATATGTCAGAAGAAAACATGCCAGAAGAAGTTTCAGCGGCAGAAAATGCAGAACAGCAATTGAATAGAAACCCGAAATTGCGTTGGTATGTAGTACAAGCATTTTCAGGTTATGAAGGTCGTGTGCAAAAAACATTAGTTGAGCATATTGAAATTCACGGTTTACAAGAAAAGTTTGGTGAAATTTTAGTACCAACCGAAGAAGTTGTGGAAATGCGTGCGGGTCAGAAACGCAAAAGTTCACGCAAGTTCTTCCCAGGTTATGTATTAGTTCACATGGAACTTGATGACGAATCTTGGCATTTAGTGAAAAGCGTACCACGTGTACTTGGTTTTATTGGTGGCACCAAAGAACGTCCAGCGCCAATTACCCAAAAAGAAGCGAATCGCATTTTACAACGCCTTGAAGAAACAGATAAGCCGAAGCCTAAGACATTGTTTGAACCAGGTGAGGTTATTCGTGTTATTGACGGACCATTCGCTGACTTTAATGGTGTGGTTGAAGAACTTGATTACGAGAAAAACCGTATCAAGGTATCAGTACTTATCTTCGGTCGTTCAACACCAGTTGATTTAGAATTTGGTCAAGTTGAAAAGGGTAGCTAAGTAGCCACTTTTTCTTAATATGAATAGTACTTGATATAAAAACGCTTGCCTTGTGCAAGCGTTTTTTTTGCCTTTAAATCGGTATTTTATCGAACAACTAAGCTAATTATATTCATAAATATATGAGTGAGAGATATAAGCATGGCTAACGGACTAAGTTACATAGCTCAGCCCGTTGATGTGAATTACTCAGTCATTGCTGTCATAGCTAATAAATACCAGGTAGAATTTTGTAACCATTGTTCTACCCAGCGCCTATTATTTTCATCAGGCCCTTCAGCCCAAGTAATACCACGGCCATTTAGGCTTGATGTTGCACCCGTAATACCATTTGAAATACCACCGTTTAACATAGTACCCGCACTTTTAGCATGCGGCGGGTTATTAACGCCAAAGCCGTATAGCATACTTACTTGGTAAGGATTTTTACCCATGATCCAATCTATTTGGCTTTGTGCAAAATAAGCGAGTTCATCATTGATACCAAAAGCACCATCTTTATCACTGTGAGTAATTTTACCACCCCATATTGCTGCAGCGGTTAATGAGGCCAAGCGTGAACTTTCACCTTGCCAAGCATAGTTCGCTTCACTGGCATGTGGTATAAAAAAGCCTTCTTGTTGTTTAGAGTACTGGTCATCTTTGTAGCTTTTAAATGTTTGGCGCGCCAAATTAAATGGATTAGCAACCTGAGAATTTAAGGTTAGTTGATAATCAAGCGATAGTTTAATAGTACGTTTAGTTTTAGCTTTAATTTGTCGATTGCGCTCTATTGCTAAATAATCAACTAAGGCAATAACAATTAATCCTGCTTCAGTCCCATGATAAAAGGGTCTTTCGTCATCATCACTGATAAACCAACCTTGTGACGTTATTCTAGTATTTAAGTTATGAGCACGGTGGCGTGCAGCTTTTAAGTATTTCGATTTTTTAGTTATGCGATAAAGTTCAGTTGCCGCAATGAGCGCAGTGTAATCATCGATAATATTTTCTTTACCATTATCAAGGTAACGTAGGTTGTTCTTTTGTAAATGGGCGAAAGCACGCTCAGCATCAGTTAAATACTGCTTTGCAGAAAACTCACCTTGAACGCCTGTTTTATTACTCAGTTCATGTGCTCTTACTAACGCGGCAATAGCCATGCCACCGCCTTCACGAAAAGCGGCTTGGAAGTTAGTATTATAATCACCTTCAGCTCCTTGATAACCGGTGATCAAACGTTCTTCTGCAAAACCTCGCTGATCGAAGATGCTGGTATAGAAATAGCCTTCACTATCTAATATTCTATGTAAATAATCTGCGCCCCAAATAACTTCTTCAGCAAGCTCCAATGTTAAGGCCTTTCGGTCATACAATCGATTTAAACTATCATAAGACTTTGCCATTGCCCACGCAGCTACTGCGCCTTGCTGAGGTACTAAAAAGTTAGACTCAGTTTGCTGACTTAAGTGCTTGCCCTGATCCCCTCCTGCATCTACCCAACCGCCTGAAACATTAACGTAACGTTCAGTACCATTCATGCGAATAGATTCATCTCTCGGGTTAGTATGACGACTCGCTTTAAAGTAATTGACTAGTGATTTGGCTGTAAGCGCAAAGTAAGCATTATGCTTAATCGCGAATGTTGATGAAGCCAGTTGTTGCTTGGGTGTATTTACTACAATATGAAATTCACCTCGGCGTTTTACTTGCGAGAAGTCAGCGAGGTAATAGTGAGCACCTTGGCCCCATTCAGTAAAGCTTTGCTGAGAAGTAAGTTTACCTTGATAAATCATGTTTGAATCTTGATAAACGATAAAACGGCTAGCTGTTTCACCTATAGGTAAAGCAACCACTGCTTGTTTGGGGGCTTGAACGTCGAAAGCCAGCTGATTAATATAAATATTAGCTTTGGTTAGGGTGGGTGGGTTGCTTGGTTGTGGTTTGCTGGTACAAGCAGAAACAAGTATAACCATAGCAAGTAACACTAGTTTACTGAAATGAGGGGAAAGGGGGGGAGCTATCATGTTCTATACCGTAAGGTTATCTTTTTTATAAAGTTACCATAACTTATTAGTGTTCATTTGGTAATATTTTAATCACATAAGATAATTTTTTTCTGCTATTAATTAGGCCCAGCTTTACTTTGTAGTAATTGATTCAACTTATCTATTTTTTGTTCAAGAATTAGCATATCTTCTTTAGTCGCGATGACTTGTTTTGGCTTGCCTTCTTCTTCGTGCATGACTTGCATAGCATCTACAATAATACCAATGAATAAATTAAGTACTGCAAAGCTGGTAATAATAATAAAGGGTACAAAGAATATCCAAGAGAGCGGGAAAAGCTCCATGGTTGGGCGAACTATGCCCATAGACCAACTTTCTAATGTCATTACCTGAAACAGGGTATATGCAGAGGCACCAATGCTGCCAAACCACTCCTGCATATTTGCATCATTATGAGTACCAAATATTTTCGTTGTTAGTACTGCAGACACATAAAATATAATACTCAAGACACCAACGACTGAAGCCATTCCTGGTAGTGAATGAGCGAGTGCGCCAATCACACGGCGCATTTGCGGGACGACAGAAAGTAACCGTAAAACCCTCAATATTCTAAAGGCGCGTAAAACTGATAATGCACCGCTTGTGGGAGCCCAAGAAATGGCAACGATTATAAAATCAAACCAATTCCACCCTGAACGAAAAAACTGATTACGATAAACAATGAGTTTTAATAAAAGCTCTATGGTGAATAGTACTAAGATGGTCGTGTCTATAGTGTGTAGAAGCTCAGCATTGGCTTTACCAAACTGGCTTGTTTCAAGGCCCAGACTAATTGCATTAAAGAGGATAAGGAAAATAAGAAAATTTTGGAATTTCTTACTTTCAACAAAACTTTGTAGTTTGCTGTGGTGTGCAGGTATGGACATATGAGACCTAGGAATAATGTAACTGACATTTTTATGAAAGCATTATAACTAAAATCAAAATGTTAAATGTAAGAGACCTTAGCTGAAACAAGGGGGTAAAGCCCTATATAGCGCGAAATACAACTTATTAGTGTGTTTTGAATAACAATTTGAAAAGTATTTTTACAATTTAATAACTAAATGCTGCAACATAAATGAAAAACGATTAAAATATGCGCCGTAAAAAACAATCATTGGACTACATTCTTAGGGATAATATGTAATGCGCTACTTATCAGTTTCAAAAATAAGCCGACTTGTCGGTTTATCAATTTTTTCTTTATCGTTATCAGCTGCCGAGCAGCCAAGTGCCGAGAGTTTAGTTGGCAAAGTATATCTTGGTGGTCATGCCATGTACTTAAAAACAGATGAAGATCGATTATTTAATGCTAATGCCAACTCATCAATTGACCATGCTTCAGGCGTGGGTGTTGAAGGTGGCTACCGTATTTCTGAGTTATTTGAAACTAGACTTTCTTATACGCACTTTAATCCAGTTGCTGAAAATCATAACTATGATTTATCATCAGGCAAAAGCATCGCGTTAGATTTATTATATTTCCCATTTAAAGAAAGTTTTTATGTTGTTGGTGGCGCTGATGTTTTAGACGTTGAGGAATCAAAGCTTTCTGCGGCGTTAGGTGCGGGTTATCGTCATTATTTAAGTAAAAATATGGCACTTTATTTTGAAGGAAAAGGCCATTATCAATTTGATGATAACTATACTGACCTTTCTGCTAAGTTAGGTTTTATTTATTACTTTGGTACACAAAAATCTGAAATAAAGCGCAGTGAACCGGTAAAGTCGACTCCAGAGAAACCCGTTGCGGTTGTTGCACCTCTTGCTGTTGTGGCCGCAATAGATAGTGATAATGATGGGGTTTTTGATAGCCAAGATAATTGTGCTGATACGCCAGCTACAGACAAAGTAGATGATAAAGGCTGTACTATCTTCACCGAGCGACAAGAAACTATTGAGTTGCATGTTAATTTTGATACAGGTAAGTCGGTAGTAAAAACTAAATATGAAAGTGAAATAGCCAAAGCGGCTAACTTTCTGAAAACGTATCCGCATGTCAGCTTGACTATTGACGGTCATAGTTCAGCGAAAGGTAGCGCTAAATACAACCAAACATTATCAGCCAAGCGTGCTCAAGCTATTGTTGATGTGTTAGTTAATGAATTTGGTATCGAAGCAAGTCGACTTAAGGCTATCGGTTACGGTGAAAGCAAGTTATTAGATAAAAATAATAGTGCTGCTGCGCATGAGAAAAATCGTCGTATAGAAGCGACTGTATCTACTACTAATAAAATAGCGGAAAAACGCTGATTTTACAGGGAAAAAAGTTGTGTGACGTAATTCTCACACACGACTATTTTCCCTGTAATAATAAAAGCGCTTGAAATGATATAGGTGGTTAATATATAATCCGCTGCCGCTTATTTTTAGCGCGCACAAAATATGCTTTATTAAGTTGTGAAAATAACTGTTTTTAAAGCGATTTTTGTAAAACAGGGAAGCGAAAATAGTACATTGAATTAGTGAATTCTAACTTAGTGTTATATGACTCGCGTTAATTACCCAAACACAAGGTATTTTAAAATGGCTAAAAAAGTCCAAGCTCTAATCAAGCTACAAGTAGCTGCTGGTGCAGCTAACCCGTCACCACCAGTTGGTCCTGCATTAGGTCAACATGGTGTTAACATCATGGAATTCTGTAAAGCGTTTAACGCAAAAACAGATTCTTTAGAAAAGAACGCTCCGGTTCCAGTAGTAATTACTGTATATAATGACCGTTCGTTTACTTTCGAAACAAAAACTCCACCTGCTTCTTACTTATTGAAAAAAGCAGCTGGCATAAAAAGCGGCTCTGGTCGTCCTAACACAGATAAAGTTGGTACTGTTACTACAGCACAACTTGAAGAAATCGTTAAGACAAAAGAACCTGATTTAACTGCTGGTTCATTAGAAGCTGCAGTGCGTACCATTGCGGGCTCTGCTCGTTCAATGGGTTTAGTGGTAGAGGACTAATCAATGGCTAAATTATCAAAACGCGCTCGTCTTATCCGTGAAAAAGTAGACGTAACAAAAGAATACGATATCAATGAAGCTGTTTCTTTATTAAAAGAATTTGCTACTGCTAACTTCCGTGAAAGCGTAGATGTTGCAGTAAACCTTGGCATCGATGCTCGTAAATCAGATCAAAACGTTCGTGGCGCTACAGTATTACCAAATGGTACTGGCCGTGAAGTACGTGTTGCTGTGTTTACACAAGGCGACAACGCAGAGAAAGCTAAAGCAGCTGGTGCTGACATTGTTGGTATGGACGATTTAGCTGCGCAAGTAAAAGCTGGCGAAATGAACTTCGACGTTGTTATTGCTTCTCCTGACGCAATGCGTGTTGTTGGTCAACTAGGTCAAATCTTAGGCCCACGTGGTTTAATGCCTAACCCTAAAGTTGGTACAGTAACTCCTGACGTAGCTGGCGCTGTTAAAAACGCTAAGTCTGGTCAAATCCGTTACCGCAACGACAAAAACGGCATCATCCATACTACTATTGGTAAGGCTGATTTCGAAGCTGCAGATTTGCAAAAAAACTTAGAAGCATTGCTTGAAGCGCTTAAGAAAGCAAAACCTGCAAATGCTAAAGGTCAATACTTGAAGAAAGTTTCTCTTTCTACAACTATGGGTGCCGGCGTTGTCGTCAACCAATCGACTCTTTCTCAAGACTAATATTTACTTGTAAATTATTACCTGTAAATACTTGAGTAAAGTTTCGAGTATTGAATCTTTACAAGGGCGAAATTATAATCTATAATTTCGCCCCTTAAATTTTGGTAGGAGTTGTGACCTTTTTTAGGCCTTATTTCATAATAAAGTCGAATAAAATGCACAACCCCCGTCCAAGACCGTAGGTGTATTTATTTCTTCTGATTTGAATACTTAATACTTCCTACGTAGATGGTGATTACCCAGATATTTTCCTTAAATTCTGGTCCTCGCCGTAATGGCTCAAACACTTTATTGGTGTTTGGGGATTGTAAATACCGGTGCTTATATATTATATGCCCGGTGAACCAGGAGTTAAAGCCAATGGCTATCAATCTTGATGACAAAAAAGCAATTGTTGCTGAAGTTCAAGAAGCTGCTAGTGGCGCTCACTCAGTTGTAATCGCGGATGCCCGTGGTGTTGCAGTTGAAGCAATTACTGTATTGCGTAAGCAAGCACGTGAAAATGGCGTATGGATGAAAGTTGTCCGTAACACATTAGCACGTCGTGCAGTAGAAGGTACTGAATTTGAATGTGTTTCTGACGTATTCAAAGGTCCTTCACTAATTGCTTTTTCAAGTGATCACCCAGGTGCTGCTGCTCGTTTATTCTCAGATTTCGCTAAAGCTAACGAAAACTTTGAATTAAAAGCAGCTGCATTTGAAGGCAACGCAGTAGACGTAAATATGTTAGCTAAGCTACCTACTTACGACGAAGCGATTTCACGTTTGATGAGCGTTATGAAAGAAGCATCTGCAGGCAAATTAGCCCGCACGTTTGCTGCAGTACGCGATCAGAAAGAACAGGAAGCTGCATAGGTTATATAAGCTTATTGCTTATAACCAAGCTTTTTGTATTTATAGTTATTCAAACAGTGCTTTATTACTTAATAAGAAAAGTAAAAAAGGCCTGTTTATTAAAAATTAGGAAAATATAGTATGTCTATTTCTAAAGACGATATCTTAAACGCAGTTGCTGAAATGTCAGTAATGGACGTTGTTGCTTTAATCGAAGCAATGGAAGAAAAATTTGGCGTATCTGCTTCTGCAGCAGTTGCTGCAGCTGGTCCAGCTGAAGCTGCTGAAGAGCAATCTGAATTTGATGTTGTTATGACTAGCTTCGGTGAGAAGAAAGTTGCAGTAATCAAAGCAGTTCGTGGCGCTACAGGTCTAGGTCTTAAAGAAGCTAAGGATTTAGTTGAATCCCTTGGTGTTATTAAAGAAGGCGTAGAAAAAGCTGAAGCAGAAGAGCTTGTTAAACTTCTTTCAGAAGCCGGTGCTTCTGTTGAGATCAAATAATCTGTTTTTAAACAGATTGTTTGCCTGAAAAGGCATGGCTGGTGATTTAAACGTCACCGGCCTTTTTGCGCTTTTGTTGTTAAGAAATAAATGATATTTTTATTCTTTAACAATGCATTATTAAGCGTTTAGGTGACTTTTCTAGCTATTAGAGAATCATCTAGTAATATTTAGACGTAGATATTACAGCATAACCTGTCTAGCTGAGCTTTGCTCAGTAGGCAGATTTGGCCATAACCAGCAAGCTGAGGAACCCCATGGCTTACTCATACTTTGAGAAAAAGCGAATTAGAAAGGACTTTGGTAAAAGTGCACAAGTAATGGAATATCCATTCTTGTTGTCCATTCA
>MAAF01000089.1 GCA_002163005.1 Colwellia psychrerythraea | reverse complement strand
CTGATAACATCAAAAAATTAATGAAATATAGAATAACTATGTTTAACAAATTTTGTTTGTTCTAAGCTCACTAATGTAGCTCTGAGTAGGGAAGAAATTTAATCAAATTGGTATTACTAGGCACTAAATAAATTTTAGCTTTTTTATAAAATCATTCATTGGAATTTCATGAAAATAAAAATATATCAAGTTGATGCCTTTGCATCACACGTGTTTGAAGGAAACCCTGCTGCAGTATGCCCATTAGATGAATGGTTAAATGATGACATTCTTCAAAAAATAGCAGAAGAGAATAATCTATCAGAAACGGCTTTTTTTGTTTCATCTGCACAAGAGATCCAACTTCGTTGGTTCACACCAAAAGGAGAAGTCGATCTGTGTGGCCATGCCACTTTAGCCGCAGCTCACGTACTATATGAACACTTAGCTTTTAAATCACCCATAGTAACATTTCAAACTAAAAGCGGTGAATTGGTTGTCACAAAAAATGATGTAGGTTTTAGCATGGACTTCCCCGCTTCTCATCCACTGATTGTCGACGCCCCCGCTAACTTATTGGCAGGTTTAGGCAACGTTTTACCTAAACAAATTATGGCCTCTTTTGACTATATAATTGTTTTAGATAGTGAGAATGAAGTTAAGAGCCTAAATCCTGATTTTTCTAAATGGTTAGATCTTGATCTTCGAGGTGTCATTGTTACCGCCGCAGGAACTGATGTTGATTTTGTCAGTCGATGTTTTTTCCCTAAATTAGGTGTAAATGAAGACCCTATCACTGGCTCCGCGCATTGTGAATTAACACCCTATTGGCGTTCAAAATTGAATAAGTCGGTGTTAACAGGTCGCCAAATTTCCAATCGAAGTGGAATAGTTCATTGTGAATACAAGGGTGATCGCGTTATTTTAACGGGAACTGCGGTCGATTATATGTCTGGTGAAATAAACATATAAACTTGGTACCTTTATTAGGCAAACCATACAACTCAAAAAGAAGGACAAAAACAGTTGGATTTTGTCCTTTGTCGCTTATTTTAGCCAACGATTATATTGCCTATTATTAGGGCATAAACGGTGAAGTGAACTATGGATAATCAAATTGATAACAGAATTAATTTATACCAGAGGACTGTAATCTTTAGCCTATTATTTACGTTAATGGGCTTTTCATACAATGTTTGGCGAATGGAGGTTTCTGAAAATAATAATAATATTAGAACCGCTAGTTTTGAGATGTTGATAAACCTATCATCTTTAGAACAGTTAGTTTATTCAGCCTATTATGATAATGACTTAAAAGAAGGTAATACCAATCCGTATAAGAAAATGATCGCTGAGTGGGAAAGAACTTAATCAACTTGGTATTACTACTGATAACTTTTTAATGACATATCTTATTTTTTGTCATAACCTTTTTAGAGGAGGATTGATTATATATGGACAATGATTGGCTAGTAATAATAATTATGACTTATTGACTTGATTGTTGAGTCGCTTATTAACTTGTTATCGTACTCAACTTTATTAGAAATACGGGAATATCATGGAAGTTAAAATATTTACTAAAATTTTACGACCAAAAATAGGTTTTCTACCGAAATCTGATACCGCAACAGATCATGGTTTAGAGGGTGAAATTAATCTTTGGTTAGCAACACAACCAAATATTAAGATTGAGAATATCACCCAATCTCAAAGTGGTGGCTCCTTTCAGCCATCGACAATTGTTGTAAGCATTTGGTATAAATAAGATAATACTTCAGTCCAAAAGTTAACTTAGAGCACATATTAACTTTTCTGGTGATAAAAACTAAGCCGGACACAATCTTAAAAATTCAACATCGAGCGCTTGGAAAAGTGGCTTGAGTCATAAGAAATTTCTAAAAATAGCCATTTTAGATAATGGTTATTTTTTAATAAATATTTAGTTAACAATCAAAAATCCATCAATAAGTTAATTACTGGTTTATCTTTTAAATTTAGGACACTTTTCACATGACAGAAGTCATTATCCTCGCTATTGCATTAAGTATGGATGCCTTTGCCGTTTCTATCGGTTTAGGGGCAACCAAGCAGCACAGTAAAATTGCGCCATTAGGACTAATTGTTGCCTTATCTTTTGGGTTCTTTCAAGGAGTCATGCCGATAATTGGTTACCTTGGTGGTAAAGGGATAGTCGGTTGGGTTGAGTCTTATACACCGTGGATTGCCTTTTTATTGCTCTTCTTCATTGGCGCAAAAATGATTTTTGATTCGTTATCTGAGGGAATAGAAGAAAATATAAGTAAAATTACCTATCGTATTTTATTGATCCTAGCCATTGCCACCAGTATTGATGCGATGGCCGCAGGGTTTAGTTTAACGCTTATACCAGTAAACCCTTTCATCGCTTGTTTTATTATTGGTGTGGTTACCTTTGCTTTTAGCTGGTTGGGTGTTTTAGTTGGCACTAAAGGCGGGACATGGTTGGAGAGTAAGGCTGAATTTATTGGTGGTGTCACTTTGATAATAATGGCTATAAAAATTCTTATAACGTCATAATACCAAAAGACTAATTTATTAATCCGTATGGTATTAAACGAAAAAATTTAGCAAAACAGCATTGACTCTATCGCTACCCTAAACAAAAAATAAAACACTGAGCTATAGTAATACCAATTGAAACAGGAGAGCATATTTATGACACCTCGCGAAGTGATTAATTATGTAGAGTTACCCGCAAAAAACATTGCCGCAACTAAAGTTTTTTTTGAACGTGTTTTTTCTTGGACATTTATTGATTATGGTGAAGAGTATACTGCCTTTAGTAATTCAGGTATCGAAGGCGGTTTCTTTTTGTCTGAACTCATGTCAAGTACGGCCAATGGAGCTTGTTTGTTGGTTTTACTCAGTGATAATTTAGAGGCTACTGAACGACGCGTGAAAAATGCGGGTGGTACTATTAGCCAAGCTATTTTTTCTTTTCCTGGCGGACGGCGCTTTCATTTTATCGAGCCTAGTGGCAACGAACTCGCTGTTTGGTCACCCGTAAAAGCATATATTGCTTAACATTAGCGCATAAGTTTAGCATTCTCATTTAAACTAAAAAACCACTGTCTTTATTAGCATAAGTTAATAAAGACAGTGGTCTTTTAGTTCATTTCTATAATTTACAAGCCAATGATTAATAAATTAAATTTCAATAACTTAACACTTAGTTTGTGTTTATTTACCTATCTTTATCGGTAAGTTATTACTGCTCCACTCATTAAAATCACCTGATAGATGGTCTAACTGATTAAAACCACTTTTTACCAGTACTTGCCTAGCAACTTCGGCTCTTCTACCTGAACGACAATAAATAACTACTTGAGTGTTTTTAGCGCCAGAAAGTTCGGCTAATCGAGCCTCAAGCTCTTTATGCGGAATATTAATTGCGTTAGGTATATGGGCTTCTTCAAACTCTTCCACCGTTCTGACATCAAGTAAGACAACCTGTTTGTCATTTTTCATAATCTGTTGCAATTGGGTTTGACTAATATCTTTTGCAGAAACCTGCCATGTAGTAGTTAATGCCAAAGTAAGAACGATTGCAGAGGCAATTTTTTTAGCTAATATATATTTCATGTGATGACCTTCATTCTTATTTAAATTTAATCAAATTGGTATTAAATACTATACAGCACTCTGCATCACTATACAGAAAAATGGCTTAGCTAACCGAATGACTCAATTGTTTTGTACTAAAAAACATAATTATTGCGCCAAGTGAAGCACTAGCACCAGCCATGATAAAAGCATTACTCGCGCCCTGCCCGTCTAGCCATAGCACTCCGGTAAAATAAGCACCAATAGCACCACCGACTCCATACACGCCACCTAAATAGATACCTTGCCCTCGACTTTGCTGGGTTTTAGTAAAATGCGAAGAAATAAACTTCATGCTAGCGCTATGATAGATGGCAAAACTGGCTGCGTGACCTAATTGATTTATTGCTAGCCAAAATATCGAGTCAGCAACTATAGGCATCAAAAACCAACGCAAAGCAGTAATGGCTATACTAAACACTAATAGTGAATTCAAAGAGAAGCGTTTAAATAATGACCCCATATAAATAAATGCAACAATTTCGGCAACAACGCCCAATGAAATAAATAAGCCAACGGCCAAACCTGAGTAGTGAAAGTCACGTAAAAACAATGCAAAAAAACCGTAATAGGGGGCGAAGCTAATTTGAAGTAATAAACCCGCGATAAAGAAACGAACAAAACGTCCTTCAATGAGTTTATTAAAAATAGGCTCAGGGTCTTTTACCTTTCTTTTACCTAACCTTACCGATTTTTTAGAGGTTAATAGTAATGTGCTGACCAATAGGCAGGCTAACATAATAACCCCTAAGCTGGTAAATACTTGATAGCCTAGGTTGCTCATCGCCTCGCCTGCCAAAACAGCTAAAACAATAAACCCCAAACTTCCCCATAAACGAACACGGGCATAGATTTTACTGCTTTGCTTAAGGGAGTTTAACGTGTGCACTTCTAATTGCGGTAAAATGGCGGTCCAAAATAAGGTAAAAAGTGCTAAACAAAAGGTAATAGGCCAATACAGGGTAAACCAATAAAGTAAGCTAAAACTAAGCAATGCTAACAAAGCACCAAGTCGAATAATAAACAAAGGTTTTGCTGTTTTATCTGCAAGCGTTGCCCATAAGCTTGGCGCAACAATTTTTGTTGCCGTCATAATGGCAAGAATTTCACCTACTTGACGAGAGGTAAAACCCTGTCCATCAAGGAAAATAGATAAGTAGGGTGAGATTAATCCCAGTAGGGCAAAATAAAAGAAGTAACTCGAAGATAACCGAGCAAACATCATGTTGACAGGAATCAAACGTATGAGCCTTACGATGAAAAGAAAAGGAACTAATAATTCAGGGGGTTAGTGAGTAAGCTAATGTACTTACTCACTAAGATAAACAAAGACTGTTATTGTTTATGCTTCAATGTCTGGTGTATTACATTGAACATCTGCATTTTGTCCACGATGACGTAGGAAATGATCCATTAAGGTCAACGCTAACATTGCTTCTGCAATAGGTACTGCACGAATGCCAACGCAAGGGTCATGACGACCTTTAGTGATAATATCAGTTGCTTCACCGGTTAAATCGACGGTTTTACCACTTACGCCAATACTTGAAGTAGGTTTAAGGGCTAAATGCGCAATAATTTGCTGACCTGATGAAATACCACCTAAAACGCCACCCGAATGGTTTGTTGAAAAACCTTCAGGGGTAAGCTCATCTCTGTGCTCTGAGCCTTTTTGATTTACCACGGCAAAACCATCACCGACTTCAACACCTTTTACTGCATTGATACTCATCAAACCATGAGCAATATCAGCATCTAAACGATCAAATATAGGCTCACCTAAGCCTACAGGTACATTAGTGGCTACAACGGTCACTTTAGCGCCAATAGAGTCTTTCTCTTTAATGATTCCGCGAAGGTACTCACCAAGTTGTTCAATTTTAGTCTCATCAGGGAAGAAGAAAGGGTTTTCTTCTACGCTTGACCAATCAACAGTATTAACATCAAACGGTGTACCCTTTGGACCACTGGCAACAATATCACCAATTTGGGTTACACAGGCTTGGATGGTCATACCAAACTTTTCAGCTAAATATTTTTTTGCTACTGCGCCTGCAGCAACACGCATCGCCGTTTCACGAGCAGAAGAACGCCCACCACCGCGGTAATCACGTAATCCGTATTTTTGCCAGTAAGTATAATCGGCATGACCCGGACGGAAGCTTTGTGCAATATCGCCATAGTCTTTAGAACGTTGGTCGGTATTTTCAATCATTAAGCCAATAGGCGTGCCTGTGGTTTTACCTTCGAATACACCTGAAAGAATTTTTACTTCATCCGCTTCCCTACGTGCTGTGGTATATCGAGAAGTGCCTGGACGGCGTCTGTCTAAATCAATTTGTAAGTCAGCTTCAGATAACTCAAGCCCTGGTGGGCAACCATCGATAATTGCGCCTAAACCTAATCCATGACTTTCACCAAATGAGGTGACTGTGAATAATTTTCCGAAGGTATTACCTGACATTGAACATTACCGCCTATTAATTTAATTTTTAAAGCTACGAGTACACTTTATTTTTTGTATTCGCTATTTTTTATACTAACTAATTTTAAACTATTTGCTTAGATAGATGTTATTACTTAGCTTACTTATATTTTATACGTTTATGCGGTTTTAAGTGCCGCTAAAAAGGTTTCTGCATGTTGCTTTAACTGCGCTTTATTTAGCATAAATACACCATGACCACCACGCTCAAATGTTAACCAAGTAAAGTCGACCTCTGGGTAAAGGGCTTCAACATGATATTGTGAGTTACCCACTTCGCAAATAAGTATGCCCCCATCATTGAGGTGTTGAGCACTCTCTGCCAAGATAACTCTAACAATATCTAAACCGTCTTCACCACAACCTAAGCCCATATCGGGTTCATGGGTAAATTCTGCCGGTAAGCTATCAATGTCTTCTTGATCGACATAAGGCGGATTAGTGACAATTAAATCATATTTTTGTGCTACAACCCCAGAAAAAACATCAGATTGAATTGGAATAACTTGTTCACTTAAGCCATGGTTTTCAATATTTATTTCCGCAACATTTAACGCATCGATAGATAAATCGACCGCATCAACTTCAGCATCAGGAAAATAACTAGCGCAGGCAATGGCAATACAACCACTGCCAGTACACAAATCTAAAATTCTTTGCGGTGGATTTTGCTCACTAAAATAAGGGGCAAAATGTTTTTCAATTAATTCACCAATAGGTGAACGAGGCACTAGAACACGCTCATCGACATAAAAAGGTAATTGCGCAAAATAAGCAAGGTTGGTGATATAGGCAACCGGTTGCTGTGTTTCAATACGCTGCTCAAAGAGTGTCAGAATATTTCGCTTCTCGTAGTCAACTAAGCGACAAGTCATGACGTCTTCACTCATTTCCTCGGGTAAGGATAAAGCAAACATCACCAAGGTAAGTGCCTCATTTAAAGCATTGTCATTTCCATGACCATAAAAAAGTTCTGCTTGATTAAATATGCTGGCCCCATAACGACAAAGATCAGCAATCGTGTGTAATTGCGTTGTTATGTTTTCAATGTTGGTATCGCTCACGTTCTCTTCCTCAAAAGGTATCTCTATATTTTCATGTTTACTTCAAAACTTAACGTCTTAACGCTTACTCTCAACTTAAGTTTTGGGCTTAACTATACCCATGATACTTCAAGATTCGAGTTTCAGGATGACTGGGCGATTCATGATCAAGGCGCATCTTTTTATTAATGGTTGTTCCATTAAAAACAGATGCAACGAAGAGCATGATTTGCTCAGTCATCCCCAAAGGGCTGGTTTAGAAACGCTTTATACTACGTTATTGATTTCGACAATGGAACAACCATTCTCTTCAATCAATGCCTTGCCTAAAGGCGTTTCTAATTCCAGCTGAATCCTACATCTTGAGGTAACATGGGTATATACTGTTTTACCTTGATGCTTAGCTTTACTGCTTAACGATAATAATTAATATGTATTAGCGTTAAAATGTTTTACACTGCGTCAATGAAAAACAAAGCCCTAAAATCCGAACTTTCTTCAATAAAAGCCAAAGTTCGCGCGAATATTGAAGCAAGCGCGCAAAGTAAGAATCAGCAAAAAAAGACTGATGAATCATTACAAAAAACTAATGAGTCTATTAAAGAAGTATTGCCTGATGAAAAGCAACTGTTTGCCGATGCTGTCGGTCAAGTTAAGCCATTGGTCACCGATACAGTTCGCTTAATTAAAAGTGGCCATAAGTCTAACACTTCCCAAAAAAATGACCAAGAGTATAACAAGGCAAATAAGGCCATTGCGCAATTTCATTTTTCTGATGAGTTTGAACCTAACTTAAATAAACAAGGCCCGATGAAATATGTTCGAGAAGGTGTTGACAGTTTTGAAGTCAAAAACCTTAGACGTGGCCATTATCGCCCCGACCTTATTCTTGATTTGCATGGCCTAGACCAACATCAAGCGAAGAAAGAGTTGGCTGCCTTACTCTTTGCATGCCAAAAAGAACACGCCCAATGTATATGCGTTGTACATGGTATAGGATCACATATTTTAAAAAATAAAGTTCCCCATTGGTTGGTGCAACATCCCGACGTTATGGCATTTCATCAAGCGCCATTGGAATGGGGCGGCAATGGCGCTATCTTAGCGTTAATCGAATTAAAAGATAAATATACTCGGAATTAACAGCTAAACATTAACAAAGCTCGATAGGTGAAACGAGACGTTGCAAGGACCCTTGCATTTTCTCAATATCATAGTCAATATGCGCAATACCTGCAGTAGCAAAAATGGGTGCATTACCCGATTGTGTTAATTCTGCGACTAAGTAGCTGACTAAAGGCATGTGAGAGATTATTAATAAGCTTTGTTCTCGTTGATCTAATACTTGCTTATCTGATGTTTGCGGAGTTAACCCTGCTAATTGCTCACTACACCAACCATCAATAAAATCATGTACTTGTTTAGCATCACCTGAGGGCGTAATAAAATCTAGCGTTGTAATAGTTGTTTGCATCAAAGCAGTCGCTATAGCACAGGTTTGTTGAGCTCTAATATAAGGGCTAACAAAAACTTGTGTGGGACTAATTTGCATTTTTTGCAACCAATTTGCCATCATTTTCGCTTCGGTTTCACCTTGTGCGGTTAACGCTCTTTGGCTGTCATCACGACTGCCCTGCTCAACAAAATTTTGAGCTTCACCATGGCGCATTATATAAAGTTGCATTAATTCTCTCGATGACTACGTGTAGATTACCATAGCGAAATATTTCAATTTTTAGCTTTTTTACAAAGTTTATCCGCTAAAGTATTGAGTCTAATTTATTTTTGCGGCTATAGTAATAGAATTACACGCGCATTAGTAACAACAGTTAAGAATAAATAGGATTTTTTTATTCCTTGAATACCAATTTGTATAAGAAAGTGTTCACTTAGCGAGAATTTAAAGGCTTATAGGCAAGGCTTTGATTGTAGATAATGGTTATTCAGGAGAATGTGCTCCTGCATTCTCTAAGAAGCTACATCCATGTAGCGTCCTTATCAAAATCAATAACGTAGCATATAAGCCTTTAAAACTCGCCCTTGGGAATGCATGAACACCATAATAACTTAGCAAAATGAGTAAAATATAGAACGACTATACCTTTACACTTTTTTGTTTGTTCTAATGTCGTTCATGTCATTCTAAGTGTTCACTTCTTTATGCAGAGTGGTATTAGTAATTAAGGAATTACTTTATCTCCCTGTTAAATTCAAAAACTATCCATACTCTCGACATACGCTTTGTCGTTTAAAGTGTTCTTAGGAGCCTTAGTGTTGAAGCAAAGTCCCAATGATTCAAAACAATATCAAGCAATTACGCTAGACAATGGTTTACGCGTACTGCTTATTCATAACGAAGAGACTGCTAAGTCAGCAGCCGCTTTGGCGGTTAATGTTGGTCATTTTAATGATCCAAAAGATAGGCAAGGTCTAGCGCATTTTTTAGAGCACATGCTATTTTTAGGGACAAAAAACTTCCCAGATGGTAGTGAATATCAAAAATTTATTAGTCAGCATGGCGGCAATCATAATGCTTGGACTGGCACTGAACATACGTGTTTTTTCTTCGATATCACTGCCACACATTTTTCATCGGCACTAGAGCGGTTTAGTGAGTTTTTTATTGCCCCCTTGCTCGCTGATGAGTTTGTCGTTAAAGAACGTGAAAATATTGATGCTGAGTTCACGCTAAAGTTAAAAGATGATATCAGACGCTTATACGATGTTCACAAAGATACCATTAACCCTAACCATCCCTTTGCCCAATTTTCTGTTGGTAATCTCGATACCTTAGCGGATCGAGATGGACAAAATATAAGCCAAGAAGTGCGAGCCTTTTTTCAAGAATACTATCGCGCAGAACACATGACATTAGCACTTGAAGGGCCACAGAATTTAGGCGAGCTTAAAAGTCTCGCTGAGCAACTTTTTAATCCAATAAAGTCAGCCGTATCACCACTGCTTAAGATTGAGCAGTCTCTATATTTACCCATACATCAAAAAATTAAAATAGATGTCTGTCCTGTTAAAAGTGATCATCAGCTTATTATCAGTTTTGCCATGGACAGCATTGATCAATATTACTTGGATAAACCTGAGTCGATTCTTGCTTATTTATTAGGGCATGAAGGAGAAGGCAGTATTTTATCGCTGCTTAAAAAGCATCAATGGGCTTTAGCACTAACCGCTGGTTCGGGTATAAATGGCTCAAACTTTAAAGATTTTAATATTAGTATCGCATTAACTGAATTAGGTGAAGATCACCTGAATGACGTAGTCGATATAGTATTAGCTTATATTGCTCTGTTAAAAAACACAGAAATCGCTGAATACTATTATCAAGAAAAGCAAAAAATTAGTAATTTGGCGTTTATTTACCATGAAAAAATGCGCCCACTCGACAGTGTCAGTCAATTAGTTATCAATATGCAATATTACCCAGAAGAAGATTATATTTTTGGTGATTATGTCATGTCGGGTATGTCGAAGGAGCACATCAAGACATTACTCGGCTTTTTACAGGTAGATAATATGCGACTCATGCATATTAGCCAGCAAAATTCTTTTTCAAAGAATAGCTTCTGGTACCAAGTTCCTTACCATGTAACACCTATTTCTGAACAACAATTAGTTGATTGGCGTAATGTAGAACTAAGTGATAAAACACACGTTAAAGGGTTATATTTGCCTGCCCCTAATCCGTATATTGTTGAAGAGCCAATCATTTACCACGGTAAAAAACACCTTGAAGCTACGCAGGAAAAAATAGCACTTCCTGAAAAAATTGTTAATGAAAATGGGCTAGTCGTTTGGTATAAACAAGATCACACATTTAAAGTGCCTAAGGGTTACTTATATATAGGTATTGATTCACCCCTTGTTGTTGCCAGTGTCGCAAATATTGCCATGACACGTTTATTTGTCGATTTATATACAGACACCGTAATTGAAGAAAACTACGAAGCAGAGTTAGCCGGCATCCATTATCACTTATATGCTCATCAAGGCGGGGTGACGATGCAACTATCAGGATATAGTGAAAATCAACATCTATTGTTGAGTAAACTATTAAGGCGGTTAAAGAGTCATCAAGTAACTGAAGCACACTTTCTTTTATTTAAGCAACAGCTGGTGAAACATTGGCAAAACAGTGACAAAAGTAAATCAATTTCACAGTTATTCGCCACTCTAAGCTCTGTAATGCAACCCAATAATCCTGCTAGCAAAGTATTAGCACAAGCACTCAGTCAGGTAAGCTTTAGCCAATATCAACAGTTTAGTCAGCAATTGTTTCAGCAAGTGACTTTAGAAGTACTTATTCATGGCAATTGGCTGATTGAGCATGCACAACAATTATGCGAGACCATTGAACAAGCTTTTAAAGGGAATGTTAACGAAAAATATGCCATGCAATGCCCAGTAACAGATATTGCGACCAAAGAAACTCTGTTATTGCCCATTACTTTACCTGAGCATGATCACGCTTGTGTTATATATACCGCATTTGAGCACAAAGATGATAACTCCGTAGCACTTGCTATGATCACTAGCCATATATTATCGCCCTTATTTTTTCAGCAAATGCGCACAGAAAAACAATATGGCTATTTAGTCGGGGTCGGTTATGTGCCTATTAATAGCTACCCTGGCATCGCTTTTTATATCCAGTCACCTCATTGTGATGCTTTTACGTTGGCACACGCTATGGATGAGTTTATCAGCGACAGTATTACCGTTCTCGATGATATTGGCGCTGAGCAATGGCAACATTTAATGCAAGGTTTAGCAAGTCAATTACAAGAGAAAGATCACAATTTGCGCATTAAAAGCCAACGATTTTGGGCGGCTATTTGTGATAAAGATGAGGAGTTTAAACAGAAAGAAAATTTACTGGAGGCGGTTTTAAACTTAACGCTAGCGCAGGTAAAAACATTTGTGAAAAGCAGTTTAGTGAATAGTTGTCAGCCCGATCGTTTTGTTCTGTATTCACAAAGTGATTTGCTAGCACAAGCACAAAAACCCAGTGGCAAAATAATTACAGATATTGATGCTTTTATTAAAGCGAGTCCTCTCAAGTACTAAAGCTACCAAACCAATTAACTGACTGATCATTTAACTAGTCTCATTGGTATAAGAAAGGCTGTTGAGCATGTGATACCAAGTTGATTAAGTTATTTCCCACTCAGCGAGAATTAAAAGGCTTTAAAGGTAAGGCATTGATTGAAGAGAATGGTAATTCAGGAGAATATGCTCCTGCATTCTCTAATAAGCTGCATCCATGCAGCGTCATTGTCAAAATCAATAACGCAACATATAAGCCTTTACTTTTTATTAGGTACTCGTCCTTTGGAAGCTCATTAGCAAACTGATAACGGCGTAAAATTAATTGAATATAGAATAACTATGTTTAACAAATTTTTCTTGTTCTAAGCTCGCTAATATAGCTCTGAGTAGGGAATAAATTTAATCAAATTGGTATTAGAACAGTTATGTTCAAAAATACTCAACAGCCCTTTACTTGTTTTATTACTATACAATCTTATTTAGGGTAATAAACCACATCATTTTCTGCCATAGTGATCAAAGCTTCACATGGGCTATAACGCTCACCATGCTGCTTAGCCCATTGGCTTAATTGAGCAACCACTGACTTAGCCCCAATTTTATCAATATAGCGTAACGGTCCACCTAAAAATGGTGGGAATCCAATACCGAAGATCGCACCAATATCACCATCCCTAGCATTTCTCACTATACCTTCATCAACACAGCGTGCCGCTTCATTTAGCATCATGTAAGTACAACGTTTGCTAATTTCTGCTGCTGATAAACTTCCCATAGGCTTAATATTTAGTAAGCCATAGATAGTCTCATCTACTTGTTTTTGGCCTGATTTAATACCTTTGAAGGTATTTTGTAAGTTTTTGGTGAAGGTTGGCTTTTCGTACTGATAAAAACCTTTATTTACTTTTTTACCTAAACGACCATCTGCGAGTAATTTATCAAACGCTGCAGGTGCTGCAAAACGCTCACCAAGGTCTGCTTGCAAGATTGGTCCAATTTTAGCACCAACGTCAATTCCCACTTCATCAAGCAGTTGCATCGGCCCTACAGGGAAACCAAATTTTACCAGTGCTTTGTCTATTTTATCAATGGGCTCACCAGCAAGTAGCAGAATAGCGGCTTCATTCATATAAGGCGCCAAAATACGATTGACATAAAACCCAGCTTTATCTTTAACAACAATAGGTGTTTTGCCCTGTTTTTTAGCAAAAGCTACCGTATTGGAAATAGTTTGGTCTGAGGTTTTATCATGAGGAATTATTTCCACTAATGGCATTTTATCAACCGGCGAAAAGTAATGTAAGCCAATAACATTCTCGGGACGTTGTGCTTTAGCAGCAATTTTTCCTATCGGTAAACTGGAGGTATTGCTGGCAAAAATAGTTTTAGCATGTGCATGCTCTTCTACTTCAGCCACCATGTTTTGTTTCAACGCTAAATCTTCAAAAACCGCTTCAACAACAATATCAAGCGCTTGAAAGCCAGTATATTCAACACTACCGGTGATCATGGCTAACTGTTTTTGCATTTCGCTGTTAAGTAAAAAACGACGCTTAACTTTTTTATTCAGTATTTGATAACTGTATTTTAGTGCTTGGCCAATACCCTTGTGGTTAATATCTTTAACCCGTACTGGCATATTCGCTTTGGTAGCGGTAACAAAAGCAATACCACCGCCCATTAACCCGCCACCTAAAACACCCGCTTTAGTCATTTGTTCTGGCATGACATCAGCAACGCCCTGCTCTTTCTTCATTGCTGTTGTCGCAAAGAATAACTGACGTAGTTGCGCAGATTCATCACTCATCACCAGGTCGGCGAAATGCTCAGCTTCTACTCTATAGCCCTTTTCAGCTGAAGATTCGATACCAGTGCGAATACAATCAATGATTTTAGCCGGTGCTGGATAATTACCTTGGGTTTTTGCTAACACAGTTTTTTGCGCTTGTTGATAAACCACTTTTCGACCAACAGCATTATTTTCTAACAACTTATCCATTAAGCCTTGTTTACGCTTAATTGTCTTTTTACCACGTTGACGCAAAGATATTGCTAAATTCTCTGCAACATTAAGCAAAACACTGCTTGGCACAACATCATCAACTAAACCTGATTTTAATGCTTGTTTAGCGCGTAATTGCTTACCCGTAAGCATCATGTCTAAGGCTTTTTGTAAACCTACTAATTTAGGTAAACGCTGAGTACCACCACTACCGGGCAATAAGCCTAGTTGTACTTCAGGTAAACCCAAAGCTGTTTTACTATTATCGCTACAAACTCGAGCATGGCATGCCATAGCCAGTTCTAAACCGCCACCTAAACATGCTCCATCGATAGCCGCAACAATAGGAATAGGCAATTGCTCTAGCAGAGAAAATATTCGTTGTCCTTGTCGAGATAAAGCAACGACTTCGTCACGACTTTGACAAGCATCAAGCATATTAATGTCAGCACCAGCAACAAAAGAACCTTTTTTACCACTACACAGCACTATGCCAGTAATCGCTTTATCAGCTTTAATTTCTGCCAATACGGCATTAACTTGCTCAGTAAATTCAGCTTTAAGGGTATTAACATTTTCACCAATAACATCAATCACTAAATGAGCGATACCATTATCATGGCGAACTATAGTAAAAGCACTGCCTGTTAGTTCTACCGGAGCAACATTCTCAATGACTTTTTCATCTGTGACTTTTGCTTCAGCAACATCGTTACTATAAGCCTTGGTAATACTATTTTCAGCAGTGCTACTTACTTCATTGTTTACTGCATTGCTCACTTCGTTGCTTTCTTCGGCATTATCTTTAGTATTGCCTTCACTTTCATTTGATTTTATTTCTTGAGTCATTAGTCTGTCTCCACAATCATTGCCGCGCCTAAACCACCTGCAGCACAAGCTGTTGTTAAACCAACACCACCACCACGACGGTTTAATTCATTAAGCGTTTGCGTGATGAGTCTAGCGCCCGTAGCAGCAAAAGGATGTCCATACGCTAACGAGCCACCCATAACATTAAATTTATCCATATCTATGTCACCAATCGCTTTATCTCTGCCAAGTTGTTCTTGAGCAAACTTAGTACTGCCAAACATTTTCATGTTCGCTAATGCTTGAGCTGCGAATGCTTCATGCATTTCAATTAAATCTAAATCGGCTAAATTCATGCCCGCACGTTGTAATGCAATAGGTGTGGCATAACTTGGCCCCATCAGCATGTCTTGCCACACATCGATAGCAGCAAACCCAAAACTACGAATATAACCTAAGGGTTTATAACCTAGCTCTTTCGCTCGGCCTTCACGCATTAGCAAGATAGCTGCACCACCATCAGTCAACGGCGTACTTGTTGCTGCGGTAACTGTGCCATGTTTGCGATCAAATACTGGCTTTAATTTAGCGTAACTTTCTAAAACAGAATTTTCTCGAAAACAATTATCTTTATCAATATAGCTTTTATAAGGTTCAGCGTGAACAGTCATTACTTCACCTGCTAATTTACCTTCTTGCCAACTTCTGGTCGCTAAAGTATGTGATCTGTGTGCTAAAGCATCTTGATCTTGACGCGATATTTGATAAGTTTTCGCCATTTGCTCTGCCGTTTGTCCCATAGAAATACCGGTAGAGTATTCAGCGACAGCAGGAGAAACAGGTAATAAATCTTTTAACCCAAGACGACTAAGTAATGAAAGCCTTTGCCCTAATGACCTTGCTTTGGTTAAATCAACTAACGTGCGTGCAAGCTTTTTAGAAACACCTATAGGTGCCACCGATGATGAATCAGCACCGCCAGCAATACCAACGTCTACGTGGCCAGCCATAATAGATTCAGCAACGTTAACCGTTGATTGAAAACTAGTAGCACAGGCGCGAGAGACACTGTAAGCATCGGTACTCGTATTCATACCGGTACCCAAAACAATTTCACGAGCAATGTTTGGCGCTTCTGGCATCTGCACCACTTGACCAAAGACAAGCTGATCAATTATTGCTGGGTCAACATCATGTTTTTGTAGTAATTCATTAACAACTATTTTGCCCAAATCAACTGCTGGTACACCATGAAAAGCCGTTGCTTGTTTAGCAAACGGAGTACGCAAGCCCGCAACAATTGCTATGCGCTCACCCGTCGACGTTGTTAGTCTTTTTATTGTCATTTATTACTCCATACACTCTGTATTTATAATGCAAACTCAAGAGGTCTGACCTCTTGAAACTAACTTGATTTTAACTAACTCTCGGAAAAATTCAATCATTACCTGCAATCAAAAAAAACTAATAACAACTTTTCACCATTCATTGATATAAATTTCTGTTAAAATTTTGTTACTATTCACTTGTTTTCTTACATAAAAACCTTATATATACCCAAGCTACCTGAAGATGCAGGTTTCAGCTGGAATTAGAAAAGCCTTTAGGCAAGGCATTGATTGAAGAGAATGGTTGTTCCCTTGTCGAAATCAATAACGTAGTATAAAGCTGTTCTAAACCAGCCCTGTGGGGACGCGCATCTTCAAGTGGCTTGGGTATAAAATACTAGTTTAATTTATATTAACTACTCCCTTAGTTTGATGGCTAGATAAAACACTCTTATACGAGTGTAATACTAAGTTATCACTAAGTTTCATTTACAACGACCAATATTAAAAGAATTTATCCGTATGGCAATTGAACATTTTTCTACGTTAAAAAAACATTTATCTTCACAAATTATTGGTCAAGAAGCGTTAGTTGAGAATTTGCTCATTGCCCTACTGGCTAATGGTCACTTAATTGTTGAAGGACCGCCAGGTTTAGCCAAAACTCGTGCCGTTAATGCTTTAGCACAAGGCTTAGAAGCTGATTTTCATCGAATTCAATTTACCCCTGATTTGTTACCTGCAGATTTAACCGGTACCGATATTTATCGTCCAGAAGACGGCACCTTTGTCTTTCAACCCGGTCCTTTGTTTCAAAACTTAGTGCTTGCCGATGAAATCAACCGAGCGCCTGCTAAAGTACAGTCAGCTTTATTAGAAGCGATGGCAGAGGGACAAATAACCGTTGGTCGTAAAACGTATGACTTACCTGAGTTGTTTTTAGTCATGGCAACGCAGAATCCCATTGAGCAAGAAGGCACTTACCCATTACCTGAAGCACAATTAGATCGCTTCTTAATGCACATTGAAATTGGCTACCCTGACGCCGAGAGTGAGTTAGCAATACTGAAATTAAATCGTGGTGAAGCGTTAAGGTCAAATGCTAATCATGGTGATGACTCAAGCGAAAAAGAAACGTCTACAAAAGAAAGTAGTTTACGAACATTAAGCCAAAGTGAAATCTTTTCAGCGCGTGAGCAAGTGCTAAATATACATATGGCTCCTTCATTAGAGAACTATATCGTTGATTTAATTATCGCGACTCGTCAACCTGAAAAGTATGATGATAAGTTAAGCACTTGGCTTGCCTTTGGCGCTAGTCCTCGTGCCACTATTGCTTTAGACCGATGTGCTAGAGCGCGTGCTTGGTTGCATAATCGTGATTTTGTCAGCCCTGAAGATATTCAAGCCGTTTTCCACAATGCTCTTCGACATAGAATTTTACTAAGCTATCAAGCTGAAGCTGAAGGTATTACTGCCAATCAAGTACTTGATCATATCTTAACCCAAGTTGCTGTTGCTTAGTGTCGAATATTTAGTCGATATAACTTAGTTGCTAGTCTCTAGCCGTAGTAAATCGATAATTATTAGTCGTGTTAATTATGAAACTTAATGAGCAATTAGAGTTACTTTATGTGGTTTAGTCGTCAAAAAAAATCGTCTTCAAAGTCCTTAAATAAGGATGCTGCCCAATCCTTACTTACAAGCTTATATAGCAATGGCATAGATTTATCTATGCAGGAATTATTGCAATACCAAAATAAAAGTCGTTTGATTGACTTGGCTGGTAAAAAAAATATTCAAGGTAAGCAAGCCGGTAATTATCTATCCCGCAGTAAGGGGCGTGGCATGGAGTTTGACGAAGTTCGTCATTACCAAACAGGTGATGATGTTCGTGCCATTGACTGGCGAGTAACTGCACGTACTGGAAAAACCCACACTAAACTTTTTCGAGAAGAAATAGAAAGACCGGTATTGGTTGCCACTGACTTGAGCCACAATATGCGTTTTGGCAGTAAACTTCTTTTTAAATCAGTACAAGGTGCCCATTTAGCTGCTCTCGTTGCTTGGCATGCAAAAAGCCGTGGCGACCGTATAGGCGGCTTAGTATTTTGTGATGAACAGCATATTGAGTTAAAGCCGCGTAGCCGTAAAGCCGGTGTGTTGCATTATTTACATGGTTTAACCACCTTAAATAACCAAAAAAAGCAAACGCCCGTTGAGGCAAATAATTCAGATGAGCAAACGCTAAAACAAGGCGTTACAGCACCGCATAAAAGTTATTACTTTGAGCAACACTGTGCACGATTAAGACACCTTGCTAAACCCGGTTCACTTGTTTATTTGATCACCGATGGTCATGCACTTCGAGATGAAAAAAATTGTCCACATGCTATAAGGCACCTAAGCCAAATTAGTCAGCATTGTGAGTTAGTGGTTTGTTTGATTAATGATCCCCTTGAGCAAGCATTACCTGAAAGTACACTAAAATTAGCGGTAACATTTACCGATGGCTTAAAGCGACAACAATTAACCTTGGGTGATAACAAGACCGCAGAGCAATATCAGCAACAAGCCTTTGCGCAAAATGAAAAAATGCAGTTATTGTTGCAATCAACCGGTGCGCGAGTAATTCACTTTAGCGCAGGGGAAAGCCTCGAACAGCAATTAAAATATGGGGCATCGTTATAATGGCAATAGCAAATCCGCCTACTTCGCCAGGTCAATCGGCACAATTACAATTGCATGATATTCATGTACCAGAGCAAGTGAGTAATTTTCCTATCGCACCAGGTTGGTGGCTTTTACTGGCATTGCTTGTTATTGGCACGTTTTGGCTTTATAAAAAATGGAAACAAGGTATACGTTTAAATGCCAGTAAAAAACAGGCCTTAACCGCACTTGAAAATAGCCCTGCGATGAGCGCTAAAGAATGTATTACCTTATTGAAATGGGCTGCCATGCAGTACGTTAATCGTCAACAATTAGCCAAGCTGTATGGTGAAGGTTTTCAGCGACTTTTAATGAAACAATTACCTGTAAAACACCAAGCTAATTTTACTAAGTTAATCAATGCCGCATTTCAGCAACAATATCAAGCTGAGCAAGCAATATTAAATACAGCAACAACTGATATTGATCGTGATTGTCAACAAGCCACTAAACTTTGGTTAACTCATGCGCTTCCTATTAAGGGACCTCTCGCTATTGATGAGGTTTTTCCTATTGATACCCCCCTCACTGTTAATAAACCTATGTCTGTCGAAAAAGAAAAGGAATTAAGCGAATGATAAGTTTTGCTTGGCCCTGGTTATTTGCCCTTTTGCCTTTACCACTAATTATCTATTTTTTACCCGCTAAAAAAAGTGCTAACCAACAAAGCGCCCTTATCATACCTGTGCTTATTAATGTATCAACTAATACGGTGAGCGATCAGCAAAAACGCAAAGCACCTCTGATTGTTTTGGTTAGCTGTTGGATTTTATTGATTATCGCTATTAGCCGACCTCAATGGCTTGGTGACGCGATTGATATTCCCAGTGAAGGCCGTGAAATGATGATTGCCGTTGATCTTTCCGGCAGCATGGAAATAGAGGATATGAGTCTTAATGGCCGCAATGTAAACCGTTTACAGATGCTTAAGGTCGTCCTTGGTGACTTTATTGAGCGTCGTGTTAGTGATCGTCTCGGTTTAATCTTATTTGCCGATGATGCTTACATGCAAACGCCAATGACCTTTGATAGAAAAACCGTAAAACAAATGTTAGATGAAAGTGAGCTTAACCTAGTCGGTAGAAAAACAGCCATTGGCGATGCCATCGCGCTCGCGGTAAAACGTTTTGACGCAAAACAAGAGTCTAATAAGGTTTTATTATTGTTAACCGATGGTCAAAACACTGCAGGAAAAATAACCCCAGAACAAGCATTAGAGTTAGCGGTTGCTAAGGGGATTACTATCTACACCGTAGGTATTGGTGCTGATGTTATGCTGCAACGGTCAATGTGGGGAACCCAGCGTATTAACCCATCTAGTGATTTAGACGAGAAAAGTTTAGCAACTATCGCGGAGAAAACGGGAGGTCAATATTTTCGTGCCCGTGACAGCCAAGGCATGAGTGAAATATACAGTTTATTAGATAAGCTTGAGCCTATTGAGCAAGAGCAACAACAAATGCGCCCTCTTAGTGCTTTATATTATTGGCCACTCGCATTGGCCGCCCTACTTTGTTTTGTTTATTTACTCAGCTTACACTTCAGCTTTTTATTACCCGCTAAAAACGCTAATACAAAAAAAAATACAAACATGAATAAAGATGATGTCAGCGCTATGGGTGGTAAATAATATGTCAGCACAACAAACAAGCGTATTAACTGACTTAACTCAATTCGCTAACAATTTCACTCTGGAAGGCTTTACCGAAGGTATAATCAATAACTTTCACTTTATTCGACCTTGGTGGTTATTAGCCTTTTTCGCTCTATTTTTAGTGTTATTTCTATTGAAAAAGATTCGTTATTACCAATCCCCTTGGCAACATTTTTTACCTGCTCACTTAGCTAACGCTTTATTGGAAAACTCGCAGACCCAAGGTGCACAAACCACCTCATCACACACACGATATTGGTTAAAACCCTTAGTGATTGGCTGTTGTCTTATTATTGCCCTAGCAGGGCCCGCTTGGCAAAAGTTACCACAACCCGTTTATCAACTAGAGCGTGGCGCTGTACTTATCATGGACATGTCTTATTCTATGTACGCCACCGATGTGAAACCCAATAGATTAACCCGATCTCGCTATAAAGCTATTGATTTACTTAAAAAAATCAATGAGGGTGATGTTGGTCTAATCGCCTATGCTGGTGATGCATTTATTATCAGCCCATTGACGCAAGATATTAAAAACATAGAGTTACTGTTACCTTCACTATCACCAGATATTATGCCTGTTCATGGAGCAAATGCTTTGGCTGCGCTGACTTTAGCCGATAAAACATTAAAAAATGCTGGTCATGTTAGTGGGGATATTTATTGGTTTACGGATGATATTGATAATGAAGAAATGTCAGATGTTTATGATTGGGCTAACGAGAACGACCATAAAGTAAATATCTTAGGTATTGGTAGTAAAACTGGCGCACCAATAAAGCTAAGTAGTGGCAAATTACTCAAAGATAACAAAGGCGCTATCGTCATTCCAAAATTGCCTAAAAGTAGATTAGCGGCAATTGCTAAGCGCAGCCGAGGGGTTTATCACACCATGACAAATGATGATGCGGACATTAAAGCGCTGACCGCTCACTTAAGCACGAATCTTGATGACAATATAGAGTCACAAGTTTCAAAAAATAAAAATGAGCAGCAAAGCGAACAAGCAATGCAAGGAGATCAGTACCAAGAGCAAGGCCCTTGGTTACTCATAATCGTATTGCCATTACTCTTAAGCTACTTTCGCCGCGGCACAAGTATCTTGGCAATAACTTGGCTTATGCCACTGACTTTATTATTCAGCCTTACAAGTATAAGCCCTGTCAGCTATGCAGCCTCATCTACCACAACACAAACTTCTGCAAATTCTAATTCTGAAGTAAGCAATCCTAATGACGGCGCAAGTCAACTGTGGCGAGATTTGTGGAAAACCTCAGACCAGCAAGCACAGCAGCACTATCAACAACAAGACTACCAACAAGCTGCTAAGCAATTTGAAGACAGCCAATGGCAAGGCAGTGCTCACTATAAAGCGGGGGATTATGAACAAGCATTACAAGCTTTCAAGCAAAGTGATACTGCTGAAGCACTCTATAATCAGGGTAATTCGCTAGCACAGCTACAAAAAGTTGATGAGGCGATTGACGCTTATAAACAAGCACTGGACAAAGACCCTAACTTAAGCGATGCCAAAGATAATTTAGCAAAACTAGAAGAATTCAAAAAACAACAAGAACAAGAACAATCCCAGAAAGATCAAGAGTCTCAAGATCAATCGAAGGGGGATGAGCAAGATAAAAAAGAAAATCAAGACGGTGAAAAGCAATCACAAGATGACCCACAACAGGGTGAGCAACAGCAAAGTGATTCAGAAAAAGAAGGTGAGCAACAAGACGATCAACAAGAGCAGCAGTCACAAGATGCGAAACAACAAGAACAAAATGAGCAGCAACAAAAAGAAGAAAAACGAGCCGAACAAGCCGAAGCTGCAGATGATGAACAAAAACCAAATGACGAAAAATCACTAGCTCAGCAAGCCAGTGACAGTCAAGCACAAGAAACAGAGCAAAAACATCAGCAACTATTAAATAAGGTAACAGACGATCCTTATTTATTATTACGAAATAAAATGCGCCTCGAATACCAAAAGCGCCGAAGTGAAGGTTCACCCCAAGGAGTAACCAAAAAGTGGTAACAAATTTTTCAAAGCAGCTAAAAGTTAACGGGCCGTTTTATTTCCTACAGAGCCTTAAGCTATTTATCTTGATTATGGCTACATTCTTGTTCAGCAATAACGTCTACGCTTTATCAAAAGTTACAGCTGTTGTTGATAAAAATCCCGCGATGATTAATGAGTCGATACTTTTAACGGTCACTGCTGATGACGATGTAAGCCGCAATGCTTTAGACACCACTCCATTACTGCATGATTTTATTGTCGGTCAAACATCGGTTAGTTCGCAAACTAGTATGATCAATTTTAAAACGAGTCGAGTTACCAAATGGCAAATAGTTTTAATTGCTCGCAGCGCGGGGCAATTCATTATTCCAGCCCTTACTATTGAAAACCAGCAAAGTGAGCCGGTAGAACTGACCGTTATCGCAACCAAGGATACTGGCAGCAATTCGCAAACTGATATTTTTGTTACCAGTGAATTATCCAGTAATGAAGTTTACGTGCAGCAATTATTAACCTTATCAATAAAGCTACACTTTGCCGTTGATCTTAAAAGTGGCAATTTAACTGAACCAAGCTTAACTGGCGCTACCATCGAGAAGATAGGCCAAGATAAACAATCAGATAACATTATCAACGGCAAGCGTTACCGTGTTATTGAGCAAACTTATGCCATAACCCCAGAACAAAGTGGCAAATTTACCTTAAAAGCACCGCTATTTTCCGGTGAAATACTCCAAGCATCTAAACAACGTTCAAGTTTTTTAAGTTTTGCCCAAACTAAACCAGTTAGTATTTTAGGTGATGCACAAAATATTGTAGTTTTACCTATACCAGCGAACTATCCAAGCAATGCTCAATGGTTACCTACTGACATACTTACTCTGCATCAAGAGTGGCCAACGGGAAATGATCAATTTACCGTTGGTGAGCCAATTACGCGCACTATAACTCTGACAGCTGCGGGCCTTTCGAAAGCACAGTTGCCAAAGCTTGAAATGCAAAGTAGTCGAGGTTTAAAAATTTACCCTGACCAAGCTGAATTACATGCCAACCTAAGAAATGATCGATTGGTCAGCCAAAAAGTACAAAACTTTGCCCTAGTGCCAAGTGCTGCTGGAGATTTTGTATTACCAGCAATGAGTATTACTTGGTTTAACACCATTACTAACAAAATCGAACAGGCTACACTGCCATCAAAAATACTTTCGGTTCAAGCTGCAGAAGGTAATATGGCGGATATTTCATCTGGTAGTCTTAGTGAGAAAGTCAGCAATATTGATAACTCTGCTAACAATTATGAACAGTTAACAGAGCAAAAAAGCCCTATTGGCACTGAGGTATTTGTTCAAGATAAGCGTCTACAATGGTTATTTCTGAGCTTATGGTTATTAACGAGTTTGGCATGGCTGGTTCAGTTCTTTTATTTGAAGCAAAGAAATCAGAAAACCGCTCAATCTCAGCCTAATAATGCAACAAGCATAAATAATTCAGGTAATCACTATCTGGCCCTTTCAGCTGCCTGTAAGAAAAACAACGCCGAGCAAGCCTTAAATTTAATATTACCTTGGCTAAGAAAGTTATTAACGGATAACAAGTCAGGACTAAAAATAAATAATATCGCCCAAGCGCAAGAGATTATACAAGAGCAAAGCTTTGCCACTGCACTTAATGACTTACAACAACATCTATACGGTAAAAGTGCCATCAATGGTGCACCATCTTGGCAAGGCTCGGCATTGTTGGCTGCGATTCAAGTTGTACATAAACAACAAAGTAAAAAAACTAATACTCATCAACTATTACCACTTAATCCATAAAAATTAAACTTTGGGTATATAATTTACTTAATGACTATTTTCTAAATAAATACGTTATTAAGTAAATAATCGCTCACGCGTGAAATAAACTCCCCCCTACTAGGGTCTATAAACATATGATGACAAAACAAGTTAGATATGAGGCGCTAGTAAAGGCGCTACACGGTGATTTATATCGCTATGCCTATTGGTTATGCCACGAAAAACAAGTGGCTGAAGACTTAGTACAAGAAACCTTTTTGCGTGCTTGGCGAGCCCTTGACTCGCTTAAAGATGAAAAAGCTGCCAAGTCATGGTTAATTACTATTTTACGACGAGAAAATGCTAGACGTTTCGAGAGGAAGCGTTTTGACATGAGCGAGTATGAAGAAGCAAGTATAACTGATACAAAATCAGTGACCACAGAGCAAGAGCTTGAAAATCACTGGTTAAGGGAGAAAATTTCACAATTGCCTCCTGAATATTCTGAGCCGTTAATTTTACAAGTATTAGGTGGATTTAGCGGAGAAGATATTGCCGCTATGTTAGATCTAAACAAGAACACAGTAATGACACGCTTATTTAGAGCAAGAAATCAACTTAAAGAAGCGTTAGAAGCAGAGCCAATAAAGCGAGGTATGTACAATGGATGATTTGCAATTTAGACGTGCTATATATGCCGATCCCAATAATCAAGATGATGACGCTATTTTGGCGCAAGAACAAGATCCAAGCAAAAAACAGTTTGCTCAAGAGATCTGCCAATTAGATGAAAAAATTAAACAAGCATTACAAATTCCAGTGCCTGATGATTTAGTCGATAAGTTGATTTTGCGACAAACCTTAGCAAGTCATCAAGTACAAAAGCGGAAAACTCGCGTGCATCTCGCGTTAGCAGCTTCTGTTGCCATTGTTGGTGGTTTGGTGCTTAATTTTATGCAATTTTCGAGTGCTTATCACAACCTAGGTGATTACGCGTTAGCCCATGTTTATCATGAACAAGGGAATATTGCCAACAACGCCAGCAGCCAAGTAACATTAGCGTCATTAAACCAGAAGATGGCGGCTTTTGATGGTAACTTTAGCCAATCTTTAGGAAAATTATTGTGGGCTGATTACTGTCGATTTGACGGTATGAAAAGTTTGCATTTAGTATATCAAGGTAAAACGAGCCCTGTGACTGTCTTTATTGTCCCTAAAAATGAGCAATTAAGCTTTACTGACGCGTTTAATGACAAAGACCTCTTTGGTAGCTCTCTTGAGTTTAATCACAGTAATATCATTGTTGTCGGAGATAAGAATGAGTCTTTAGGCAAATGGCAACAAAGTATTAGTGAAACGGTATCTTGGTCTATATAGATATTATCCTGCGCTAATAGTGTCTATCCTTTTGATACAAAAAAATCCCTGATAGTTACTATCAGGGCTTTTTTATTTTATCTGTCTCGTCCTGAAATTATAAGGTATTTTCAAATAACTTATAAATACGACGGTATTCATTTAACCAAGAACTCGGTTGTACAAAACCATGCGGTTCTACTGGGTAAATAGCCGTTTCAAAATCTTGCTTTTCAAGTTCAATTAAACGTTGTACAAGGCGAACGGTATCTTCAAAAAACACGTTATCATCAACCATTGGCGCATTAATTAATAATGGTTTATTCAGTCCTTCTGCAAAATAAATAGGCGAACTGCGTTCATAAGCAATAGCATCGTCTTCTGGTGTATTTAAAATATTCGAAGTATAACCATGGTTATAATATGCCCAATCAGACACTAACCGTATTGCTGAGCCAGAAGCAAACAAATCAGGGTCGGTAAACATTGACATTAACGTTAAGAAGCCGCCGTAAGAACCGCCGTAAGTACCAACACGTTTCGCATCAACATTAGCATTTTCAATTAGCCAGTTAACACCATCGCGCATATCTTCTACTTCAGGTTTACCCATGTGACGGTAAATGGCGGTACGCCACTCTCGTCCGTAACCAGCAGATGCTCGGTAATCCATATCAATAACAACATAACCTTGTTGTACCAACATAGAGTGGAACATAAACTCTCTAAAGTACCCAGACCATCCCAAGTGAGAGTTTTGTAGGTAACCGGCACCATGAGTAAACATTACCGCACGATTTTTTTCTGAGGTATTATCAAAGTTTTTAGGAAAATATACTTTTGAGTAAATCGGTTCTTTTTGTTTACTTGACGCTATGGCGATAACTGATGGAGCAACCCAAGGCATTGCTAAAAACTGCTCAGATACAGTATGAGTAATTCGTTGTGCTACATCCGTACCATTTAAGCTCAGTAAGCTTTGAACATAAAGCTCTGGCGGCATAGTTACCGTAGAGTGTTCAATTAACAACTTTGATTCATCAGGGCTCAATGTATAATTGTTTTTACCCCCTAAGTCGGTTAACGCGGTTAATTTTTTAGCCAAATCAACTTGGTATATTTCATAAATACCAGGGTGTTTTTTATTCGCTTTAAAGATAAATCGTTGACTATCGAGTGTTGGCGTAACACTACTGACTTCAAACTTACCAGATGTTAATTTAACGGCCTTCGCGTTTAGATCTTTATGATATAAATGAGAGTAACCTGATTCTTCCGATAAATAATAAAGACTCGCTTTATCATTAGCGGCTAACCAACCAAATTCATTAAAACTCCAGTTAATCCAAGCATCATCATGTAGTTTATGTTGAGTTACTAGTTCATTTTTAGCAAAATCAACGGTTGTTAACCAGCGAGTTTTGTTATCCCAAGCTTCTAACATCAAGGCGAGGTGGTGACCGTCGCCACTCCACTTAATTGGGTTATACATTTGAAGTATGTGAATATTACGTGCTTTTCTCTCTGATTTGTAGGTCTGACCTTGACGAGCAAAGTTCTCAGCTTTTACGCTAGCTAAAACGTCATCATCAAAACCAGGTAAGCTATCGTAACTTAATGCTTGTTGTTTGCCTGTTGCTAAATCAAGCAAGAACAATTGTTCTTGATATTGTCTATTATTCGCAACACGAGCACGTACTTTTTCAGCGGCAATCACACCATCTTTAGTTATGTAATTAGGCATAATATCTGTTTTATCACGACTTGATTTTGCTGACGTGATACTCACCAATAATTTATCACCTGCTGGAGATAAACTTGCATACGCGACTCTATTGTCTTTTCCAAAATAAAACTTACTGTCATTAACGACTGTGTTTTCAATGGCTAGACGTTCTTTTTGTGTTTGCTTTAACTTCTTGTTGCGTTGTTGCAAAGCAATGTAGTCAATTAACTTATGCTGCTCTATTGCTAAGTAACTTTTAGGTGCAACAATACCAGCAGGTTTTGCAGACATTTTTAAATTGGCCAGCTCTTTAATTTGACCCGTTTGTAGATTATGAGCATAAAAAATATTACCTACTTGGTAAGCTATATCTCCATTATTCAAAAAGAGTGCATTACGTTCAGGATTTGAGGTAAAGGTAAGCTGTTTTACTGTATTATTGGCCAGCGTTTTTACAAAAACATCACCATTAAAGGTGTAGACTTT
Source organism: Colwellia psychrerythraea (assembly GCA_002163005.1). Taxonomy (GTDB): domain Bacteria; phylum Pseudomonadota; class Gammaproteobacteria; order Enterobacterales; family Alteromonadaceae; genus Colwellia; species Colwellia psychrerythraea_C. Next base: position 11,453 of record MAAF01000089.1, on the reverse strand, counting down.
ATGAGTGCGCGTTTTATTCAGCACTCCATTTTGAGAGGCAACGGTATGCTTGCTTGATAAATTGACTGGTGAAACTTCGTTATTATTTAACAAGTTTACTGAATACAAATCACGTAGAGGATTACCTAATTGCTTCTGTTGATAATAGACGGTGTTACTGTCATCTCCCCAGTACCAAGATTCTGGCGCACGACCGAACCAATCTGGGTCTGCCATTATTTGCTCTAAAGTTATGATATCCGTTGCTTGTGCGTTGGTTGCAATAGCGCCTTGAATTTTTTCTGGCGCACTGGTATTTAGCTGCTCATTAAGCTGAGTATTACTACAAGCGACTAATGAAAAACTAAGTGCTGCGGCAATGAGTTGTATTTTCATAAAATAAATTCTTATGTTGAGTTCTTTTGTTAAAAAATGAATGAGGAGACGCTAAGTTATACCAATTAGATTGGTATTAATCACTAATACTGGCGACTATTGAGAATGTAATTATACCAAGTTGAATAAGTTATTTCCCACTCAGCGAGAATTAAAAGGCTTAAAGGTAAGGCATTGATTGAAGAGAATGGTAATTCCCTTGTCAAAATCAATAACGCAACATATAAGCCTTTTAAACTCGTCCTTTGGAAGCTCATTAGCAAACTAATAACGGCGTAAAATTAATTGAATATAGAATAACTATGTTTAACAAATTTTTCTTGTTCTAAGCTCGCTAATGTAGCTCTGAGTAGGGAATAAATTTAATCAAATTGGTATTAACCCAACATCCTAATCGAAAAAATGAACAAAGGGTAAAAGAAAACGACCAATAGCGCTTTATCTGCGTTAAAATCATTGGTACTAAACATACTACCATCATTGGACATATTGTTATGCTTTGCCCTTGCGGTTCGTCGTTATCATTTAATGCTTGTTGCCAACTTTATATTACACAACAAAAACACCCCAGCACCCCTGAGCAATTAATGCGCTCGCGCTTTAGTGCCTATGCAATGAAAAATGGCCAATATATTTTTGATACTTATGCTGCCGTTCCGCGGTTGAAGCAGTCTGTCACTGAGATTCAAACGTGGGCGGATGAATGTATTTGGTTGGCATTGAAAATACATGAAACAGATAATACTACCGTAGAGTTTTCAGCTTATTACGTGGTTGATAATACCTTGTGTGAATTACGAGAAAAATCAAACTTCACGCTTGAACTAGGCCAGTGGCGCTATATTGATGGTAATATTACCGTTCATAATGAGAATGGAACTATTAAACGAAATGACCTTTGCCCATGCAACAGTTACCCAACAGCATGGTCAGCAAAAAAAGGGAAAAAATTTAAACATTGCTGTGCTAAGTAGACGGGTATATATATATAGCGCTTATTTAGTTAAGTAGTGGCGCTTTAACTAAAGACTGTTGAATACCATCTAACCAAGCCTTGGCATTAAAGTTTAATGACTGACTGAGTGGTTTATCTGTTTCAATTGCTGCTGAATTTAACTGGTTTTCTTGTAACTGATTATTGTGTGCTTGGTTTATCTCTGCTGCTTGTTTATGTTTGAGCTGAGTAAATAAGCTAGTATTGTTTAATACTTGAGTGTCGATATGCTTTTTGTTATCACGAAATGCTAAAGGTTTAGGCATCATAGCGTTAGTTAAATGTATATTGGCTAGATCGTTATCAACAATAGTTTGCACTTGATTGAATTGTTTAACATCATCTGGCGTGGTTAATGCTAAAGCAGCTTTATCAGGTAGGTTAAATTGCTTTCTCAACGCAATATTCGACAAATCAGCAGGTGTTGCTTCTTTTGTTTGTGGTAATAAAAATTGGCTTTGTTCACGTACATCGTCAGCTAGCATAGCCAACATCAAGCTAAAATCAGCCCGACGTGTTTGCTCAACACTTTCATTTAGTTGCTCACCAAGTTGCAACTCATGAAGTAAAACGCTAGTGGATGAAAAGTCAGTGGCTAATTGCCCAGCACTGCTCTTTACCACATCATTACTTTGTGAGAAGTTATTTGTTGAAAACTGTTGTGAAAGCTCTACTGCCAATGCTTTATTCACTTATTTATCGTTGCTTTGATAAATAAGTTATCGGCTGAATGTAAAAAACATTTAGCCGATAAGGCAATAAAGTTAAAATAAATTCTAACGTAGTTATTTTATCCATTATTACGTTAGATTATTGAGTTAACTTAATATGTACCCATGTTACCTCAAGATGTGGATTCAGCTGGTATTAGAAACGTCTTTAGGCAAGGCATTGATTGAAGATAATGGTTGCTCCCTTATCGAAATCAATAACGTAGCATAAAGCGTTTATAAACCAGCCCTACGGGGATGTCTGAGCAAATCATACTCTTCGTTGCCTCTCTTTTTAAGGGAGTAACCCTTAATAAAAAGATGCGCCTCGATCATGACTCGCACAGGCATCCTGAAACTCGCATATTGAAGTATCATGGGTATAGTAAACTAACTCATTTTTACTGGCCAAGTCAGTGTAAATGCTGCCCCCCCAAGCTCACTATCACCAATAGATGCTTGCCCTTGATGCCATTCCATAATACGAGCCACAATCGCTAACCCTAGGCCAAAACCACCTGTTTCACGATTTCTTGATTGGTCTCCACGTGAGAATGCATCAAAAATGACTTGTTTGAATTCATCAGATACTCCATCGCCATTATCTTCCACACAAATTATACATTGTCCATTATCGATAGAAAGCGTAACTCTAACTTTATCATTGCCGTATTTAATGGCATTACTGATAAAGTTATTTACCGCTCTATCCATAAAGTGCCCGTCACAACATACATAGCTATCAGGCATATTATTAACAAAATCAATCGAGTGAACAAATTGATCATGACTGGCTATTTGAAACTTAACTAAATCATTTAAATTAGTGCTAGTAAAATTAAGCTCTGGCTTGTCATTATCAAAAGCAGCATAAATAAGCATCTCATTGATAAGCTCTTCCAGTTCACAAACATCGTTACTAATTTGCTTCTGATATTTAGCACGCTTTTCATCGTCTTTAATGGTATCAAGCATCTGCAAGGCAAATTTAGTGCGCGCCAATGGTGTTCTTAACTCATGCGAAACCGCATTAGTTAACTCTTTATGTGCTTCAATTAGTCGCTTTATCCTTGCCGCCATCATGTTAAATGAGGAGATCATAGGCGCTATCATGGTCGACTTTGCTGCTGGTGCCGTACTATCAAATTGCCCTTGACCGAAGTCTCTGGTTGCCCTTTTGAGTTGCTCTAAATCACGAGACATAGGCCATAACCAAATAAAAATAACTATACCAAAAGTTGCCAGAATCATTACACGGTAAGTCGCTTTTACCCTTGGCCTTGTTGGCATTTTTGCAGGGCCTAAAGTAATGACTGAATCACTATTTTTTAGTAAATAATGAATAATCACCTGGTCATCAAAATAATAAATGTGTGCATTTGAGTGCGATAAAGCATGATGATCGGTGTGATCAATGGCTTCCACTTCAGCTAAAGATACTAACTTTAAAGGCAACTCCCATCGTTCTGCTGCACCAGCTATTATCTCTTCCCATTCTTCTCTAGGATGTTTTTGTACATAATCTCCAGTAGCCATCATCAGGGTTTTATAACCGGTATAAGACTCAATATCTTGCTCAAGATAAGAATTCCATACTTCATCAAGTGCCCAAGAAAAAATAATAAATGTGGAGATAATAAAGAAGTAAAGGTTAAAAAACGAACGACCTAATTTCATCGACGTGCCTTATCAAGAGAATGTAATAAAAATGAGCTAAGAAAAAGGCTTTGTAACTGCCGAAAAGTAAACAAAGCCTTAATATTTGTTAGTGACAATAACATCACAGTGACATAATGCCCGAAGGCTAGCTCCATGCATCTGGAACAAATAAATAACCTTGGCCCCAAATAGTCTTGATTCTAAAGGGCGTATCAGTACTGTCGTGTAATTTTTTACGTAAGCGCGAAATACGGACATCGACACTTCTGTCTAGGCCATCATATTCACGGCCAATTACTGCCTTATATATATAATCACGGTTTTGTACTTCTCCGGCTTTACCTGCAAGTAACCATAACAAATCAAATTCTTGACTAGTTAAGTCCACATTTTCATTTTGCAATGTCACTTTACGTGATGCTTTATTGATATATAAGCCACCACAAGTAATTTCACCTTTCTCTTCACTTTGGTTAGGCAAATCTCCGCGGCGTAACAATGCGTTTACTCTTGCTAGTAATACGCGAGGTTCAACGGGTTTGATAACATAATCATCTGCACCAATTTCTAAGCCAAGTACCTGATCAAAGTCAGTACTTTTCGCTGTTAGCATTAACACGGGGCCATTAAATTCTGGACGTAAATCACGGCAAACACCAAAACCATCTTTACCGGGTAACATGACATCTAAAATAATAAGGTCAGGAGAGAAAAGCTTTACTCGTTTAGCTACTGTGTCACCACGAAACTCTTGTTTAACGTGGAAACCTTCACTTGTTAAAAAGTCAGTGACTAAATCGGACAGTTGGCGGTCATCTTCAACCAATAATATTTTTTTTACGCTTGAGTTACTATCTGGCATGTTCATTTCCTTATTTATTACGCATTCTTAATGTAAATTAATAAATAACTGTTCTGACAACTGTATTAACAGTTTTCTATATTGTGTTGCTTATTTAGGGTTAGCTTAAACAAGTTATTACGGTTAAACAATAGGCTCTACCAGTTGTTACGAATAAATTACATTTTATAACAGGATGTGAAAAATAAAACTTGCGAGAAGCTAGATAAACACGCAAGATCATTGCCTTAATTTATACCCGTTCGTATAAGAAAGTACTCACTTCTTTATACGGAATGGAATTACCAAACAATACATGACGATATTGTTCGCTAAAAGCCTTTAGGAATACTATGAAAATTATCTCTTTTAATATTAACGGCCTTCGTGCTCGCCTTCACCAATTACAAGCGATTATCGATAAACATCAGCCTGATATCATTGGTTTACAAGAAATCAAAGTTCATGATGAAGCTTTCCCATTAGAATCGGTTGAAGCCATGGGATATCACGTATATTTTCATGGCCAAAAAGCCCATTATGGCGTTGCCATGTTATGCAAAAAAGAAGCTGAGTCCGTACAGCGTGGCTTTCCTACAGACGACGATGAAGCCCAGCGTAGGATGATTATGGTCACAACAACTAACAATAAAGGCGAGAAAGTAACCGTATTAAATGGCTACTTTCCACAAGGCGAGAATATTAGCCACGAGACTAAATATCCTTATAAAAGAAAATTCTATAAAGATTTAATGACCTACCTAAATGACAATCACGTGAATGACGAAAATGTGGTTGTAATGGGCGACATTAATATCTCTCCGCAAGACTTAGATATTGGTATTGGTGACGTAAACAGTAAACGCTGGTTAAAAAGCGGTAAATGTTCTTTCCAACCTGAAGAAAGAGAATGGTTAACAACGTTAATGGATTGGGGTTTTGTTGACACCTTCCGTCAATTACATCCCGAAACTACCGAGCGTTACTCTTGGTTTGATTATCGCTCGCGTGGTTTTGATGATAATCGCGGTCTTCGCATTGATGTAGTACTGGCGACTAAAAATATGGCTGAGCAGTGTATTGAAGCCGATATAGATTATGAATTACGTGCTATTGAAAAACCTTCAGATCATGCGCCTATTTGGTCAACATTTTCATAAGGTTTACTGACAATGCATACTGACATCTCTACTAAAGAAATAGCCCAATACCGTTGTCCTCTTTGTCAGCAAACGTTATTACTTGATGAAAAGAGCTACCGTTGTGAAAATAATCATAGCTTTGATCAGGCAAAGCAAGGCTATGTTAATTTATTACCCGTGCAATTTAAGCACTCAAAAGAGCCCGGCGATAATAAAGCAATGGTACAAGCTAGACGGGCATTTTTAGATAAAGGTTATTATCAGCCTTTACTCGACAGTATGCTCGCGTTATATCAGAAGTATGGTGATAATAACGCAGCTGTTTTTGATGCTGGCTGCGGTGAAGGTTTTTATACACACCAGCATAAAACTGAGCACAATAGTGTATACGGTGTTGATATTGCCAAAGAAACAATAAAGATTGCAGCAAAACGTTATCACGATTGCTTTTTTAGCGTAGCTACCCTTTCTGATTTACCTTACGCTAATGAGCAATTTGGCTGGATTTATAGTGTTTATGCGCCAATTTTAGAAACTGAGTTTACCCGAATTTTGCAAGACGAAGGGTATTTTTTGACGGTTACCCCTGCCGATAATCATTTATTTGAGCTTAAATCAATGATATACCGCCAAGCAAATAAACATGACACTACTAAGCAAGTTATTGAACAATTAACCTTAGTTGAAGAACAACGATTGAATTACCCGATGAATTTCTCTAATAGTGACGACGTACTAAACTTATTAGCAATGACACCTTTTGCCTTTAAAGCCAGTGATGAATTAATTGCTCAATTGAAACAACAAAAGCAATTCACCTGCCAAGCAGACTTTGTTTTACGTTTGTATCAAAAGACTCAGTAGATTTTGCATTAGTGATGACATCAATATGAAATCACTAACCTCAATCCTGTTTAGGAATAATAAAAACATAGAGTAAGAAAGCTGATGTTTTCAATAGCATTTAAGTTAACTACTTTGTTGTTGCAAAAGTTAACTGTAAAAGTTGAGCAAGATCGATATACCGTGGTTTATATTTTGCTAAATTAGCAATAGTAGTATTGTTGTTATGGCCATTGCTACGTTCGCTTTGCTCAGCGATTTGCTGTTTTGCCTTTTCTAAACCATTGTGATACCAAGAAGCTAGTGGTGGTGGTAACAACTTATCTGCTTTAACACCTGAAAAAACTAACGCCTGTACTGGCATACTTAATAAAAATAAACCATATACAAGTGCTTGAGGCAGTGCATTTATTGCATTACTTATAGAGCCTTGGCCAAGGGGATATCCTGAAGCGATATAAAGCTGCATAATAACAGTAAACATAGCTAACGCAGGAAAATATCGACAAACAAAGCGCGCGCTTTGCACGCCTCGATAATCTTCAAAATATTGAGTTAATTCTGGTTTGTCAGGCCAAAGAGATAAATATTTTTGACCCAATTTAATGAGTTGTACTACTGAGATATTCATACCATTACTATAGCAGCTAGTCTCTATACCCGCTAGCATTCAAAGTTTACGCTGAAAATACAGCTGAAAATGGCTTGAACAGATAAGCAACAATAAGGAATTGAAACTTAGCTTTTATTACGAATAACAATCATTAAAACTTAAAATAAACTGTTTTATTGCATTGCATCAAGATTTCTAACTAACTCCATCGTTATAATGCCGACAATATTATTATTGCTATAATTATTCGATAACTTTTCATTTTTTTAAAAGATAACAAACATGACCCAACAAAAACCTCATCGCAAAGATCCTGCTAGTACTGGTGCAATTTTAGTCATCAACTGTGGTAGCTCTTCGGTTAAATTTTCTTTAATAAAACCATTAAGCGGTGAAATACTCTTATCAGGCTTAGTAGAATACCTACACAGCTCTGATGCTATAATGACCATCAAACTAAATGGCGAGAAAAAGTCCTATAAGTTACCTGATCCCTTTAATCATCAAACAGCACTTTCTTTGTTAGTAGCGCAATTGCAGCAACTTAACTTGGTCAAATATATCAGTGCAATCGGCCATAGAGTTGTCCACGGCGGTGAACAGTATTCACAACCAACGCTAATCACTCAGGATGTGGAACAGACCATTAACCAATTGGCAAAACTTGCACCATTACATAACCCTGCCAATCTCATCGGTATAAAAGCGTGCCAAAAAGCCTTTGAAGATTTACCACAAGTAGCCGTTTTTGATACGGCTTTTCATCAAAGCATGCCCGAAAAAGCGTATATATATGGCCTGCCCTATTCGTTGTACAAAGCGCATGGCATAAGACGTTATGGTTTCCATGGTACTAGCCATTATTTTGTTGCAAAACAAGCCGCCAATCGATTAAAAAAACCGCTCGAGCAATGTAACTTAATCAGTGCCCATTTAGGTAATGGTTGTAGTGTCACTGTCATTAAAAATGGTGAAAGTGTTGATACGAGCATGGGTATGACACCAGGCGAAGGTGTGATTATGGGGACTCGCTGTGGCGATCTTGATACCGGCATTATCTTTCATCTAGTCGAAAACCTAGGTTACTCAATTAGTGAAGTTGATAAATTAGTTAATAAAGAAAGTGGTTTATTAGGTATTTCTGGCTTAAGCAACGATGGCCGTACGTTAGAAGATGCCATGTTAAAAGATAACCATGCGCAAGCAACATTAGCGCTAACCGTTTTCTGTTACCGAGTTGCCAAAACTATTGCCTCTTATAGCGCCAGCTTAACGCAATTAGATGGTCTCATTTTTACTGGTGGCATTGGTGAAAATTCAAGCTGGGTACGTACTGAAATAGTTAAGCAACTCGCGTTATTAAACTTCTCTTTAGATGAAGAAAAAAATAAAAAAACTCGCTTTGGTGTTTCCGGTAATATTGCTACTAAAAACTCAAGAGCTTGTTGGGTTATTGCAACAAACGAAGAATGGGTAATTGCCGAACAATCCACCCAGTTACTAACAAATTTAGTCAAGTAGATGACTATGCCCAAACCACTTGAAGATGCATGATTCATCTTGAAGTAGAACGGGTATATCAATATTAAGTAGGATTTAATTTATGCCACATAGAATTATGTTAATCCCTGTTGGCTCAGGTGTAGGCTTAACCAGTGTATCGTTAGGTTTATTACATGCTTGTCAGCAAAAAGGGATTAAAGTTGGTCACTTCAAACCCATTAGCCAGCCTTCACGCAATAGCCTAGCTAAAAAAAACAAAACCATTGATGCCATTAGCTTATCTCAAAATAGCACTAGCGTTTCGCTTAGCTATGTAGAGGGAAAAATGGGCGATGGACTTCACGATGTTGTTTTAGAAGAAATCGTTGCCAATTTCAATGCGTTTAAAGAAGATCACGACGTTATCATTATTGAAGGTCTAGTCCCGACACCAAGACAACCTTATGCTGGTCGCATTAATCGTGATGTAGCTCAAGCACTTGGGGCAAATATTGTATTGGTTGCTAGCCCAGGTAATGACAGCGCCGAAGAGTTTGAAGATAGACTTGAAGTCAGTGCCGAAACGTATGGTGGTATCAAGAACCGACACCTCATTGGTTGTGTTATCAACAAGCTTAATTGCCCAGACCAAGAAGAATTTGGTTTATTACCCAAAGAAGAAGAAATAGAAAATGATTTTAATCTAAACCATTGGTTAGATTTATCGATTTTTAAAGGCCGACACTTTGATTTACTTGGCACGGTTCAATGGGAAATAGATCTTATCGCCCCACGTGTTTGTGATATTAGTAACTACCTTGAAGCTAAAGTGATTAATAATGGCGATATGGAGCATCGCCGTTTTCGCAGTGTCGCATTTTGTGCCAGAACCGTATCAAACCTAGTGAGTTACTTAGTTCCTGGTCGACTCATTGTTACTCCAGGCGATCGCACCGATATTATTATTGCCGCCTGTTTATCTGCGTTAAATGGTACTAAATTAGGTGGATTAATTTTAACCAATGGTTTTGAACCATCCGAGCAGGTTTGGGAGCTATGTAAGCAAGCACTTGATGCTGGTTTACCTGTTTTGTCTGTACCTTGGGATACTTGGCAAACATCGCGTCATATCATGGGTTTTAATCCTGAAATACCACAAGACGATATCCAACGCCAAGATAAAGTAAAACAACATGTTGCTGATAATTTAAGTAGTCATTGGCTCGAAAGCTTAACCTCGAAAAACAATAGTTATAACTTATTATCCCCCCCTGCTTTTAGACATAAATTAACCGAACTTGCTCGCCAAGCAAATAAGTTAATCGTCTTACCTGAAGGAACGGATATACGCACCATTAAAGCGGCTGCAATTTGCTGCGAACGTAACATTGCTCGCTGTCAACTAATTGGCAACAAAGAAGAAATACTACAGATTGCCGAGCATCAGGGTATTAACTTGCCTGATAATTTATTGATAACAGATCCTGACTCTATTAGAGATAATTACGTTGGTCCTATGGTCGAACTACGCAAAAATAAAGGTCTAACGGATGTTATTGCATTAGAAAACTTAAAAGACAATGTTGTTTTAGCGACTATGATGTTACAACTTGGTCAAGTTGATGGCCTTGTTTCTGGCGCAGTAAATACTACAGCAAACACCATAAGACCCGCTTTACAATTAATCAAGACTGCACCTGATAGTTCTTTAGTTTCATCAGTTTTCTTTATGTTATTACCAGATCAAGTACTTGTTTATGGCGATTGTGCTATTAACCCTGAGCCTAACGCAGAACAATTGGCCGATATCGCCATTCAATCTGCTGACTCAGCTAGAGCGTTTGATATTGAACCAAGAGTTGCCATGATCAGCTACAGTACCGGCAGATCGGGTCATGGCGCTGATGTAGAAAAAGTCGCTAAAGCAACTGAGATTGCTAAAGCTAAGCGACCAGACCTTATTATTGATGGACCGCTTCAATACGATGCTGCCATTATGGAAAACGTTGCTAAGAAAAAAGCACCCAATAGTCCTGTGGCGGGTAAAGCAACAGTGTTCATCTTCCCTGATTTAAATACTGGTAACACCACTTATAAGGCAGTCCAGCGCTCGGCTGACTTAGTAAGCATAGGCCCTATGTTACAAGGGATGAATAAACCTGTTAATGATTTATCTCGCGGCGCCTTAGTCGATGACATTGTTTATACTATTGCCTTAACTGCGATACAAGCGACAATGTAATAGTGCAGACGGTAATTATAAAATTGTTTTTTTATTAAACAGAAAATTAAATTACCCTACGGTTAAACTTACTTTTAGGAGGTTTAACCGTATTAAATTTTTATTTTTTATAATATAAGGCTCTAACAGAGTGTTTTGCTCACTTATCCTATTTATTAGCATTTAAACCTCCGTTAGACAAAAAATGTACTGCTTGTTTTTTTCTTTATAATCAATGAATAACATCACTCATAGAGACTTATCCACAACCATACACACAGCTTTTGTGGATATAAAACTTAAAGATAACTAACAGAATTTCTATTAAATATCTTACTAAAACCTTCGTAAACAGCCACTTTAAATAGCTTTCCCCAATAACGATACATTTTCAATGCATAATCCTTGCTAAAAGCGATAGTAATCTAGACAAAGTAAACATCGGGTCAAATAACTAATACCAAGTTGATTAAGTTCTTTCCCACTCAGCGAGAATTAAAAGGCTTATAGGCAAGGCATTGATTGTAGATAATGGTTATCCCCTTATCAAAATCAATAACGTCGTATATAAGC
>MAAF01000115.1 GCA_002163005.1 Colwellia psychrerythraea | reverse complement strand
GCCTTTAGGCAAGGCATTGATTGAAGAGAATAGTTATTCTATTGTCGAAATCAATAAAGCAGCATAAAGCGTTTCTAAACCAGCCCCTTGGGGAAGGCTGAGCAAATCATACTCTACGTTACCTTTCTTTTTAAGGACGCTACATGGATGTAGCTTATTAGAGAATGCAGGAGCATATTCTCCTGAATGACCCTTAATAAAAAAATGCGCCTTGATTATGAATCGCTCAGACTTCCTGAAACGAGCATCTTCAAGTGGAGCGGGTATATAATAAAGCGAAGAAGTAAAATAAAATGTTAAATGAACAAGCCTCAATAGAAAAATTACGTTGGATTATGACTCAATTGCGGGATCCTACAACAGGATGCCCATGGGATATTAAACAGGATTTCGCTTCTATAACGAGTCATACACTAGAGGAAGCTTATGAAGTCGTCGATGCTATCGAACAAGGTGATTTCGTCGAGCTTGAGAAGGAGCTTGGAGATTTACTCTTTCAAGTGATTTTTTACAGTCAACTAGGTAAAGAACAGCAATACTTCGATTTTGATACTGTTATAGCCGCAATTTGTGAAAAACTGATTCGACGTCACCCCCATGTGTTTTCCCAGGCAAGCTTGCAAACCGATGACGAAATTAAAGCCAATTGGGAAAATGAGAAGGCGCTAGAAAGACAGCAAAAAAAACAACAACAAATGGGGGGTAATGCGTGCCTCAGTAATTTGAGCATTTTGGCCGATATCCCGAAAAACTTGCCCGCTTTGTCTCAAGCCGCAAAGATTCAAAAACGATGTTCTCATGTGGGTTTTGATTGGGATAATATGGTAGATGTCTTCGCTAAAATTGAAGAAGAAGTGCAAGAAGTTAAGGATGAGTTAGAGGCTGATTCACTCGATAAGAAAGCACTAGCCGAAGAGTTAGGCGATTTAATGTTTGCGGTAGTAAATTTATGTCGTCATGCAAAAGAAGATCCTGAAACCCTTCTTCGTCAGGCTAATAAAAAGTTTAGTAGACGTTTTGTTGGTGTCGAAGAACAAGTAAATCAATCAGGTAAAAGTTTTACTGAACATAACTTAACTGAGTTAGAAGATTATTGGCAGCAAGTTAAAATACAGGAAAAAAAGAGATAATAAAGCCGTTACCATTGAAAATGTTTAAGCATTATGAAACTTTTTTAATGGTAACAGCTATAAAACTCCTTCATATACTTATGATCATGAAAGAAGAACAAGATAAATCACACGTCTCAATAGCTTTGACCAATCCTAAAAGCCCAACAAATGTCGGCGCGGTAATGCGTGCTGCGGGTTGTTATCAAGCCGCCCAAGTACTATATACGGGCAGACGCTATGAGCAAGCAGCTAAATATAATAAAGACACATTAAAGACTGATACCAAAAATGCTCAAGAAAAAATTCCTTTGCTAGCTGTGGATGACTTTATAAATATTAAAGACTTACTGGAAAATATCCCATCTACGGCTAAAGTAATATGTGTAGACTTAGTGGAAGGCGCAACACCGTTACCACACTTTATTCACCCTCAACATGCTGTTTATATTTTTGGCCCAGAAGACGGAACAATAAAACAACAGGTTATTGATTGTGCAGATGATGTTGTATATGTACCAACAGTGGGATGTATGAACTTAGCTGCATCAGTCAATGTATTGCTCTATGATCGCTTAGCAAAGTCAGTTACCGATCAGGCCAGTTCTGACTCAGCTGATAATGAATTAATTCGCAGCAGTCGGGATACAAATAATAAAGTTAAAGTAAAGTTGCGTTAAGATACTTAATCTCTTGTGAATATTTTTATAATTTGGTACTAAAACTTATGTGAAAGGGAGTTATTATTAAATGACATATCAATTAGCTCAAGCGGGGAATAAAGGTAAAGTGTTAGTTCTAAAAGTAACGGGAATATTATTTGTCGGTTTAGCTATTTTAGGTGTGGTATTGCCTATTTTACCGACAACACCATTTTTATTGGTGGCAGCAGCTTGTTTTGCTAAGTCGTCACCTGAAATGCAGCGTCGACTTTTAGCAAATAAAACCTTTGGGCCAATGATTCATGATTGGCAAAAATATCGTAGTATTCCTAGAAAAGCTAAACGTGTCGCTTTATTAACGATGATTCTCTCAGTTTGTTGGTCGGCTTTTATGTTACAAAGTGCAATGTTAACAGCGCTGGTCGTAGCTTTGGTTATTGGCCCGTTTATTTTTGTATTGCGTTTACCAGAGAGTAAATAATAACTAGAATTAATAGCTTGCAAATAATTTATTTAAAGGTTGTTTATTAAGTAAATTAAACTGACTTTCTATTTTTAGACATTAAAAATACTATATTAGAGAAGTCAGTATTGCCTTTTGGATATTAATTTCTGGCTAATAAAGCGGTTAAGTAAGTGCTTTAGTTACTATGGTAGCTAAATGATCTGGCAGCGTTAAAGATAAAGCAATATCATGTCCCTGTTCAGACATTTTTTTCCATGTTAATTGCACAATACGAACAATCTTCGCTTCATTATCTTGCTCGGTATATTTTGCTGAAAATTCATCAAAATAATGCATAAGAAAAACCAAACAGGCGACATCTTCTAAGGTCTGGCTATCACTATTAGTATTCAAATTTTCTTTTCTAATAATAGCAGCGCACTGCTCAGACTCTTCTGTAGTATAACCTTGCTCAACCATAATACTTGCGGTTAGCTCTGCATGAAACTTACCTTGGGCAATTCTCCATTGATAGTATCCGGCTTTCCCCTCGCTAAACTCAGTACGCTTTAGTTGCCACCGTTTTATATGTTGTGCTCTAACCGCAATTTGTAATAGCTCATTTGCCTCCGGCCAATATAGCTTTAAGCAATCAGTCATTTGTTGTCCGTAAACTAATTCTTTTGCTTGGCTACTACCGTTAGATAATATTGTATTCGGATCTTGGCGATTAATTTCGTCAATGGCGGATAAGGTGTTGTTTAAATTTTCTATAGTCATTTTAAAATCAATCACGGTTTAATTAAGGAAAGTAGCACTATTATACGTGCTACTCATAAAAAAAGAATCAAACCAAATTCAAACAAAGCAGAAAACAATAAAAAATAGACAATTTTATAGCTGTGATGACCTGTTGTTATTGTTGTTCGTTAATACCAAGTCATATGAGTTTTTTCCCAACTCAGAGCTATGTTTGGGGGACTTGAACAAATAAAATTTGTGCTGGTCTAGTTATTCTAAACCAAATAAATTTATGCAGTTATCGTTTCCCAAACAAACTCCCAAAGGGCAATTTTTAAAGGCTTATACACTGCGTTTTTAATTTTTAAGGACGCTACATGGATGTAGCTTCTTAGAGGATGCAGGAGCACATCCTCCTGAATAACCATTACCTGCAATCAATGTCTTGTTTATAAGCCTTTAAATTCTTGCTGAGTGAGAACAAACTTAATTGAATTGGTATGAGCTTTTACGTATAATACTTTCCCGTCCTGCTTGTTTGGCAAAACTCCTATTTCAACAACTTAATATTTACACTATTACTGTGTTTTAGTTTTACTAAATACAAGTATATAGAGTCATTTATAAAAGTTAGCTTGTAATAAAGTTATAAATATTAACCAATTAAGCACAAAATTCTGTTTTTCTGACATCGGTGTAGACATGACAACTAGATATATTTTTGTAACTGGCGGTGTAGTATCGTCTCTTGGTAAAGGCATTGCCGCAGCCTCATTGGCAGCAATTCTTGAAGCGCGTGGTTTAAAAGTTACCATGCTGAAACTTGACCCGTATATTAACGTTGATCCAGGTACCATGAGCCCTATACAACATGGCGAAGTTTTTGTTACCGAAGATGGCGCAGAAACTGATCTTGATTTAGGCCATTATGAGCGTTTTATTCGCACCAAAATGACTAAACGCAATAACTTTACGACAGGTCGAATTTACCAAGATGTTTTAGCACGTGAGCGTAAAGGTGAGTTTTTAGGCGCAACCATTCAGGTTATTCCTCATATTACTAACGATATTAAACGTCGTGTTATTGAAGGTGCTGAAGGCTACGATATCGCTATGGTAGAAATAGGTGGTACGGTTGGTGATATGGAATCACAACCTTTCTTAGAAGCTATTCGTCAATTGGCATTAGAAGTTGGTCGTGATCGCGCTATGTTTATGCATTTGACCTTAGTGCCATATTTAGCTGCAGCTGGTGAAATCAAAACAAAACCAACACAGCATTCAGTAAAAGACTTACGTTCTATCGGTATATTACCTGACATCTTAGTGTGTCGTTCAGACCGAGCAATTCCTAACGCAGAACGCGCTAAAATATCTCTCTTCACTAATGTTGAAGAGAAAGCTGTGGTATCAATGCGTGATGTTGACAGTATTTATAAAATTCCAGCTTTATTAAAAGCACAAGGCACCGATGAAATAGTCGTTAAACGCTTTGGATTAGACGTACCAGAAGCGGACCTAACCGAATGGGAAGAAGTGCTTTACCATGAAGCTAATCCTATCGGTGAAGTGACTATTGGAATGGTTGGTAAATACATTGAATTACCTGATGCCTATAAATCAGTAAACGAGGCCTTAAAACATGCAGGCCTTAAAAACCAAGTAACAGTAAATATTAAATATATTGACTCGCAAGATGTAGAAGTCAAAGGTGTTGAAATTTTAGCTGAACTTGATGCGATATTAGTACCAGGTGGTTTTGGTGAACGTGGTGTTGAAGGTAAAATTTTAGCCGCACAATATGCGCGTGAAAATAAAGTACCTTATTTAGGTATCTGTTTAGGTATGCAAGTCGCCTTAATTGAATTTGCACGTAATGTTGCCGGTTTAACTGACGCACACAGTACTGAATTTAATAGTGAAACTCCACACCCAGTGGTTGGCTTAATCAGTGAATGGTTAGACGAAGAAGGTCAGGTTGAATACCGAAATGAGCAATCAGATTTAGGTGGCACTATGCGCTTAGGCTCACAATTGTGCCACTTGGTGAAAGGTACCAAGGCTTGCGACGTATATGGTAGTGAAACAATCAATGAGAGACATCGTCATCGTTTTGAGGTAAATAATAACTACCGAGAACAATTAAGCAAAGCTGGTTTGATTTTCTCGGGTTTATCGTCAGATAAAAGTTTAGTTGAGGTGATTGAAATAGCGGATCACCCATGGTTTATTGCGGGTCAATTCCATCCTGAGTTTAATTCTACTCCACGTGATGGTCATCCGTTATTCGAAAGCTTTGTTGCAGCCAGTTTTAAACTGCAGAAAAGCTAACCGAAGACACCATATAAAACCGTAGCTATTGCTACGGTTTTTGCTTTGAGTTAAACGAATTTTAGGCTACGCGTTTATAAATGTAGTCATAGCAAGATTAAAAATTAACTTTATTGCTCAGCAGTTTGTTTGAGCGTCATCAAAATTAGTAGGAATGATAATGTCAAAGATTAGCAAAATTTTAGCTCGTGAAATCATGGATTCTCGTGGTAACCCAACCGTTGAAGCCGATGTATATCTTGAATCAGGTGCTTTTGGTCGTGCCGCAGCTCCTTCTGGTGCATCAACAGGCTCACGTGAAGCGCTTGAATTACGTGATGGTGATAAAGCACGTTATTTAGGTAAAGGTGTTTTAAATGCAGTTGCAGCGATTCGTAATGATATTGCAGCGGCATTGATTGGTCAAAATGCTTTAGAACAAGCTAACATTGATCAAATTATGATTGATTTAGATGGCACTGAAAACAAAGAAAAATTTGGTGCTAATGCAATTTTAGCCGTTTCATTAGCTGTTGCTAAAGCGGCTGCAGTAGATAAAGGCGTACAATTGTTTGAACACATAGCTGATTTAAACGGTACTCCAGGTGTTTATAGCTTACCTGTACCAATGATGAACATTATCAATGGTGGTGAGCATGCAGATAATAACGTAGATATCCAAGAATTTATGGTTCAACCGGTTGGTGCTAAAAACTTCAGCGAAGCTTTACGTATGGGCGCAGAAATATTTCATGCCCTTAAGAAAGTTTTATCAGCTAAAGGCTTAAATACTGCCGTTGGTGATGAAGGTGGTTTTGCACCAGATTTAGCATCAAATGCTGATGCTTTAGCGGTAATTAAAGAAGCCGTTGCTGCTGCGGGTTATGAGTTAGGAACAGATGTTACTTTAGCAATGGATTGTGCTGCTTCTGAATTTTACGATGCCGACAAAGGTATTTATGACCTTAAAGGCGAAGGTAAGCAATTCACCTCGAATGAATTCTCTAATTTCTTAGGCGAACTTTGTAAAGAATACCCAATTGTTTCAATTGAAGATGGTTTAGACGAGTCTGATTGGGATGGTTTTAAGTACCAAACTGAATTACTTGGCGATAAAGTACAAATTGTTGGTGATGATCTGTTTGTAACCAACACTAAGATCTTTAAAGAAGGTATCGATAGAAATATCGCTAACTCTATTTTAATCAAGTTTAACCAAATTGGTTCATTAACTGAAACATTAGCTGCAATTCAAATGGCTAAAGCGGCTGGTTATACTGCGGTTATCTCTCATCGTTCAGGTGAAACTGAAGATGCTACTATTGCTGATTTAGCAGTAGGTACAGCAGCAGGTCAAATTAAGACGGGTTCTTTATGTCGTTCTGACCGTGTTTCTAAGTACAACCAATTATTACGTATTGAAGAATTCTTAGGTGATAAAGCTATATATAACGGTCTATCAGAAATTAAAGGCCAATAATATTAAA
>MAAF01000018.1:6795-9955 GCA_002163005.1 Colwellia psychrerythraea | reverse complement strand
GCTAACCTGAATTTAAAAGTAGAAACCGAGAGTTTTCAAAAACAATTAATAAGCCAGATACTTAAAGAAGAAGACGGTAATTGGGCCGCTGCGGCAAGGCGACTATCGACAGATCGTGCTAACTTAAACCGTATTGCCAAACGTTTGAATATTAAAGTGGTGAAGTCTGTTCTTTAAGTCACTTATTTTACTTAGCTGAATTCTAGATTACTGATTTTGATATCCCTATATCGTTTGTAATTTTTAGGTACATATTGGCGATAGGTACTGTAAATCTCGTTAAGATTAGGCTTCGATTTAATAAACTTTCTAGTTTTCCATCGAGAAAGATAGCGATAGCTGAAAATCCTAGTGTTATTAATGGCACATATATAATTGAGCTGACAATATCTCCGTTACTATAAATATTTATTGCCGTAGGCATACTCAGTATTAATAGAGCAATGATTCGATAAATCACCATGACTTTTGAACTAAACATTATGTTATCCTTGGTTTGACCGTTTAGATAATGTTAGTGGTATAGTGCAGTGGTTACAAAAGGAAAATATTCACCATATAGATGAATTAAAGTAACCTATAGGGTAGAGAGCATTAAATGGAGTTAAGGTCAGGTAACTTCGTTAACCAGTCAAGAAAACAGTGAATATCATGACGATCTTGATCTTCTTCACGGTATACCGCATAGAGTGCTTGGTCAAAACGCGTTGATTTTTCGAACGGTAAAACCAATAAATTACGTTCAATTAACGCATGTTCAATCGGCATAATTGCCAGTGCCAAGCCCAGTCCTTGTTCTGCGGCTTGTAAAGAAGCATCGTAATTGCTAAAAGTTAATTTATGTTGATATTGCATTTTAGGTAGCTGCATAGCTCCCGCCCACGTGCGCCAAATATTATTCATATTAGCAAGGTCGATAAGTGGTACTTGGCTAATTTGTTCTGGTGAAGTCAGTTTATGTTTTTTGGCGAAGTCTGCAGAGCATACTGCATGGGCTGTAAGGTTAAGTAATTTTTTAACCACAACACCTGACCAATCGCCCTTTCCCATGCGTATGGCCAGATCACAGTCATCGTAACGCAGGTCGGTAACATTCATTCCCGTTTCAATACGAATATCAATATTAGGATGCTTTTGCTGAAAATCACTTAATTTAGGGATAATGACATTACTTGCCATAGTAGTAAAAGTAGATATTTTAAGTGAAGGCGAAGAGAACTTATTACTGACAATTTTTGTACCTTGTTCAAGCTTATTTATGCCCTGTTGTACGTAGTGTAAATATATTTTTCCTGCTGCATTTAATGCGACACCACGGCTTTTTCTCTGAAATAATTCAAAACCTAAAAAAGCTTCTAGCGCTTTAATTTGATGACTTACCGCCGAGGGCGTTATAAATAATTCAGCCGCAGCTTGTTTGAAATTTTCATGGCGAGCAGCAGCTTCAAAAATTCCAAAAAGATGTAACGCAGGCAACTTGTTTGACATGATTCTATTAACTAGCAGTGGTGTAACGATACCAACAATGATAAGTGATCATTTGAATAATTAACAGGTGAATAAGATTAATCATTACGTTTGTACTTTTTACTGTACTCAAAGCTATTATTCTAAAGGATTAAGTAGAAATACCTTAGGTCTTCTTTTTATCTTGAAGAGCCCCTTCGACTTTTATCACTATGCTAGTCAGTAGCAAATTGTTTTGCTACTGACCACAGTTACTCGATTTTTATGACGGGATATTAATGTTAGTTTAATTTGGGCTATAAACTTATTTAGCCAAAATGGTTAACACTGCACTGTTCATCGCTTGCGTTGCCGTAGCGATTACCTTTTCAGCATCAGGCGCCCAAAATGGACTATGCAACGATGGTAAACCTTCACCTGTTTCTTGGGCTGATTGCCACTTATCATGAGGTACACCACCCACCCAAAATATCATGCTTTTAATACGGGTATCTGCTCTATAATAACGACCAAAATCTTCTCCTGCCATTACCGCTGGTACTTTAATAACGCGATCTTTACCTAGTTCAGCGGTGAATAAACTGGCCATTTCATCGGTGAATTCAGGCTCATTATATGTCGCAGGGGTATATTCATCTTTTACGGTAACTACTGGTAGTAACTTTTCAGGTAAACCCATAGCAATGCCTTCACCTTTCGCTATTCTGGTGATGCCATCAATTAATTTTTGACGCGTTTCATCAGAGTAGCTACGTACGGTCAACAGCAACAATGCCTGATCAGAAATGATGTTGTGTTTAGTACCTGATTGAAAACTACCTACGGTGACGACGGCAGGGTCTTGGGGATCTAACTCTCGACTAACTAATGTTTGTAAGGCACCAACAATACGTGCTCCCAATACAATAGGATCTTTAGTCGCGTGCGGGTAAGCACCATGACCACCAACCCCTTTAACAAGGATATTCACGCTATCAACATTAGCAAAGGTATAACCAGGGGTATAACCAATTACGCCGGCCTTTAAGCTGGCTGAATTATGAAAAGCTAAGGCATAGTCAGGTTTTGGGAAACGCTTATATAAGCCGTCGGCTATCATGTCTTTTGCACCACGACCACGTTCTTCAGCAGGTTGTAAGATCATTACTAAAGTTCCTGACCAATTTTTTTTATTTTCACTGAGTAATTTTGCGGCACCAACCCAGCTACTCATATGGGTATCATGTGCGCAAGCATGCATGACATGGGCTTGTTGGCCTTCTTCAGTCGTGGTTGTGACCTTGGAAGAAAATGCTAATCCGGTTTGCTCTTTTACCGGTAGCGCATCCATATCAGCACGAATTAATACTGTTGGGCCTTTACCGTTTTTTAATACCGCAACAACACCTGTTCCACCCACTTTTTCAGTGACTTCAAAACCTAAATCTCGGGCCATTTTAGCTAACTTTTTCGCAGTGTTAAATTCTACACTAGAGAGCTCAGGTGTTTGGTGCAAATCTTTATATAACGTCATCAACTCAGGCATAGCAGCTTTGACTAATTTTGCATTGCTACTGCTAACATTGGTTGCGGCATAGCTTAATGTGCTGCTAGCAAGGCATAAAAAAGAGATTATAAATGCTATAGTTTTCATTGTATTACTCGATTGACGATTGAAAAACCATCTTAGCTCAATGGGCTAAGGGGTTCAAAT
>MAAF01000018.1:0-6785 GCA_002163005.1 Colwellia psychrerythraea | reverse complement strand
GCATTGATTGTAGATAATGGTTATCCCCTTATCAAAATCAATAACGTCGTATATAAGCCTTTTAAACTCGCCCTTGGGAGCTCATTAGTAAACTGATAACATCAAAAAATTAATAAAATATAGAATAACTATGTTTAACTAATTTTGTTTGTTCTAAGCTCACTAATGTAGCTCTGAGTTGGGAAGAAATTTAATCAAATTGGTATAACTGGCTCTATCTTTAAGTAAACCTAAGCTGTGAACTAAGTATTGTTAGTAAGTAGGTTATGCGAAATAAACTCAGCAACTGAGTCAGCGGTAACACTTTTAAGTTCAACATTGTTAAGTTTAGATTTTGCTAAGGGTAAAGCTGCAGCAATAAATTGTAGGTCTTTACTTAAGGTCTTTAGGGACTGAGTTATGGCTGATAACCTAAAACAGGGATCTACATCAAAAGCGCTATAAAAGGCGAGGTGATGACTGTCGGTTAAGTAGTGGCTGGCAATGGCATAACAATGACCTTGAGTACGAGAGGCTAGGAAGGTCGGGTATGCGTTGATAATAAAGCTAGTTAATATCGCTATATTCTGTTCTGTATCGTTAATATTAAGCAGTATGAGGCAGTGGTTTGGATCAAACACCTGAGCTATCTTCTCTTGGTCTTGTCTTTGGCCTAGCTCTTGGTGCTGTATTAATTGCAGTTGAGCTTGCATTAATAAAGGTGAAAATATTGTTGGTAAAGCACGGTGTTTATATTCACTTTGCTGATATTTACCCTCACTTAAATGTTGTGACAATTGTATTAATAATAGATTCTCAACAGGTAATAATGCTGTGGATTTATTTGTTTGCTGTTGTTTGATTCGTGGTTGTTTTTGCAGAGGGTAAACTGTGCCGCGCTCTAAAGTGAATGCTGTCTGTTTATTCAAGTTCAGCGATTGCTTTTTAGATAACTTTTGATTTAAGCCCTGAGTTGAGTTTGGAGTTAAGTTCGGAGTTAAGGCCGATTCTAAGTCTCGCATTAGTGTTTGGTAGTAATCAAATAAGCGAATAATTTCAGGTGAAAACTTATTCGGTTGTTCGTTCTCTTTAACGCTCTTATCTTCAGGGTGTTTTAAAATAAAGTTTGCCAGAGCTTTAGACAAAACAGTTTCGGAGCAATTTATCGGCGCAATAATATCGAGGGCAAACTGTTGTTTATTGTTTAGGTTGTACTGTGGCTCTAATAACTGGGCGTCGAAGCTTTCAATTAAGTGACTTAAATTTTTATAATTTTTTGAGAAATATGCGTAAAACTCATCATCAATATACCACCGGACTAGCTGATTATTAGCCTCAAAGTGAGTGGTTTCGTAATGCTTATTTTCAAAAAAGTCAGCTTTAGGTAAGGCTTTAGAGCAATAAGGTGTCTTGTTCTTGGTTATATCATTAATAGATTCAAGTAATGAAGTCACTAACGTTGGCTCAATATTTCCGGTAACTAAGTGCATCTTTTGAGCTTGATAATATTGAGCATGGTACCGTGTGATATCGGCCAGAGTTAACTTTGAGATCAACTCAATATCACCACCGTATTGATAACATCGTTGCGCCGAAGTATCGCTACGACTAATGGCACGTTGTTGCTTATCTTGTTGATCATCTTGTTGAGGAGTTAACTCACGGTTAATCACACCATAACAGTCGTTATGGTAAATTTCGTGCGCTAAATCTTGTGTTACGAATGCTGGCGCTAATAAACCATTCAGTAAATAATTTAAGCCCAGTAGACAGGTTTGCAGACACTGACTATGACAATGATAATAAGTGACATTATAGTGAGTGGAGGCGTTAATGGATAAATCGGTGAGTGCCGTAAGCTGAAATAAAGACTCGGCGTGATTAAACGCCGCACTTCGACGAAAGACCAAATGTTCAACTGCGTGGCTAACACCACTGTCGTCTAGCGCAGGCGTGTTAACCACAATTAATGCGCTAAAGCCTTGCTCGTCATTAATATTATGGTGTTGTAACCCGTTAGGGTGACGCTTAATTTGACTGGCAGGGGTCATAGCTTTATTTGAACAATATCAGCGTCTTTAATACTGCGCTTATTTACCCGTTCTAATAGCGGACTTTTCGGGTGTTTTGCTCGTTCAATAGCTTGTTGAATTAAATGGTGATCGGGTGATTTACTGCACACAGGATCTGTTTTATCCATATCGCCTGTCATCATGAAAGCTTGGCAACGACAACCGCCAAAATCTTTCTCTTTTTCATCACAACTTTGGCAAGGTTGTGGCATCCAGCTATCACCACGAAAACGATTAAAAGAGAAATCTTGCTGCCAAATATCGCTGATAGATTTGTCTTTCACATTAGGAAACTTCAGTGGTAACATTTTTGCGCTATGACACGGCAGTGCACTACCATCAGGCGCTATGGTTAAAAAGGTACTGCCCCAGCCATTCATACAGGCCTTGGGACGATCTTCAAAATAATCAGGTGTCACAAAAATGAATTGTGGCCCTTTACCTTGTTGTTTATCACGGAACTCATTAACGATTTTCTCTGCGTCTATCAGTTGTTGTTGTGAAGGTAATAAATGGTCTCGATTATCATATGCCCAGCCATAATATTGCGCCGTAGCAAGCTCAACATAATCGGCATTTAATTGGCAACTTAAGCGCATGATATCTTCAACTTGGCTAATGTTTTGTTTTGAAATAACAAAATTGAGTACCATCGGATAACCCTGTGCTTTTACCGATTGCGCCATTTTAAATTTTTGTTCGAAGGCATTACCGCGTCCCGCGATAATATCGTTCATTTCAGGATCCGCGCCTTGAAAGCTAATTTGGATATGATCTAAGCCTGCTACCTTTAACTTGGCAATACGTTTTTCGGTTAAACCAATGCCCGAGGTAATTAAGTTGGTATAAAAACCCAATTCTCTTGAGTGCTTAACCATCTCTTCTAAGTCTTTGCGCAACAAGGGTTCGCCACCTGAAAAACCCAGTTGTACCGCACCCATAGCGCGTGCCTGTGTTAATACATCAAGCCATTGCTCAGTATTGAGTTCATCTTTTGTATCACCAAGTTCTGTTGGGTTAGAACAATAAGGACAATGCAAAGGACAATCGTAAGTGAGTTCAGCCAACAGCCACAGGGGAGGGCCAACTTTTGTTTGGGTTTCATTATTCATAATAAAGCCATTTTTTATCATAAGCAGCAATTAGAAACTCATGAACATCGTCAGTTAAATCACCAGCGTCAGGGAATTTTTTATTTAATGTGTTGATGATATCAGAAATTTTATTTTTACCATCAACCAGCTGCATTATTTCTCCAGCGCCACCATTAAGCTTCACCATACCTTCAGGAAATAATAATACATAACACTCTTGCGCTTGTTCCCATTGCAGTCTAAACATCGCATTTAAACTTGGCGGCACGGACTGATTTATCATTTAAATATTCTCTTATGGTAAGTTGGCTCAGTGATCAACCCTTGATAAGGCGCACGGTCCTGTTGATAAGCTAAGGTCATAGCATCAAGCATACTCCACAAAATATCTAATTTAAATTGTAGAATATTTAATGCTTCTTCTTGTGCTTGACGGGTAGTAAAGTGATCTAACGTTATTTGCAGGCCATGAGTAACATCACGTCTTGCTTGGGATAAGCGCATTTGGAAATACTGCAAACCTTGTGTTTCAATCCAAGGATAATTCTTTGGCCAACTATCTAATCTGCTTTGATGTATTTGAGGAGCAAACATTTCAGTCAGTGATGAACAGGCGGCCTCTTGCCAGTTAGCACGGCGAGCGAAGTTTACATAGGCATCTACGGCGAATCGTACACCAGGTAAAACAAATTTCTCATCAAGTAAGTCTTGTCTATCTAATCCTACTGCTTGGCCTAATTGTAACCACGCTTCGATACCACCTAAGGTTTTGTCTTCTACACTGCCATCGTGATCTAATATGCGTTGGATCCATAAACGACGAGTTTCCATATCATGGCAATTAGCTAATATGGCGGCATCTTTAATAGGAATATTGACTTGGTAATAAAAACGGTTTGCCACCCAGCCCTGAATTTGCTCAACAGTGCATTCGCCTTGATGCATGGCAATATGAAACGGATGATGAATATGATAAAGCTGCCCTTTAGCGCGGAGCATTTCTTCAAATTGCTCTCTTGTCCACGGTTGTTGCATAAGTAAAGTGCCTCTGAGTATTATATTGTTATTTCCATGCCATCAACGGCTATTTCAACACCGTTGTCTAAAACAAATTGATGTTGTGCTGATTCTTCATTAAGAATGGGGTTGGTGTTATTAATATGGATTAGAATCTTTCGTTCGATATCAAACTTGTTGAGTAATGCGACAGTACCAAAATCACCATTTACTGGCATATGGCCCATTTGAGATCCCAATTTAGTACCAACGCCTTGTGCGATCATTTCATCGTCAAGCCAAAGTGTGCCATCAATTAATACGCAGCTAGCATCGGCCAATATTTCTTCAACTTCAGGTGTACTTTCTACTATACCCGGTAAATAAAAAAGGTATTTTCCGCTGGTTTTATCAACAATTTTTAGTCCTATATTGTTACCTGAAACGACTTTGTCACGGTATTTAGAGTAAGGGGGCGCATTTGACTCAATAGTCACGGGAACGAACTCTATATCTGCAACACCTTCAACATTAAAAGCATCACTTTGCTGATAGCCAATAGGTTTAAACGTTAGGCCGCCATGCCAATGCTCAAGCATATTAAATAACGGATATGCTGAGGTTAAATCTTCATAGACAACATGTGAACAATAAACATCAAGTGGTAAACCTTCACGTAAGGTGATTAAACCTGTGG
Source organism: Colwellia psychrerythraea (assembly GCA_002163005.1). Taxonomy (GTDB): domain Bacteria; phylum Pseudomonadota; class Gammaproteobacteria; order Enterobacterales; family Alteromonadaceae; genus Colwellia; species Colwellia psychrerythraea_C. The sequence goes on along the minus strand of MAAF01000018.1, from coordinate 1,947 downwards.
TGTGATCTATTTGGCTATCGGTTAGAATTGCGCCACGAATATTGGTACCCCGTGCGCCTTGTTCAGGCCATAATTGTGGGGATTGATTTATTTGCTGACGAATATCAGGTGAAGCATTAATTAACGCCCAATTTTTACCGTCAGGACTGACAGCGATAGACGATTGGGTACGCGGTGTAGCTTTTATGGTTCCTGCTCGTAATCCTTTACAATTAGCACAATGACAGTTCCACTGTGGAAAACCACCACCAGCAGCTGAACCAAGAATTAAAATTTGCATAAATTCCTTAAAACATTATGAAAAAGACCCTCAGAGGGAGAATTTACCGAGGGTAATCGTATACCAATCTAATGAAACTGGTATTATTTCTCAAAAGGCATTATCTGTTGCTGATATAAAGTGTTACTTCAAAACCTAAACGCATTTCTTCAAACTTTGGTTTAGTCCACATAGTCAATCCTCATTATTGTAAGTTAGTTGCTAGATCAATATAGATCGGCAGACACTTGAAAGAAATCATACTTTAGAACGAACATTATTAATATATAGGAGGGTTTTTGTTAATGACGACTCAAAAGCTGTTTAGAAAAGCTACTGGTCGCCTCAATTAACGCGTCAACCATTAAAGGCTCGTTAGCGAGGTGTCCTGCCATATCGATCACGGTGAACTTAGCCTGCGGGCAATGTTCTGACAATTGCCATGCTTGCTCTACCGGACACACAAAATCATAACGACCTTGTATAATTTGCATTGGAATATCGCACACTCGATTCATTTGCTCAATAATAGGATTTTGGCTAATAAAACAATGATTCAATGAGTAATAAAGTTGAATTATGGATGGGTTTTTATTGATCGTCTCGCCTTTACTTGGTGATATGCATGGCTGAATATTTAATATTGCTGACTCCCATTGCTGCAATCGATTATAAGCATCTCGACTTATCTGCTCATTGTTATTAATCAACTGTTGGTAAGTGGCTTCTAGTGGTTTTTGTTGCCGCTCAATAGGAAGTTTATCAACGAAACTTTTCCATGCTTCGGGAAATATTTGAGCAGCGCCTTTATGACTGTATACCCAATCAATGTCTTGTGGTCGACCTAGGAAAATACCCCGTAAAATCATACCTAATACCTGTTTAGGGTACTGCACGGCATAAACCAAGCCTAAAGTAGCGCCCCAAGAACCACCAAAAATTAACCATTGGTTAATGCCAAGGTGGTTACGAATCGTCTCGATATCTTCCACTAGTGCTGAGGTGTTATTTTCGTTTAACTCTCCTTGCGGTTTGGATCGTCCACAGCCCCGTTGATCAAATAAAATAATATGATAAATGGAGGGGTCAAAATAACAGCGATGTTGTTCACGGCAACCTGAACCTGGTCCACCATGTAAAAAAACAACAGGAATTCCTTGTTCGTTACCGCACTGTTCAATATAGAGTTGATGAAGAGGGCTTACCTCGAGATACTGCTGGGAGAATGGCTCAATTTCAGGATAAAGTGAATGCAAAAACGTATGCCTCTTAACAAGTTTAGGGGTAATAAATGCTAAAAATAATAACAATTCGATCAGTTTACACTAGGCCAAAAAAACCGCAACATTATGATTTTAAGCAATAACCAATACAGTAAGTGGCATTCCTCTTTTTTTTATAAGCAGACTTAGCTTATGCTTAGTTATTGGCGTAACTGCCTAACCTTAATTGTGCACATAAAAAAAGACCTCAACAAATAAATGTTAAGGTCTTTTTGCTAACTATTTAAAGTTTAATTTAGTATAAATACTAATTAAGTTTTAGTAATTACGTCAACTAATTTCCACATGTCTTTATCAGCAGACTTAGAAATTATTTCGGTATGTTTTGAACATAAAAAAAGACCTTAACAAATAAATGTTAAGGTCTTTTTGCTAACTATTTAAAGTTTAATTAAGTATAAATAC
>MAAF01000094.1 GCA_002163005.1 Colwellia psychrerythraea | reverse complement strand
AAAATTCGCCCTGGACAACTGCTACAAGTATTAGCGCTTGGTGGCATTACTTTATCATTTGGCACCATATTTATTGGCGGCATGACTGGCTTATATTGCCTTATCGCCACATCAGCGTGTATGTCATTAATGTTCCCAACCATTTATGGCATTGCCCTTAAAGATACCGGTAATGATGCAAGCTTAGCTTCCGCTGGTTTGGTAATGGCTATTGTCGGTGGTGCTTTGATGCCGCCATTGCAAGGTAACATGATTGATGGTGCATCACTGATTGCGGGCATTCCAGCAGTACAAACGTCATTTGTATTACCACTTATTTGTTTTATTGTTATCGCGATTTACGGCTATAGAGCGCATAATATCCATAAAGCATAATAATTTATAACTAATTAACAACTTAAAAAACCATATAAAAGAGCAGCTTAGTCTGCTCTTTTTTATTTATATTAATAAAGTTACACCTAGCTATTGCACAGTGGTGTTTTTTATTTATAATAATCAAAACAACTTATATAACTAAAATAAGGTTAATTATGAGCAACGCAGTTAAATCAATAAAAAAACTATTTTTCTTATTGTGCGCAACCAGCTCGTTGGCTGTTCTACCAAGTAATGCAGCACAAAGCGAGCGTCCAAATATACTTCTCATCATTACTGATGATCAGTCTATAGATACCATTAATGCTTTAGGTAACGATGCCATCAACACGCCAAACATTGATAGATTAGCGCATAGTGGTATGGCATTTACACACGTATTTAATCAAGGCTCTTGGTCTGGTGCCGTTTGTGCACCTAGTCGTCAAATGATTAATACCGGTCGTAATTTACACATGACTGGCTTCTCTCCTAAATCAAATCAAACCAAGCAACCTTTAATGGGTGAAACATTTCGAAAAGCAGGTTATGAAACCTTTATCACAGGTAAATGGCACGTAGGTAACAACGCTTTAAAGCGCTCTTTTAATATCGGCCGAGCTGTACATGAAGGCGGTATGGCGCCCATTAGTAAAGGTGGTCAATGGAAGCCTTGGTTAACTGATTTTGGCGAAAATATTAAGTGGGCTAAAAAACAAAAGAATCAACACACCAGTGAAGCCTTTGCCGATGCAGCCATAAGCTATATCGAAACAAAAGCAGAGCGTAACGACAACCCATTTATGATGTATGTGGCATTTACTGCCCCGCATGATCCACGCCAATCACCGCAGTCTTATGTTGATAAGTACCCTGCTGAAAGCATGCACTTACCACCTAACTTTGTGCCTATGCCTGAAATTGATGCCGGTGATTACAACATACGTGATGAGGCGTTAATGACCTTCCCACGTACTGAAAAACAAACCAAAGAATTTATTGGTGAATACTATGCGATGATTGAACATTTAGATGTTCAAATTGGTCGAATTCTTGATACCTTAGAATCATCTAAGTATGCCGACAATACTTATATCATATTCACCTCTGATCACGGTTTAGCCGTGGGCAAACATGGTTTAGCGGGCAAACAAAGTGTTTATGATCACAGTATCCGTGCACCCTTTATTATGGTTGGCAAGGGTATTCCTGCCAATACACGCGCAAAAGGTATGTTTTACTTAAACAGTATTTTTGCCACTACAGCAGAGCTAGCTGGTATTGAAACACCTGATTCAGTGCAAGGCCCAAGTGTAATGCCGATAGTTCGCGGCGAAAAAACAGTAATGAATGATTATATCTACGGTAGTTATCGTCATTTCCAACGTATGGCACGCAGCCACAGATACAAGTTAGTTTATTACCCGTTACTTAAACGCAATGTATTATTTGATTTACAAAATGATCCATGGGAAATGCACGATATCTCCAAACAAGAAGGTAGTGATATCATCATTAAAAAGTTAACAGCTAAATTAGAGGAACTGAAAGTTGAAGTAGGTGATCCGCTAACTAATGATGATCCAGCGAACAGCTATCAGCCATTTACGGGCAAAATTAGACCTGGTTTTCAAAAAGATCACATCGGTGTTAAACAAACTGTCTTCACTGAACACTAGGCTGAGCATTAGCTGAACACTAAGCGTCACAAAAATAGAACAATAGCTGAGCGATAACCAAGTTCAGCGAATCAGTTACCAGTGCTTACCCTTATGTCCCAACCATTAAATGGGTAAGCACTTTTTTTATTTATTTCAACCTTAATATTTTATCCAACAGCGGTGCCCCCCCTGCCGTTTTTTATTTTTTTCTTCTCAAGCTTCTGCACATTTACTGATAAAATACACTTAATCACTTGTTGGCTAGGTTAAATATCCCCTTTTAAAGCAAACATAGACAAGCAAATCACTTTTATTTCATACAAACGTATACAAGCTAATAAATTGAAAAACAATAGCTTAAGACTGACGTGATAAAAATAGCAAAAATTACTTTCATAAAAACCATTAAAAGTGTACATTATAATTAAAGAACACGATGTAACTTAATTAAGCAATACTATTAACATCCTGATACCTATTGGTTCAATAAGGAAAATAACTATGATGAAGTCAATCGTTTGCCAACAACCCGGCGAACTCCATTTTTCAGAAAGCCCAAAACCACAACCTAAAGCAGGTGAAGTATTACTTAAAATTCGCGCTATTGGTGTTTGTGGTACAGATATCCACGCCTATGGTGGTAATCAACCATTTTTTACTTACCCACGTGTACTTGGTCATGAGTTATCAGGTGAAATTGAAGCACTAGGTGAAGGTGTTGACTTACCACTTGGTAAAGCAGCTTATGTTATTCCTTATTTAGAGTGTGGCGAATGTGTTGCTTGTCGTGCCGGTAAAACTAACTGTTGTACCGACATTGAAGTGATTGGTGTACATCGTGATGGTGGTATGTGTGAATATTTATGTTTACCTGCATCTCACGTGGTGATTACTGAAGGTGTACCTTTTGATCAATTAGCGGTAGTTGAATGTTTAGCCATTGGCGCTCACTCGGTCCGCCGTGGTGAAGTATCGAAAAGCGATACGGTTATGGTGTTAGGCGCTGGTCCTATTGGCTTAGGCGCGGCGCAATTCGCTAAAGTTGCCGGTGCTAAAGTTTTTGTTGCTGATGTGAATGCTGATCGTTTAGATTTTGCAAAACGTGAATTAAACATCGATGCTACAGTTGATTGTAAAGGTGATGTTAAAGCACAACTTGAGAAGCTTACCGATGGTGATTTCCCAACCGTTATTATTGACTGTACGGGTAACCCTGGCGCCATGCAATCAACGTTTGGCTGGTTAGCTCACGGCGGTACTTTGGTATTTGTGAGTGTTGTTAAAGCCGATATCAGTTTTAACGACCCTGAATTCCACAAACGTGAAACCACCTTAAAAGGTAGTCGTAATGCTACTAAAGAAGATTTTGAACATGTGGTTACCTGCTTAGCTAATGGCAGCGCAAAATCAACTGCCATGGTTACCCACAAAACCAGTTTTGCTGACTTTCCAACAATATTCCCTGAGTGGGTAAAACCTGATTCAGGTGTTGTTAAAGCCGTCATTGAGATTAGTTAAGAGTCATTAAGATTTATTGAAATTAGTTGAGGTTAACTTATACGAGTTAATCTCAACTTGTTCTAAGCGCTTAAAAAGCTATCAGAGGTCTGTATGTATATCGATGCCCACCACCATTTATGGAATTATGATCCCGTTGAGTATGACTGGATAGATGATTCTATGGCTATTTTAAAAAAAGACTTTCTCATTAAAGATCTTGAAAAGACACTTCATCATAATGGCTTTTCCAGTAGTATTGTGGTTCAAGCACGCCAGTCGATGGAAGAAACCTTGTGGTTATTAACGCTTGCTGAGCAAACAAATCTTATTAAGGGTGTTGTTGGCTGGATAGACCTCAAAAGTGACACACTAGCACAGCAATTAGATGAACTAGCCAAGTACAAAAAATTAGTCGGCTTTCGTCATGTAATTCAAGGGGAGAATGACCCTGCTTTTATGCAAAACCCTGACTTTATCCGCGGCTTACAAATGCTTGCTGATAGAGGTTACCGCTACGACTTATTAGTTTTTGCCCACCAATTACCTGCCGCAGCAGAAATGCTTGCGCAAATACCAAATTTACACGTGGTTATCGATCACATTGCAAAGCCTGATATCAAATCAAGAAGTGACTTTGATACTTGGCAACAAAATATGGCCGTCCTAGCTCACAATGCAAAGTGTTATTGCAAGCTATCTGGCATGGTCACTGAAGCTGACTGGCTTAATTGGCACAGCGATGACTTTCATCCATTTATGCAAACTGTGTTGGACTTGTTTGGTCAAGATAGAATTATGTTCGGCTCTGACTGGCCAGTATGTTTAGTCGCAGCCGACTATGACCAAGTAAAATCGCTAGTACTTGATTTCATCAACGTACAGGCGCCAGACGCTAAAGAATTAATTTTGGGACAAAATGCCCATAAATTTTACCAGTTATAAATCAAGCTACTTTGCAAATTAATAACCTACTCCCTGAAGGTAGCGCTATTAACAACATGCTTTAGCAAGTCTCAGACCCTGCAAGCTAGAACGCATAAGCAAACATATTTAGAAAATAAGTTAAGAGAATACATCATGAACATAGAACAGCCACAAGTAAGAAGTTACATTCAAGTGCATAGTCAAGATACTGTTGCCGTGGCGCTTGAGAACTTAGCGAAAGGCTCGGTTATTTCGATAAACAATCAAGATATCACTTTGAATGAAGATATTGGTCGTGGTCACAAAATTGCGTTAAGCGATCAACTGGAAAATGATCAAATCATTAAATATGGTTATTCAATTGGCTATCTAACATCGGCTATTAAAGCGGGTGATTGGGTGCATACTCATAACTTAAAAACCTTACTTAGCGATGATGATAAATTTTGTTATCAACCAACTCATCATGCTCAAGTAAGCAATAATGATGAAATGCCCACCTTTATGGGTTACCCGCGCAGCAATGGTTTAGTGGGGATTCGTAATGAATTATGGATCATCAACAGTGTTGGCTGTGTTAACAGCCTAGCACAATCATTAGTACGCCAGTGTAAAGCACAATTTAGTGAACTGGCCGATGATTTTCTCGCGGTTACCCACCCTTTTGGCTGTTCACAATTAGGCGATGACTTAGCACAAACCAAAAATCTGCTAGCATCATTGGCGTCAAATCCCAATGCCGGTGGCGTTTTGTTTTTAGGTTTGGGCTGTGAAAACAACCAATTATCTGCCTTGGTTGCCGATTTACCGAGCAAAATGAGCGAGCGTATATCTTACTTCAACGCCCAAGAAGTTGATGATGAAGAAGCCGAAGGTATGGCACATATTGAAAAATTATTAGCCACGATGGCTAATGATAAACGTGTTTCATGCCCAGTATCAAAACTAACATTAGCAATGAAATGTGGTGGCTCTGATGGTTTAAGTGGTTTAACTGCTAATCCTTTATTAGGCCGTATCAGTGAAAAAATGGCAGCTTATGGCGCGACCGTTATTTTAACAGAAACACCGGAAATGTTTGGCGCTGAGCAAGTATTGATGAATAACGCCGCTAACGAAAGCGTTTATAACGACATAGTAAAACTTGTTGATGGTTTTAAACAATATTTCATCGAAAACAAACAACCCGTTTATGAAAATCCATCACCCGGTAATAAAGCCGGTGGTTTAACCACCTTAGAAGACAAGTCACTTGGCGCCATTCAAAAAGGTGGTAATGCACCGGTACAAGATGTCATCAAGTACGGCGAGAAAGCGACCGCTAAAAATGGTGTTACCTTATTGCAAGGCCCTGGCAATGATGCAGTTTCTTGTACTGCCTTAGCAGCAAGTGGCGCCAATATGGTGCTATTTACTACTGGTCGAGGCACACCTTTAGGCGTACCTGTGCCTACGGTTAAAATTTCTTCAAATAGCAGCTTAGCAACGCGTAAAAAACATTGGATTGATTTCGATGCCGGTCAGTTATTACGTCTTGATAAAACTCAAGATGAATGTACACAAGAATTTTTTGATTTATTACTCGAGATAGCCTCGGGTAAAGCCACTAAAAACGAACTTAATCAATTTAAAGAAATTTCAATTTGGAAAGGCGGCGTAACCCTTTAAGGGCTAAGCCGATAAATAATTATGATCTTATCTAATAAAACAGTAAATAAAGTAGCAGAAAACTCAGCTGCGAATAAATCAGCGATAGTCACCCCGCAATATGACAGAGAAAATACCGAAATAGGTATTGTTCATTTAGGCCCAGGCGCATTTCACCGTGCCCACCAAGCTGTTTACACTGAAAATGCGATGAACTTAGTCGGTGGCGACTGGGGCATTTGTGGTGTTTCACTTAGAAGTGCCACCGCTCGTGATGTATTGGCTAAACAAGATAACCTATATACCTTAGCCATTTTAGATAAAGAAATTAACTATCAGATCATTGGCTCGATTAAAGAAGTGTTAGTTGCCAGTGAACAATCGCAACAAGTAATGGCTCGTTTAGCATCACCAAATACTAAGCTTGTTACCTTAACCATCACAGAAAAAGGTTACTGTCTTGGCTCAGATGGTCGACTTGATTTAGAACACAGTGACATTGCTCATGACTTATCTAATCGCAGTCAACCTATTAGTGCTATTGGTTATATCGTACAAGCCTTGGGTCAACGTAAGATTAACAGTGTTGCTGCATTTAACGTATTAAGTTGCGATAACGTTTCTGGTAATGGCGATAAACTGCGCCGCGCTGTTATTGATTACGCTGCACAGTTAGATGCAGGTTTAGCTACTTGGATTGAAGTAAACGTCGCTTTCCCAAATGCCATGGTTGATAGTATCACTCCAAAAACTGAAGATT
>MAAF01000118.1 GCA_002163005.1 Colwellia psychrerythraea | reverse complement strand
CTAAATTGGTTAGAAGTGTTATTCGCGCCACCTGCTTTAAGGGCGTTCTCACCAGCAAAGTATTCTTTGTGATCATCACCCATGTCAGAACCTGACATGTTTTGATGTTTAACACAGGCAATACCTTGACGAATTTCTTTACGTTGTACACCTTCAACATAACCAAGCATACCCGCATCGCCGAAGTACTCTTTAGCCAAGTTATCAACAGACAATGCTGTTGTATGGTAAGTAGGAAGTGTGATTAAGTGATGGAAAATACCCGCTTCACGTGCAGTATCTGATTGGAAGCTACGGATTTTGTCATCAGCTTTTGCAGATAGTTCAGTTGCATCATAATCAGCATTCATTAAATCGCTACGAACATAGCTAGATACATCTTCACCAGCTTCAACCATTGCGTCGAATGCTTGTTGACGGAAGTTCAAAGTCCAGTTAAATGATGGGCTGTTGTTGTAAACAAGCTTAGCATTTGGAATCACTTTACGTACTTCATTCATCATACCCGCGATATCTTTCACGCTTGGTGTTGCAGTTTCAATCCAAAGAAGGTCAGCGCCGGCTTTAATTGCTTCGATGCTGTCAAATACACAACGCTCTTCACCAGTACCTTGACGGAATTGGTATAAACCAGAAGGTAAACGCTTAGGACGAACTAATTTACCGTCACGGTTGAAACATACATCGCCTTCAGCCATGTCAGCTACGTCAATTTCTTCAACATCTAAGAAAGAGTTATATATATCACCTTGATCGCCTGGCTCTTTAACAACTGCGATTTCTTTAGTAAGACCAGCACCTTCAGAGTCAGTACGTGAAACGATAATACCGTTGTCTATACCTAGCTCTAGGAAAGCATGACGTAATGCACGAATCTTAGAATGGAAATCAGCATGAGGAACCGTTACTTTACCGTCTTGGTGTCCACATTGCTTTTCATCGGCAACTTGGTTTTCAATTTGAAGCGCACAAGCACCGGCTTCAATCATTTGCTTAGCCATTAGATAAGTCGCTTCAGCATTACCAAAACCAGCATCGATATCAGCAATAATTGGTACAACGTGAGTAACGTGGTTATCAATTTGCGCTTGGATAGCAGCTTTATCGCCAGCGCTTGCTGCGTCTAGTTCACGGAAAAGACCGCCTAGTTCACGTGCATCAGCTTGACGTAGGAAGGTGTAAAGCTCTTCAACCAAAGAAGCTACAGAAGTTTTTTCATGCATAGATTGGTCAGGAAGAGGACCAAATTCGCTACGAAGTGCAGCAACCATCCAACCAGAAAGGTATAAGTAACGACGGTCTGTTTTACCATCAAAATGCTTCTTAATAGAAATCATTTTCTGTTGGCCAACAAAACCATGCCAGCAACCTAGAGATTGAGTATACTTAGAGCTATCAGCATCATAAGCTTCCATGTCAGCACGCATAATGTCTGCAGTGTACTGAGCAATCTCTAAACCAGTTTTGAATTTGTTCTGTACACGCATACGAGCTACAGATTCTGGGTTTATAGCATCCCAAGAGCTACCTGCATTTGCTTTAATCGCTTGAACCGCTTCTATTGCACTTTGATAGTTAGACATAACATTCTCCAAAAGTCTTGTTGTAGATTAAATAATATTTATTAGTAATGGTTGTTAACTTTCTACTTAGAGGTACTAAACCAGAGGTATACACCTCAGAACGAATCTCAAAAAAGTAAGCTTTCACACCGGACTGAAAAAATAATACCCCATGTATCGGGTATTTTTAAAATATATAACCTACATTGCCATCATTCACAATATGAATACCAAGCACAATTTATCAATCTAATTAGGTACTTTTTATTACTAAAATGATAAAATTTCATTGAATTAGCCCCTCATTTAGCTTATATCTACCTGACTTATATTTATTAAGAGAGCCATTAATTACATGAATATTTCTAAAATTGATTTAAATTTGCTTATATATTTAGACGTATTGTTGCGAGAGAAGAATGTTACCCGGGCAGCAAGCCAACTTAACATTACGCAACCAGCAATGAGCAACGGCTTAAAACGACTAAGGACTTTATTTAACGATCCTATTTTAGTGCGTACTTCTGACGGTATGGTTCCCACAGAACGCGCCCGAGCGTTGGCACCGAGTATTCGCAAAATATTGCTTGAATTAGAAGAAGCATTGCAAGGTGAAGAGGAGTTTAACGAATTAAAAAGTCAACGCGTCTTTAGAATAATGGCCAGTGACTATGCCGCATCAACCTTAATTCCCACGCTATTAAGATCTTTAAATAAAGTTGCTCCCAGCATTACCCTTGATATCATGACACCCAGTGATGTCACCTTTCATGATGTTGAAGCAGGTAAAATTGATATGGCGATCAATCGCTTTGATGAATTACCGCAATCTTTCCACCAAAAAGCCATTTGGCGTGATTCTTTCTCTTGTTTATTAAGTGCTGATAGCCCATTGGTGAGTAAATTCAACTTAAATGCTTATCTAGGTGCGAAACATGTCTGGGTTTCAAAGACCGGTTTTGGTGTTGGCGTGGGGATGGATCCTAAAGATGTTCAGAAACTGGGCTGGGTTGATGAAGCGCTTGCCCGCTTAGGCAAGAAACGTGACATAAAGGTTTTTACCCGTAATTATCATGTCGCTATGCAGCTAGCTTATGAAGATAACTTAATTGCAACTTTACCGACTAAAGCTGCGCTGTTACACAAGAATGACACCAACTACACTATTATAAAACCGCCTTTTGAGATCCCTGAGATAGAATTAAAAATGATCTGGAGCCCTTTACTTCATCACGATGCCAGCCATATTTGGTTTAGACAATTAGTTATTGCCGCTGCGCTAAAATGCCAGGAGAATATGTAACTCACCATGAAGAATGTGCTCTATACCATTTTCGCTATCAGTATATGTTTGATGCTCGGAAAGCTTGCTAATTATCTATTAGCAGCTTTACCAGCTAGTTTATATGGCATGATTATTTACGCATTATTTTTACAACTCAATTGGTTTAGTCCCGATAAGATAACCAAAACTAATCAGTGGTTTATTAAGCATATGGGGGTATGTCTAGTGCCCGCAGGCATGGGGATAATTAACCATTTCCAACTCATTCAACAACATGGTATTGCTTTAGTGGTTATTATTTTTAGCTCAACGTTTATCTTACTCACGGTTATTGGTTACTTGAGCGAGCGTTATTTAATAACGCCGGATAATATCAAGAGCAAAACAATGGCAGGCCCAAGGTAATGCTGGCTACTTTCATTGTTAACAGCCCTATATTGGCGAGCATAGTTTTTACCTTAATCACTATAGCAACCTATCAATTTGCCTCCGCTTGCCAACAAAAATGGCAATATATTTGGTTAAACCCTATGCTATTCACTATTAGCATATTGGTTCCTTTCTTACTGGTAATTGATATTAATTACCAAGAATATAGTCAAACAACAGAGATACTTAACCTATTACTAGAGCCAGCCATTGTTGCCCTAGGCTTACCTCTTTATCAGCAATTTAAACAGATACGCTTCTATTGGCGAGAAATGACCGCTATTTTAGTATTAGGTATTACAGTAGTTATTACCGTAAGCTTTTTACTTGCCATGTGGTTGATAAAAGCACCTGAGATTGCTATCGCTTTATCATTAAAATCTGTCACCACCCCCATAGGCATCACTTTAACAGAACAGTTGTTTGGTGATAGCTCTATCACGGCTTTTGCTATCTTAATTGCTGGTTTATTTGGTGCATTACTTGGGCCTCAATGGCTGAGTTTTATTGGCGTGAACTCAGCTAAAGCTCAAGGATTAGCTATTGGTAGCGCCAGCCATGTTATAGGCACTGCAGTACTCGTTCGCAAGAGCGCAGAGCATGGTGCATACAGCTCTGTTGCATTGATTTTATCAGCTATACTCACTGCACTGATCAGCCCTTGGTTAATACCTTTATTACAGCAATTATTTAACTAGGCCTTTAAAGTAAGCATCAGCACAAGTCATCACCAAGCACCATTCACAATATGAATGGTGCTTATCATAAAGTACAATAATGTGTATCAATGTACTATCAAGCTCATTAAAAATACAATAATACTTATATTTAACAACACCTTATACGAAAAACAATTCCAGATAACGTTTATCAACCCCCTTAGCGACTCTAAAGCACTATTGCCAGCAGTGATAATAAACCATAGGATTATCACTAATATGTATTTCTAGCACTACTTTAACTCCATAGTTGTTAAGGTAGCGATTAAATAGAAATATTTACTCAAACATTCTTGACGCTTTAACATAAAGTTTTTGAAAATAAGGTGAAGTAATAATGGTAGCGACAGTAACGATAGAGAACTTAACAGTAAGCCAATGTCTTTTTGATTTTATTGAAAATGAAGCATTACCTGACACTTCCATTAGTTCAAGTCATTTTTGGCAGCAATTTTCCAGTATAATTCATGATCTGAGCCCTGAAAATAAGCAGCTTTTATTAAAACGTGATGCCTTACAAGCAAGTATTGATAGCTACCATCAAGACAATAAGCCACTTGAGTTTTCTCACTATAAAAAATTCTTAGCAGATATTAACTACCTTGTTCCTCAAGTAGATGATTTTAGTATCAACACCAGTAATGTCGATAACGAATTAGCGTTGATGGCAGGACCACAACTTGTTGTGCCAATAATGAATGCTCGTTTTGCGTTAAATGCCGTAAATGCTCGCTGGGGCAGTTTATATGATGCGCTCTATGGCACTGATGTAATCAGCCATGAAAATGGCGCACAACCAGGAAAAACATATAATCCGGTACGTGGTAAAAAAGTTATCGCGTTTGCCAAAGATTATTTAGATCAAGCTATTCCACTGCTTAACGGTAACCATAGCCAAGCAATCAGCTATCACTTAACCGAACAACAATTAATGGTAAGTTTGGATAACGGTCAGCAAAGTGCTCTAAAAGACCCCTCTGCATTTATCGGCTTTACTGGCAGCATAAATAAGCCAGATTCCCTGATGTTTACTCATAACGGTTTACATTTAAATTTACTGTTTAGCGACGACAGTGCTATAGGCAAGGAAGATGCTGCCGGATTAAGCGATGTAGTACTTGAATCAGCGTTAACTACCATTATGGATTGTGAAGACTCTGTTGCGGCTGTTGACGGCGAAGATAAAGTAATAGCTTACCGAAATTGGTTAGGACTAATGACGGGCAAGTTAAGCGCCAAACTGAATAAAAATGGTAAAACCATAACCCGCACTATGAACAATGACTTGAGTGTTCTAACACTAACTGGCGACACAGTTACCCTCAAAGGTCGTAGCTTAATGTTCGTACGTAATGTTGGTCATTTGATGACAAACAATGCCATTATCGATAACCAAGGTAACGAAATACCTGAAGGTATACTCGATGCTATGATCACTTCTTTGATAGCCTTGCATGATTTAAAAGGCAATAGCGCATTTAGCAATAGCAGTGAAGGTTCAATTTACATTGTTAAGCCCAAAATGCACGGACCTGAGGAAGTTGCTTTTGCTAATACATTATTCTCACGGGTAGAAGCGGCATTATCATTACCTCAAAACACCGTTAAAATGGGCATAATGGATGAAGAGAGACGTACCAGTGTTAATTTGAAAAACTGTATTTTCGCTGCTAAAGATCGTGTGGTATTTATCAATACTGGCTTTTTAGATAGAACTGGTGATGAGATTCATACCTCCATGATGGCCGGTCCTATGGCCAGAAAAGCAGATATAAAGCTAACACCTTGGATTGGCGCTTATGAAGATAACAATGTAGATGTTGGCCTAGCTTGTGGCTTTAGTCAAAAAGCACAAATAGGTAAAGGTATGTGGCCTATTCCAGATCAAATGGCTAATATGATCGCAACAAAAATAAATCATGTAGAAGCTGGGGCTAATACTGCTTGGGTACCTTCACCTACCGCTGCAACATTGCATGCGCTGCATTACCATAGAGTGAATGTATTTGAGTTACAAAAGCAACTTGCTAAGCGTAAACCAGCCAATATAGACGATATTTTAACAATTCCACTGGCAGAACATACCAATTGGACTGAGCAAGAAATTAGTGATGAGTTAGACAATAACTGTCAAGGAATTTTAGGTTATGTAGTTCGCTGGATAGATGATGGCGTAGGTTGTTCTAAAGTTCCGGATATAAATAATGTCGGCTTGATGGAAGATAGAGCCACTTTACGTATTTCTAGCCAACATATTGCTAACTGGCTTACTCATAACATTTGTACTATTGCGCAAGTTCAGGCCAGTTTAGAGAAAATGGCAAATATTGTTGATAAACAAAATGCTAGTGATAGTAGTTATCAAGCGATGAGTAATGATTTTACCAATAGCATTGCTTTTAACGCTGCGGCAGCGTTAATATTTTCAGGTGTAGAACAGCCTAATGGTTATACCGAACCTTTACTGCATCAATACCGCCTAGAAAAGAAGCGCCAACTTAGCTAACCTCTAGTTATATTAAAACTCAGTAGTTCAAATTGAGTTATAAAAATAATCAACACTGCCGCTATATTGAGATCAACAATAGCGCCAGTGTTGATTTTTTCATGGCCATAGCTGAATTTATATCCCCAAACTAACCCGAGTTTATTGTTACCATTTCAAATGATTTGAAATATTTAGTAGCCCCTACCGTTCTAATAGTAAGAATATTACTGTTTAATGACTGACAGCTTTTCTTAAAAATGTTCCTTTAAAAAGCTAATGCCATCTACCGTATGAAAGAAGCGACTTGTCTCATCTTGCTAGCATAATGATTAAATAGTCCTTAAAGTAATACTTGTAACAATTTAGTAAAAATGAATAGCACGATACTTAAACATAGTCAGGCAGAGCTAAAAGGATATAAGCAATGAATTCAATTAAATTACTATTAGTTAGTTTTACCATCACATTCATAGCCTTGATGACTATTTCTCCTGCCAATGCTAAACATGCAGCTAACGTGCAACATTTCGATATTAATAATACGCTGTCTACCCAATTTCATAGCAACGATTTAATTAACTTAGCTGGTAATTACAGTAATAGCTTTTCAACTGGTTTAATTTTATCTGCTCCAGTAGTACTCAGTGATAGAAACCCACAATTGACAATGGATGTTGTTAATCAGTCCAATGATTTTTTTACTAGCGCAATGGTTTTTAACGATAAACTACATCAACTTATTTCATACTTCACAACCCCTAGTAGTAAAACACTTACTGAGCCGACTATTTCAACTCCTGAAAGTGAAGTGATAGAGAAAAAATGTGAGAGTACTTTTAGTTTTAGCTAAAAGTGCATCATTCTCCTCAAAAACTGCTTGATTAGTACCAGTCCTAGAGGAATTTGAGCAAGTCATATTCATAGTTACCTCTGTTTTTAGCCACTTCGATAATCCTCAATACCAGGATAATAGATACTTTTCCCACCCGATTACCTCGCTATTCCTATTAAAGCTATTTTTTGATAAAAATGTTAACTAAAAATATTCTCCAAGAGCATTTTACGTTACTCTGCTTTATTCTTCTTTGATAGCTTGTTTAACTATGAAAAAATTGAAAAAAGTGCTCACTGGCTCTCTACTCATCAGTCTGTTGGTTATAGCAACGGCATCAACTTGGCTTTACAGCAAAATTGATGGTGCTTTACCGGTACTCGATGGAGAAAAAACAGTCTTTGGTTTAAAGAAATCAGCCATCATTGAGCGTGATAAACAAGGCATTGTCACGATTAAAGCTCAAAGTAGAAGTGACATTGCTGTAGCGCTTGGTTTTGTTCATGCGCAAGAACGGTTCTTTCAAATGGACTTACTAAGACGAAATTCTGCCGGTGAATTAGCTAGCTTATTTGGTATTCAGGCACTTGATTATGATAAATCAATTCGCAAACATCGCTTTCGAGAAAGAGCAAGAGCCATAGCGGCTCAATTACCTCACAAACAACTTGAATTAATTAAGGCGTACACTCGAGGGGTAAACCAAGGATTAAAATATTTATACTCATCCCCATTTGAGTACCTCCTATTGCAACAAGAGCCAGTTCAATGGAGTGAAGAAGACACAATTTTGACAATTTTTAGTATGTACATAGACCTGCAATATCATGATGGAAGACGCGAACGTACACTCGGTTTAATGAAAGCAGTTTTATCCGGAGACGTTTACGCCTTTTTAGACCCTAAAGGCAGTATATGGGATGCCGCTATTGATGGTAGTCAATTCACTCAAGCTCCGATGCCTACAGATGTTTGGCCTTCAGCATCGAGCTTCAATGTTGACAATAAAAATAGAGATAACAAAGAATTAGCTAGCCACAATAAAGATAAGTATCAAGGCGATCATTTACCGGGCTCAAATAGTTGGGCTATTTCAGGAGCTTTAAGTACAACAGGAAGTGCAGTCATTGCAAATGACATGCACCTTGGTATTCGTGTACCTAATACTTGGTTCCGTGCTTCTTTTGAATATCCAGATATCACGACTGATAGTTCAATCACAGCTAAAGAACTGATTAAAGTTACTGGTGCCACCTTGCCGGGCACTCCTAATATGGTTATAGGTAGTAATGGTAATATAGCGTGGGGATTTACCAACAGTTATGGGGATTATAGTGATGTTATTCTCCTAACGACTAATGCAGATAGTAGTCAATATTTAACTCCGTCAGGTTATCAAAATTTTACTACCCACAAACAAATAATTGCGGTTAAAGGTCAAGAGGCTGAAGAAATAACCGTAACAGAAACTATTTGGGGACCTGTTATAGGTACAAACCATCAGGGGCAGTTACTCGCATATCGTTGGGTTGCCCATGATAAAGAAGCAATCAATATGGTAGCTACTGAATTAGAAAAAGCTCAGAATGTATCACAAGCTTTTGACATAGCGGCTCGCTCAGGTATACCTTCTCAAAATATGCTGATTGCCGATAAACACGGTGATATTGGCTGGACAATTATAGGGCCTATCCCCAACAAAAATGGCATGATTGGCAAAACACCGAAATCATGGGCTTCAGGGGAGAACAACTGGCAGGGTTATTTATCGCCTGCACAATACCCACAAATTATTAACCCAGAAAACCATAGACTTTGGACAGCAAACTCCCGTGTCGTTGGCGGTGATATGTATAAAAAGCTTGGTAATGGCGGTTACGCACTCGGTGCTCGCTCAAAACAAATTAGAAATAGTTTATTCGCTCTAAAAGAATTTGATGAACAGTCTCTGCTTAACGTTGGCTTAGATGATGAGGCCATTTTTTTACAACGCTGGCAGCAGTTCATTCTTGAGGACGTGTTGACGAAGAGTGTTATTTCAAAAAATAAAAAGTTTCAACAAATAAAAGATTTATTAGCAAACGACACCGCATTAAAAGCAAGTATAGATTCAGTTTGTTATCGTTTAGTGCGAAATTTTAGAATAAACATCAGGGATAGCGTTTTTCTCGAATTAAATAATAGTTTGAATAACATTGATGAAGCTTACAATTTCAAAAGCATTCGCCATCAAATAGAAGTACCTTTATGGCAGCTAATTAATGAACAACCAGAAAACTTTATGATGCTCGGTGAAAGTAGTTGGCAAGATGTCTTTATTAAGGCACTAGAAGTAACAATTGCGGACATGACGGTCAACCAAGCTCTAGATACAGCCACTTGGGGTCAACAAAATAGTTCAGCAATAAAGCACACGCTCAGCAGTGCAGTACCTTTTCTGAACCATTGGTTGGATATGCCTAGCAAAGCATTAGCGGGTGATAGTTATATGCCAAGAGTACAGGGTAAATCTTTTGGCGCCTCAGAACGCATGGTTGTATCTCCTGGTCATGAAGAAAATGGCATCTTTCATATGCCAACCAGCCAATCAGGCCATCCCTGGAGTCCATATTATGGCATGGGCCATAATGACTGGGAAGATGGTATAGCTTCACCATTTCTACCCGGTAAAACGCATTACAAGCTGACTTTACTTAGTTATTAAATGATAACTTCTATAACTTAATAACTACACAAGATAAATAACGAGAAAATAATGACTACTTTAATAATTTGCTTATTTTTAGCGTTGCTTTTACCACTACTGGCAAAAGCACCTGTAGCTTATGCGATGGCTAAACTCGGAGGATATAATAACAATCACCCTAGGGAGCAACAAAGCAAGTTAACCGGGATTGGTGCACGTGCGCTAGCCGCACATCAAAATGCTTTTGAATCAGTTATTCTTTTTGCTCCAGCAGTTATTTTAGCGCTGGCAACAGGCAATACCCAACAAACAGTAGTCGTGTTGGCTATTGTTCATCTCATCTCTAGAGTGTTATATAATATTTTCTATTTGTTAAATATCGGTCTATTAAGATCAATAGTTTGGGCCATTGCTACCTTATGCAGTTTTGCCATAGTCTATCAATGCATACCTTAACGAGTACTGATGAACAAAAAACGTCTAAAGAAACAGTTGACACTATTTAGCTAAGCTAGCTAGAGTAACTACTCAAAGTAGGTAATTCACAATAAAAAGGTAAACAAGTGAGCGAAAAGTTAGATTTAAATGAAATACGCCAAGAAATAACGCTTTTAGATCAAGATTTATTAGCCTTGTTTGCTAAACGTCGAGCGTTAACACTCAATGTGGCAAAGAGCAAAGTACAGCAAATTCGTCCTATTCGTGATCAACAACGCGAACAAGAACTTTTAATACGTTTAATCAAGCATGGTAAAACGTTAGGTTTAGATGCCCACTATGTTACCAGCGTCTTTCAAACAATTATTGAAGACTCGGTATTAAACCAACAGGCTTTTTTACAGAGTTTAGCCAATCCTGATATTCAAGTACCAACCGTTAGCGTTGCATTCTTAGGGGATAAAGGCTCATATAGCTACCTTGCTAGTCATCGATACTTTTCTCGTCGTGCTGAGAAGATTATCGAATCAGGTTGTCAAAACTTTTACGATATATTGCAGCAAGTTGAATCAGGTCAAGTCGATTACGGTATGCTCCCAATAGAGAACACCAGTTCAGGTAGCATTAACGAAGTTTACGACTTACTGCAACACACGAACCTTTCTATTGTTGGTGAAATTACCCAACCAATAGAGCATTGTTTGTTAACCGCAGTAAATACTAGCTTAGATAAAATCAAAACGATTTATGCACACGGTCAACCGTTTGCACAATGCAGTAATTTCCTAGATAAGCAAAACAATATACGTATTGAATATTGCGATAGTACCGCTGATGCCATGGCAAAAGTCGCTGAATTACAAGATGATACAATAGCGGTAATTGGTAGCGAAGAAGGTGGTCAGCTTTATCAGTTACATGCCTTAGAGCAATCTATCGCTAATCAAACTGAAAATCATTCACGCTTCATATTAGTTGCGCGCAAAGCTATTGACGTAGCAGAACAAATTCCAGCCAAAACAGCTATTATTTTATCTACTGGTCAAAAAGCGGGCGCCCTAGTTGAGTGTTTGTTAGTTCTTAAGGAAAAAGGTATTAATATGTGTAAACTCGAGTCTCGCCCTATTCAGGGACGACCTTGGGAAGAAATGTTTTATATTGATGTAGAAGCCAACTTAAAGAGTTTTACCTTGCAAGAAGCAATTAACGACATGACTCCGCATACAAACTTCATTAAAGTGCTAGGTTGTTACCCTGTTGAGCATATTAGCCCAACGAGCGTCCCAAGCTCTGAACTTTAAATACAAGCAAATAGTGCTATATAGGGTTATTCGTAACGATATATAGCACTAGCGCGTTTCACAGGAAAGTGTTATAAACATTAGACAAGTTGTACTAATTGGTAAAATATCATGCAGCCCTCTCTAATTAACATTACCAAATCTAAAAGTACTGGCTTATCCAGACCACAAATTCGAAAATCACTCCAAACTAGTATACTTATTATCCCCTCTAAAAAAGAACTTGGCTTTTCCTTAATTGAGTTGATGATAACTATCGCCGTGGCAGCAATTATCATGGTAATTGCCGTACCTAATTTAAGCAGTTTCACTACACAGATGCGTGTGGACAATGAAATTTCAGAACTTCAGCGCTTATTACTGACAACACGAAATACTGCAATCAATTCAGGACAAAATGCAACTCTATGCCCTCTACAAGCTGATGATAGCTGTCAAAATACTATTGATTGGACAGGAAGAATTGGTATAGTTTCAATTGATGGATTAATAAAAGAGCGAGAGGCTATTCAAGCGGGTGATAAGCTTGAATTCAACTTTAACAGTGTAACCTATAGCCCTAGTGGCCAGTTAAGTAATAATAACATTGGTACATTTAGTTATTGCCCTAAAGGTTTTAGCGATTTTTCTCGTGGTATCGACTTATCCCTAGCAGGTCGAGCATATTTAAGCTCAGATATAAATGGTGATGGAAAGGACCAAGATAGAAACAACAACAATATAGTATGTATTTAATTAACGCTTAAATATATGAGTAACTATTTCCGACCTTATCACTAAAAAAGTGATATCACCCAGTACATATCGCTTTTTTAGACAAAACCAATTATATTCTAACGGGGTGTTTTCTCATCAAGTGACCTAGCCCTAGGGCTAGTAAAATCATCCTCATCTAATACACATTGAAAAGCTCGGTATACTTTTATTTTTTTGAGTGACTTCTGCGTTGATACTCTTTTTCCAGCTACGTTATTAGCCAACTTAGAAAGTTTTTTAGGTTGAGTTTTCCAAAATATAATAGCCTCACTACCATCAACTAGTGTGACATGACATTTAGCGTTTACCTTTTTATTCTCTTCAATCGTTTTTTTTCCGCTCTCCTCATTTGGCATTGCCGCCTGAACAGAGAACAAAGAGAATAAAAACATACAATATGTTAATATAATAAAATTTTTCATATTATCCTTCCCAACAGCTAATTGGTGTTTTACGACCTGTATCAGTTATTTCAATTTTCTTGCAATTTTCATCATTAGTGGCTTGTATGCCTTGTGCATTAGCAGTTAACGTAAAAGTACTACCTACTACTGTCGCCGAGATTTTATAATTGCCACTTGGTGTTTCAAAGTCATCTGCTGTACCAACACCTAAATCACTCATTTTTGCAGTATAGACCCGACTATCAACAAATAACTGTTCTTGTAAGTTCGCCAAGCGAACTAGTTCTCGAGGAGCTTCAGCTCTATTAGAACGCACTACAAAATCATTATAAGAAGGATAAGCAACCGTTGCTAAGATACTAATAATGGCAACGGTAATCATTAACTCTATAAGGGTAAAGCCTTTCACTTTTCTCCCCTTAATTCCACCTAAATATTTACGATTACTTAACATAAATCTAATTCTCCGTAACATATAGATAGGTTCTTAGAGTTTGCAGCTTAAACCCTACCGGAATTATTTTTCGACCAACGATGATATTACCATCAGACTCTTCAGTATTAGTATCAGGATTAGTTGTTTTAGTAACTATTAGCGTGGGTGCACCCAAAAATTGTTCACTAATAAAGGTTTTTCTATCATCTGTACTGTTTTGATCTTCAGCTGCCCAGCTATATTTAGCTATTCCTAAAGATAAATCAACCGCGTATAACCACCCTTGTCCATTAGGCAAATCACACGTTTCTGAATTGGCTGACAAAGAAGGTGGCGTGTAAGTCGTAAAATAAACAACATTATTAATAACTAAGGCTGAGGCTGTACTTTTTTCACCCAGTTGTTCCAGTTCTATTAACCAGCCGGATTTCAAACTAACCGCAAGCGATAAAGTCTCTTTTTCTTGAGATGTGAGTTCTGCGCCAAAAGGGTTCTGAGTATAATCAGCTAAGTCTCCTATTTTAATGGGAGCAGGAATAGCTGGTACGCTGCTTCCAGTAAATTGATGAGTTTTTATATTAATATCTTTAATCATAAAGAAGACATCGTCAGTATTGGTTCCTATAGGATTTGACTTATCGCCACTGCCTATCAATACAGCATCATAAGGAATATCTTGTTGGACTATAATTGCTTTTCCATCAGAATATTTTTTACCTGAATCAATGGTTTCGGTTATATAAGCTCTAACGATTGACGGCTCATTAAAAAAGCGTCTATCATCTTCAATTTTGGCATCAATGCCAGATTCAGGACCAAATTCAGCCAACTTAAATACTGAGAACTTGCTTTTATCAATCCCTGGCATATCAATGCGCCAGACATTACCGCCAGTATCACCCGCATAGAGTCGGTCAGTTAAACCATCGCCATCACTATCTAGGGTAGCAATACTAGAAGGAATACTATCGGTCCCGCCAAAAACAGTATCTCCATCAGGACCTAAATCCCATAGTAATGTACCCGTTTCAGCATCAACCATAAAAATAGCTTTACCCTGACTATCAGCACCACCATTACCGCCAATAGCATGAGAGTCTTTCGCCGGATCATAGCCCCCACCAAAAATTAACACTGGCTTTGCCGTATTTCCATCCAGATTCAATTTTGAATAAGTAACCTTAGGCTGAGACCACGTTTGCCCTAGCTCTTGAAATGGGCTACCTGTTCCCCCCCCTTCAATAGTCCACATCACAGAAGGATCAGCGGGGTCAGTAACATCCATTGCATAATAAGAATTACCACCACGACGGTAACCAAAGAAAAGCCATACTTTATCAGTACTTTTATCCACTATACCATCACCATTTTGATCAACAATATGTGCGGTAATAAGGCCATCAATACCGTAAACTTTATCGGTTGAGGTAATATTATTACGTAAATCCTTAATATTAGAGAGGAACTCTTTAGGCATAAATGCCCAGTTTTCAATTATAGTATTAGTGGCATCAGTATCTTCAAACATGTGCAGTACACCATGATTGGTACCGACAACGATACGAATATCACCATCACCATAGTTAATAACTACGGGCTTAGAATGAAGGGGGTCACCAAAAACATCAGGTCGAATATCATCAGTTTTCTCATCATCATTTTCATCATCAGAATCTAAGCCATTTATCCAGTTAAAGCTAGCCTCTATCGAGGTTTGATCATCTATTACATCTAACGCAGTTGCTAATTCGCTTATCGTTTTAACTTTAATTGCTTCAGTATAGGTTAACTTTACTAAAGCATTATCAGCGCCTAAGTCACTATAAATAACTCTACCAGCTTTTTTTCTAAGCATTTCAGCGACGCCACCTTCAGATACAGTGTCTCCATCAACACTACTTGACCAGTAACTTTGTACCTCATCGGAAAAATGCCCTGTTAATTGATTTATTGCTGCAACCCTGTTAGCTCCTTTTTGAACACCATCAGTGACTTTATATTTTTTGATGTTACCTTGCCATCTGGGGCCTCGATCAGGTTGAAACATAGCATAATAAACAGAGTCTAATGTTTCAGTTCTATCAAAGTTATTTGAGGCCACAGATGCCGAAGTTAAGCTATTATTACTAGGCTCTATATTGCCAAGAAAATTAGTAAATGCTGTAATTAACGAAGAAGAATCATTGGCATATACGTATTTCCCTCCCCCTAACTCAGCGGTTTTAATAAGTAGAGGAGCGGCGTCATTTTTTGCATCTTCACCAAAGCCAATAGTATGTATTTCTGCTATCTGCTTTCCATCAAGACTAAGGTTCAAGTCATTTTTATTCATCCAGCCAGCTAGTGCAGCTAAATAACTATATTGCCCTTCGTATGGAGCATCAGCATCGCTAACTTCAAAGCGATCAGCTGTTGTAAGACTATATGTTCCTGTTTTTGATAGATCAAAAACCTTATCAACTGCTTCCATGTCATAAGTCGGCGCACCATCAGTTATAAGTACAACATATACTTTGTCTGAGCATGCTGAAAATGGGGCTTGATATACCTCACTACTTTCTACGCCTATGCTTGCATCTCTATCAGGCAGGTTACTTCCCGCTTCTTTACCATAATCAACCGACTTACCACCAAAATAACGTGATGCTTCATACAAAGTTTCGCACAATGGTGTCCAAGTATCTCCATTCAAACCAGCAATCAAAGCTAATAAATCAGCTTTAGCGTCTACCGTAGTTTCTTGAATACCATGAACAACACGACCTCCATTTAAATTGTTATCAGCTTCATTATTTTTTCTTGAATTAGGATTAAACACCATTAAACCAAAATCAACATTTGGGGTTGTGTTGATTATGGTGGTCACACTTTCTTTAGCTACCTCTAGCCGAGTCTTGTTCACAGTGGGTATACCACCATCATCAGGATCCTCTTCTACATCGGCTTGGAGCCATCGGAGGTAATTATCAGTATAAAGTGTAACGGCTTGACCTGACCATGAAACATTAGAAGTAGCGCCATAGTATTCGGGAGTTGTTTTGTTGCCCGCCCCATCAACAGGGTACCCTTCAGGAAGACTATCTCCAGCTTTAGTGGTCCCTGCATTTATATTATTGGGTTTCAGCACGTCAGCTTCACAATCAATGATATTTATATTAGCGCCATTATTATCAGGGATGTCTTGCCAACTCCCAGATTGCCCTGAAAAGGTGTACTCTTTAATGTGTCCTGTATAGATACCCTCTGTTTCAAGTATAGTTCGCGCTTCCTCACAACTATTGATGGATTCAAGGAATCGACGTACTTTAACACTATTACTAGCAACAGTATCAACTATGGGTATACTCGCACCATCAACCCCGCCTTTAGAAAAGTATATAAATTTATCAGATAAAGCGTTTAGACTTCCAACAGCGTCATATGGATTTAGAGGGTCATTAACATAGCCTGCCTTATATTCCGCAGAGTGTTGAGACATACTACCGGAATTATCAAATATAATGAGTACTTTAGGCCTAGCTTTGCTTTGTTGAATTGTCTCACCAATATATAACTCTATATCCTCACTAAAACTAGTAGTAGAGACCAATAATAAAAAAGCAGTAACACTACTTGTAAGTAGGTTGATAACGACTTTAACTGCCCTCTTTCTACCCTTTGATAAATTCATTTTAATTCTCCAAAACTAATATGTACCACAATGCTAATTGTTCGATTTAAAAAACAATTCAATTAGATTGCTCCTTTACTTTAATAGTTGCTGTGCGATGCCTGAGTCTGCTGAAATAAGACTCTGATTTGTGCGGCCATAATTTCGATTGGCTCTTACTCTTAACATATTACAGCTGAATACTTCTGTAGATGATGCTAGCTTTAATGTGGGACAAGCAATATCTAAGTTAAACTGATTATTTGCCACATCAACTCTTGCACTTGATTTTGTTGCAGTACTAGGTAATAAAAGTGCTTGGTCAGTAATAGGGAAGTTTACATCTCCCGTTACAGGTCGAGAGAATCTATTGGTTTGTCCAGCAGATACTTGATTAAAAATAACTTCATCAACAGCGCTTACAACTTCTTGTAGCGCGACAACCTTCTCTTCGCTTGCACCCGACATTTTCATATCGGTTGTACTATTTTGCATTAACGCTGCGGCAACAGCAGTTAAAGCAACCAAAAAAACAAGAGAAACTACTAGAACAACGCCTCTTTGATTCGTTATCTTAGGTGATTTTGTCATTCTAACCTCACTTTTTATTTTGCTTACGGTACTCATTACCATGCATCCACACTGGTATTGTACAAGGTGACTGTTGAGCTAAAGAGTAAACGGCGGTAATTATCATTTGGAATAAACGGTAAGTCATCCCCAAGCTGGTAGCTATTAGTATTAGTATACTTATTGTCAGGCCTAATTCCGCGAGCTAAAACAAAAACCTTAACGGCTAATACTCTGGTTCCCCCGGTATTATTCCATAAATCTTGCGTCATATTCGTCGCTGAAACAAAAGCATTAACGACACCATATCCAGGTTGGCTTGGATTAGTATCGGTATCTATGCCATACATAAAGCGGATTCGTTCAATACCATCAATTATAGGTGCAAAGTTCATTCTAAAATTAGCCAACCGTCCCTGCATCAACACAGGTACAGAGTCATCTCCAACTAATTCTTGTCTAACATAGTAAACATGATGCTGATACTCCCACATCCTAGGATTAACTATCAAGGGAACACCCGCAGCAACAGCAACACCAACAGCTGCAGCTGCAGTAACAGCGTCATTATTAGCAGCAGTTTCAGCAGTTGCAGCATCAGCTGCAGCTGCTGCTGCATCAGCATCACCAGGATTAGCAGCAGCAACATCATCAGCCGCATCAGAAGCATCAGCAGCTTTAGCTGCATCAGCAGCTGCATCAGCAGAAGCTCCATATACATATGCATCATCAGCAGCATCACCAGTAAAAATGCCACCCGTGGATAAATTGGCTACTAAGTAATAATTCCCTGCACTTGCTGCACCTACAGGATTAGAAATAACCCTTTTAAATTGAATAACATCAGAGTCTACCATCGTTGTCGTATTAGCAGGCATAGTAAAACAACTTAACGGATTAAGAGAGCCTGCAACGATCGTTTGTCCCCATAACGTTCTAAAAGATCCCGTACCTTGAGGGAATGTTGCATTATTCACCCCCTCACCTACACAATCGTTGCCCGGGGCTGCGGGGGGAACAGGGTTCCCACTTAAACTACTAAGAGTAAAAGTTCCCGAAAGGTCTCCCCAGAAATTTTGCCTAAGTAAATCATCAGTCAACACACTTACCGCAAAACGGCCATTCTCTTGCAACTCACCATAATTAGAAGTTTCAGTGGTAGTTGTGCGCATTCCTACAAAGACACTCATAACACCAGCAAAAAGGACTAAACCAATGGATAATGAGACCATTAATTCAACTAGGGTAAACCCTTTTGCGTTATGACCTATACGTCCTACTATTAAATTATTCATATTTAGCCTACTACCAAAAATTTCATATAATAAATGCTTGAACAACAACTTGACGTCTTTTCTTACTTCCAGTACCACAACCATCACTTTTCTTGCTATCTTTTATTTCCGTCCTTCCTTGCCAGCTAACCACAACCGTTAATGCATTACCATTTTGAAAAATACAACCTTGCCCACCAATTAGCCCCCCTCTATTTTTCCCTCCAGAAGTTACATCACCACCAACTAAAGCAAGCTCCCATTCATATATATCATTAGTAACCATTTGAGCAGCTGTGCATGGGGCATCAGCTTGTGCGCACCTTAATGCTATAGGCGTTGGCTCATCATTCAAAATGACACCGTAATCATCTGCGACATACGCGACTAAATTAGCAGGGTTATTAGCTCTAATCCTTGCAATAATATCTTGTGCTAAACTTGAAGCTAAAGAACGCTGCATGGCATCAAAACTGCCTTGTTTAGCGGTCGCTTGCATGGCAACAGCACCTAAAATACCTGTTACCATAATCACCAAAGCTATAAGTACTTCAAGAAAGGTCATGCCCTTTTGAGAATTTTTGTAACTCAATAACATTGATGGTTTATTCATATGTACTCCATAAGGGATATAAATCAATTTTATAGATAAATAGAGAAAGTAAAGTTTTACTATTAGAAAAGTGGTGAGAAAAATTCAACCGGGGGAAATAACAACAAGACAAGAGGAGTCGATAACAGTTTTTTGTGAGAAAACTAATGAGGCTTTGGTTTACTGTAAAATTTACCTGCATCACACTACTACCCTACCACTTCCATGGTTATAATATAGTTATACTGATTGCAAAAATCAGCACAACCCATCAAGAGTAGCATCCTAACACTTCATCATTATTTTTTAATGTTTACAGCGACTACTCACGGTTCAAGTCTAAAACCAACGGCGATACTAAAAGTTAATAATTAACAACAAAGTATAGACTAATAAGACAAAACCGACATCTGTACATTAACATCATGCTCAATAACTTTACTGCATAGTGTTGACATAATAAAGTATTAACATAACAAGTTATTTTTAACACTTTATAGTTCAATTAAGACTAGCGTAATTCAGCTGGTACTGCAAATACTATGCTCTCTTCTTTGCCCGGGTGTTCAATAACCTGATGACCGCCATAGCTTTTAAGTGCTTCAACCACTTGCTTTATTAGTACTGCGGGTGCTGAGGCACCCGCGGTTACTCCAACTTTATCAACACCGGTTAACCAATCAGCTTCAATATTTTCTGCTGTATCGATTAAATAAGAAGTAACACCAATTTTACTTGCTAGCTCTTTGAGGCGATTAGAATTAGAACTATTTTTGGCACCCACAACCAGCATAAGGTCCACTTTATCAGCTATTTCACGTACCGCATCTTGACGGTTTTGGGTGGCATAACAAATATCATCTTTGCGTGGCCCTTCAATCAATGGGAACTTAGCTTGAAGAGCAGAAATAACATCCATGGTATCATCTACAGATAGTGTGGTTTGGCTACAAAAATATAATTTTTCTGGATTTTTAACAACTAAACGTGTGACATCTTCAGGGGATTCAACTAAATAAATACCCGCAGAGTCACTACTATACTGCCCCATAGTGCCTTCGACTTCAGGATGGCCTGCATGGCCTATAAGGATACATTCGATATTTTTACGGCTAACACGGGAAACTTCCATGTGAACTTTTGTTACCAATGGACAAGTAGCATCAAATACTTTTAATGCTCTAGCTTTAGCTTCTTGTCTTACTGCTTTAGAAACGCCATGAGCACTAAAAATGACGGTATTATCATCAGGTACTTCATCAAGTTCATCAACAAAGATAGCACCACGGTCTTTTAGACCATCGACTACAAACTTATTATGAACAACTTCATGACGAACATAGATTGGGGCGCCAAATAAGTCTAAAGCGCGTTCGACTATACTAATGGCTCTATCAACACCCGCACAAAAACCACGAGGGTTAGCTAAAATAATTTCCATACCTTTCCTTCAAAATAACCGACAAGCAAATACTACGATATATTATAACAATGAAACTAATTAATTATAGGTATTCTACTGTTGTTACTTTACTGGCACAACTGAATATGAATTTAAACGGTAAGAAGTCTAACAAAGGGAATGAAATGAATAGGGCTAGCTAGAGTTTACGCTTGCCCTATTGGAGGTATATTAATGCTAAATTAGATTATAAACCTAACTTTTTAAATTCTTTAGCGACAACTTTACTTGGTAAAGGAATATAGCCGTCTTTTTCAACAATTGCTTGACCTGTTTTAGACAGAATCATTTTCAAAAATTCAGCTTCCATAGGTGGAAGTGCTTTATTCGGGTGCTTATTAACATAGACGTATAAATAGCGTGATAACGGATATTTACCTGAAATTGCATTTTCCATATTAGCTTCAATAAAGACTTGGCCTTTTTTAGCTAACGGTAAAGCTCGCACTCCAGAAGTACGGTAACCTATACCTGAATAACCAATGCCGTTAAGTGAAGCCGATACTGACTGCACAACTGATGCTGATCCAGGTTGCTCATTCACACTGTTTTTAAAGTCACCTTTACATAGTGCTTTCTTTTTAAAGTAACCGTAGGTGCCAGAAACAGAATTTCGTCCATATAATTGCACGTCTTTACCTGTCCATGCGCCCGATAAACCAAGATCTCCCCAACGGTCAACATTTTTATCAGCACCACACTTACGGTTATTAGAGAAAACAGCATCAACTTGTGCAATCGTTAACCCTTCTAATGGGTTATCTTTATGAACAAAAACAGCTAGGGCATCTATAGCAACACGAACTCGGGTAGGTTTATAACCATAACGCTTTTGAAAAGCTGCAATCTCACGCATTTTCATTTTACGACTCATAGGCCCAAGATTTGAAGTAGCCTCAGTTAAAGCCGGTGGAGCTGTTGACGAACCAGCTGCCTGAATTTGTACATTCACATTTGGGTAAGTGCGTTTAAAATCTTCTGCCCAAAAAGTCATCATGTTTGCTAAGGTATCAGAGCCAACTGAAGATACATTGCCAGAAATACCACTGACTTTTTTATATTCTGGTAAATTGTCATCAAGGGCAAAGGCAGATAAACTAATCATACTTGATAAACTAATAATACTTATAACTTTTTTTAAACTCATGGTCTCTCCAATAAGAGTTTTAACTGTTTGATTGTTCACACTATACGAAGTGAACATGACAATTATATGTCCATTTTATGACAGAATTATGACGATACATACCCGATCCACTTGAAGATGCGCGTTTCAGGAAGTCTGAGCGATTCATAATCAAGACGCCTCATTTTTTTAAGGATTATTCGGGAGAATGTGCTCCTGCATTCTCTAATAACACCATCCATGTAGCGTCCTTAAAAAATGAGGCAACGAAGAACATGGTTTGTTCAGCCTTCCCCAAGGGACTGGTTATTAATTAACAAGTGGGCTTGATAGGGTGCTAGGATCAAAATAAATTGAGAACTCGCTGCCTTGTCCCCAGTGGCTATTAATAATTAATTCGGCTTGATGGTGATGCAAAACATGCTTAACTATTGCTAACCCTAAGCCAGAGCCTCCTGTATCTCTAGAACGAGATCTATCTATACGATAAAAGCGCTCAGTTAATCGATTAACATGCTCAGGTTTAATACCATCACCGTTATCTTTAACTGAGAAAACAGCTTTATTGCCCATCAAACGCCAACTAACTTTAATACAACCATTAGGCTGAGTGTATGCAATAGCATTAGATAAGAGATTGGCACAGGCACTCTTTAATTCAGTTTCAAAACCTAAAACAAATACATCCGTGGAAATATCTAGAGTAATTTGGTGCTGTTTTTCCTGATTAAGCCAAGTAACCTCATCAACTAATGTACGAATTAGTTGTGCCATATTGACGCATTGCTTCTCTTCATCACTATTATTTTCTACTTTAGCTAAATTAAGCAATTGTTCAACTAAGCGATCCATGCGAGATACTTGACCTTCAATAGTTTGAAACGCTTTTTGCCAATGAGGATCAAATGTTTCTTGTGAAGCTTGAATCATTTCAACATATCCACGAACAACCGTTAAGGGTGTTTTTAGTTCATGGGAGACATTTGCGACAAAATCACGGCGCATATCCTCTAAACGCTGGAGATTAGATATATCTCTTGCCAAGAGTAATACATGTTCGCTTCCATACGCCATAAGACGTATTTCAAGTTGCACATCAGAGTGAATCGGGGAAATTAACAAACAAGGGTATTCAAAGTTCTCGTGTGCTAAATAATCTGAAAATTCGGGCGCTCTAAGTAAGTTATCTATACGCTGACCAAAATCTTCTGGCCAACGAACACCCAAAAGTCGTTGCGCTTTTTTATTTCCCCACTCAATAGTGAGTTCCTCAGATAACATTAATGCCGCATCAGGAAGCGCTTCAGCGCCATCTCGAAAACGCCGGATTTTTTCATTTAATTGTTTTTGCTTATTACGCTGCTGCTTAACTTGCCGATATAAACCGTCATATAGGTATCCCCATACTCCTTTGGCTTGTGGAGGAGATAACGCTTTAGATTGCCACAGCCAATTAATCAGTTTAAATAAATGATGAAAATGCCAAACCAACAAAAATATACTGGTTGCAAGCATTACCAACAAAACATAACCGAATAACCAGCCGACAAAAGCACTTGCCAGCAACAAACCTAATAAGCGATAAATAATATTTATAAAAGATAAACGGAAATGCATACTTGCCTAATTACTTTCCAACAGAGAAGCAGTTACAGTGAACTAACTTTTTTTAATTTGCTTGAAAAACGATAACCCGCGCCACGGACGGTCTGTATAAAATCTTCGTGTCCTTCACCAGAGATGGCTTTACGTAAACGCCTGATATGAACATCAACAGTTCGGTCTTCAACATAAATATTTGTACCCCAAACATTATCAAGTAATTGTTCGCGTGAATATACTCTTTCTGTGTGGGTCATAAAAAAGTGCAATAAGCGAAACTCTGTTGGCCCCAGGTCTAAACTATTACCGTTAATAGCCACGCGATGAGCAACAGGGTCAAGTTTAAGACCATGAAAATCAACCTCTTCTTCAAGAGATGTAGGAGACACTCGACGGATTACCGCTTTAATACGGGCAATAAGCTCTTTAGGTGAAAAAGGTTTAGTCACATAATCATCGACCCCAGCTTCAAAACCTTTTACTTTATCGTCTTCATCGCTTCTGGCTGTCAGCATAATGATCGGAATATTTCGTGTGTATTCATTTTGCTTTAGTTTTTTTGCTAACGAAACACCAGTGCCTCCAGGTAACATCCAATCAAGTAGGATTAAATCAGGATAAGGCTCGTGAACTTTAGCTAAGGCTTGTTCTATGTCACAAGCTTCTATCGCATTGAAACCATTTTGATCCAATACAAAACTAATCATCTCCCTGATAGGAGTCTCATCCTCAACGACTAAAATTTTTCTACTCATGTAAACATCCTAATAATATAACTAACTGATGCAATCCACTGTTAATAAAACAAACATTAACAAAAATTCACACTTGATAAGTTATTGTGCAGAAGTTAAGTGACAGTTTTATGACAAAAACAAAATTATCAAACAAGCTTAACGCTTTAGCAAGTATACACCTACAAAAAAGCCGTTAATCCACAGGAAATTAACGGCTTTGTTTGAATTAAAGATAAATTTAGAGGCAAATCCTAAAACTTTTGTTCCATACCAATCGCAAAATACTGCCCTTTCGTGGCGAGAATATAATCAATACCATCATCATTAGCGGTAACTTCATTTCCTTCTCTATCTGTATACCAAGCATATACTTTAGTGTTTTTACCTAGTTTATAATCCGCACCAACACTTATTGAATCAGAGCCTGAAAACTCTTGATATTGAACCTTTGCTAATACCTTCCCTACTTTATATGAAACATTGGCTGCATAACCTGTTTCAGACTTACCGGTATTAACTACTTCAGTATCCACAAACATTGCCCCCAAACGTAAATCACCAAATTTATACATACCCGTTACACGCGTATTGGCTAAGGCTTCAGTCCTTGAACTCTCACCTGAATCCACAGGTTTAAATTTAACCGGCATATTTTCATCATGAGCAACGGATAAGAAAAAATCAGTCTTTTTCAAGTTCAAATCGCCAAAAAACACGCCAACAGAATATGGGTCATCAGCTTCAATATCATCAGAAATAATATAACTTGTTAATAGTTGAACATGTTTAAAAACAGGGGATTTATAAGTGATAGAATCTGCTACACGGTTTTCACCGATAAAAAGGTGTTTTAAATCAGCTTCATAATCATTAAATAAGTCGAACTTTCCTTGTGAAACCTTTAGTGTTGTATCTGATCGACCTACGGTAAGCTCACCAAACCCACCTCTGACACCAACCCATTGATTTCGTGCAGTTAATGTATCTTTACTATCATCATTAACATTGACCTGCCATTCAAGTTTATAAATAGCCGTTAGGTCATGATCTAAAGAATATTTACCCTTTACACCAACTCGAGAAGCATTACTTTTCAGTTCATTAAACGACTCCCCTTTTTCTTCAGTTGCCTGTAATGAAATATTTAATTTACCGTAAAAATCGATAATTCCTTGTTGTTCTTGTGTCTTATCGGCTGCAAATGTCGGCATTGTTAAGACAGAACAAAGAGTCATTGCAATACAGCTTTTAACCAGTTTCATAAATATTCCTAGATAATTAAATTTAAAATTGTTGAATAGTAGGTCTAATAGCTAAAGATTTTACAACACATACATTACAGATTTGTTACAGATGTAAGCTTATATTCATAAAAAACACCTATTTTTGTCATAGTATCTATTTTTTTTAAATAATGTTTCACTTGATTAACAGCTATTAATCTTTCAAAGTTATAATTAGCTCTGTCGCCAAGTAAATCTACGTAAGAACAAGCAACATGAATAAAGAGAACTCAAAACACGGCATTTGTTTAAAAATAAAGCTAGAAAAACAATAGCCTCTAATTATCTGATAAAGATAATTTTGAATTGTAAAATTATCTTTATTATCTTTATTATCTTTATTATCTTTATTATTTTTTATATTTATTTACTAGAATTAACAATAACGTCCTAAACCAAGCCATAAGATAACTGATAATGAAAAGAACTAGCCTATCGCGTAAGCTGCTAACAAGAGTACTCTCTGTTTATTTTATTTTAACCATCAGTGTTACTGGCATTCAGATAATTGCAGAATATTTTAATACAAAAAGTCACATAAATAGTGAACTACTTACTTTGCAAAAAACCATTAGTGGTAGCTTAACCCGTGCGGTATGGGAACTTAATACTCAACAAGCTGTTGATATTTCTGAAGGTTTAATCGCTATTCCAATGATCAAAGGGATAACAGTAACCGATGAAGCAAATAATGTTATCACTCAACTTGGTGAAGTTTTATCGGCTCCCTCTCAAGCGTCTAAAAATGCTTACAGTGAACTTCAAAGCATAAGCTCCCTAACTGAAGGTCTATTCGGCCACTCTTTTCCATTAATATTTGAATTTTCAGGTCGGACTACAACGGTTGGCACTGTCACTTTATTATCAAGCAATGATGTTATTTTTAGCCGTATTGAGGTGGGAATATATTTCCTAATTGGTAATGCCATTGTAAAAACAGCTTTTTTAGTGTTCTTATTTTTATTAGCTTTTACTAAGTTGTTAACCGAGCCTTTACAAGAGCTTACCGATCAAATGAAGCAACTTGATTTACATGATCCCGAAGCCTCTAAATTTCATATTATGAACGATGAAAAAAACGAGCTAAATATTCTTGAAGATGCTTATAATAATTTAATTGATGAACTTGTTGAATTTAAAGATAAACTTTCATTATCCCAACGAGAAACTAACTTAGCTAATGATAAATTAGACGAACAAAATTTATTGCTCGAACAGGAAGTTGCTAGGAAAACCTCCACATTAAGTCGCACGTTATTGAAAATGGAAGTGCAACAAAAGGAAATGCTAAAACAGCAAAATGAATTAAAAGCAGAGAATAATCGCCGCCGTAAAACAGAAGGCACACTGATCACTACCAACAAAGAGTTAAAAAATTCAATATTAGAATTAAGTAAAGCTCAAGATAGGTTATTAGAAGCAGAAAAAATGGCGTCTTTAGGACAACTAAGCGCTGAAGTTTCTCATGAAGTTAATACCCCTATTGGCATTAGCATCACTTCAACAAGTTATCTAGCTGATATTATTACCAAACTACAACAAGACATCACAGCACAAAAGTTGTCAAAACGCACTATTCATTGTTTTATAAGTAATGCTCAACACAGCATTAAGCTAATATCAAATAACTTACAAAGAGCTGCCGAGTTAATTACTAGCTTTAAGCAAGTTGCAGTTGATCAAACCAATGATAAAGTAAGATTGATAAATATTTCAAAATATCTTGATGAAATTATCCAGTCAATTCATCCAAAATTAAAAAAAACCAATCATTGTGTCAAAATAAATTGCGATCCTCATATTGAAATTTATACTCACCCTGGGGCTATTGCCCAAATAATTATTAATTTAATTATTAACTCTATAATCCATGGGTTTCATGATATTAACCGAGGTATGATCAATATAGATGTGACCATAGAGCAGCAAAGATTAATAATACTTTACTGGGATAATGGCACAGGTATTAATGAAGAACAGCTTGTTAAATTATTTGACCCTTTTTATACCACTCAAGCCGACAAAGGCGGTACGGGTTTAGGTACACACATAATTAAAAACCTAGTAGTTGGTACCCTCAATGGCTCTATAGACGCTTACTCTAAATCAGGTGAAGGCTTAAGCTATCGCATGACGTTGCCCGATATGAGGTATAGCTAAAAGCTGCTGTCTTAACAATAGAATTCAGGTATGATAATCGCCAAAATACGCTTATACATATATCAACCTAGGATTTACTTATGTGGTTTAAAAACCTTTACTTTTTTGCTTTTACTCGTCCATTTGAATGGTCTGAGCAAGACTTAGAAAAACATTTATCTGAACACCTTTTTACTCCGCTAGGCTCTACAGAAATTGCTCATTTTGGCTGGATAAACGCATTAGGAAAGCATGGTGATACAAGTGTTCATAGTGCAAACGGTAACTTTCTAATTTGTGCACGCAAAGAAGAAAAAATGCTTCCCGCCTCCGTTATTAAAGATATGGTAGAAGAAAAAGTTAATTTACTTGAACAAGAGCAAGGCCGTGGTGCTACGAAGAAAGAGAAGGAACAATTCAAAGAAGATATAACTTTTGAATTACTGCCTCGTGCTTTTTCTCGTATAACAGATACTCATGCTTATATAAGCCCAGTTAATAATATTATCGTTATCAATTCAAGCTCACGTGGTAAAGCAGAAGATTTATTAGCTTTATTACGTAAAGTACTTGGTACCTTACCTGTGACCAGTTTTGAACCTGACGTGTGCGCTGATGAAACAATGACTGACTGGCTAAACGAGAAGAGCTTAGGTGGTAAGTTTACTTTAGGCATGGAAGCTGAATTTAATGCTTTAGGGGATGATGGTGCAGTTGTTCGTGTAAAAAATCAAGACCTATTAAGTGAAGAGATTAAATCACATTTAGATGCCGATAAGTACGTGGTAAAGGTAGCACTAGAATGGGATGAATCGTTATCATTTATTTTGTGTGATGACTTAGCCATAAAACGAGTGAAGTTTTTTGATGTTATTCACGAACAAAATGATGATATAGATAGTGATGATGTAGTTGCTAAGCTTGACGCAGATTTCGCGCTAATGTCGGGAGAGTTAAATCGTTTTATTATCGAACTATTAGCTGAATTCTCTATGAAGACGACTGACCTGTTAGAGAAAGATTAAACGGATACCGTGTTACTAAATAGTATTAAATAAAATGGCAACTAAGCGTTGCCATTTTTATTCTGCTTATATTTCTCATGAGATTATAAGCAATTAAATAAACATAGCCCTTACGTCCTTACACATCCCTTTAAATTCATCACTGTCCATGTAATCAACGTCAGATAAAATGCCTTTCTTAGTATAACTATTTAATAAGGCCTCTTTAGTTGATTCATTTTTAAATACATTATGATAAATAGCTCCTGCTCTAATAAAATCTAAATAATGTACTTCAGTAGGTAAAACAGTTAAATCACTCCAACTTTCAGCTAATAATGTAAACTCTTCAGAAAAGCCCCAGCTTCGAGTTATTGCCCCGCCTACTCGGCCAGAGAGTTTAATAATCGCTTGCTGTAAAAACGTCGGGTTAGCAAAAACATCTGGGTGATTTTCAGCCTCAGTTAAAATAGGTAAAACACCAATATTATGCACTAACGCAGCTAAAGTAATGGTATCGAGAGATAGTGGCGTATGTTTGTTTACTTTTATGTACATATTCATCAAGCTAATCGCAACTGATGCTATATCAATTGTTTTAACCCATGCCTTGTTCATATACATAGTCACAACATCGTTATTAGAAACAAATACTTGTTCAATAGCCATGGCAGTGGCAATACTTTTAATTTGGGTTAAACCAATACGAGTTACGGCTTGTGGTACCGTCTCTACTTTCACACTGCGCCCCAAAAGAGCATTGTTAGCAACTTTGAGCATACCTAAAGATAAGGCAGGATCTTGAGCAATAATATCACTCATTTGATTTAAATTAATATCTGGATCATCAGCAGCACTTCTCACTTTTAATGCCACTTCAGGTAAAGTTGGAAGTACAAGCGTGTCTTGTTTTATCTTTTCAGTCAAAATAGTATACAGGGCATTTTCAGTTGCCATAAATCCACCTTTATTTTTATTGTGATAATTATTAAAAATAGCACATTTTTTTTAAATGTAATTATTTTTATCAATGCTTTTCAAGCTAATAGCGATAATAACTGCTCATTTTGCCACAAAAAAACTCTGACCGTCCTTAATTCAATAGAAAGTAAGTATTGATCTAGATCACGCTTGGTTTAATTTGAAATAGTAGGTGTTCGCGATATTGAGTATAATTTGCCGCTGATTTTTTCTTGCGTTTTCATTCCATCATACATTTGAGTACCCCCATGATAAAACCCGAACTTCTTTCTCCTGCTGGTAGTTTAAAAAATATGCGATATGCTTTTGCCTACGGCGCAGATGCTGTTTATGCTGGCCAACCTCGCTATTCTTTACGGGTCAGAAACAATGAATTTAGTTTAGATAACATTCAAATTGGTATAAATGAAGCACATCAGCTAGGTAAAAAATTCTATCTAGTCAACAATATCGCACCGCACAACGGTAAACTGAAAACTTTCCTTAAAGATATAGCACCTATTGTTAGCATGAAGCCGGACGCATTAATTATGTCAGATCCTGGTCTTATTATGCTGGTTAGAGAAAACTTTCCTGACATGCCAATACATTTGTCAGTTCAAGCAAATGCGGTCAATTGGGCAACCGTTAAGTTTTGGCAACAACAGGGAGTAGAGCGCGTAATATTATCGAGAGAGCTTTCTCTTGATGAAATTGAAGATATTCGCTTTCATTGCCCTGAAATGGAGTTAGAAGTATTTGTCCATGGCGCTCTTTGCATGGCGTATTCTGGTCGCTGTTTACTCTCAGGTTATATCAATAAAAGAGATCCTAACCAAGGAACTTGTACCAACTCTTGTCGTTGGAAGTATGATACTCATGAAGCCAAAGAAACAGAGACAGGAGATATTGTTGCTGTTAAACCTGAAGCCGTTGAAGTTTATATGCCAGAGCAAGATATCATCACTCCTTCTCAAAAGCCTATCGATGATGTGATTTTACTACAAGAACAAGGTCGCCCTGGTGAATATATGCCAGCTTTTGAAGATGAACATGGTACATACATCATGAACTCAAAAGATTTACGCGCTGTAGAGCATGTTGATCGCTTAGTTAAAATGGGGGTTCACTCACTGAAAATTGAAGGCCGAACTAAATCATTTTATTACTGTGCAAGAACAGCACAAGTGTATGGTAAAGCGATTAATGATGCCATAGCAGACAGAGCGTTTAATCCAAGCCTCAATACCGATTTAGAGCACCTAGCACACCGTGGCTATACCGAAGGTTTTTTACAACGGCATCGCCATGGTGATACCCAAAACTATGAATATGGTTACTCTAAAAGTGATACTCAGCAATTTGTTGGTGAAGTGCTCGGGCGAAATGAAATAACTGGCCTGATAGAAATTGACGTCAAAAACAAGTTTCTCGTTGGTGATCAACTAGAACTGATGACACCTAGCGGCAACCAGACATTTATATTAAACAAAATGATTCATAGTAAAACCGGTGAGAGTATTGATGACGCTAAAGGCTCTGGGCATAAAGTTGCCATTGAACTTGATACTGAACTAGAGCTAGATTTCGGTATTATCATGCGTTACTTGGATGAAGGTGGTACTACTCGTCACCCATTTGCACAAAACCAAAAAACTTAGCCGCTTATCAATTGCTAATGTTAAAAGGTCAAAAATGATATGGCATTAAAAATATTAGACTCATGCATAAACTGCGATATGTGCGATCCAGAATGCCCCAATGGTGCAATTACCCTTGGCGCTGAGATTTATGAAATAGATGTGGATAAATGTACTGAGTGTATAGGTCATTACGACCAACCAACGTGTGTCAGTGTCTGCCCTATTGACTGTGTTAAGCCTGATATAGACCATGTCGAAGATGAAGAGGTGTTATTAGCAAAGTTTATTCGATTACATGGATAGTTAGTAATTAGAGTTTTGCAAAAATTATGGGAAACTACGAGTAACAAAAATCATTACTCGTAGTTACTACGACTTTTAACGGGTCGGTAATTTAATATCCTTCAAAAACTCATCAACCTCATGGTTATTCTTCAATAACATAGCACGGGTAACAATATCCTTAGTTAAATGCGGTGCAAATCGCTCGATGAAATCATACATATAAGCACGTAAAAAACTACCACGTCTAAAACCAATTTTAGTTGTACTTGCTTTAAATAAGTGACTAGCATCAATGACCACAAGATCACTATCAATACGATCATCTATCGCCATTGAAGCAATCACACCAACCCCCACGCCCAAACGTACATAAGTTTTTATTACGTCCGCGTCTGTTGCAGTAAATGCTATTTTAGGTTTTGCTCCTGCGGCATCAAAGGCAGCATCTAACTCAGAACGACCAGTAAAACCAAAAACATAAGTCACTAATGAGTATTTAGCAATGTCAGCAATGGTAATATTTGGTTTTTTAGCCAAAGGATGATCAGGTCGAACAATTATACTACGGTTCCAATGGTAACAAGGAAGCATGACCAAATCGTTATACAGATGTAATGACTCTGTCGCAATGGCAAAATCAGCATCACCTTTAGCGGCTGCATCACTAATTTGTGCTGGTGTCCCTTGAGACATATGTAATGATACTTTACTATACCTCTTGATAAACCCCTTAATAACATCAGGTAAGGCATAACGAGCTTGAGTATGTGTGGTAGCGATTCGCAATTTACCTTCATCAGGTTGAGTATGTTCTCGAGCAACCGCTTTAATACCTTCAACTTTCGAAAGTATTTGGGTGGCAATATCAATCACATCTTGGCCAGCTTCCGTTACATGAGTTAGATGCTTACCACTACGACCAAAAATTTGAATACCTAACTCATCTTCAAGCATTCTTACTTGTTTGGAGATGCCCGGTTGTGAGGTAAACAAGCTATCTGCAGTAGCAGATACATTCAAGTTATTATTTAATACTTCAACGATATAGCGTAGTTGCTGCAATTTCATATAAATACTCATTAGCATTAAAATGCGTGATTTGTAACGTTCTTATAATAAAATAATATACTTAATCCAACATTTATTCCATTATATTTTTTAGTTTTTGTAAATAAAATTCCCCACTTTGCCATTAATTTCATCAAGATTATTCTTTACTTAGTTATATACTCAAGCGTCCTTAAACACGTATTTTCAAGTGGCTTGGGTATATGCTACTTAAGATCGCTATTTACGGCCCCTTTTTAAGTAAAATGTACAACTAGCCCTATGCTAAACAAAACATTTTTTGTAGACTGCCTAGTAGTTTATTTATTCAAGAGAATCTTAGATGATTGCTATCATTATTGGGTTAATCATTGCCCTAATTATAATTGTTGTCGTGGTTAGTTCCATTCAGCAGCATAAAGAAAAATTAGAAGCAGAAAAACGCATTAAAGTTGCAAAGCAAAAAGCAGTTATTGATGAAAGTGAAGAGCTTATTTTTAATTTAGCAAATTTACCAAACAACCCAAACCTCGTTAAAATATTAAACCGACGTAGTTTAAATGCTGCTAAAACTATGCAAGAGCTTATGCCTGAAGTTAAGGGGATCAAAAAAAGAGTTCAAGAATTAACGTCTCGATTAAAAGCCTCGGAAGACCTTGCCGATAACCAAACGTCAGAAGAAGATAGTTTTACTTTACCAGACAACGAGCAACAGCTTGTTGGCATTTTACAGTGTATTAAGAAATTACGTGCGGTACTTAAATCTGAACAAAACAAAGGAGCTCTTGACGCACAAAGCTTTACCGCAGAAGACCAACGATTAGCTACGATGCAATTAAAAATAAATATTGAAAGCTTAGTTAAGCGAGGTACTCAAGCTTTTAATAAAGAAATGCTTGGCTCTGCCCGACAATATTTTGAGAAGGCTTTGCAAAGTTTAGCTAGCACCACGGTAAAAAATGATTATGTCACAACGAGGCAAGCTGATATTTCACAGCAATTAGAAGATATCACTGATGCCTTAAAGCATACCAATGCCAAAGATGCTGCGAAAAAAGCAAAAAGCGAAGAGAATGAATTAGATTTATTATTTCAACCTAAGAAAAAATGGTAAGTTATTCTTCAAAGCAGTTAATTTTTACTGTTTAAGGTTATAACTCTGTGGAAGTAATCAACACTATTAAATTACCCTCCTTTCTTCGCCGTACTATGAAAGCATATGCGTTAAAAGCTCATATCAGACAATTAGGGTGTGATTTAAGCCGTATTGGCCGTTCGAGGAATTGGCAGTTAAAGGCCAATTTTGGTCAACTACAAGGCATCATTGAGTTTATTGAACAAGAACATGAAGAGAGTTGGATATGGCTTGCCAAGTTACTTAAAAAAGAATATCAGTATTTAAGTCACGAAAACCTTTTAGCCCTAGCAACTCGCATGGGAAATGTAACTGTTACTGCCTTAATATCACAGACTGACTGTACTTTAGCACAAGCAAGGAAAGTATTAGATGAGTTAGAGGGATTAGATTAAAGGACTAAGTTGAATGTAAAGTAGGCAAAAAAAATAGATACCCTAGGGTATCTATTTTTTTATTATTCAGCGTAAAATGTATTTACTCTGCTGAATTTTTAGCTTTTTTCTTTGCTACTGCCTTCTTTGCTGCAGGTTTTTTAGCTGCTTTCTTTTTCGGTTTAGGAATATCTTCAACCCACTTACCGTCAATGTATTTCGCAGTCCAACCCGTTGCTTTCGGCTTGCCTTCTTCTGTAGCAATCTCGGTCATTACGTACTGTTCTTTCGTTTTACGGCTGTAACGTACTACCGATAAATTTCCTTCATTATCTTCTGCAGGTGCATCAGCTAAGTAATAGAACTTTTCTGAAATACGGTCTCTGAACCTTTGTAACTCAGCTACTTTTGGCGCTCGAGTTTCTCTTGAGCGTGGAAAAGTGTGCGCGGCTAAAAAGATACCTGCAGCGCCATCTCTAAGCACAAAATGAGCATCAGACTTTTCACACGCAAGCTCAGGCAATTGCACAGGATCTTCTTTTGGCGGCGCGGCTTCACCACTCGCTAACAATTTACGGGTATTTTTACATTCCTCATTAGTACAATCAAAATACTTACCAAAACGGCCAGATTTCAACTCCATTGGGGATTCACAACGGTCACAATCTAAAATTGGTCCATCGTAACCTTTAATTTTAAACTCACCCTTTTCAACTTCAATGCCATCACATACCGGATTATTACCACAAACATGCAATTTACGTGTTTCATCAATAAGGTAACTGTCCATCGCGCTGCCACATTTATCACAACGACGCATTGCCATAAGCGCTTCAGTTTCAGCATCTTCAGCTAAAATGCTTACCGCTTCTTCACCAGCTGTTAAGTTCATGGTTTTTGTACAGCGTTCTTTTGGTGGTAAAGCATAACCAGAACAGCCTAAAAATACGCCGGTTTGAGCAGTTCGAATGCCCATTTTACGATTACAAGTAGGACAATCGATGTCTGTTAATACTGGCTCATTGTTTTGCATACCACCATCTTCTGATGGTTGATCAGCTTTTGTTAATTGTTTGGTAAAGTTTTTATAAAATTCATCTAAAACACCTTTCCAATCTGCACTACCGCCTGCGATTTCATCAAGCTCTTGTTCCATGTTCGAGGTAAATTCGTAGCTCATTAACTTTTCAAAGCTGCCAGATAAACTGTTAGTAACAATTTCACCCATTTTTTCAGCGTAGAAACGTTTTTTATCTAACCGAACATAACCTCGGTCTTGTATCGTTGAAATAATTGACGCATACGTTGAAGGTCTGCCAATAGAGCGCTTTTCTAATTCTTTTACTAATGATGCTTCACCAAAACGTGCTGGCGGCTTAGTAAAATGCTGGCTTGGCTCGATTTTATCTAATGTTAATGCTTCGCCAACTTTTAAATCAGGCAAGTGGGTATCAT
Source organism: Colwellia psychrerythraea (assembly GCA_002163005.1). Classification (GTDB taxonomy): domain Bacteria; phylum Pseudomonadota; class Gammaproteobacteria; order Enterobacterales; family Alteromonadaceae; genus Colwellia; species Colwellia psychrerythraea_C. The sequence continues at coordinate 5,676 of MAAF01000118.1, read as the reverse complement.
CACCTTTGCTTAGCTGTGGATGAACTTTAGTCCAACCATCAAATTGCATCACTCGTCCTTTAGCTTTTAAATCGAAGCTAGCGGCACTAATCGTTAAGGTACTAACGGTATAACGAGCAGCGGTCATTTGACAGGCAACAAACTGACGCCAAATAAGCTCATACAACTTCTTAGCGTCGGCCTCGATGCCATCAAGAAATGCAGCTTCAAGCTTAACATTTGATGGGCGTATTGCTTCATGCGCCTCTTGTGCCCCAGCTTTAGAGCCGTAAGTTTTTGCATTTTCTGGTAAATAATTATCACCAAAGCTATCGCTGATGTAATTACGACACATTTCTACCGCATCTTTGCTTAAATTCGTTGAATCGGTACGCATATAAGTTATATGACCCGCTTCATACAAACGTTGCGCTAAGCCCATAGTGCGCTTAACGCCATATCCTAGTTTAGTACTGGCCGCTTGCTGCAATGTAGAAGTAATGAACGGTGCAGACGGTGTACTTTTTGACGGTCTATCTTCACGTTTACTAACCGCATAATCAGCCGGCTTTAATATTGCCAAAGCGGCATTGGTCTCTTTTTCATTCGTCGGTTTAAACGCTTTGCCATTTTCATGGGTCACATCAAGTGTTAGTACTTCACCTGTTGATGCGTGCGTATCTACAGCAATTTCCCAAAACTCTTTTGGATCAAATGCTTTGATTTCATGTTCTTTTTCAACGACTAATTTTACTGCAACAGATTGAACACGTCCGGCAGATAAACCACGGGCTACTTTTTTCCACAATAGTGGGCTAACCATAAAGCCAACCACACGATCGAGAAAACGTCTTGCTTGCTGAGCATTAACACCCGGCATACTCAACTCACCCGGTGTAGCAAACGCCTGTTGGATTGAGCTTTCAGTTATTTCATTGAAAACAACACGGCGGAATTTTTCATCTTCTCCACCAATAATTTCTTTTAAATGCCAGGCAATCGCTTCTCCCTCGCGATCCAAATCGGTTGCGAGATAAACAATGTCTGCTTTATCGGCCAATTTTTTAAGCTCTGCAACAACTTTTTCTTTACCTGGCAGTATTTGATAATTAGCTGCCCAGTTATTCTCGGGGTCAATGCCCATACGATTTACCAGCGCTTGTTTATCACGCTTGGCTTTGTATTTAGCTTTTGCTTCTGGTGCCATTTTACGCACTTCAGCTGGAGACTTAGCAGCCACTTTTTTACCTGTGCTACTGTGCGGAAGATCACGTACATGACCAACACTCGACTTTACAATAAAGTCATTACCTAGATATTTATTAATTGTTTTCGCTTTGGCTGGCGACTCGACAATAACTAGTGATTTTGCCATAAAAATTTCTAATCCTTCGATAAAGGCAAATTATTTTTTGCCTTTTTATTCAAACGCTAATTTAATCAAAAAAGTGCGAGCGTACTTGTTATGACCCTGCTAGCGATAAAAAAAACATTTTATTTAAAATTATTCTTTGCATAACTATTTATAGGTATATCTATAAATATGCAAACTGACAAGTAATTATTTTACTTCACAGCGAATGCTATTCACCCAGATACTGGTTTTAGCTATAATAGGCATAATTGATATCACTATGCGCTTAGTCACATTTTGCCTACATTTAGCGGCAATCATAATCGACTTTACGATAAAACATAAGAGCATAATGTTAAAAATATTCAAAATAGTGAAAGTATGAGGGTCATCTTCCTCAATCGATAACCCATGTAAATAATTAATTAGAGACCTCAAATGGCAACAATTACATCAGCATTTTATAACAAACTCAGCAATTGTTTATGTCCTCCTGGTAATGGCGTATTCACAGTAAATACCGCTAAAGAGCGTAAAGAGCAATTACACCAAACTATTTTCGGACAAGCAGTCGGCGTTGAAGATTTATGGAAAGCATCATTAAATCAACTACCAGAAGCATCTAAAGCGGTTATTTTAGGTGTAGCGTCAGATTGTGGTGGTGGTATTTTACGTGGTGCTAATTGGGGGCCATTATTTTTACGTTCAACTTTACTTGCAACTTACCCTGAATTGACTGCATTTGATTTGGGCGATGTACGCGTTATACCACACTTATTATCTGATAAATATTTAAACGAAGCGACGTTAGCTAACTGTAAAAAAGCCCTATATCAAGATGAACATAGTAATTATGCCATTAGCCCATTGAGTATTACTGAAGATGTTTTACATGACTTCTACGCAGAATTCCCTGAAAAAGGCATTTTTGGTATTGGTGGTGATCACAGTGTTAGCTACCCATTAACTAAAGCTTACCTGCAAGCTAAAAAACAGCAAGGCAAGCGTGCAGCAATAATCCACTTTGATGCTCATACTGATTTATTAGTGGAGCGTTTAGGCATCGACTTATGTTTTGGCTCTTGGTGTACCCATATTTTAGATGATCTGCATGAAAAGCATCACCTTATTCAAATTGGCATTCGCTCTAGTGGTAAACCACAAAGTCACTGGGAAGATACCTTTGGTGTACGCCAGCATTGGGCAAAAGACATTAAGGTCCAAGGTATTAATCAAACGATTGATAACATTCTTAGTCAATTAGAAGATGAAAACATTGATGAGTTGTATGTAAGCTTTGATATTGATGCTATAGATGACAGTTTTGCCTGTGCTACTGGTACGCCAGAGCCTGATGGTTTAATGCCAGAAGATGCCATGGACATATTACGCGCCTTAGCTGTTAAGTATCCTATTACGGGCGCTGACATGATGGAGATAGCCCCTTTTACTGATAGTGCAGGCCAAGGTATTGTTGGTCGAGATAAAACCTTAAAAGTAGGTGCTGAAATTTCAGCATTTTTGCTTGAGGAAATGGCTAAGTAATTTATTATTATTAGCTACCCTATATCAGTAGCTATAGTAGTTAAATAGTTAACAGATAGAAAAAAGGCTCCTCAGGGAGCCTTTTGTTTCAAAGCAATTAAATGTTCACTACTGATTAAAGCGGCGGGTCTTGACTTATATTATTACTGCACTCGTTAGATAATCCAAATGGCCCTCTAGTTCCAATACCTTGAGTAGGTGGCGTTATATCTTCTTCATTTATATCATCAATCGAAACAGGTAGCGTAAAAATGGCTTGAGTCGAGCTTTCACTGCCTGTTACTTTACCTGAAACAATAAGCTTTACATCGAGCCAGTGGCCATAACTTTGTGGATAAATCACTCTAATAACTGACCGTCCATCCGTATCTGTGACAAGCGTACCTGATATTGACACTATATTACCCGGTGTTAGTTTACCATCACCATTAAAGTCTTCACCAGCATCTAAGATACCATCGAAGTTAGCATCTTCATTAACACATGTTGTTTTCCCTAGATAAACTGGGCCTGGGAAGTTTGTTGAACCTTCACCTAGAGCCAGCCAAAGTACGAAGTCATTTCCGTCATAAGTTGGAACCCAAAGGCCTTTATAATAATTCTCAGGTATTGCGGAGACTGTTAACTCTACATTCTCGACAGCATTAGATTCAGCATCGGTAACAAAAACAGAGTACTCTTTCACATAATCTGTCGTGTCCAACTCTTCAAGTTCATTACCTGTACCTAACGAAATAAATAATTCACGATTAGATACCGTTATATTAACGGTATCTGTTATGGCAGGTGTATCTTCAACGATAGCTTCTATCGATACAGCATCCTTGGCAGAAGTACTATTTGAAGTATAAATAGTTGAAGCACTACCACTGCTATCTGTTACTGCCGTTGCCGGAAAAATTGACCCACCACTTACATCTTCTAACACAAATTTGACTCGTTTATTTTTAACTAAGTTTCCATTCGCATCTTTTACGACTACTGAAATAGAGGATGTTTGTTCATTTGGGCCTATCGAATTAGGTGATGCTTGTGCTTTAATTGTTGCCGCGGTATCGGCAAAGAATTCAAATTCAAGTTGATTGGTTAATTCAACATCTTTGCCATCAATCACATCTGTACCCACAAAAGTAACTAACGCTTTCCCCGCATCTGTTGAAGTTAATGCAACAGTAACTTCACCATCAACTGTGGTAGCAGAATTGGCATTTACAATACCACGTGTAGTAGTAAAGGAAACAGATTTACCGTCTGGTACAAATGCATTATCTCGCATCCAGGTCAAAGTAATACTTGCCGTCTGTTCTAAAGAAACATCAGGAACAATAGGAGAGTTCGATGGATTAACAGTATCAATACCATTACTAAAACTAGTAAATAAGAATGAGTCTGCTTGTACTGAAACATCTTGACTGGCTGTAGCGCCAAGTGCAGTAACAACAATACTATTAATACCACCAGTAGTACCTGTTACTTTTACCGTCGCCTGGCCTTCTGAATCTGTAGTTACCATCGCTGGAGAAGGGAGCTCTATGCCGGCTCCTCCCCCACCCAAAGATAGTGTAACAGCTGTTTTTGCTACGCCATTACCATCTGAGTCGAGTACCTTAACTATATAATTATTTTCATCATTTATCGCTAAAGAGCTTGACCCAGTTAACGTAACTGTAGTGCCTACAACTTCTACTTCTAACGAATCAGTAATATCACCACTAGTTACGGTGACTAATATAACTCTGTTACTAGGTTCATCTTGAGTCGATAGTTCCATGGCAACTTTGCCATCACGCCCGGTTAAATTAGAGCTGCCGCCACTTTCATCAAGTATTTTCCCAAGCGCCCCGGAATCACTTGCAAAATTAATAGTTACGCCCTCAAGCAAGTTATTATTCTCGTCTTTAGCAATGGCGGATAATTCAATAGATTGTGCGCCACTCGAAGCAAGTTGTTGCGAGCTAGCAAATAATCGAATAGAAGCTGCTTTAGGCTCACCTTCAACAATTTTTACGCCACCACCTAGACTATTAAAACTAATAGTCATGGGGTCAACACCTGTAACCGTGGCAATAATCTCAACACCGTCAACAGCGTTAGTGGCGCTAACAGTTATAGTTGCAACACCGTTACTTCCAGTTGATTGAGAGGTTGAGGATAACGTAGCATTTTCTTTTGTATTATCTGTTAAAGCAAAAGTGACTAATTTGCCCGATAAAAGAGTAGAGCCCTGCATAACAGTAGCGCTGATAATAATATCCTTATCACCTGATAAATCACCATCTGATTTAGCTAATGATAACGTTACTACATCAGGATTAGGGCTAGTACCACCATCACCACCACCGGTTAGGTCACCATCTCCACCACCACACGCTACCAGTGTCATCATTGACATCAATAACATGGTAAAACTTATACGTCGAAGTAACCCCATAAAAGCATCCTCAATTTATTTTTTTTATTACACTTAATAAACCATATTAACTGATAAATAACAAAAAGGTACTGCTTACCAAAAAAAAATCACAATCAATGGCACAGTTAATAATTTTTCACTTATCACTACGCCAAAAACAGTCAAAATAAATTAGTTTTTAATCTACGCGATTATTGCTAACCTTAGCGATTAAAATTATTTGTATAGTAGATACATAATAATCACAACTTAACTTACAACTTTGCAGAAGTAACATAGACCCTATGACCACTGAAAAAATAACATCCCCTTCGCCTAAAAAAAGTAGTTTAACCAGCCGTATTGTTATCGGTATGGTTGCTGGTATTTTATTAGGAACTTTCTT
>MAAF01000085.1 GCA_002163005.1 Colwellia psychrerythraea | reverse complement strand
ATTATTGCCTTTATTTTATCTTAAAGGCACTCCTGTTATGCGCGTTTCTAGCTTTTCCCGTTTGTCTGTCACGGCAATCAGTATTTTTGCTGCAATTTATCTGGCAACCATGTATCACGTAGGCGAATCTTTAAGTAAAAGCCAAGCGCACTATAAGGGCTATCAGGCACTTATTTCTTTAACAACGGTCAAGTTTAATCGCACTATTGTTGAGTATTTACAAACCGGTGATGTGGCGTTATTAAGCAGGGCGAAAAAGCAACTCACGTTAATTGTTAAACAAGCACAGGGCTTAAATATCGATGAGCTTTCTAAGCAAATAGACTCGCAAGCCAAGGCGCTCGCCCATAATATAGACACCAAATTCCGCGGCATGGGTAAGCTTAGTGGTGATCCCTTGGTATTATTACGTAACGGTGAACATGAAATGTTGGCTATCAATAATGATTTAGCTAATTATGTGCAAAACACAAAGGTATTGTCGTTAAAGGAACAATTTAATTACCTGATTAAAACGCAAGTTATAGGCAAGTTACTTGCCGATTTAGTCAGTGCCAGAGAAGCTATTTTTATACAACAACAGCCAAATATTCAATCGATAAAACCTTTGTTAACAGAACTACAAAACCTAGGTCGTTTCTTATCAACACAACCTGCCTTAGCTATTTATGCAGAAAAGGATGACGACTTATTTGATGAAAGTGAAGACTTGCTCGGTGATAGTGAAGAAAAGCAAGATTTAAGTCTTGAAGCCATTAATGAATTACAGTCATTATTCAATCGCTATCAGCGAGAAGTAGAAAGTACCCTAGTTCAACAGGAACAACGACAAATAGGCTTATCGCTATTGGCTAAACAAGTGGGCAATATTGAAAAATCAATCCTGCAAGGAGAAGCGAATATTGCTCGGCAGCAAGAGAAAATAAATGAGCAGCTTAATATTATTGTCCTCGGACTGCTTATCTTTTTAGTGATATTTCTCTTAGCAAATTACTGGTTGCAGCATAGTGTTATTCTCAAACCTTTGCGCAATTTACGCGATAGTTTTGTGCAATTAGTAGAGCAGGGCAAAGTAGACAATATTACCAATATTGATAAAAGAACAGAGTTTGGCGAAATCTCCACTAGCTTTAATTATATGGTGAATAAGTTAGCGCAAGATGATAAAGACAAAGCACAGCAATTAGATTTAGTCGCCAAAGCATTAACGACCATGGAAAGCCAAGTCCAAAGTATTTACCAGTCATCGCACACAACTAGTGAGCATGTCCAAGGGGCGAGAAAAATTATGGAAGCTTTAGGTGAAGCAACCGAGACAGTGAATACACTCTCAGGTCAAGTCGTTAACAATGCCCAGGCAACTAAGAAAGCAATGGAAGTCAGCCAACATCATGTCTCACAAGTTTTGGCGGCAAGCGAATCTACCAATTTAGCAGCGAAGGAGAGCAAAGAAGCGATTACTTCGCTATTCTATTCGGTTGAGTCGGTTACCTCAATTGTTGATGTGATTAGCGCTATTGCGGATCAAACTAACTTGCTAGCGCTTAATGCTGCTATTGAAGCGGCAAGGGCAGGTGAGCATGGCCGAGGCTTTTCTGTTGTTGCCGACGAAGTACGCCAACTTGCGGGTAAAACGCAAGAATCGCTCAAACAAATTTCAACACGCTTAAACCAATTACAAAGTGCCAGTAATTCGATTGAAGGTATTATTAATGACATAGAAAAAGCATCACATAATCAACGTATTATTGCTGATGAATTGCAAGAAACTTCGCTAGCCGTAACAGGACAAGCACAAGTTTCAGCAACGGTTGCCCAAGAGACCCTTGAACAAATTACCCTACAACGCACACACTTTATCGCCTTTGAACAAGCCATGGCCAATGTCGACAAAGAAGTTAGTGACTCACAGCAATTATCAAATGTTATTTCGGTTGATGTGAGTAATCAGGTGAATGATATTGGACTTACACTTAAAAATGCGTCTTAGTATGTTAACTTTACTTAGCTAGGTATAATTGACCTTTAGCAAGGTAAGTTGAACAAAGACTTATGCAAATTTTTAATAAACTCATTAAGGTGCTTTCATGATCCAACAGAATGGTTTAATGCCAGTAGGCGAACTGCAAGAATTAAAAAATGGCGAAATGATCACGCATAATACCGCTGAACTTTTTGCGGCTAAAAAGGTAGTTTTATTTGCTGTACCAGGTGCATTCACACCAACGTGCTCTGCGGCACATCTACCAGGATATGTGGTATCGGCAGATGAATTAAAAGCAAAAGGTGTTGATGCGATAATTTGTTTATCAGTAAATGATGCTTTTGTGATGAATGCTTGGGGTGAGTCACAAAATGCTGAAAACATCATGATGTTAGCCGATGGTGATGGTAGCTACACCAAAGCACTAGGTTTGAGTATGGATACGGATGCTTTTGGTGGTGTGCGCTCTCAGCGTTACGCCATGATTATTGATAATGGCGAAGTAATCAGCTTGCATGTAGAGGAGCCTAAATCGTTTGAAGTTAGTAAAGCTGAAGTTATTCTTGAGCAGCTTTAATAGCCAGTTGGGATAAGCTAGGTATTAGTTACAGTATTGGGCGTTAACGTTCTGAAATCATTAAAACTGATACTAAAAGTAATTAATATAAGAACACGAATAAGAATGATGCACCTTATTAACCATTTGGTTAATAAGGTTTTTTTATGTTTTTAAAATTGAAGTGATACGATTTATTACTTGAATCAATACGGATAAAAAGGCAGAATTCACCCAATCAAAATCTTTAAGGCAAAATCATGTTAAAAGCTGAAATGGTAGAAAAGTTAAATCAACAACTTAATTTAGAATTTTACTCTTCAAACTTGTACTTACAAATGAGTGCATGGTGTGAAGAAAAAGGTTTTTCCGGTGGTGCAGAGTTTTTACGTAAACATGCAAATGAAGAAATTCAACACATGAATCGTTTATTTACTTACGTGAGTGAAACCGGTGCTTTACCTATTATTGGTGCTATAGATGCGCCACCACATGAGTTTGAAAGCTTAGGTCAGTTGTTTGAACTAACTTACGAACATGAGTGTTTAATCACTGAGCGCATTAACTCTTTGGCTCATGAAGCCTTTACGAACCAAGATTATTCTACCTTTAACTTCTTACAGTGGTATGTTGCTGAGCAACATGAAGAAGAGACGTTATTCAAAGGTATTTTAGATAAAATCAACCTAGTAGGTAATGATGGTCACGCTTTATTCTTCGTTGATAAAGATTTAGCTGAATTGGCTAAAAATGGCAGTACCAGCATAATGACAGAAGCCAGCGCATAAGCGTTTAACTATTCTGTTTAGCTACATCGTCTAAGTAAATGTCCCACTCAAAAGTGAAAAACACCTTTGATGGGACATTTTTAGTTTTGCTTTAATACCCCAAATAATTAGGACGTTAAGAATATATACCCTTGCCCCTTAACCGTTTTAATAACGGGGCGCGAAGAAATAGTTAGCAGTTTCTTTCTTAAATTGCTTAAGTGACTATTAATGCTTTTATCACAGCTGCCAAGTTTGCGCTGAAAAATGCGCTGAGCAATAACCTCTCTTGAAATCAATGAACCTGCATCAACCATCAGCAGAGCCAGTAAATTAAACTCTAGCCCAGTAGTAGTAATAGACTTTCCCAAAAATAGCACAGAACGATTTAAAAAATTTAATTCAACTTGGGCAACAAGCAATTTGTCTGAGGTTAAGCATTTTTCTGTAACTAACATGCCGCTTACTCTGATTCTTGAGCAGGTGTTTGCGTAAACATTGTTGTTTTATAACCCGTGGGCGAGTTTTCACTGCTTTCCAGTATTAAAAATTGCTCATTAGATTGCTCATTCAGTATCAATTCAAATGAGTTTAATATGATCGAACTACCGTTATCCTCAGCGACAACAAAAACTTGATAACTGTTGTTTTTTAGTAAGATTGAACTAGTTTTTTTGTAATTTATTTCACGGTGATAAATGGCTGAGTCTATGATTTCATCTTGTCTAACAAAAAAGACAGCTACTTGAGAAAAATCATCAGATTGAATTAAGTTAACTATTTCAATTTCATGTTCATAAATACTGGTCAGTAAACTATTTTCAACCATCAAAGAAAATAGATTAACCTCAATTTCATCAATGATGCCATCACCATTTTCATCAATATTACCGTCGTTATCGGTATCGACATATTCTTGCTCGGCATAGAAAAATAATGTTTTATTGGTGTTTTCAACTAAAGATAATAAATGATTACTTAATAGCGGTGTATTATTCTCAGTATTGGTGAGATCTACGCTGTAGTCACCACTTGCTAAGATAAGTGCATTACTCACCTCACCATAGGGCAAGTATGCGATAGCAGGGTTATCATCTACACCGTTAATATGTAAAGCAAAAGCTTGTTGGTAGTTGCTTAGTTGCTCATGATTAGCAACAGCGTTGTAAGCGCTAAATTGTGCTTCAGCTTCGGCGTCAACATAGTTAATTACCGTAGAGTCTGACATTATATCTAACACATAAGGTGATGTGCCTGCACCCGTGTTCTCTCTTACGATCATAATATTTTGAGAGCTATAAGCAAAAGGGATACTATTTGATCTGAATAAAATCTCGTTGCTACCTGCAGTGGTGATATAAAAAATATAATCATCTTGGTCAAGTTTTTGATTATCGGATAATTGTTGATAATTATATTGACCAACTAAAACAGCTTCATTAAAACTTTCATTATCCTTAGAGAGATAAAAATCAACGGCTTGCTGATTTGAATGCATGTTTAACACCCTAAGATTAAAAAGATCGTTGCTAGTATCATCTTCATCATCAATCACAGGGATACTATGTACCATAACTTGTGGCGATAAAATGCTATCGCTAAGTACTATCATGTGGATAGTATCTTCAGCTACAGTGATACTATTTTCATAAATAACTGATAGATCATCGGTCGCAGAGCTATCATCATCTTGCCAAGCTAATTGATAATAATAGTCCTGGCTCGTTAAGCTGATATTACTATGGGCATTTCCATAGGTAATGCCAGAGTAAGTTTGCTCATAATGGTCATCATCATCGTTATTCTCCGTAAGATTCTCATCTACTGTTAAATAAATACTGGGGGAGTCTTTAGATAAATTATAAAGTTTAACGTAACCTTCTCCGCTACCATCGTCACTGGAATTGCAGCCTAGTAAGATGAATAATAAGATGCCGGCAGCAAAGCAGCTCTTTAAGGCTTGTAGGGTTTTAAGTGTCGTCATTTGTTTTCCATAATGTAAAGTTGCAACAATTTGTTGGTGAATGTTAACGGGTATACAGCAATAGATAGTCACTTTAGGGAAGAGTTCCTACCTTTACACAATCTTTACTTTTCTTTATTTTAGGAATAGTAAAAGGAGAAATTAAGCGCTTTATTAGTAATAAAGTCTTTTCATCAACCTTTTTGTATACGCACTATTTGCATAAAGATTATAATAGGCTCAAAATTTTAAAGCCCTCTTCGTAGGGACTATCCAATAAGTTTTCTTATTTGTCTTTTACTCTTAAGGTATTACAGTGATCACAACAGACGTATTAATAATTGGTGCCGGCGCGGCAGGCTTAATGTGTGCTGCACAAGCAGGCTATCGCGGTAAAAGCGTTGTTGTGGTTGATATGGGTAAAAAGCCCGCTCGAAAAGTCTTAATCAGTGGTGGCGGTCGCTGCAATTTCACTAATGAAAATGCAGAGCCGAGCAACTACCTTTGTCAAAACCCGCATTTTGCCAAATCAGCCTTAAGTCGTTATAGCGCGCAAGACTTTATTGATTTAGTTGACCGCCATGGTCTGAAATACCATCATAAAACCCTAGGGCAATTATTTTGTGATGACAGCGCGCAAGATCTCGTTGATATATTGATGACCGAATGTGATTGGGCAGGGGTTACACTCGATCTGCGTACCGAAGTGCTCTCTGTCTCTGCAGTAAAAAGTAACATTACCAGTGACATTGCTAGCGACAACGAGCAAGGTTATTTAGTGACTACGAATGACAAAAGCTATCAATGCAAGTCGTTGGTTGTCGCCTCTGGCGGCTTAACCATGCCTAAATTAGGCGCAACACCCATAGGTTATAAAATTGCTGAGAAATTTGATTTAAATGTACTTGAAACCATAGCGGCATTAGTGCCTTTTACCTTGCATGAGCACGACAAACAGCGCTTTGATGGTTTGTCAGGCATCAGTCTGTTGACCGAAGTTACCAGTGAAAATGGCACTAGCTTTAAAGAAAATATTTTGTTTACCCACCGTGGTTTATCAGGGCCAGCGATATTACAAATATCATCTTTTTGGCGAGCAGGGCAGGCGGTTACTATTAATTTATTGCCTGAACATACCCTTAGCGAAACCCTAATTCAGTGGCAAAACGATCAAGGGCAAAAATCGGTAAAAAACCTGCTGGCGACCTTATTACCGAAACGCTTTGTTGAAGTACTAGTTAAAGATGGAATTATTGCAGATAAACCAATCAAACAACTTAATCACCCTGAAATTACTGCACTAAGTGAATATCTACATGCGTGGCAGATAAAACCAAATGGTACTGAAGGCTACCGCACAGCAGAGGTTACTTTGGGTGGTGTCGATACCGATGAGCTTTCTTCAAAAACCTTTGAAAGTAAAAAACAGCAAGGTTTGTTCTTTATTGGTGAAGTGATTGATGTCACGGGTTGGTTAGGAGGTTATAACTTTCAATTTTGCTGGGCTAGTGGATATGCCTGTGGGCAGGTTGTTTAGTTTGTTCTTAGGAACGTAAACAGAGACAAATAGTAACCAAAGATTGATGGGGGGTTATATTGGATATGCATATAATACGGACTTAAGGTGTAATTATATGCAGGCACGATACTATGATCTTGTGTCGTATATTTGTTTCTTGAAACTTTCAAAAAGCATATAAAAATTACCATTGTAAATAACCTCAACTCTGGATAAGCAAAGTTACTCAACAGGCTATTTTAGGCGCTATCATCGTTGGCATTACTACCAACAACCTGTTATTGGGTACGTAACACCGCTTTGTTATCACCAAAACTATCAATGTTGAAACGAATGAATAAGCCTACAATATGGGTAATTATCATATGTAATTAATAAGTTATTATAGATGTCAACACCCATTAACCAGAGTTGAGGTTAAATATTTTAAAAGTTTGCATTATTGACCTTAACCAAACGAGTCATGAATTCGCACTTGATTTCGACCCGAAGTTTTAGCTTCGTAAAGTGTAGTATCTGCGTTCTTCATCCAAGTTTCACTTGAAAAGCTATGAAATGACTCACAGATGCCGATGCTCACTGTAATTGGATGATTCTCAACTATGCGAGATGCCTCTATAAATCTTCGTAATTTTTCCGCAAAATTATGCGCATCTGATATTTTAATATCATTCATCAGCAATATAAATTCTTCCCCACCAACCCTGAATAGCATGTCTACTTCACGACTATGCACATCTATTATTGCAACAAGCTCTTTTATAACTTTATCGCCAACATCATGTCCAAAGTTGTCATTTATCTGCTTAAAGTGGTCAATATCAAACATCAAAATTGCAGAATTTACATGATTTCGTTTTTTGTTAGCTAGACTAGCGTCAAGGTGTGTGGATAATTGTCGTCTATTAAGTGCGCCTGTCATTGGATCTCGCACTGACTCATCGGAAAGGCTTTGATGGAGCATGTTAATATGCACTTCAATTAGGGAGCTCATTAATATAGTTATCAGTAAGGATAAACTTACTCTAAACGCTGAAAATGCATCCATATTCAAAATGCAAAATCCGCAAGCTATAACGAAAAGTGCCAAATTAAATATGAGTGCGGCTCTTAAGGAAAGCAGATATATCAATGCGATAGATATGGGGTATATCCAATAAATAATACCTACACCTAAGTAGTAGAGTGAGAGAAATAAAGAAAGGACCAATGCGGAGACCACGATATTTATGTTTATCGGCAGTGCTTTTTTTTTGAAAAGAGCATAAGTATCTATGCTCGCGAGAACAACAAATAAAAGTAATGAAAATGCTAGTGCTTTATGGCCTAAATAGTAGTTCTTAGCTGCCAATACAGTAAAGAGTAGGTATGCCATTACAAGAATAGAGTAAAGCGGTTTTCTACTGCCCAAAAATAAAAAACCAGACTCTTTTTGAGGTTCTATGAATAGTCGTTTATATTTCGCTGTAGTTCCCCTTGACTATTACTCTTTTACATTACTCTATTAGTACCATTACAACCTTAACTGGTCAATTAAACGAGATTGTTTGGCTGTTTTTGCGCAAAACTCAGATTGGAATGGGTAAATGCACGGGCTAGTACGATTTAACAGTTATTCTATAGATAACCTAAAATTGTGTCCAGACTGTGTGAAAACTAAATGTAGCAGCCATTATTAGCTTAGTTCATTATATAACATGCCAGAAGCAAGCTTTTTAACTTGGTAACAACAGTTTAGTACCAATTACTATGTTTTCACGATACCGTATTCTTGCTCTATTGTGGACCATAGCAAGTGTGCTTTAGCGTCAGCCGCAAATGGCAGGGTTTCAGGACGGGACAGACCTTCAGATGCCAGTTATGGATGGCAATGAAGTGAAGAGGTAGCTTGTTGAAGTAATCACTTTAATTTTTACTTTCTCCCCTATTATTAAAGCTAAACCATCCGCTGTATTCGACCTTATCTCATGCTGTAAAGTCAATGTATAAAAGACACTTTTATCGCTATACAAGCTCGATAAAAGTGCCTTAAATTTAAATAGAGATGAGTGCTAAATACCTACTCTGTTAATATGCCATATTGAGCAATTTCTTGTGCTGTCATCCAATGTATACTTTCAGCAGATGCAGCTTCTAAGGTATACCAATAAAAGTCAGCAGTAACGCCCATGACTTTATAATAATCCAAGTATTTAATGTGTTCTTGGTGATCTCTTGGGTAATCAAGTGCAACCTTGCCGCTACCATCACTCCATGAGTGAACACCTAATCTAGCTCCGGTTTCAATGCTGCGTTTAACACCGGCTAAAAACATATCGGTACCACCTGATGCTACCATTCCATCAGCAGGAATATGGGTAGTTATACCTTGATTCCTGATTTCCATTGACGCTAACAAATTAATTTCATCATCCATAGAACCAGGTACATTTTGCATTACAATTGTTTTAATTTGAGGATAATCAGTAAACAGTTTTTGTATTACTTTTAAGGTACCTGAGCCGATAATCCCATTCATGTAAACGGTATCAGAACTATTGTCATCATCTTTGAAAGTAAAGTTAGCTGATTCTTCTTGATCACCGCTTTTATAAGTTAGTTCAGGAATATCTGACACACAGCTAGTATCAAGCGTTTGATTCGGCTCAGCTAAAAAATCTTCAGCCAATGTGTCAAAACAATTTAAGCCTGAAAACAATTGTCCATGAACACCTTGTGGGTTAACGACACTTTGTGCATTCGGCATATTTTTAGCTACTAACACTCCCCAAGCTGCAGGCGTCTGCGTATCTTGTAGACCATTGAGAATTAATACAGGAAGGTTACTGGTAACTGCTTGTGTCTCAATATCATTTGCTGAGGCTACATCCCAAGCTTTACAAGATGCTGCATCAAAGCCCATATGAAACATGCTATTCACGGCGAGTTGAGTACTTGTTGACCAACCTTGGCTGTTGTCGCCAACTAAATCAGTAATATTAAGAAATGGATATTCATCGGCGCAAACAGTAGATAGACCCATCGCATTATAAAAAAGGTCTTCGTCTCCCTGTTCATCATCTTGGTCTTGTTCTTCACCTTGCTCTTTAGTGAGAGTGTCTAAGGCAGATGCATACTTACTGATATCTTCATTAACCACTAATAAGTAATTAAAGATTACTGACTCGGAGGACATGTTAAGCAAGTTTTGGATAAATTCTCGACTCTCCTCTACCATGCCTTCATTATGCATACGGATAATAATATCTTCGATAACAGCTTTTACTTCTTCAGGAGGGCAGCCATCGGTATTCTCACAGTTTTTAATCATTTGATTCAACGATTCATAGTTTGCCCATGGCGTATCAGAGATCCCGTTAACTTCTATCGGGAACATGCCATCTAAAATGACACTGCGAATACCTTCACTATTTTCTCTCATGATGGTTGTCGCTAATCGAGTTCCATAAGAAATACCGTACAAATTCCATTGTGGTATTTTTAAAGCAGCTCTTAGTTGAATAATGTCCATGGCATTATGTACGCTATGATAAACATTTAAATCAACTCCCGAATTTTCTAATCTTGCCTTACACGCCTGTACTTGGGCAGGTGTACCTGCTTCATCAAACTCAGTACAAAGTAATGCGGGCTTTGAATAACCTGTACCGCGTTGGTCTACTAAATAGACATCTCTGTCGTTGATAAAGGTACCTGTTTTTATTATTTGAGCAATACTTGAGCTAGCACTGCCGCCTGGACCGCCTTCAAGGTAAACAACCGGATCAGTTTTTTTATTTATTGAAGTAGAAGCGAGTTTGACCACCGCTATTTCAATCTTTTTTTCTGAAACGGGTTGACCATATAGCGCATGTTTTTCTGGCACTGTAAGATAGCCACAACTAGAACCCTCAGTCAAAAGGGCTAATTTAGCGGAAGGCAGCATACTCTTACATTTTACAGTTTTAAATGAGTTAGCTGGCGCGGTAACACCTTTATCTGTTGTTTCATCACTCTTTGAGCTAGAGTTGCCACATGCCGCTAATAGGGTTGTTGCTATTATTGCAGAGGCAATAAGTGTTCTATTGGTTTGTACCATTGAATATTTCCTTCATTTTTTGGTTCTTTAATAAACTTGGAATTATTCTATTGATGGATGGAGCTTCAATCTATGGCATTAGTTTTTAAAAAATGTCATGTTTGTATCGAAAAATGTCAGATTTTGTAAGTGTGATTCTTTGTGGGTTTAGAGCTTTCACAGTGTAGATACACCTGATTTTCATAATGCAGTTGTTGATTGTTCGGGATCTTAGCTTCACTGATATGACTAAGAAAAAAAACTTAAAAAAGGTTTACCTTGAGCCGTCATCAACCAGCCTAGCGTTGCGGTATTAACAAATACGGTAAACCAAAATGCGACCCTAAACTCCTTTTTTTTAGACTTATGCCTAAGTACTTGTTGCGCAATAACTGCTCCTGGCCATCCGCCAATTAAGGCTAATAGATGTAAAGTGCTTTCTTGTGTACGCCATTCACCTCGTTGTGCTTTTGACTTGTCAAAGGCATAGGCGAGAAAAGTAATAACACTAACACCTAAGTAAGTCAGTAATATCTCCTGGGGCAAGTGACCAAGAAAATATGCAGCGGTTACCAAGGTCATAAATATCAGAGATAAATAAATCGAGAATGCACTGATGCTTTTAGTTTGCTTCTTATGTGATTGTTCACCAGAAAATATTGCCTGATCTGCACAATATCTACCTTGGTTATCTTTTATTACCGAGAAAGAAATAACATCATTAATTTTGGGCACTCTATTTCGGTTTTCTAAAGCCGTTTTGTGGATAAAAACAGTATCACCGCCGCCATTTGGCGTAATAAAGCCAAAGGCTTTGTCAGCATTCCATTTAATGATTTTTCCTTTTAAACGCATATTGCCTTCCTTGCTTCAGTGGGTAGTCATTATTTTATGAAATGAGATTCTTTAGCGTAGTAAACTCTTCACTTGTTCTATCTTGCTCATCACAAACACTCAGTAAGTCCTCGATAAAGTGATTTAATGCTCGGTGTTCAATTTGTTGTACTTTTTCTTGTTGTGCAGGCGTTAGCATTTGATAACTAGTCGCAGCACCAAAGTCGCCAAAAATGATATTACCTTGGGCATCAAATAAGGTGTTATGTGCGTATAAGTCACCGTGACACACTTGGTTTTTATGTAAGTGTGCGAACACATCTTGCATCTGGTTTACTATATTTTTAATAAGCGCTATAGATAAGCTGAAGTCTTGCGGAAAAGTGTCTCGGGTACAGCTTTTAAAACAAGGAGGTAAACCAAGGTTTTGGTAACTTTCAGGAATAAGACTCATGATTAAAGCAAGGTACTTACCTTCAGGGTTTAAGTCTTCATTCACTTGCGCTAATGACTCTACTAAATTGGGGTGTTTACCTACTTGTAAACAGGCTTGCAATTCATCTTGTGGATAACCATCACTGGTGACTTCACCTTTAAATACTTTTACTGCTATGTCATCAGGAAATAGCGATTGCGGTGTATTCCAATGTGCTTTTGAAATTACACCTGAAGCGCCTTGGCCTAGAACCTTTCCTAAGGTGTAACTTGCCGATGATACATAAGGCACTGTCTTCACTTCGACATGATTTTCGCTTTTACTTTCAATGCAAGTAGTCAGCTTAACCGTTGTAAAAGGATTACCGGCAAAGGCAAACCAGGCTAAGTTAGGTAGATTCAATAACTGCTCAGGGCATACTGTTAGCTTATTCGCTGAAATACGGACCAGTTCAAGGTTATGAGCGTGTGTTAATGTTTGAGGTAACTCGGTCAAACAATTACCCGCTAATGCTAACTTTTGTAATCTTGGTCGCACACCTAAACTATTTGGTAATGTTTCAATTAAGTTATCTGTTAAAATCAACCAACGTAATTGAGCAGGTAAAGAATGTTCCGCCACTTGTTTTATTTGGTTCGATTTAAAGCCAACCATTTCAAGGTTTGGTAACTGTCCTAATACTTCGGGCAAGTGTTCAAATTTATTCTGCGAAGCGAAAATAATTTTTAGTTTTGTCATTTGTGCCAGTTCATCAGGTAGTGATGATAGGGCATTATTAGATAAATCTAGGATCTCTAAACTGTTCGCGAGTGTTAAAATTTCTACTGGGAATGTGTTTAGATTTTCAGATAATTTTAATTGGTTAATGCCGGCGAGTTCGCCAGAACGAAGTTGAGAAAGCGTATGCAAAATAAGGGGTCCGTAGAAAGGATTAAAAACGGCGTTAGTGTACAAGAATTTCTTTGTTATAGCTTGGGCTATTGAGCATTTTGAATGGTCACGGGTATAGGTTACTCACTTATTTTAGCGAGAAATAAGCGCTGATTAAACCAAGCGCTTTTTGTTAGCGTATTTAATGCGGAAAAAAACTTGCTTGTAACAAGGGGATTTATTTCTTTTGATACTTAGGATGTAATTTCAAATAATCGCACCAAACACTAAAGTTAGTATGGTTATAACGGATATCTGTTGCTGTAAACCATCTTGAATATCCAATTGCTTGGAGACGAAACAATACTTTATTACCATCAATGGCAACATAACAAATTAAATTTTCCATCGTGTCGTTGCTTACTTGAACTTCGGCAAATCCTATGGCGTTATGTTGATGTTTCACCGTTATTTTAGGCATGGCTAGCGCACTAATAGAGAGTAGTAGTGCAGTGAAAAAAGCAAAGACCTTTATAACCATCATTATGTTTTTTAAATCATTTAGAAAATAATGTGAAGTTTAGCATTGAAAGCTAATTAAGTGTCTCCATAACTTATAACAACGCAGTAATTTCATTCTAATTACAGTAATCCAATTACAATATGCTCGATAACAGCATTTACAAGAGATAAAGTCATGGCTAATTTCGTCCCTGTTAGAAAAGAACAACATCAAAATCTTAAACTTGCTAGCAAGCGCGATCTTGCACACGCTGCCGGTCAACACATTGTTTCATTAACAGCTGCTGAATATGCACAAGCATCAGCAAGTTTCCCTATATTATTAGTTAAAAATCCAGAATCACCACGTTACCGTAGTGTTGCTATGTTAGGTTTAGAGTCAGGTGAGAACTTATTCTATAAAGATGAAAAATGGAGTGCTTTATTATTACCACAAAGTATTGGAATGGCACCATTCGCTTTAGGTTTAGATCCTGATAAAGAAAATACCCTAACAGCTTGTGTTGATATGGATAGTGCTTTAGTTGGCGAAGAGAAAGAACTTGCTTTATTTGAGGCAGACGGCAAAGAATCAGAGTTATTAGCTAACGTACAAAATTCATTAGGTCGTTTATATGAAAATGAAAAAATGACTGAAAATTTCATTAAAGAACTTGAAGAAAATGATTTATTACAAGAGATTGAATTGAATATTGATTTAAGTAGTGGTGAAAAGAAAAAGCTCACTGGTATGTTTACTGTTAATGAAGACAAAGTAAAATCATTAACTGATGATAAAGTTTTAGATTTCCATAAACGTGGCTTATTTGTACCGATTTATGCAATGTTAGGTTCTTTAGGGCAAATTAACCGTTTAGTACAATTACGTAACCAAACAAATAACGCTAAAATTAGCAACATCCAAATTGCACCATTAGCTCAACCAGAAGTAGAAGAAACTGCGGAGAGTTAATTTATCTGCCAATATGGTCGTAAAAAATTATAAATAATAATAAAAGGGGCTTTTGCCCCTTTTTTGTTAAAAAAAGTTACTTTTCATATTCCTGTGCTGATGCTGCTGTGATAATTTAGAGCGAGTATTGATTTACAATAATGAGAATAAGATGGTTGATAAAAGTAATTTTTCTAAGGATGTTGAAGAGCAAATTCAAACTTTAGCTAGTGATATTTACATTCAAGTAGAAGAGAAATTAACTCACTTGATAGCTGCTGCAGTTAAGACGGAAATAAGTAAAAATACTGATCAACAAAGCCAATATCTATCAGAGAAAGAGCAATCATTACAGAAAGACTTTTCTGAAAAACAGCAATTACAAATAAAAGAAGTTAGACAGCTTAAACAAGAGTTAGTTGAGCAACAGGCAGATGAAGCAATAAGTAAGCAGAATTTTCAGGTAGAGCTCACTCAAAACACTATTAATTACACCGAGACCATAGAGTGCTTGGAAAAAGAACTTGTTAACTTAAAACAGCAACAAACACAGCAACATGACAAAAAGCAAAAGAGTAATGATAAATTAGACGAAAAATTACTCGAAACAGAACAAAAACTTAATGACAAAAATCAAGAGATTGACGGCTTAAATGGTCGGATCATGGTCTTAACAGAGCAAGAACAAAGTTTAACGACACAACTTACTGATGCTAAAGAAAAAATTCAGTTAAATGTAAAGCAACAAAGCGAAGCGGTAGCCGCTATTAAAAGCCAAGCCGAAGCGACAGCTAAACAACAAATTGATGTGTTAACTGAAAAATTACAGTTAAATGAAAAACAGCAAAGCGAAGCGGTAACCGCTATTAAAAGCCAAGCCGAAGCGACAGCTAAACAACAAATTGATGCGTTAACTGAAAAATTAAAGTTAAATGAAAAACAGCAAAGCGAAGCGATAATAACGATTAAAAGCCAAACTGAAGCGACAGCCAAACAACAAATTGATGCGTTAACAGGAAAACTTCAGACACTTGAAAATGATAGCGCTCGTATGCAAGCTGAAGCACTGCAAAGTAGTGACAGTAAAATAACAGGCTTAGAGCAGAAGATATCTCAGTTAGCAGAGCAAGCTCAACAGGAACAAAAGGGCAAAACTGAGTTACAACAGCAATTATCAGCACAACAAAAATCAATTAATACAGAACAAGATAAAAACAAACAAGCTGAACAAAAAAGCCAAGATGATCAAGCCCAAATTATAAAGCTAACTGAACAAGCAGCTATCGATAAACAGCAATTTATTGATGAAATAAAGGCACTCAATGAAGGGGCCGAAAAAGTAAAACAGTCACATCTTGATGAGAAAAAAGCACTCAATGAAGGGGCCGAAAAAGTAAAACAGTCACATCTTGATGAGAAAAAAGCACTCAATGAAGGGGCTGAAAAAGTAAAACAGTCACATCTTGATGAGAAAAAAGCACTCAATGAAGGGGCTGAAAAAGTAAAACAGTTACATCTTGATGAGATCAAAGCAATCAATGAAGGTGCTGAAAAAGTAAAACAGTTACATCTTGATGAGATCAAAGCAATCAATGAAGGTGCTGAAAAAGTAAAACAGACACACCTTGATGAGATAAAAGCAATTAGCGGGGATTTGGGACAAGCGAAACAATTGCAAGCAGCAGCGCAACAAAACATTATTGAATTAGAAAAAACAAACGAGCAACTTAGCAATAAATTAGCAACTGAACAAAATGATATAAAATTATATCAGCAAGAAGTGACCGTGCTTAATGAGCAAGTGAAGGTTGCCCAAGACGGACAAGAAAATATCTTGCAACGCTTTAATAAGAATCGTGCTAAACAAGAAATAGAAAATAATAAAGTGCGAGAAACTATTAAATTTTTACGCGATGAGAATCATCAGTTAATCAGTGATAACGGTGAGCAAAAGGCTCAGTTTAACAATCAAATAAGTGAGCTGGAGCATAAGTTAACCGAATATCGATTGAAATTCGAGTATGCTCAGAAGCAATTAACAAGTTAGTTGTTTCGATATCTATACAATATAGCCTTGATAAAACCAAGCTTATTCGCATTTTGAATAGGCTTGGGTATAATCCAGTTAATTATCTCAACTGAGTATATATCTAAGTGGCTATTCATCTTCCTTTTGCCAAGTTAAGTCATTGGCATCAAATTGCTTTCTCTGCAGCGTTACTTGAGCGTATGTTACCTAATTACCAAATGTTTAGTGAAGCCGCTGACTTTGGTAATGCTAAAGTATTGCGTAATCAACTCGATATTATTTGGCAATGGCTTGATAACAGTAATACGGTAAAAATTAATAGTGATGCCCAATTACTCAAATTAGAAGCTGAAACCCCTGACCCTGAAGCATTTGACTCTTTTGGTGTATTTCCTGCTCTTGATGCGTGTATGGCGTTTTCGGCTTTGTGGCAATTAATGCAAGTTAAGCCATCGAAGAAACAAAAAACATCGGAAATTGATATTGACGACATCCAAAGTATCAGTCGTTTATCTCATAATAGTGTCAGCTATTATGTCGAGCTGCTTTTACTTGCAGAAGTTGAAGAGTCCGCCGATGAAGAACTTACTATCACTGCCGAGCAAATGGATGAACATCCACTCATGCAATGGGAAAAAG
Source organism: Colwellia psychrerythraea (assembly GCA_002163005.1). Classification (GTDB taxonomy): domain Bacteria; phylum Pseudomonadota; class Gammaproteobacteria; order Enterobacterales; family Alteromonadaceae; genus Colwellia; species Colwellia psychrerythraea_C. The sequence goes on along the minus strand of MAAF01000085.1, from coordinate 24,293 downwards.
ACACGCAAAATGAATTGTTCGATTTTCTAAAGTTTGCCGCCGCCGATAAGCGTACTTGTAAGTTAGCTAAGCAGATGAGCTTATCTGAAGGTTTATCTAATTTAGGCATAGAGATCGCTTAATGGTTAACTGTGGCCGTGTAAAAGCTATGCCAAGCCACAGACTCAAATAATAATAAGAATCTAATACAGGAAAACCATATGAAGTTACTTAGTGGTGCATTTTTTGCCGTCACCTTGATCTTGTCTGTAGCTACTCCAGTGCAAGCAAGCAGTGTTGTTGATAAAAATATTAAAATTGAACAGGCGATCACTAAAGCCATGAGTACCTTTCAAGTGCCCGGTGTAGCTGTAGCCATCATCAAAGATAATAAAGTAGTAATGAGCAAAGGTTTTGGTGTTATTGAGCAGGGTAAATCAGCTAAAGTTACCCCTGATACACTATTTGGTATTGCTTCAAACACTAAAGCGATGACTGCCGCTTTGTTAGCCCACTTAGTGGATGAAGGTAAGCTAACTTGGCAAACTAAGGTTATTGATGTCATTCCTGAATTTCAAATGCCAGATGCTTATGTTACCCGCGAATTTACCATTACAGACTTACTCGCCCATAATTCAGGTTTAGGTCTAGGTGCGGGCGATTTGATGATTTGGCCACATACTACGTTAACAAACGCCGATGTTATTAAGGGACTGAAATATTTACCCGAAGTATCGAGCTTTCGTAGTGAATTTGCTTACGATAATTTAATGTACATTATTGCCGGTGAAGTGATTGCTCGTGTTACTGGCCAGCCTTGGAATAAAGTTATCCAAGAACGTATTTTTACCCCACTGGGTATGAATAACACCAGAGCAGCCTTTTCATTGATTGAAAAGAAAAATGCCAATGTAGCCAGAGCACATGTACCACTTAATGGTGAATTAAATGTTGTGGGTGGTAATTTCTTAGAGAAATTTTCATCAGCAGGCTCTGTTGCCTCAAGCGTTAATGATATGAGTTTTTGGTTACAGGCACAGTTAAATCAAGGTGCATACGGCGCTAAACTAGATGAAAAATCTCCTCGATTGTTTTCAGCTAAGCAAAGCCATAAAATGTGGAAAGCGCAAACTTTACTGGCTGTTTCTGATAAAGCGACGCAGCAAGATAAAACGCATTTTTCAGCTTATGGTTTGGGCTGGTTTATGAAAGATTATCATGGGGTGAAGTTAATTCATCACAGTGGTGGTATTTTAGGTATGGTCTCTAAAGTGGTGATAGTGCCAGAAGAAGATCTCGCTATGGTGATCCTCACTAATCAACAGTCCGGTTATGCTTTCAATGCTATTTATCAGCAAATATTAAATGAGTACCTTGATTTACCGGAAAAAGATTGGACTGCTTATTACTATGCAAAGCAGCAAAAAAATACAGCTAAAGAACAAAAGCGTTTAGCTAAAGCTGCAGAGTCAGTTCATAAAAACTCCGCGCACTCATTAGCCTTACGTGAATATGCGCTGACTTATGTTGATGATTGGTATGGCGAAATTCACATTAGTTTTAAAAATAATAAGCTAGATATGCAATTTGGTAACACCCCTGAATTAAAAGGCACCTTAGAGCACTACCAGCATAATACCTTTATTGTTCGCTGGCATGATAGAACGCTTGAGGCTGATGCTTTTGTTAATTTTAATCTAAATGAAGATGGTGGAATTAACTACGCTACTATGAAAGCAGTATCACGAGCGACTGACTTTAGTTTTGATTTCCATGACTTAAAATTAGTGCCGAAAGATTAATAGCTGATTTTGATAGATAAAAAAGGAGTACTTACAGCTACTCCTTTTTTGTTTTCAATGACCCGTCCTAAATAAGGTTGATGTTTTTAGATAAGTAGCAAAGCATTAACGTAGGAATTGTGTTTTTGCTTGGCGCTTATTAATAACATTTTTGATATCTAATTTGGCATTTTGGTTGGATTGCTTTACCTCAACCCCTTCATGATTTAATAACCATAATTTACGCTCAATACCACCGGCATAACCTGTTAATGAACCATCACCACCAATAACGCGATGACAAGGTACAATCAGCGTAATGGGATTTCTCCCATTAGCGCCACCAACAGCCTGAGAAGCTTTTGGTTTATCGAGCATCTTGGCTATTTCGCCGTAAGATTTCACAGTACCAAATGGAATTTTTGCTAAACAACCCCATACGGATTGTTGAAATTCAGTACCTTGAGGGTCTAATGGTACGGTAAAAGCGTGGCGTTGCCCGGCAAAGTATTCTATTAATTGCTGTTTACAAAGTTCAGTGATGTCATTAGCTTTGCTTTCACCTTTTTGATCACCGTAAGCTTTATCATCAGAAATTTTATCACCGCAAAAAATAGCTTGGCAAATACCTTGCTCGGTTGCCATAAATTCAAACAAGCCCAATGGCGTGTCGAGGTAATCAATAAACATGGTAGTTATCTCCAAAGCTAAAAATGAAATTAGGGCTGATATTGATACAGTTGATAAACAACCTGACCAGAAATCTTTTCTTTAATTAATTGCCAGTTCGCTGGTATTTCTTGCTCGCTTTCTGCTTCCATCTCTACATAAATGAGTGCCTGTTCGGCTAAGCCATAATGATTTAGCAATTTCGCGGATTTTTCCACCAATTGTTTTCTAAAAGGAGGATCGAGAAAGACTAAATCATAAGGTTGGTGTGCGCTTGTCGTTAAATCTGGTTTAAGAGAGTCTTCTTTAAGAAAAGCAAGAGCATCGCTATTAACAACAGTAAGGTTATCAGCTTCGAGTAATTCCTTATTCGCGAGTAGTTGTTTCGCAGCGGCTCTATTTAATTCTACCAAGGTTACTTGGGCGGCGCCACGTGATAACGCTTCATAACCTAAACCACCAGAGCCAGCAAAACAGTCTAAACAGTTAGCTTGAGCAATATAGGGCATGAGCCAGTTAAAGACAGTTTCTTTAACTCTATCGGTTGTTGGTCGTAATCCCTCAGCCATTAATACCGGTAATTTTCTGCCTTTATATTTACCCGCAATAATACGGATTTTACCGGCGGACTTACCTTGGCCTCTCCCAGAAAGGATCTTTTTACTTAGTTGTTTTCTTGGTTGATTCATATCACTGACAATTTTGCTATTAAGTGCTAATATAGCGCCAATTTTATCCTTGTTTGGCCTTTATACCAAGTAGATTCATTAATCCTCTTGGTATCACACCAAACAAATTCAGACTGTAATACCAATCGGACTAATGAACTGATCACTTAGCGAGAATTAAAAGGCTTAGAGGCAAGGCATTGATTGAAGAGAATGGTTATTCCCTTGTCAAAATCAATAACGCAGCATGTAAGCCTTTTAAGCTCGCCCTTTGGGAACTCGTTAGCAAACTGATAACATCACAAAATGAATGAAATATAGAATAACTATGTTTAACTCATTTTGTTTGTTCTAAGCTCACTAACGTAGTTCTAAGTTGGTCAGTTAATTAATCCGGTTGGTATAATATATTTAGGTAGCTAAAAGTGTCGAAGAAAAAAGGTATGTTGTCTTGGTTAGGCTTTGGTAAAAAAGAAAAGCAACCGAGCACTGAAGAAAGTAATAATGATGCGCTATCCGCCGCTGAACTTGAACAAGCGACGGTAGCAGAGCCTGTTGAACAACTTGACGAGAAAATGGTTGAGCCGGTCGGTGAACCCGCTGAGGAATCAATAACCGAACAGTCAATAGAGCAAGAAGTTGCCTCTGTTAACGACGATGTTAGTGTCCTCGATGGAAATGTCGAGGACTCGAAAGCCGTAACTACAGAAACAGTTGATCCTGTCACGGTTGACTCAATAACCGAAGAAGTCCTTCCGATAACTGAAACTGAAACTGAATTGATTAGTGACGTTACAAGTGAAGAGCTACCAGAGGCGAAACTATTAGCCGAAATGGAAGCTGTTGAGCAAGATAGCGCAACTGCTGACGTTACGGTTGTTGAGGAATTAGCGCTAGAGAATGAACCGAAAGTCAAAGAGATTGTTGAAGTTAAAGCTGAAAGTAAACTTGGTTTCTTTGCCCGCTTAAAACAAGGTTTAAGTAAAACAAGACAGAATTTAGGTGGCGGTTTAGCTGACTTGTTTCGTGGCAAGCAAATAGATGATGACTTGTTTGAAGAGTTAGAAACGCACTTGCTCCTAGCGGATGTTGGTGTTGAAACCACCATGAAAATTATCGCGTCATTAACGCAAAGTGCTAATCGTAAGCAATTAAAAGACGCTTCAGCTTTGTATGACTTGCTCAAAATAGAATTAAAGAAAGTTATTGAAGACGTTAGTCAGCCGTTAGTTATCCCTGAAGGCGAAGGTCCTTTTGTTATGCTTATGGTTGGCGTTAATGGTGTTGGTAAAACCACGACCATTGGTAAGTTAGCTAAGCAATTTCAAGCACAGGGTAAATCGGTAATGCTAGCAGCAGGCGATACTTTTAGAGCGGCTGCTGTTGAGCAATTACAAGTGTGGGGTGAGCGCAATAATATTCCTGTTATTGCTCAGCATACGGGTGCTGATAGTGCCTCTGTTATTTTTGATGCTATTAGTGCGGCAAAAGCACGTAACGTTGATATCATTATTGCTGATACTGCAGGGCGTTTACAAAATAAATCGCACTTAATGGAAGAATTGAAAAAAGTCGTGCGAGTAATGAAAAAATTAGATGTTAATGCGCCTCATGAGGTGATGCTAACGCTTGACGCTGGCACGGGTCAAAATGCTTTAAGTCAAACCAAGCTGTTCGACGAAGCTGTTGGCCTAACGGGGTTAACTATCACTAAGTTAGATGGTACCGCCAAAGGTGGTGTTATTTTTGCTGTTGCAGATAAGCATAGTATTCCTATTCGATATTTAGGCGTTGGTGAAGGTATCGATGATTTAAGACCTTTCAATAGTGATGATTTTATAGACGCTCTTTTTAGCAAATAACTATATACCCAAACCACTTGAAGATGCGTGTTTCAGGTAGCTTGGGTATCAATAAATGTCCAAGCAACTTTTAAGTAGATATACCTCTCCACTTCAAAATGCCTGAACTTGCATTTTGAAGTCGTTTGAGTATCACAGGCTAATTGTGCTAAGTTAGCCCACTTATTCGTACAAAGTATTAAAGTAATATGATTAATTTCAATAAGGTAAATAAAACCTATCCAGGCGGTTTTCTGGCATTAAAACAAGTGAGTTTTAGTCTGGAAAGCGGTGAAATGGCTTTTTTAACTGGCCACTCAGGAGCAGGTAAAAGTACCTTGTTAAAATTAATCTCATTAATGGAAAAGCCCAGCTCTGGCAGTATTCAAGTAAATCACACCGAACTCTCTGATATCCAGTATAAGCAAGTACCATATGTGCGCCGTGGTATCGGCATGATATTTCAAAGCCATAATTTGCTTAAAGATCGCACTGTTTTTGATAATGTTGCCTTACCGCTAATTATTGAGGGCGTTAGTCACAGTGAAATTAAAAAGCGTGTTGCGACTGCGTTAGATAAAGTGCATTTAAGTGCTAAGTTAAAATGTTATCCTCATATGCTTTCTGGTGGTGAACAACAACGCGTTGGTATAGCTCGCGCCATTGTGAATAAACCGCCTATTCTCCTTGCTGATGAGCCTACCGGAAATTTAGATCCCAAGTTATCATTAGATATTATTCGCTTATTTGAAGAGTTTAATGCTGCCGGTGTAACCGTACTTATTGCTACTCATGATCTAGGTTTAATTGCACGCATGAAATACCGCACACTGACGCTGAAAGAGGGCACCATGATCAATGATGGTATTGTTGACGGTTTACAAAGGCAGGGGGCGACTGATGAGCAATACTCATAGTAGTGGTTTAAAAGCACGTTCAAGCTTGTTGGTGCGGCTATTAACCTTACCTATTCGGCATGTTCAGCAAGCTGTCGGTAGTTTAGGTAATTTATGGCGTACGCCTTTTACCACCGTGATGACGATTTTTGTTTTAGGCATCAGTTTGGCATTGCCAGCAACCTTGCATCTTTTTGTTAAAAACGCCGAGCAAGTCAGTGAACAGTGGGATAGCGCTTCGCAAATCACCTTGTTTCTAAAACTATCAACCACTGAAAAGAGTGCACAAAACCTGGTAAAACGTATTAGTCTTTATAACGATGTGGCAGAAGTACGTTACATTTCAGCGAAGCAAGCATTAAAAGAATTTAAAATTTTATCCGGTTTTGGACAGTCACTTGAATACCTAGATAAAAACCCATTACCAGCGACATTATTGGTAACCCCAACGCAAAGAGCCAGCCAAGCTCAAGCGGCAAATGCTCTATTAGCAAAACTAAGCAAAGAGCGAGAAGTTGAACAAGGGAAACTCGATTTAGAGTGGTTAACACGCTTAGAAGCGATGGCCCGTTTGATACAAGATATTGTGCTAGGTGTCGCTTTGTTATTGTGTTTATCTGTGGTGTTAATTGTCGGTAATACTATTCGATTAGCTATTTTAAATGAAAAAGAGGCTATCGCTATTATGAAATTGGTTGGCGCAACAGATAGCTTTATTCAACGACCCTTTCTATATTCCGGTATATGGTATGGTATTTTTGGTGGCATACTGTCTTGTATTGCAGTGACACTTCTTGCTTGGTACTTAGGTTATGCGATTAGTGACTTAAGTGAGCTTTATCAAAGTAATTTCCAATTGCAGGGGTTATCTGGCAGCGAAGCGTTAATGTTGATCGGTTTTGCTATTGTGCTTGCCTTAGTTGGGAGCTATATCTCGGTAAGCCAGCATATTAAAGCGATTGAACCGAATGCTGATTAATATCTTTTAAGACTCATTTGAAAGGAAAGAACAGCATAACATCACGTAGTTTTCACACCAATTCTTAAGGAAATGCCTGACTTTATTGGAGCAGTTAGCAGTGAAAGTACTCAGTGTTCCTGAACTTTCCTTTTGAAATTTAGCATGTATAACCAACTGTTTATTATTGATAATTCTTTAAGCTTACAAATCGTCACATTTAATTCACAAAAAATTTGAAAGATCGCCTTGTGCCGCCCTTTCTATTAAGCTAATGTTCATGTCCCCGCTATCGCAAAAAGTGTCGATATATGTTATTATCGCGGGCGAATTAAAGAAAAGAAGGAGAGGGTTTTTTATGAGTGAAGCAATGCAACTTATCTTACCAAAAAGTGGTAGTATCGAAGCATACATGCAATCTGCGTACAGCATTCCTATGCTCACGGCAGAGAAAGAGCATGATCTGGCTACTCGCCTCTATAATGAAAATGATTTACAAGCGGCGCAAGAATTAATTATGTCGCACTTACGTTTTGTTATACATGTTGCTAAAGGTTATTCTGGTTATGGTTTACCACATGCCGATTTAGTGCAAGAAGGCAACGTGGGTTTAATGAAAGCTGTTAAACGTTTTAATCCTGAAGTAGGTGTACGTTTAGTCTCTTTTGCTGTGCATTGGATCAAAGCAGAAATTCATGAGTTTGTGCTTAAAAACTGGCGCATTGTAAAAGTTGCCACAACGAAAGCGCAACGTAAGTTGTTTTTTAACCTTCGAAAAAATAAAAAACGTTTAGGTTGGTTCAGCACTGAAGAAGTAAATACAGTAGCGGAAACCCTTGGCGTAACAACGAAAGATGTTATGGAAATGGAATCTCGTATGAGTAGCCATGATCAAGCGTTTGAATTATCAAAAGACGATGATGACAATCTTGGTGCTAGCAATTTTTCCCCTGCTCAATACCTTCAAGACAAACAATCAGATTTAGCTGTTGAAGTTGAAAATGAAAATTGGGATAACCATGCTAATCAACGTTTATCAACCGCATTAGTAACGCTTGATGAGCGCAGTCAAGATATTATAAAAACACGCTGGTTAACTGAAGATAAAACAACGTTACAAGAGCTAGCTAATAAATACCAGATATCAGCCGAACGTGTAAGGCAGTTAGAAAAAAATGCTTTATCAAAACTAAAAAACACCATGGTTTTTGATTAACGTGTAGTCAAATATCTTATTTAAATAAACCGACTTAATGTCGGTTTTTTTATGTCTATAAAAAACGCACCATATTTTTAAGGGGGCTTACCTTAACGATTAAGGTAAAAATAGCCAATTCAATTACAGTAAGTCACATGTTTGTATGTGAAAGTAACCACATCGTTACAGGTTTAACTAAGTTACAACACTTGAAAACGAACTTCTTCAATTAAATCGAGCAGTATTGTTGGCAATTGATAATCATCAGTTACCAATAAACTAACGATAAAAAGGTAGAAGTAATGAGCCTAAGAACAGCCAGAAAGAATATTGTCAGCCGCGCAGTAATGTTTGCCCTTGCAGCATCATCAGTAACCTCAGTACAAGTATTTGCCGAAGAAGGTGCAGAAGATGTTGAACGTATTGCTGTCACAGGTTCTCGTATTAACAGAACAGATATCGAAACAGCTAGCCCAGTAACCGTGATTTCTTCAGACTTTATCACTAAAAGTGGTTTTACTTCTGTACAAGAAATATTATCGATGCAGCCTGCAGCATCTGGTATGAGCTTAGGTTCAACCTCTAATAACGGTTCAGGTGGTTCGGCAACAGTTAACTTACGTGGCATGGGAACTCAACGCACGTTAGTATTATTAAATGGTCGTCGAATGGTGGCTTCAGGGACTGGCGCTGACTCTTCAGTCGATTTAAATACTATTCCTGTTTCAATGATTCAAACCATTGAAATTTTAAAAGATGGTGCTTCAGCAGTTTACGGCTCAGACGCCATTGCTGGTGTGGTAAACATCATCACTAAAAAAGACTTTCAAGGTACTGAAATAACCGCTGATGGTAGCATTACTGATAAAGGTGATGGCGAAAGTGGTGGTTTTAGTATTCTACACGGCAGTGAAGTTGCCGGTGGTAACTTAGTTGTTGGTGCTCAATACTCAAACCGTGGTGAAGTAATCCAGTCAGACCGTGATTTTGTACCCGCGGGACAATCGTCATATATTCCTGAAGGCTCTTTAGGTGGCATGGTGCCAAATGGTGACGGTACTTTCAGAGATTACGATAAAGAACAAGATTCGTATGATTACACTACGTCTAGCTATGCACAAACACCAAATGAATTATTAAGCTTATTTACTAACTTTAATAGTGAAATTGCTGATGATACTGAGTTAAGTATTGATCTTATGTACACCCGTCGAGAGTCAAATCAACAAATGGCGCCACAGCCGGCAGCGATTGAGTTAGATCGAAGTAAACTTTCTGAGGATTATAATAATCAGTTTGATTATTTTGATAAAGATGGAGAGCCGATCGACACCTTGACTTATAAACGTCGTATGACAGACGCTGGTCCACGTATTTATGAACAAACAACAGACACTTATCGTGCCTCTATTGGCTTAACTGGCTTGTTAAGTAATGACTCACAATGGGATATGTCGGCGACCTATGGCCGTAATGATTCAAAAGACAGTGTTGCTAACTCAATCCATGCCGGTAATATGGAAAAAAGCATTTACGCTCATGAAGATATGTGGTTTAAAAATGACGGAATCACTAACGAATTTTTAGCCTCGGAAGACATTATGTATACCGAGAAGAATGAAGGTGGTAACGAACAGTTTATTTTAGCGGCAGGTTATAGTGGCGTTAATGAGCACGATATTGGCTATGCTGTTGGTGTTGAAAGTCGCTTTGAAAGCGGTTACTACACCCCAGATTTAATTACTCAAGCTGGGGAAAGTACTGCTGCAAAGCAAGCTCCAACAGAAGGTAATTACTCAGTTCAATCTATCTATGGTGAGCTATCTGTACCAGTAACTGATTCTTTTACGATAGAAGCAGCAACACGTTATGATAACTATTCTACTTTTGGTGGTGCAGCAACCTGGAAACTAGGTGCAACGTATAATGTTACTGATGGTTTAATGTTAAGAGCGGTGGCAGCTACTGGCTTTAGAGCACCAAGTGTGAGTGAATTATATGGTGGTGATACTGGGTCTTATGATTATTTAGTTGATCCATGGGCTACCGAAGAAAATCCACAGCTTGATCAGCAAATCAAAGTGAACTACACCAGTGATGCAGATTTAAAGCCGGAAGAGAGTGAATCCTTTACTGCAGGTGTTGTTTGGGAAGTTACCGAAGGTCTATCAACGACAATGGATTATTGGCAGTTTGATATCACTAATGCCATTGCTCGTGTTGATGTACAAAATGAGCTAGATAAGTGTAAAGCAGGTGACCCTGTAGCCTGTACAACGATTAACATTAGCTCAGATGGCAACTTGACAGAAATGACAGCAGCGCTAACTAATGTAGGTCAGCAAAACACCTCAGGTATTGATTGGAATATTAGCTACACTGCCGGTATCTTTAGAGTCATGCTAGATACTACCTACTTACTTGAATTTGAAGAAGGCGGCGTAAGTTATGAAGGTAGTATTGATGGCAATATGGGCGGTTATTCACAATTAAAGTCTAACTTAACAGTTAGTGCTGATTTATCTGAAGATTGGAACCTGCTTTATACAGCAAACTATATTCAAGGTATGGATGGCGCAGGCTGGAACTATAATAACGAGTGGGAAGAATTCACTACTGGTAACGTCGTATACCACAATATTTCGTCGGCTTACCATATTAATGATGATTGGCAAATAACGGGCGGTATTAAAAACTTATTTGATACTGAACCTGAAACTGTTTATGGCGGCAATGATATGGGCACTGTGCCAAACATTTATGATGTCGTTGGTCGTACTTTCTTTGTTAATACTTCATATAAATTTTAGTTAGTATAAATTGCTGCTTTTATTGTAGATAATTACTGCACTTAAAACCAAAGGCGACTGCAAAGTCGCCTTTTTTGATCCGTTCATTTGATTGAAAGATGCTTACCCGCAAAATAAATATTGTTTTAGCTCATCATTTACCAATTCATTTACCGCTTTTACTCGTTTCCCTGCATTATTTAGGTATATAATGTTGATACATAAAGCATGAGCTAACATATAGGTTAGTCTTGTGAGCATCAAATATCAGGAGTTAACTTATTATGGGTGGAATCGGAATTTGGCAACTAGTTATTGTTGCCGTGATCGTAGTATTATTATTTGGAACCAAAAAACTACGTAATATAGGTGGTGATTTAGGGTCGGCGGTTAAAGGTTTTAAAAGTGCTATAGGTGAAGATAAAGAACAAAAAAATAGTGCAGAAAAAACTTCAGATACTTTAGCGGATAGCTCAAAAAGTGCTACAGAAGAAGTTGTCAAAACTAAAGAAAGCAAGACCAAAGAAACTGATCAGGCCTAATGTATGTTTGATGTTGGCTTTTGGGAATTAATCCTTATTGCAATTATGGGCTTAGTTATTTTAGGCCCTGAACGCTTACCGGTAGCAATCCGTACTCTTCGTGGCTGGATATCTGGCGCTAGAAAATTTAGCGACACGGTTAAGTCTGAGCTCACAGAAGAATTACGCATACATGAGCTACATGCTAACTTAAAAAAAGCAGAACAAAGTAACTTACAAAACTTAAGTCCTGAAGTTGCTGAATCATTGAAATCATTGCAAGAAGCAGCGGATTCTGTCACTGAGCCTTTCAAAAAGGTCGATAGACAACCATTAGAGTCAATGATCGCTTCTTCATTAGCTTCAGCTCCGCATGTTAAAGTGGAGTCGGAGAAGGTTCAAGATACCGAAGAGCCCAAAATATCGAGTGTTCCAGCAGAAAATCAAGATAAACTAGTTAATCCAGAAAGTGATAAACTCCAGCCATGAGTACTCCCCCAGCACAAGTTGCAAGCCTCTTTGATCACCTTTTAGAATTACGTAATCGTTTATTGCGCTCAATTCTTGGGGTCTTAATTGTTTTTTGTTGCTTAGTCTACTTTGCACAAGATATTTATCAATACGTGGCACAGCCACTATTAGCTACCATGCCAGAGGGATCACAAATGATAGCGACCGATGTCGCTTCACCATTTTTTGCACCCTTTAAGTTAACCTTGGTTTTATCCCTATTTATTGCGATGCCATTTGTCTTATATCAAGTGTGGTCATTTGTTGCTCCTGGTTTATACAGCAATGAAAAACGCATGATTGCCCCGCTAATGCTCGGCTCTACATTTTTGTTTTATAGTGGTATTGCCTTTGCTTACTTTCTTGTATTTCCTGTGGTATTCGCCTTTTTTACTTCAGTAGCACCAGAAGGTGTTGTTATTGCAACTGATATCAGTAGTTATCTAGATTTTATATTAAAGCTTTTTTTTGCTTTTGGTGCCGCATTTGAAATTCCAATTGCCATCATTTTAATGTGTTGGACAGGTATGACGACACCTGATAGCTTAAGAGAAAAACGACCTTATGTTGTAGTCGGTGCATTCGTTATTGGTATGTTGTTGACACCACCTGATATTATTTCGCAAACTATGTTGGCCGTGCCAATGCTGATTTTATTTGAAGTCGGTATTATTATTGCCTCGTTTTATCATAAAGAAGATGAAGACGAATCGAATAATATAAAGGCAAATGAAAAATAGTTTATAACTCACTTATTTTACAGTAATTACTAGCTTATTATTATTACCAACAGTGTTAGCCAAAGAAGAAAGCCTTTCGGATAGAATTCAAGATTGTGTAAAAATAAGTCAAGATACTGCTTTTACTTGTTTTGACCAACTGACAAGTAAAAGCAGTACAAGTAAGTGCGGAGCTTGAAGTAACTTACTTGACAGCCGAACAAGTTGATTCCTTTTCTAAAGGGCAGGTGAAAAAACGAGTGAAGAATTCGCTAACGAAATAAATTATATTGCCCTAACGATTAGTAAATTAAGAAAAACACCTTACGGGCGATGGAAAATTACGTTTGAGAATGGTCAAAAATGGCAACAAAAAGATAATTATAAACTTAGGCTAGAAACAGGCCAACGCGTGGTTTTAACCAAAGGGGCGATTAGCTCTGTGTTATTGCAAAAAGAAAATACTAAGAAACGTATTAAAGTAAAAGGCTTAAATAGATCGAGATTAATTTGAATAAAAGCACTTTGATAGATATTGGCGTCAACTTAACCAATAAACGTTTTGATAAAGATCGCGAAGATGTTATTCGCCGAGCTCAAACGGCTCAACTACATGGTTTGTTGATTACTGGTACGAGTGTTGAAGAAAGCAAGAAAGCGTTAGCTTTGTGCCAACATTATCAAACAAGCTTCCCTGATTTTTTATATAGCACAGCAGGTGTGCATCCCCACGACGCTGATCATGTTACCGATGACTACTTAGACCAACTCAAGCTAATCGCTAAACAAGAGCAAGTTAAGGCTATTGGTGAGTGTGGTTTAGATTTCAATCGAAATTTTTCCGAACCCGCTCAACAACAAAAAATATTTAGTGAACAAGTTGCTGTAGCTTCAGAACTGCAAATGCCACTATTTTTGCACCAAAGAGACGCTTTTGACCCATGGTTTACGACATTATTACCCTATTTTGATAAAGTTCCTGCTATGGTTGCGCATTGTTTTACCGGCTCAAAACCTGAGCTAACACAATGTATAGCAGCGGATATGTATATAGGTATAACTGGTTGGTTATGTGATGAGCGTAGAGGTCAAAGCTTACGGGATATTGTAAGTTTAATTCCTTTAAATCGATTACTCATTGAGACTGATGCTCCGTATTTAACACCCCGAACGATTCGACCAAAACCTAAAAGTAGCCGCAATGAACCGTGTTACTTACCATTTATAGTCAAAGAAATTGCAAGTATTACAGGCCTTGACCAAGAAGAGATAGCTTGGCAAACTAGCCATAATGCCGAAAAGGTGTTTGGTTTTTTATCAAGAAAAGAAATGTTATAAATGAAGTCATTGGTTAGAGCAAAAATTACAGGTTTTATATCTTTGCTGATTACGTACTCGCCTACATGTTTTGCTATAACTGAACAAAATGCCGAGCATCTCTGTTTGGGCATGGGGATTTTCTTAGGATGCTTAATTACCCTAGTGTTAGGCTTATATTTAAATCGACATTATCGACGAAAATACCAAAAAATGTTACGACAGCTTAAACTTGCAAAAAGCAATGTAAAAATAGCAGAGCAAACGATGAGAACTTTGGCTAAGGAACAACAAGATAGTCAAGACTTACTAGAAGAAAGAGTGCAAGAACGTACATTAGAACTGAATATAGCTTTGCAAGAGTTGGAAAGTGCCAATCAAGAACTCGAACGTAAAAATGTTTTAGATGAATTAACAGGTTTACATAATCGCCGATTTTATGATCAAAAAATAGTCGCTGAGTACCGTCGGAGCCGTCGAAATCTTACCGCGTTAAGTTTAGTGTTAATTGATGTCGACCTTTTCAAACTCGTTAATGATACTCATGGACACCTAGCAGGTGATCAATGCTTAATTTGGTTGGCCAGCCATATAAAGCAGAGTTTAAAACGGAGTACGGATAAAGCATTTCGTTACGGTGGAGAAGAGTTCTGCTTAATCTTACCTAATACCGATGCCGAAGGAGCGTTACTCTTTGCTGAACAGTTACGTATAAGGGTGCATGAGCAAGCCTTTCAATTTCGAGATATCGAAATTCCATTGACCATCAGTTGCGGTATCTCTACTTATCAACAACAAGTTGATATTGGGCCTGAGCAAATTTTTTCAGGTGCCGACAATGCCCTATATCAAGCAAAACATAATGGCCGAAATCAAACCAAACAACATATTTTCACAGAATAATTAGGAATTTTTATGTCCCACAATGGTAATTCAGCATTTGGTCAATATCCAGCTCGTCGTATGCGTCGTATGCGCGTCGACGATCATACCCGTCGTTTAATGGCTGAGTCTCAGCTAACGGTCAATGATTTAATATATCCAGTTTTCGTGCTTGAAGGCAATAATCAGCGAGAAGCGATAGCATCAATGCCAGGTGTGGAACGTAAAAGTATTGATCTTTTACTGGAAGAAGCCCAGGAGTTGGTTGATTTAGGTATTCCTGCCATAGCACTTTTCCCTGTTACGCCAAGTAATAAAAAGTCACTTATGGCTGAGGAAGCTTATAACCCTGATGGGTTAGCCCAACGCGCAGTACGTGCACTTAAAGCTAAATTCCCGCAGCTTGCCGTGATCACTGATGTTGCGCTTGACCCGTTTACCACACATGGTCAAGACGGTATTTTAAGTGAAAGCGATGAGAACAAAGCTGGGAAAAAAGGCTATGTTGTAAATGAAGTCACTAAAGACATTTTAGTAAAACAGGCTTTATCTCACGCAGAAGCTGGAGCAGATATTGTTGCACCATCAGATATGATGGATGGTCGTGTTGGTGCTATTAGAGAAGGGCTAGAAGAAAACGGCTTTGTTAATACCAAGATATTAGCCTATTCAGCTAAGTACGCTTCGAATTACTATGGCCCATTTCGTGATGCTGTTGGATCTTCAGGTAATATTAAAGGTGGTAATAAGCATACTTATCAAATGGACCCTGCAAATAGTAATGAAGCTATGCATGAAGTTGCCCAAGATATCTCGGAAGGTGCCGATATGGTGATGGTTAAGCCAGGCATGCCTTATTTAGATATAGTACGTCGGGTAAAAGATACTTTTCAAGTGCCAACTTATGCTTATCAAGTTAGCGGTGAATATGCCATGCATATGGCGGCCATACAAAATGGCTGGTTAGCTGAGAAACCTTGTGTAATGGAAGGTTTATTAGCATTTAAACGTGCAGGCGCTGATGGCATTTTGACTTATTTTGCTAAGCAAGTTGCACGTTGGTTGAAAGAAGACGCTTAAGCACTTGCCAAGATAAATAAGCTGCAGGCTGCATATTTATTAGCGTGTATAAGTAAAATAAAAAGCGCGATTTAATCGCGCTTTTTTATTGGCAAATATTAAGTCTACTTGTCACTATAATTTCTTAGCGGTTAGTATTTTTTGACATGATGGCCTTGTCATTAAATCCGCCAAGTATTGTTCTACTTTTGGGTAGTCAGCTATCAGGTTAAAACCAGCAGGCAGGCAGGAAATATAATGCAACATAGGTGCTAATAGAGCATCTGCAATGGTGAATGCTTGAGAAGTTAAGGCTGTCTCTTCATTAAGTATTTTTTCAATTATAGCAAGTGTGGCTGCAGCTTTTGGCTGTACCGCTTTAACGACGTCAAAGCGAATACTATTATTTTCTCCCTTGGGAAAAGCAAATTCTAGTAAATAATCTCGTACAAGTACCTTATCTATGTCTATTGAAATTAGCGCACAAAGGGCATCGTGTCGTGCATAATCCTGACTATGGTTAGGCTGTAATTGCTTGTCTGCATCAAGGTAACGGCAAATACTGGCTGTTTCCGGTAAAGCTAACTCTACTTGTGGCTTACTTTCCAGTAAAACGGGTATTTTGCCAAAAGGATGCCAGTTGAGATGTTGTTCGCCTTTATAAGCGACATTGTGACCATCTACTTCAAAGCCAACAGTATAAGCAATATGTTTTTCTTCACATACGAGCATAACGGTACGAACAAAATTTGAAAAACTAGGGCCATAAATATGTACTGGTTTTACTGTCATATATCTCTCTTTTAATTATAAAACGTACTCGATTGAGTAATAATTTAGCCTTATTGACAATATGTTCAAGAACATATTTTGAAAATATGAAATACTCTCTTGATGAATAAATATTTAATAGTAACCGAAATAAGTGGAGTTTTGTGATGGCGTGGCAAGAAACTCATAAAGAGCAATCAAAAGATAGGATATTAAAAAGTGCAGCAATGCTTTTTACCCATCATGGTTTTGAAAAGATATCCATTGACCAAGTAATGAAAGATGCCGAACTTACCAGAGGCGCATTTTATAGCCATTTTAGTTCAAAAAGCGACCTGTATGCACAAGCAATAAGCGAAGCTGCAATAATAGCTTCTAAGCGTAAACCAGTAAATCATCCGTTGAATATGAAAAGCTTTGCTCAATACTATTTAAGTACTAAACATAGAGATAATAACAATGAACAAGCATGCCCATTAGCTTTTTTGGTTTCAGATATTAATCAACAAGATAATCAAGTTAAAAAGGCTTATACCAAGACTCTGAAAGCTTTTATAACGCAAGCTCAATCGTTATCAACTAACCGAGAAGAGACGCTGCAGAGCGTTGTGCTGATGATTGGTGGTTTAGCTTTATCTAGAGCTTTAGATGATAAAGAATTTAGTAATGAACTATTAGCTGCTTGTCAAAAAGGGGTAACTTCATTATCAGCAGAAGAGGACGCTGATGTCAGCTGAATGGAGCATAATACTACTAAACGCTGTGATTATCGTTATTGCTTATGTCTGGGTATATCCCAAATTGGCAGGTAAAAATATAAATAAGGTGGCGGCATTTGACTGCGTAGCTTCAGGCTTAGCGCTCATTATTGTGGCAAATAAGTATTGGGGAAAGGGCGTTGAATTTAGTTTTTTACAGTTTGAACTAAACTGGTTTTGGTTTACCTTGATTAGTTACAGCGTTATTGAAATACCTATTGCACTGTGGTATTTCAGAGCTTCACTAATTAAAGGTAACACTGATAGTAAAGGTGAATAAAAAGAAAAAGCTAAAGGCAATATGCAGTTATATACCCGTTCCACTTGAAGATGCTCGTTTCAGGAAGTCTGAGCGATTCATAATCAAGGCGAATTTTTTTATTAAGGGTCATTCCCTTAAAAAGAAATGTAACGCAGAGTATGATTTGCTCAGCCTTCCCCAAAGGGCTGGTTTATAAACGCTTTATGCTGCGTTATTGATTTCGACAATAGAATAACTATTCTCTTCAATCAATGCCTTGCCTAAAGACGTTTCTAATTCCAGCTGAATCCTGCATCTTCAAGTGGAACGGGTATAGTTAGATAATCTTAGCGTCAGGGACTAACTCAAAGAGTAATCCTTCACGAAGTGCGCCACTTGAAAGGCATAGTTTCTCAATAGATAGACATTGAAATAAAGCGATTAAAATGCTTAAGCCGCTTGCTAACACTGCTTTACGATCAGCTCTTAGCCCTGCTATTTCGATATTATCTATAGTCTTACAGCTAATCAATATTTGTTGGATTTCATAAAGAAATTCTAAGGTGATAATTGGCGCTTGCTGACGTTGATTAAGTATTTCTGTCATGGCTTGCATGGTACCAGAACTCCCCACAGCAGATTGCCAACCAAGTTGAATAAACTCTTCTTTTACGGTGTTAATAATATCCGCTGCAGCGTCAATACACTGGTTGAAGCTTTCTTTTTTTAGTAGATCATCAGCAAAGTATTTACCAATAAGACTAACGCAACCAATATCTAAACTTACAACTTTTTTTGCAGTACAACCCAAACCAACGATAATTTCGGTACTGGCTCCGCCAATATCGAGTACTAATTGTTTAGCAGGTGATTGTTCATTATTGGTATGACAAGTATGTGAAACCCCGGCATAAATCGTTTTAGCTTCTTGCTCTCCGCTTAATAATTTTATCTTTTTAGGTAATATTTGACCGGCAGCATCAAAGAATAACTGATTATTTTTCGCAATGCGCAATGCCGCTGTTGCGACAATAAGGATGTTATCTACTGGAATACTATTAAGATATAAAGAAAAATTTTTAAGGCAATCAAGACCACGTGTCATGGCCTCATCTGTAAGTAGATTATTATTATCTAACCCTGCAGCTAAACGAACTTTTTGCTTAACTTTATTAACGACTTTTACAGATTTACCCGTTGGTGTTGTAACTAATTGGGTAATAAGAAGGTGGAAACTATTAGAGCCCAAATCGACCACAGCGTAATGACTATCATCATACTGTGGTATTGCCTTTGGAGAGGCTTGATTTTGGCTCATTAAGTTACTCAATGTACTTTATATCCAAGGGCGTAGCTTATTAGCTGCGAGTGCCGCGATTAGGATTACCGCCACGGTTCCCTTGTCTAGGGTTTGCGCGACCGCCTTGTCTGTTGCCACCAGGTCTAGGACGGCGTTGACGAGGTTTAGGTCTTGGTAAGTCAGTTAATAATGCATCATGATCATACTTAGTTACTGGTAACTCATGCTCAATATAGGTTTCAATTTCAGGTAAATTAAAAACATATTGTTCACATGCCAAACTAATGGCATGTCCTGTTTCACCAGCGCGACCTGTACGACCTATACGGTGAACATAATCTTGACAATCATCTGGTAAATCATAGTTAAAAACATGCGTTACACTAGGAATATGTAAACCACGTGCAGCAACATCAGTAGCCACTAGAATATCTACCGTGCCCTCAGTAAATTCTTCTAATATCTTTAGGCGCTTTTTCTGTGGTACATCGCCGGTTAACAAACCAACACGAATTTTATCAGCATTTAGATGGTCAAAAACTTTTTCACAAACATGTTTAGTATTTGCAAATACAATAGCTTTTTCTGGCCAATCTTCTTCAATTAACGTTTGCAGCAAAGTCATTTTATCTTCGTTCGATGGATAAAATAGTTCTTCAGAGATGCGGATGTTTGTTTTTTGTCCAGGCGCTACTTCTACGCTGGTCGGTTCGTTCATGTGGTCAAAAGCAAGCTCTTTAACGCGGAATGATAAAGTTGCAGAGAACAGCATGCTTAAACGTTCTGTTGCAGGAGGCATTTTATCAAACATATAACGAATATCTTTAATAAAACCTAAATCAAACATTCTATCAGCTTCATCAAGTACAATAACTTCGATGTTTTTTAGGTTGTAAATACCTTGCTTCATGTAATCAATCAAACGACCACATGTGCCAATAAGAATATCAACACCTTGTTCAAGTTCTAAACGTTGACTTTCATAGCCTTCGCCCCCATATACAACACCAAGGCGTAATCCGGTACTTTTCGCCATCTCAAGTGCATCACGGTGAATTTGTATTGCTAATTCACGTGTAGGAGCCATGATCAAGGCGCGTGGTTGATTATGTGTAGGTGCTTCTTTTTGAAGCAAATGATGGAAAGTGGCAGCTAAAAAGGCAATAGTTTTTCCTTCACCTGTTTGTGCTTGGCCAGCTATATCAGTGCCTTGCAAAAGAACGGGTAAAGATTTTGCCTGAATAGACGTACAATAATCGAAGCCCATGGCTTCTAATCCGGTCACTACTTGCGGAGCAAGATTTAGGTCAGCGAATTTAGTTTCTGTTAAGTGTGTTTTTTTCATGGCGCTAGCTTAACAGTTTTGTTAGCAAAATAGTTGCTTAATAAATAATTAATTAATTGTTACTGCTTAATTAATACCAATGTTACATAAAACAGTATTGGAAAAGCAGTGAATCACGGTATAATTACCACAAAGGCGCTTTCGCCATAACAAACGGAGAATATGATGAGCGATAAAATTGTTCAGCTAACTGATGATAGTTTTGAAGCAGATGTATTAAAAGCATCGGGTTTAGTATTAGTTGATTTTTGGGCTGAATGGTGTGGTCCATGTAAAATGATTGCCCCAGTACTTGATGATATTGCCACAGAATACGATGGTAAAGTGACTATTGGTAAATTAAACATAGACCAAAACTCAGCGACACCACCTAAATATGGTGTACGTGGTATTCCAACATTATTACTTTTCAAAGATGGTGAAATTGCTGACACTAAAGTGGGCGCACTATCAAAAACTCAATTAAAAGAGTTTTTAGATAAAAACTTGTAAGTTTATAATTAAAAAGCCTGATAACTGATAGCTAAGTTATCAAGCTTTTTTGTTTTAGCAGATAAAATATTCACTTACATTTTTATTCTGCCTTTACCTAATCAAATTTTAGTGCTAAATTTAGCTCCTGAAGTACAAAATAACATCGCTTTATCTCTATTCTTATTATAAAAAACATTGAAAACATATTAGTGTCGGCAATCGCCAAAGGCACTGTCACTTAAAATAGTTTAAGAAACCCCCTATGAACCTTACCGAATTAAAAGAAAAATCCATTAATGAATTGGTTGAGCTTGCCGCGACAATGAAGCTTGAAAACTTAGCTAGAACACGTAAACAAGACATAATTTTTGCTATTTTAAAAGCACATGCTGAAGGTGATAATGATATTTTCGGCGGCGGTGTTTTAGAGATTTTACAAGATGGTTTTGGCTTCTTACGTTCTGCAGACTCTTCATACTTAGCAGGCCCAGATGATATTTACGTATCACCAAGCCAAATTCGCCGCTTTAGTATGCGAACGGGTGACACCATCCAAGGGAAAATTCGTTCTCCTAAAAAAGGTGAACGTTACTTTGCCTTATTAAAAGTGACTGAAGTTAACTTTGACCGACCTGAAAACACCCGTAATAAGATTTTATTTGAAAACTTAACACCTATTCATCCAACAGATCGTTTCTCGTTGGCGCGTGGTAATGGTTCAACAGAAGATATTACCGCACGAATTTTAGATTTGGCCTCGCCAATTGGTAAAGGGCAACGTGGTTTAATCGTCGCGCCACCAAAAGCCGGTAAAACCTTATTACTACAAAACATTGCCCAAAGTATTGCACACAATAATCCTGACGCAGAATTAATGGTATTGTTGATTGATGAGCGTCCAGAAGAAGTTACAGAAATGCAACGCCTTGTTAAAGGTGAAGTTATTGCTTCAACGTTCGATGAACCAGCAAGTCGTCATGTACAAGTGGCTGAAATGGTAATTGAAAAAGCAAAACGTTTAGTTGAACACAAAAAAGACGTGGTTATTTTACTTGATTCAATTACCCGTTTAGCACGTGCTTATAACACGGTAATACCATCATCAGGTAAAATATTGACTGGTGGTGTTGATGCAAATGCTTTGCATCGTCCAAAACGTTTCTTTGGTGCTGCACGTAACATTGAAGAAGGTGGTAGTTTAACTATTATCGCAACAGCACTGGTAGAAACTGGTTCTAAAATGGATGAAGTTATCTACGAAGAATTTAAAGGTACAGGTAATATGGAATTACACCTGTCACGTAAAATTTCTGAAAAACGCGTTTTCCCTGCTATTAACATTAACCGCAGTGGTACGCGTCGTGAAGAGCTTATTACTAAGCCAGATGAATTACAAAAAATGTGGATCTTGCGTAAAATCGTTCATGAAATGGATGAAATAGGTGCAATTGAATTCTTAATCGACAAACTTGCCATGACCAAAACTAATGATGAGTTTTTTGATTCAATGAAGCGTAAATAATCGCGGCATTAAATGATCCATCTTAATTAATGAAAACCAGTCTAATGACTGGTTTTTTACTTAATACCCGTTACCAATCAAGATGCAGGTTTCAGAGTACTTGAGCAATTTCAATTCAAGGCGCTGTGATGAAATAATGGTTGTTCCATTATAAGCCACAGGAACGATGAAGTGATGTTGCTCAAGCGCTTCTTTGATGGGTTTAAAATGACTTTATTCTGCGTTAACTAATCAAAGCATAGAATGACTATGCTTAAATTATCAGCCTTGCTTAAAGTCATTTTAATTCCCACTGAAATCCTGCACTTTGAATGGTAACGGGTATAATACCAATCGGTAACTTATATGAAATATAGTGATTTAAGAGACTTTATCAGTCAGCTGGAAAAAATAGGTCAACTTAAACGTATTACTCAGCCTATATCTACTCACTTAGCAATGACCGAAATTAGTGATAGAACACTAAAAGCGAAAGGGCCAGCATTACTTTTCGAAAATGCTGTAAATGAGAGTGGCGAGCCATACAGTATGCCAGTGCTTACCAATCTTTTTGGCACCCCTGATAGAGTTGCTCTGGCCATGGGTCAAGAAAATGTTGGCGCTTTACGCGATGTTGGCAAGTTGTTAGCTATGCTAAAAGAGCCTGAGCCTCCAAAGGGTTTTCGTGATGCTATCGGTAAAATACCTGTTTATAAGCAAGTATTAAATATGCCGGTAAAAGTTATTAAAAAACCACTATGCCAGCAAATAGTGTTATCTGGTGATGATGTTGATTTGACTAAACTTCCGGTGCAAACTTGTTGGCCTGGTGATGTCGCACCATTAATTACATGGGGACTTACTGTTACTAGAGGGCCACATAAAGAGCGTCAAAATCTAGGTATTTATCGCCAACAAGTACTTAGTAAAAATAAAGTCATTATGCGTTGGTTATCGCATCGTGGCGGTGCCCTTGATTTTCAAGAATTTAAAAAAGAGCATCCAGGTGAGAAATACCCTGTATCCGTTGCTTTAGGTGCAGACCCCGCCACTATTTTAGGTGCCGTTACTCCTGTACCCGATACGTTATCTGAGTATGCCTTTGCGGGTTTATTACGTGGTGCGAAAACCGAAGTGGCTAAATCAATCAGTAATGACTTAGAAGTTCCGGCGACAGCTGAAATCATTTTGGAAGGGTATTTAGACCCTGAAGAAACGGCGCCAGAAGGACCTTATGGTGATCATACTGGCTATTACAATGAAGTAGACAACTTTCCTGTAATGACAGTAACGCATATCACTATGCGTAAAGATGCTATTTATCACAGTACTTACACGGGTAGACCACCTGATGAACCTGCTATCCTAGGTGTTGCGCTTAATGAAGTCTTTGTACCTATTTTACAAAAGCAATTCCCTGAAATTCAGGATTTCTACTTACCACCAGAAGGTTGCTCTTATCGTCTTGCTGTTGTGACTATTAAAAAGCAATATGCGGGTCATGCTAAGCGAGTAATGATGGGCGTATGGTCATTCTTACGACAATTTATGTACACCAAGTTTGTGATCGTATGTGATGATGATGTTAACGCCAGAGATTGGGAAGATGTTATTTGGGCAATGACTACCCGGATGGATCCGAGCCGTGATACTGTCTTGATCGAAAACACGCCAATTGATTACCTTGATTTTGCATCACCTGTCTCTGGTTTAGGCTCTAAAATGGGTCTGGATGCTACTAATAAATGGCCAGGTGAAACAAATCGTGAATGGGGTGAACCCATTGAAATGACACAAGAAATAAAAGATCAAGTTGATGAGCTGTGGGACGACTTAGATATTTTATAGCTCTTAAATAGTGATTGCTGACTATACTCAGATACAGTAGCAATCTTAGCTTATACCATTCCGTATAAAGAAGTGACCACTTAGAACGACATGGGCGAC
Source organism: Colwellia psychrerythraea (assembly GCA_002163005.1). GTDB lineage: Bacteria > Pseudomonadota > Gammaproteobacteria > Enterobacterales > Alteromonadaceae > Colwellia > Colwellia psychrerythraea_C. Next base: position 169 of record MAAF01000085.1, on the reverse strand, counting down.
ATTAGAACAATCAAAATATGCGTAGTTATAGTTATTCTACATCAAGCATATTTTGTGAAGTTATCATGATGTTCCATGCGTTCCCAAAGGGCGAGTTTTAAAGGCTTATATACTGCGTTATTGATTTTGGTAAGGGAATAACCATTACCTACAATCAATGCCTTGCCTA
>MAAF01000083.1 GCA_002163005.1 Colwellia psychrerythraea | reverse complement strand
AGTACTTCACGGCCGACCACTCCTAATTTAAAAATACAATATAAAGACCAACATATATTATCCACCCTAATCATCCTGATCTGAATCAAGCCAAGGCTTTTAACCGTTTAAGCTAAATTTATTCGAAGGTTAAAGTACTTCACGGCCGACCACTCCTAATTTAAAGACCAATTGTATCATCCACCTTAATTATCCTGATATGAATCAAGCCAAAGCTTTTAACCGTTTAAACTAAATTTATTCGAAGGTTCAAATCCTTCACGGCCGACTACTCCTAATTTAAAGACCAATTGTATCATCCACCTTAATTATCCTGATATGAATCAAGCCAAAGCTTTTAACCGTTTAAACTAAATTCATTCGAAAGTTAAAACCCTTCAGGGCTGATCGCTGCTAATTTAACAAGTATTCTACTTTTCTTTATATCCGCATAAACTAAGCCAAGGCTTTTAACCATTTAAGCAGACTATTCTCTACTACACATTTGGACCAATTTCCCTTATAATTGCCGCGTTTTTACGTGTCCTGAATTAGAGAGAATCCATGAGTATAAGTAATACTGCGGTAGATTTTGATTTTCAATTTCCAGCCAAACCAAAGCCTTTAGCTAGTGAAGAAAAGGCACAATACATAGAGAAAATTAAACAGCTCTTAATTGAAAAGAATGCGGTATTGGTTGCGCATTACTATACTGACCCTGAAATTCAGGCACTTGCTGAAGAAACGGGTGGTTGTGTCGCTGACTCGCTAGAGATGGCTCGTTTTGGTAAGCAGCACTCTGCAGAGACCTTAATTGTTGCTGGCGTTAAATTTATGGGTGAAACGGCCAAAATCTTAACACCAGAAAAAAGTGTTTTGATGCCTGAGCTTGAAGCAACGTGTTCGTTAGACTTAGGCTGCCCTATTGAGGAGTTCTCTGCTTTTTGTGATGAACATCCCGACCATACGGTAGTTGTTTATGCAAATACTTCAGCAGCAGTTAAAGCTAGAGCTGATTGGGTCGTAACGTCGAGTATTGCGCTAGAGATAGTTGATATGCTTGAGAGTGAAGGTAAGCCAATTTTATGGGGACCTGATCGTCATTTGGGTTCATATATAGAAAAAGAAACAGGTGCCAAAATGCTTATGTGGCAGGGTGCGTGTATCGTTCATGATGAGTTCAAAGCGAATGCGCTTCGTGACCTCAAATTACAATACCCTGATGCGGCTGTACTTGTTCACCCGGAATCACCTGCTAACGTTGTTGACATGGCGGATGCTGTAGGCTCAACCAGTCAATTAATTAAAGCAAGCCAAGAAATGCCTAATACACACTTTATCGTTGCGACGGATAAAGGTATTTTTTATAAGATGGAACAAGCTAACCCGGAAAAGACATTCGTAGCCGCTCCTACAGGTGGTAACGGCGCAACTTGTAGAAGTTGTGCAAGTTGCCCTTGGATGGCAATGAATGGTCTTAAGTCGATTCATGATGCGTTAGTGAGCCCCGTTGGTAAAGAAATCAACGTTGATGAAAGCTTAGCTGCAAAAGCATTAGTCCCTTTGAATAGAATGCTTAATTTTGCAGCGGAAAATAAATTAAAAGTGAAAGGTAATGCGTAGTGTTGTAGTGTGATTTATTCATTTTTGATATTTATGAATAAATAAACAGCACTTAACCTCTTTTTCAACGATTAAAGTAAAATAGCCTTGCACCAGCAAGGCTTTTTTTCTACCATAGCGCCTGTTGACGATAAGGTATCTAGCCAAATGGCTACTAAGATGATTTTACACGTATATCGTGTTCATCAACTGAGCACTTAATTGGAAGCAATGATGAAGATAACATTTTAAATATCATACAAAATTTGGTGAGCTGGCCGAGTGGCTGAAGGCGCACGCCTGGAAAGCGTGTAAAGGTTTATCCCTTTCGAGAGTTCGAATCTCTCGCTCACCGCCATATTTCTCCTTTTAAATAAATGGGTTCCGAGTATTTACGGCTCGTTTTTTAAAATGTAACTATCTGATATATATCGTTAATATATTTGCCACTTTCACGTAGGTTGCACGCAAAACGATTATATCTGGACAATTTTTCTTGAATCAGCAGATATCCCCCTTCTTAAAGCATTCCTTGATTTACTTTTCAACTATAGATGAAAACGTACCGCCGTTATTTTCGCTAAGTTTAAGTCTTGTACTTAACACTGACGTTTAACGGCCTATCACTGCACTAAGAAGCGCGTAGCGTAATGCTGACGCCAAATAACTCTTTCTATTAAACCAACTAGCAAAGCCGCTTAGATACTCATACTGTTGAGCGCATGGTGCTTCCGTCGATTCTGCTTGCGTTTATGATCTTCAATGATCTTGCCGTATATTTTATACAAGCTGTATAGATCACTGTGACCCAGTTGCTGAGCGAGGTAAAGATGATCGACACCGGAGTAAATCATATGGGATGCAAAGGTATGTCGCATCTGATAAGGATAGCGGTATTTGACACCGGCATCAGTTACGGCCTCTATCCTGTATCGGCGGAGGGTCGTATGTTCACTATCCCATAGTTCATGGGTATGCGGGTTATGAAAGATATAGTGGCTGGTTAATTCTTGGATCTTTAACTGGTGTTTAAACGCGGTAATGGCTTGTGAGGTTAAATCAATTAGGCGATTACCCGCCTCCGTCTTAGGCTCCTTATGTTGCCCACAACAGAAAGCACGCTGAATGTGCAATGTGCCCTCATCGAAGTTGATATCAGTCCATTTCAATACGATTAATTCTTCTAAGCGCACTCCGTGAAAAAACCAACGGTGAGCATATTACGTAATTGTGGATACTTACATGCGTCAAGTACCGCTTTGATCTCCTGTTGATTTAAGGGCGAAATCGGCGCTTTAGGGGCTTTACTTTGTTTGCGTTTAGCTTGGCCTTTGATCAGTGTTTGTAATTTTAACTGTGAGAGCGGATTATGCCTAATTACCTGATCTAACAAGGCTTTATCAAGACTAAGGCGCAGTACAGATAAAATATTGCTCATATATTTGCTTGAGAGCCCTTCCACGATGTAGTCTTGAAAGGTTTGCTGGATCATTGTTGCGGTTAAATCGACGAGTTTAATAGCATGCAATGTCGATAGCCTATTCGCCCGTGTCTTGTAACTTCTAATCGATGAATTTGATTGATTAAGACGCTTTGATTCATCGATTAAGTTCTGTAAGGGTTCACCTAGCGTCATCAGGCTGCCGCTGTAACCAAAGGTCTTACGTTTGCTACCTTTTGGAAAGTAATCGACATAATTAAACGTGCCGATCTCAATTCTACGTTTGATCTCGGCCAGTAAATTATGTGCATAGAGCAGATCTGCTCGCTTTGTCGCATCCAGGCCTTTCAAGGCCTCGCGGATGACTATGCCTTTGTAGCTTACATACATATTCACGGTTTTCTTATGCGTATGTTGGCGGATAAAAATTACCGGGTATACAGTTTTTATGGATGTTGGATTAGCCATTGTTCCACCTCAATTAAGTTGATCCAGCGACGTTTATCAGCGACGACAAAATGCTGACCACGACGCCATTTTCTTTTGGCAATACGATTATCGATTGCCGCCTTTGTGTCGCCAGAGATATCGATGTAGCGACATTGTTTTACTAAATTCATTGGGTACATGTGCTTTGTCCTTTCAAAAGTAACAATTAATATTGGCTTGTAAAGGCCCCTAAAAACCGTGGTATTAGTTTTCCTAATGCATGATGTATCTGCTTTTACCCATACTTGCTCGGTAAACTTGTTAAGTGCATAGGTTTACCATTGATGTGCCGAACCATCAGTGTGATTTCATACAAAGTTTGTCATGTTCACGTCACAAAAGTACCTGAGTGCCTTAGGGGATACAAGGGGGTATATCGCCTGTAGCCCATGAGTAGTATGGTGCTGGTGGGTTTGTTGAGTCGTATTCGTCTGCGGCGCAGTCGCTTTGAACTTTGTCATGAAGGGGAAAATAAATTGAAAATAGTTTATTGCTAAAGCCTATTTTTTCACTAAATCACTAATACGAACCAACATAAGTCTAAAATTGTGGTTTTATTATCTGGTTGACGTGAATTTTAGGCTTATCGAGAGACTCAACACTTGCAGGCTTTATTAGTTTAGGTCGGTGCATAATAGATACAATTGAATTCTTTTCAGAGAAAATCGCTAGATGAAGAAATAATGAATGCTCTGAACTACTTCGATGGGTAGAGTGAAGTTTGACTAATCCGTATAAGCAGCGAAACTATTCTTTAAGGTATTACTTTAGTTTCTGCTAGCTGTCTTACTCTAGGAGAAACTGTGACAATTTTCTTATCCTATATCTAAGCGTAGGCACTCTAAAGGCTAGTTCAAATCTGTTTGCGCATCCATTCAGTGCTATGCTTGTGATGATTAGGGCTTTATAGGGGGCGTTATAGCTTTAATTCCGTAACTTACTCCCACTCATATTGTTATAGCTAAAGTTCACTTAAACTTGCCCTAACATCGGCAATGGTGATAAATAGTTTACTTTCATCGTCCTTAAAGGCGGTAAAACCATATTTTTCATAAAAATGCTTTGAGCCATCTTTTGCCTCGACAATAATTACCGGAAAAGCGACACTATCACTGGCGCTAAGTAATTTGGCAAGAGCGTCAATTAATAACCATTCACCAAAACCTTGACCTTTGTACATTTTATCAACACCCAAACGTGCAATTAACCCACCAGAAGTGGAGGACTGATGTCTTTTTTGCAGTTTTGCTGGTAAGTCCTGTAATTCAATAGGTGTCATGGTGAGGGTGTAGAATCCAATAACTTGTGAATTGTTGGCTTTATCTTCGAGAACAAATGTTCTAGTGTTATCCCTTTTTGCTTGCTGGCTTGCCATTGCTTTAAAATAGTGATTTAAGGCTATAATTTCACAGTTAAAATTATTTCTATCATGCTTAGTTTTATCTAACAAAACTGTTTTCATTATTGTGTTTTACTTTGATAGCGAGAAGCCGCAATTTTTAATTTAGCGTTAGTTGTTACCGGCTTGTCTAAAGCTTCCATTAGCATAATAGAATCGTGTTGACTAAGTTTAAGAAGTTGCTCTCGCTCAATAACTTGTTTGGCTTTTTCTACCGCCGCACTCAAAACAAATGAGTTTATACTGGACATCCCTGCTAATGCAGTGGCCTTACTAAGTAAGTATTGAGTATCAATATCAACTCTAGCGGTGATTCTGGGTAATGTGGCAGCCATAATTTTCCCCTTTACTTTTTATGTGCCAAAATGACACACGCACATTATGGCTCATTAATTTTGAATAGGCAAGTTTTGTGTCATTGTGGCACATGAGAGCCTAATAAATAAAATGTAAAAATAATAAAAGCTATAGTCAGAGCTATCTGATTAGCTCGGAGTGGGGCGTTTTCGATTTGGTCTTCTACCTAGCAATGGGGCACATATGTCTTAGTCGTTTTACTTCAAATTTTGTCCTTTCTATTTTCTAAGCCAAAAACCACGTTAGAACATGAATACACATGAGACCGTGGTCAATATTACTCGATCGCTCAATCAGGGAGATGATAATGGGCGTCTAGCTTAAGTACTACAGCAAAAACAAATCAAGTTTATAGTGTATTTACTATAAACTTGATTTATATGAAATAGTCTATAAACTGGTTTTATAGTCAATATTCTATAGAGTAACCTATGTATATCAACACGCCAAAAGACTTAGGCAAACTTATCGCTAAAGGTAGAAAAGACAAAGGTTGGAATCAGAGCCAGCTTGCCACACATATTGGCATACACCAACCAGAGATCTCTAAACTCGAAAATGACCCATCTAAGTTTGATTTAATTATTATTATGAAGGTCTTGGCATTAATTGGAGCTGACTTGATCGTTGAATCACGAAGTAAAAGTGATACTGACGATTCAGGATTAGGTTTTTAGTTATGGGCCGAAAATCACACACACAAGTACTGTATTGTTCAATGAATGGCATTCTTGTCGGGGAGCTACATCATAAACGTAACGTACTATCATTTGAGTACGCACCTAGCTGGATTGATCGCAAAGGAAGCCGAGCCCTATCACAAAGCCTACCAATGGGCACATCGTTAGACAATCAAGCTGTTGAGGCTTATTTTGATAACCTTTTACCAGATAACATTAATATCAGACGAAATATTGTTTCTCGTTTAGGCGCAAAAAGTATATCGACATTTGATTTACTTGAATCTATTGGTCGAGACTGTGTTGGGGCAATCGCATTAAGCCAAGAGCCACCGCTTGGCAAATTATCCCCTTTAGAAATTCAACCTTGTAATGAGCATAATATTGCTACACAAATTAGAAACACTCGCACATCAAATACCCTAGGTATGCAAGATGATGAGGACTTTCGAATTAGTCTCGCCGGTGCACAGGAAAAAACAGCCTTAACTTGGTGGAACAATCAATGGCATAAGCCGTTAGGAAAAACGCCGACGACCCATATTTTAAAGCCGCCTATTAATCATCATGAAACCATGAATGTTGATTTTAGTAGTAGTGTTGATAATGAATGGTTTTGCTTGCGCTTTTTAAAAGAATTAGGAATGCCTGTCGCTCATGCAGAAATTGAACAGTTTGAGGATGAACGAGTATTAATAGTTGAACGCTTTGATAGAAAAGTAACTGATGATGCAATCATTCGATTACCTCAAGAAGATTTTTGTCAGGCACTTGGCCGTTTAAGTGATAATAAATATGAAGAGCATGGCGGCCCTAATGCTAAAGAGATTATGGAATTGCTTTCATTAAGCTTAGAGCCTATTCATGACCGAGGGCTATTTATGAAATCACAGGTTGTTTTTTGGCTGTTAGCTGGCAACGATGGACATGCAAAAAATTTCAGTATATTTTTAAAAGAAAAAGGTTTTTGCCTAACCCCTTTCTATGACGTGATCAGTGCTTATCCATATTTTGGCGTAGGTAATATGCACCCAAGAAGAATTAAAATGGCGATGAAAGTTCATAGTAAAAACACGCATTATTATTGGCATAAAATACAAGCAAGACATTGGCTTAGTCATGCAAATCACCTTGGTTTTCCTGAATCTGAAATGAAGGCAATATTAGAAGAGTTATGTGAAACTGTACCTGACGCTTTAACAAGAGCAAGTGATTCAGCAAACCCCATATTTAGAAAGGAAGTTGCTGAAATGATAACCAATGGAACGATAGCATGTATTGAAAAAATGGAGCGCCAGTTAGCCGAAATATAGAGTGTTTGTTTTATGTAAGGGAATGGTTCATTAAAACATTTACTTTATATGCATAAATCTTCTGAGAATATAAAAACTGATTATTCGACCATACAGCCAGTATCAGTTTCATACTTCTATGGCGGTTTGGGGCACATTGCGCCTTAGAGTGTTTGCTCACCAGCAACGCCATAAAACTAAAAGGCTTTCTCCTCTCGAAGATAGTTTTCATTCTAGGGCTGATTATTTATTACTTAACAGCCGATCGCTTTAATACGTTCTTGTCGTATGGTACTTTTTGCGCATCGGAAAGAATTGCACGCATTTCGATCAGGTGTTCATATCTCAGGCGCATGATCTGTGTTTTTGCCGTCATAAGTTCATCAATCTTGTCATTAACTTTTTCAAGTTTAACATCATCAAGGATGGTCATTTCATTGAGTTCTTTAAGTGCCTGTACTTTTTGTGCTTTAAAGGGGGCCTGATCAATATGCAGTTTGTGATGCATTTTATCTATTGCGGTTTTTTGGGATACATCAGGATCCGGAATTTGTTCGGCCAAAAGAGACGTACTGATAAGGCAGAACATAATGACGAGTGGAAATAACCTGAATACAGATCTGTTTTTGTATAAACTCATGAGTTTCTCCCTGTGAAATTATATACATATTAGACCAAATTTTACATATTATCCTTACGTTCAACCCTCCTAAAACTTTCTGCAAACTATTGAACACTGATTTTAGGATCGTTCTGCATCTGTGATTAAACCTGTTGAGGATTGAGCATCAAAGTACCTTCAACAATAGCACTAATGCTTGCTGATTTAGCGTTGAGTCGAAATCAACTTGGTAGCCATTTGGCGTGTTGATTTATATTACTGTCGATTGAGTCAACGGATGCTCTTGAATAACAAAGGGGATCATCTGTTGCGAATTAACGGTTAAAGTTTTAGTAGAAATCCGTTTTCGCCAAGAATAGAAAGGGGATAAGTTGATTTTATTATTTCGGAAAAATCCAATGATGCATAAGCCACTACTTCGTTGTTTTTCAAAAATTCTTTGCCAGTGCTTAGTTTTTTGTTGAGATAATTATGCAGAGGTTCGATTAATATTGGTACGTGGGGTTAATTTAGCGCTTACGAATTAATAGCTTTTTCAATTCAGGTAATGACCATTGTTAGGTTTTAACGAGTCAATTATCATCCCATTTTATTATTTATTTTTACCGTCTTCTATGCTTCAAAAACTGAAGGTAAAAATTAATTTTTCCACTTCCACTTCCACTTCCACTTCCACTTTTGGCATATAAAACGACCCAAAATCGCTCCCCTGATTAGCATTGCTAATGACCGCAGTGTGGCAGCTACTGCCCTTAGATCAGTCCAGTGCATGCACTTTGAGTTTTACTTTAGTTTAACAAATACCTTAACGGCTTTTCAGTGGCTAGTTAGTCTGACCATTCTAACCAAAGGTGTTGTATTTCACTGTTGGCTTGCTAAACATTTAATTTTTTGCAAGTAATTTGAACTTAGTTTGCAAAGCACACTCTTACTTAACAGTAATGTTATTCCCTTAGTGTTTCATGTTTTTATGCATCTATTTTATAGATGCATTTTTTTACCTTTTAAAGAAATTAAGATAAATAGACGTAGCACGTTTCCTATTAATTAATTTAGTTCCTATGTGACCGCTACTGACGGTAGTGTTTATCTGTACCTTCAATGTATTACTAGTTGCTTGCATTAACGAACTATCCATTTCCAAGTTTCATAGAAGAATAGTTGAAATTTTGTTCAGATAAAGAGAAAATACCGCCCCCTCAGGGACAACTTCATTTCCCGAAGATACGTAAATTCATAACAATGGTTTATTAATGAGCAAAGAAGACAATATATATCAAGCAGACCTTATAAATATGATTTTGGGCGGTTTAATCGCATTAAAATCAGAGCAGCAAGTCGGTTGTGTAAGTCGTTCTCCAGGTAGTGAAACATTATTTTTGGGTAAGTGGCTAAAAAGGGCGAAGAAGCAACGTCATTACCCTAAGAGTATTTCTGAAAGTATCGATAATTTTTTGATGTTGTACTCCAAAAAAGGCAGAAATTCTGACTTAACTTCTTCCTTTTACCAAATATACAATGAGTACCAAACCCTTAAAATCAACGCTGAGGATTTTCAAAAGAGTCCTAAACAGCGATTTGACGCTGCTATGGATGTATTAAGGGAAAAAAATTGGTCTATCTCTTTACCCCTTACTCATGACGATACAGAAGATGGCACCTATAAGTCGAACAAAGAGAAAGAATTATTTGTGATGAAAAAAGACTGGGGTGATGTGTTTGATGACCAAAACGAACTCACTAAGCCATTAAGTATCACGGTTGTGTCAACGCCACAGGAAGCTGTTGATTCTTTCTATTTACATGGTTTTATACTTGCTAAAGATGCATCAAGAAGAAGTCCCAAAGGCTGTTATCACCACTATAAGTTATTCCCAGGCAACAAATATGATGGTACAGCAGCGATACCATCCAAATATAAAGATTAACCCCGACAAAATCACATCCTATTCAGTTCTAGTGCCATAAGTCTGGTTTGTGGCTCGTCCTCTTAGTTTTATTTCTTACTTCTATGGCTCAGGGGCACATAGCGCTTTAGAATTGATGGTCACTTTGAGTGCTTAGAAAACTATTTATTTGGTAATCTCGTTAAGGCAGCAGTTACCACAGAGCGGTCTAAAAACTTCATGAATTATGATAGTCAAAAGAGCACGCAAGCTAAAAATGTTTTCTTACGGATGATAAGTATTTTCTACCGACGGGTATTCTGCTCTGCTCAATGACAAGGTCATAATCAGCTGTTGTTCGCCTTAACAATTGATATTTCTGCTTTGTATTAATCAAGTAAGATTTATGGCATCGAAGTAAAGCTAACTCTCCAATGCTTCCAAGCAATGATTGAAGATTACAATCGACAAATACTTCGTCAAGCACTCCGTCATTAACATAGTATGCGATAGAGTAATTCCCATCGGCTTTAATGAAATATAGCTGAGGTATGATAGTCAGTATTTTAGCGAGTTCAGGAATTAAATTATGATCAACTAGATTACTGCTAAGGTTATCTTTAAAAGATTGGCTGTCAATTTTAAACTCTGCAAATTCAGCTTCGACAAATTTCAATTGCCCCTCAATTTTCTCCATCTCTCTATGCTTCTGGTAATACTCAACAATAAAACCTATCGATAAGATGCTAATTTCCAGGGCCGAAGCTAATTGCAAGGTGCGCCAACTAAATGGAATGCGCATTATACCTGCCGCTGACAATGACATCGATATTGCGACAGTGATCAGAATAACCATCACCAACAGATAATATTTAGCGTTTTGTCGTCCTCTTTGAATTCCTACTAATGCAGCAAAAATACTGCTGACTAAAATAATTAAAGTATTTAAATGACTCAGGCCATAGCCAAGTTGATGAACAAGATGGGGCAGAGATTGATAGGTTAACAGATATAAGAACCACATCGTTAAGGCAATTCTTTGATTGTAAAGCAGAGTTTTATTGATCGTTGGACTAATCACTTTCAACTGTAAAAAATGTCTGGTAAACAAAGCCATTGCAAATGAAAATAGAATGCCAAAAGAGTTAGCCGTGAATACAGGAACATGGCTCAATTGTGGGACAAAAAAAGTCGACCAACCTTGCCCTGTAGCTAACCAAATAAAAGTAACAACCAACAGCAGAGCGTATGACAAATGCGATTTTCGATTGAATACCACAAAAATAACGAGGTTAAAGAATATAAACAAGCCAAGAAAACCGAAATAGAGTCCATCAATGATTGAATCTTTCTTTGTTTGCTTTATATAGTCACTCTCTTTCATTACCCGCACATTACCGCGTAGATAATGACCAGACAATTGCACGTATACATTAGAACTTTCGACATTTGACGGTAGCACGATAACAAGATCTTTTTGACTGTCGTCAGATCCTCTAAAGGGGAGTTTATGCCAGTTATTACCGTCAAAAAAGTGCAAATGAACAGGGGTAAATATATTGTTTCTTTTGATATTAATCAGCACTTTATCCGAAGCGGACAAAGTGCTGTCAGTTAGTGCTACCTTTATCCAGCCGAAAGGCTTGGAACCAAGATTAAAGTAGCTGCCTGCTAATTCATCAAATTGCTCTGACTTTGCTAACCAAGCAATGTCCATGGACTTATTGAACTTCTTAATGGTAAGAGCATATCCAGCAGGTAATTTCTGCTTAGAGATGGATGAACTTGATTCTGTGACTTGCCCAATACTTAGTATCATTAGGCTTATCGTGACGAATACCAGTATGGGGAAACTATGAGGTAGCAAACAACGCCAAAATCGGTGCAAAGATCCCATTTGTTTACGTTTTCTCCTTAATTTGGTCTACCACTTAAGATAAAAACAATATCATCATAAGCGCGATGGAGCAAAGTAATCTCCAAAGTAACAGTAACTTATGAGGTTTAGGTGAATTCATATATACCGTATATACTTTCCGTTGCTACCTTATATTGAACAGCCTATCAAAGTGCTTAATAATTCACAAACCCAAAAAAACGGGCTAATCGAATTAAAAATTTTATCTTATATTATTAAAAGGGCTTGATATGACCGTACTACGTTTACCAAAGATGTTTCGTTTAACTAAGGCTTTGCTTCTTTTTATCGTTATAACAATCGTTGGTTGCCAATCTGACGATAAAACCACCATCAAAACTGGCCCACAGGACACCTTACAAAAAACCTTAGATACTGTACTTGAAGCAAATATTCAAGAAGACGAACCAGGACTTATTATTAAGCTAGTAAGAGACGGTGAAGTGTTATATCAGCGCTCTATCGGCATGGCGAATGTAAATACCTCAGAAGCAATCGGGGATAGCACATCAATTAGATTGGGCTCGATTAGTAAGAGCTTTACCGCACTTGCGATAATGAAACTTTATGAACAAGGCAAACTTACGCTTGAAGAACCTATTACAGACTACTTGCCCCTATTAGACAGTGAGTGGGACCAAATCACACTGCATCATTTGCTGACCCATCAATCGGGTATTCCTGATTTCTATAATGACCTTAACGCTTCTAAGCTTTGGCCGGATGGCGTTATGAATAGTGGTATTGTTAGCTACTTTGCCAGTAACACTGATTTAGAGTTTGAACCGGGTACTCGTGTCGACTATAGCAATACGGGTTATGTGTTATTAGCAGAGGTAGTATCTTTAATAGAGGGAGTACCTTTTTCTGATTATATGCAGCGAGAATTCTTTGAACCGCTGGATATGACTGACAGCTTTATTGCCGATGAGTTTCCGATTGTAGCGTTCAACAGGGCATACAATCTTGGCGTTACTGACCTTATCTATGGACAACGTTTTCGCGCCACGGGATCTTCTAGCCAATTTAGCTCAATGATGGACATGGATAATTTTTTAAATGCGCTTATTACCGACAATATAGTTAGGGCTGACACACTCAACTTGATGCTGCAGAATTATTCAGAGGGTATACCTGAATCATTTTCTTACGGATACGGTTTTATGCTCAATACCGGCGGTCCTGCTTTTTCTCACGGTGGCAAGAATGATGGTTTTAGGACTATTTTCGTACTCAATAGAGAAACTAATATCTATATGATCATTTTAGGAAATGGCGGCGATTATTTACCAGACTATGGATATCTAATGGAGCTGATCGAGCCATTTTTATAGGGCAGCTGATAGTATTTTACACGGTAGTGACATTGTTAGTTTGGCCATCTGATTAGAGGCTTCTATGGCGCTCAGGGGGCGATTGCGCCATAGAGTATAAAGTCTAAAAATAATTTCCTAAGGCAGAAAGGGGCACAATGTATGGTCCGCCTCAATATTGCTCATTTAACTCTAAATTAGTGGCCATATTCACTGAACCACTACAGATCGACACCTGAGTAAATCAAATCTGATGCAAAGGTATGACGCATTTGATAAGGGTAACTGCACTTGGCACCTGCATCATTTAAGGCCTCTGTCCAATAACGGAGAAGGGTTTTATGCTCACTGTCCTATAATTCATGTGTACGTTGAAAGATAAAGTGGCTTTGTAACTCTTGGGATTTTAATTGGCGCTTCAAAGCGATTTACTTAGCTGACATTAAGTTATCACGCATGAACGTAGATTTTCATGGTGATATTGAGCAACCAGCAGATCCCAAGGGTCAACGTGTTGATATTAGCTTCCAATGGTCAAAAGACAATGAAAAAATAGAAACATACTCAACCGAAATTAAGTTTGGTATGTTCTCTGAAAGAGTTACTACTCGTGACTTAGAGCAAATAAATGCTGCTGTAGACGGTCAAAACTTAACAAAATTACACCATGTTGAATTGATTTCATTTTCCAAACCGCCAGGTGATCGCCAAGGCTTAATTGAACTTGCTGCAAAACGCGTGAAGAAGCTTACGAAGTTACTGAAAGTGCGTGGTGTTAACGTACCTATTCAATTAACTTACATAATGCTTGAGCCGAATGAGCAAGAAACGGAACGTAAAGTGGTAATTAAGTTTTTTAATAAAAATGAATAAGTGCTGTGCTTTACATCGTTAGTAATTATGTTTTGAAAATATTCAGCCTATTTTTTAATTGAATAGGCTGAATAGCTCCCTGTGTACTTAATGATCTGATCCAGCCAGAGTGGACACTTCTTTATACTGATTGAATTACGTTTGCCGGTAGAGCGATTTAAAGCAAGCCAGCAGGTACTTCATACAAAACAAAGTCGTCAAAATCAAGAATTCCGTCATATTGCGACGGTGAGCCAGAATACTGCTGAGAAGTCCCTTGTCGAAACGCGCCAAAAGAAGACATTTCGATACGAAAGTTATTAATGTTTTCATTCAATTTAAACGTCGCTTGAAATTGTGACCATTCTGAATCTTTGTTTGGAAAAGAAGCGCCGTTAATTATAGATATTTCACATAGATCTACTAACGAAAACACTGCACTCATTGAGTGGCAATTCGAAGTTTTTACATCCCCTAGACGCAATATAGTAGGAATATGCCGATTTGCAGGAACTCTTAAATGCTCGGAGGAATTAAAGTCAACGACGTCTAAGTACGTCCCCGATTCATCTGTCCCTGATATTCTGACGAAGAAAGTAGGAATCAAACCAAACCTATTTGTTGTTGTTAATAAGAATGGGTTTCCCTCAAGGGTGGGATACATCGCAACCCTTGCCCAAAAAGTTATTCTATAGGTCACATCTTTAATAATATCATAACCCGTGTTTGAGTAATTCTTGGTTTGTGCGGGTGCGTAAAGAAAGGTCGTATTTGCACCGGCTAAATAATTCCTAATATAGGTATGACTTGTTAATGTTGGCGTATCACAGTTAAAGCGAGGATAAGTATCAAGTGCAGCACCCGCTGGATTTTCGCTCAATACCCATGTCCAATCCATATCACTCCGTGCACCATTTCTACAGCTGCCATTAACATCAGGGTTGGTAACGTCAAAAGTGGGATCAGGGCTACCAGGGGAATTAAGCATGTCTTCAACAATATATAGACTCTTAGAAAGATCAAATTTACCGTCTGGACTTTCGGCATATATATAATCTTCACCCTCCACAACCCCAGTAATATAAGGCTTTTCTGCTACTGTCACCAATTGCATTTTTTGTGTGTTATCTAAAGACCAAAGCAAAGGTCTTTTATAAGTATCAGTAAAGCCACTCATGGTTGTAAATTGAATTGATAATGGTTCAGTTGAATTAACAACAACAACGTCGTTAAATATTGATAAATTAACAGGGGTTAAATCAATGCACGCTACAAGTCCTTCTGCTGTATCGCTATTTACTCTTGAATAAGTAGCCGGCCCGCCAGTATTACTAAACGTTATCATTATAACGCCGCTTGAATTAATGTCAGAGCTAAAATAAGATTTTATCACCGGCCATTTTTGTTTTGATTCATCGTTATTTATCCAAAGTATTTGCTCCTCTTGAGCCTTAAAGTCCCCCCATTGCCATAGATTTGGGAGGTATCCACCTTTAGCCTCACAAATAGCTTTAGCTATGTTATACGAAAAAAGAGGTAACAATTCATCGTTTGGGCTTTTGCTGCCATCTCCCCGTATAATATTTACATAATCTAAATTCAAGTACGATGCTTCTTCTATTGAATAGGTAGGGGAGAAAACATCTTCTCCTACTATAATATAAGGAAATCTCCCTTTCACAACCACTTTTACTAAGCCAACAACATAACCACCGTTATGGTCTGACACTATTACCGCTACATGATAGGTACCTGAAACATAAGCTTTAAAGGTGAATTTTGTATTAGTAGTACTTGTAGTAGAAAAAGGAGTCGCAATAGCATTGAATACGCCAAGTTGAACAATTTGCAATGTATCCCCTACATCTACATCTGACACATACGGAGCGATATCAATGGTGACTTCTTCACCTTCTTTAATACCAAAAAATCCGTCTACTGCTTTTTCAAACTCAAAATGCGTAAATATTGGGGCATGATTAATATCTGTTGATACGGCAATATCGATTGTGCCTAAATAAATTACCCCAGTATCAGTTGCGCCTGTTCCCGTAAGTGAGTACAAAATACGCGTAATGCCTTTTAAACCACCGGAAAAAGAAATTTCATGGGTGCTTGTTTCAACTATAGCACTGCCACTACCTAATACTGTGGTGGTACTGCCAATAGTGGCACCTGTTGGAAAAGAAGTACTTAGCATTGTTTTAACATCAATGATTTCTAGTGAATGTCCTTCTTGCAACGTAACCGCCAAAGGCGTCAATAAAGTAGGTGTTGAAGGCAGTGATACACTTTGGGGCTGTATAGCCACATAAGCGGTAGCAGTAGCTGATGTAACCCCACTCATTTTAGCTGTTCCCGCACTACTTTTTCTAGCCACCTCATATTGATAAGCACAGGTACCCGGCAAGTTGGCACTGACAGAGAAACCTCCCTCTGAAATTAAAACATCGCGACATTGCGCGTCAACATTATCGCCAATAGGCGTAACTGATTTTAAATATACCTGTTCATTGTTTACCACTTGCACTCGTGATAACACTTCAATGCGAGTAAAACTCCCCTCGGGTACATTACGTGAAATATCTTCAAGATATATACCACTACCCGTTTCTTTTGTGGGTAACGTTATTGCTGGAGGTTCCTCAGGCACAATAGCTAAAACGCTGTCCTTCTCAACATTACAGCTAGCCAAATTAACAGCAAGTAACATAAAAAGAACACGTATTGGAAAGGCAAGCGAGTTTAAAGGCTTCATTTTATTCCACTTCGATTTTTTTTTATTTTATCATCGCTCCCAAGCCATAAAAATAGCATAAGCACAAACACCATTTCGCCAAATGCCTGCTAGTTTTTCTGTGACACCCTTGGCTGTGTCAACCATAGTAAAAAACACTAGTTTTTTGTTAGCATCCTATTTTTTTTATAAATGTGTGATGCTATTCCTGAATGGTTAGGCCTTTCTTAAAATATATCCCTTGATGAGAATTATTTAAATTTAAACGTAAATGTAAATTTAAACGTAAACGTAAACGTAAACGTAAGCTTAAACTTAAATAATTTTTTAGTTTGTTTAAATTAAAGTTTTATTTTTACATTAATTAATAAGAGGTATAAACCATGAAAAATTTATTAAAAGTAAGTGCATTAGTTAGTTTGGCAGCATTTTCAACAGCTTGTTTTGCTGATTCATCTACGGCTACTGCTGCATGGCAAGGGCAGCTTGTTAGTGTTGTAGTAGGGGACACGATTGCCATCACTGGCACAGCGGGAGGGCCTGTACTGACAGAAACTTTACTTTTTGCAGCTGATGGAAATATTTCAGCACCCGATATTGTATTAGAAGCACACGCTGTTGTGGCTGAAGTTGTCGGTGAATTACACCCCAGTGTGGTGTCATGGACAGTTACCGATGTTAATTTTTTTGCGGGTGGCCAACAAGTGACAGGAATATCTTTTGATATTTTTAATGGTATGACAAAAATAGCAGAATCTGCAGCTGGCGTTGTTACCGATCTTGGTCAGTTAACATCAGGTTTAGTAACTGTTCCTAATGTTATTGCGTTGAATATTAAATCAACCAACCAAAGTGTAACTGATCCAACTTATATAATAGATCAATATACGGGTACAGCGTCTTTAACCGTAACAGTAGTGGTTTCTGATGTGTAACCTATCAAGGTTCCAATTGTAAATTACCTTATACCATTTTGCATAAAGAAGTGACCACTTTCTTATCCTGATTGGTATTACCCTAGTTCCTTTGTGGTTCTAGGGTGGTTTTTATATTTCAAGTGGAGAGGGAGATGAAAGGTTTTACATCACTAAAGTCAAAATCTTTTTTTTGTCTATGTTTTTTATGTCTTTATTCATTTATTGCTTTAGCGAATAAAGAAACAAAAACATTCTTGGTGGGCAGTGAGATAGATAAAGCAAGAATGCTAGAAGATAATGTAACTCAATTTGAGTTAGTGCCAAGACAAGTTACCTTGATGTATAGCAGTACGTTGGAAACGTTTGAAGATTTAGATCTTGAGCTAACTATTGGTACTGATTTGCCTACAGAATCAACTTTGGTTTCGGGGTATGAGTTGATAATAAAAGAAAATGTATCAGTGTGTTATCAAAAGTATGAAACTGATCCTAGTAAGCTTGTTGAAAAAGTTGGCTATAGTGATTTGGCAGAAATTTACTTTGACGGAAGTGCAACTGAGTGGGTGGCTGGCGTAAGTCAAAAAATCTCTAGCTTTAATACCCCTGATACCTCTTTAAAAAGCTCAACTCATCAAATTAAATTAAAATTTAAAAAAATACTGAGTCAAGGTGTTTCGTACTGCTCTGGTAGTTTCTCTGTTATGTTCAGGTTTGATGCATGAGATTTTTAGTTGGTTTTATTACTTTTTTATGGGCTTTTTATGCCCAGGCTTCTTTTGAACAATATCCAGAAGAATTTTCCTCTTTTTTTGAAATGACTGAAAAGAAGGTAAACATAAGAGGAATTGATGGTTCAGTCTTCGATATTGTTTTAGGGGTTAATTATCATAAAGTGCAGTTAATCAATGATGATAAAAGTATAAATAACTTACGTGCTTTTTTTACTAAAAATAATATTAAAGAGAATGTTATTGAGGAGATTTTGCATGAATTTGTACAGGGCATAGAAAACACTAAAAATTGTAAAGAGTTTTTCATTAAAGACTGTGTTTTATTGCCTGAAAAATATGAGTTTATCTATGATTATGATGGCAGTGCTTTGTATTTCTTTGTTAATCCCAATATTTTACTAACTAAAAATGAAAAATCATCGTCAGAATATAATAGTGAAAAAGACAACAATGCATCATTTATCAATCATTTTAGTGCAAGTATAGATAAATATGATGGTGGAGTGAAAGGGGCTATTAGGGATGAAACCTTAATTGGTATGCCCTATGGTTATGTTCAAAGTGATTTTCAGTATTTATATTCAAACGAGAATGATAATTTCGATTTATATAAGTTTGGGTATCATTTAGATATGCCAGGTTACCATTTTAGGGCGGGAACTTATCTCATAAACGAGTCATTTAATGCGACCGATATTTTATTTTTCAATGGTGGAATGTTAAGTAATAAAGAAGAGTCTATCGCTTTTGGTTCATCTAAGAATTTACTTGAGGGAGCCAGAAACCAAAATAGAACGATACATTTTTTTGCGCCAATATCAGGCCGCTTGATTGTAAAGCGTGAAAATCAAATACTCATTAATAGAAACACTGAGGGTGGTCAACAAAAGTTAAGTTACCAAGACTTACCTTTTGGCAAGTATAAAATATCTTTGGAAGTAAGGGCTGGAGATAAATTATTATATGAAAGCCAACATGAAATTGTAAATAGAAGGCAAGATACACTTGCTAAAGGCGAGAGTGATTTTTACGTTAGTGCAGGTAGATTAACAAACACCCATTACAGTGCGAGTGAACAAGACAGTTCTTATTTCATGAAAGGACTTATTAGCTATCGTCTTGTAGATCCTGTTTTATTAGCTTTTGGTGTAACGTTAAGTAATAGCGGAGATATGGGGCAGGGTGCAGTTAATGTTAACTTACCATTTAATATGGATTTTAGTGCTAGTGTTAACCTTTTCACTACGGGAGAAACGTATGTTGAAAATACACTCTCATATAATCAATTTAGCTTCGTTTATGAAAAATTCAATAAACCAACAACCGTGCTTAATCTAGCAACAAATTATTTTGGCAGTTATGGGTATGAACGTGCTTATTTAAACGTGAATCATAGTTTTACTACAAATACATATGGAAGTATGAACCTTATGTATCAGAAACATTTAAATGATTACTCTATAAATGAACAGCGTAATAGTTACCAAGAACTTAACTTGCTGGGAAGTTTATCAATCGCAACATTTGCCAATTCTAGAGTAGATCTAAATTTAGGATATTCATATAACTTTGATGAAGCAAAACAGAGTGATAGATCAGATGTCACTTTTTCAATAGGCTTTACTCTACCATTGTCTTTTTCTGGCAGTGTACAAGCGAGCTCACTAGCCAGTGTGAATAAAAGGAAAGATGTACTGTTTCGAAATGGACTTTCTCATAATGACTTATTTAAAACAGATTATATGCGTTCTTCCGCAACTATTGGTAGTACCTACCTTCGCAGAACAACAGGGAATAGTTTGTTGGCAGATGCTTCTTGGTCAACCTATATTAACAGACCAGAGTTTTCTGGAGGTGTTTATGGAAGCTACGACACAAAAGGCTATAAAGGTGTTTCTGCTAATATAGCGAGCTCTCAAGTATGGTCTGATAATAAGATGAAATTCACATCAATTAAAGCAAATTCCTACGGTATTGTGAATGTTAAGTCATTAAACGGAAATGTTGAAAGTGATAATACAGAAACGACCAGTAAAGTATCAAAAGGATTCTTAACAATAAAAGAAAATAAAAAAACAAAAAACAACCTATTTATTTATGATGAAAACACCTTATTTCCCTTGAACGTTTATAAGGCTTATGAACTTGATTTAAATACATCAATGAGTGATTTTAAAAATACAGGTCAGCGTGTTAAATATGATTTTACGCATCCTGGGAGTGTGTTATCTATTGATGCAAAAGTAGACAAAACATCCATGATCATAGCAGGTTTTAAAGATGTATTTGAACAACCAATAACTGCATTAAAGTGTATTGGCTCTGGCTGTATCCGTATTTCCTTAATTACGGACAGTGTATATAACCTAGTTATAAAGGAGGGTGCTCCCTTTCTGCTAAAAACTGAAAATATGAACTGCATTGTTCCAGATGTAAATTTAAAAAAGAAAAATTATGGAATGAATTACTGTATACCCAATGTAGATGTAGGAAGTTTTTTTAACATTAAAACAAAAAACAAAAAACAAAATGTGACAATGCAATTTATCGGTCAATACAGTAATGACGTGATAGCACAATCGTTTATTAGGGAGTTAGAGAAAGAGTTACTTCAGATATATTCAAAACAGATTGGTGAATACTTGTATGTTTACGTCAATCATAAAGCTATTCAAAAGCTTACATCTAAACAGGAGATGCTGTTGAATAATTTAATAGAAATAGCGAAACACAAAGAAACATCTGATGCAAAGTTGTTTAGTTTAATTATGGAGTAAATGTTGTGAAAAAGTTAATTGTTTTAATTTGGATTTTAGTGGGCTTTGTCTCTTCAACTGTAGAAGCAGCAAGGGTAGATACTATGTTACTTATTGCCGATAAAAATGGTAACGGCGCATTCACTTTGACGAATGAGGAAGCATTAACTTATTTTATTGAATCCTCGGTGAGTGAAATTTTAGTTGATGAATACGGTGGAATAAATAGAAATAAGTATACCGCAGCTAATGTAGCACAATGGAACGTTGCTTTAAGTTTGCCAAAGTTCATTATTGAAAGTGGACGCAGTAAATCAATAGGCGTAAGAGCTATATGTGGAGAACAGTGTGACTTTGAACAGGACAAAGTATATGAAATAACGTTTACCCCTAAATCATACTCATTACTTGGTGAAAAAGACCAATCTACAGCAATGAATGTATTTGTTGGCTATGCTCCTATTTTTATTATTCCTACTCGTAATCCTAACGTGTCTTATACCATTAAAAATAATGGTAATACTGTTGAGATACATAATACGGGTAATACGATGATCAGAGTTATGATTGATCAATGTTTAGGGCTAAAAAAAAGCACATGTAAAATTACCTACATGGCGATATCAGGACGAAAAAAAATATTTAATATACCTAAAGCGTTAAGAGGTGAAAAACTAAACTTAGTTGTAGTCAATCATAATGAAACCTACTTAAATAAGTTTTCACTAGAACGCATTTATTCACATTAAATTTGTAATTAGAGAACGTTATGCTTTTACGGTTATTTACTATTGTTTGTTTGGCTCTATTGGTAATACAAAATGCTTATGCAATAACGCTTAATGCAACTGTGTCTAATGGAAAATTACGATTAGATAATGCTACTTTGAATAGTGGCAGCGATGTTTGGGAGCTAACTACGCCTATTATTGTTTCTGGTTTATACCCAACAAAAAAGTGGTTGCCTTCATTTGTCAGTCATCCTCAAACTACGATAACATTAACAGGGCCAAACGCAGAAACGGTCACTTTACCATTTGAAATATCAGCGGTAAGTTTTAATACGGCTAATACACCTACAACTCGACATCAGGTAGTAATGAATACCGGGTTACCTCCTTGTACATACACTACGGTTATTTCAACTCAGTTTATTGTTGGTGGAAGTGGTTCACCTGATTGCGTTAATACTGAAGAGCTACATATTGTGGCTGCATCGGCTCCTTTTTACTTCGTAAACCCTATTTTTAAACTTATTCCAAGTGATGTAAATACTGCCTTTACAGGTAAAAGTGGTGGAACTTTTATCGGTAGTACTATGTTAAATATAAAGTATTATTATACAACCTCTCAGGGGATTCTAACTTATAGAGTGTTAAAACATCATTTCACTATACAATTAGATCATACCCCTGAATATTTGACGGATGTTCAAATAGTTCCAACCGCTTTAAATATAATCCCTACTTATAATACTAGTGCTAAAACCGCTTTTGGTTTTGATTTTTTTTCAATTATTGCGAATGGTTATTTTACCCCAGAGGCAGGGTTGAAACTGAGGTTTGATGAAAATTATGATTATAAACTAACACATGAAACTGACATGACTAAACACATTAATTATTATATTACCTGTTTATCATGCTCAGATACTGACATTGTAACCAACGGAACAATGACAAATGCGGTTAAAGGCAAGTCAGGCATTGTCAAAGTAAGTGTTACCTCAGCTCAAACACAAATATCTTTTCAATTAAAGGTAGGTTACACAGAACAACCCTATGCAGATTTGCAAACAGGTCAATATAGTGGCTCTTTCGTTGTTATATTTGAAGTAGATCTTTAACTATGTTTTGGAGTTGAAAATGCACCAAATGTTGAATGTTAATTTTTGATTAATTGAGGATGGAGAATATGGATTATAGCCCAGAGGTAAAGCTTTTTATGAATGTATTTCAAGGCGATTTAGATTCAGCAAAAGAGGTAGCGATTGTTTTTTGTCAATAT
Source organism: Colwellia psychrerythraea (assembly GCA_002163005.1). Classification (GTDB taxonomy): domain Bacteria; phylum Pseudomonadota; class Gammaproteobacteria; order Enterobacterales; family Alteromonadaceae; genus Colwellia; species Colwellia psychrerythraea_C. Next base: position 134,999 of record MAAF01000083.1, on the reverse strand, counting down.
ATACCTAAGCTCTTGGTTTTAGCTAAAAATGCATATCAAAAAAATGACGTTGTTGGTCTAAAAGACTGCCTTCATAAGCTTAAAGGAAGCATCGGTTATGCAGGTTTCATCATTGAAGCTAAAAAAATAGAACTTTTGGAAAAAAAATTAAATACCACTACATCTACTTTAGAAATTAATGACTTTAACAATATTATTAGGCAAAATTTTTTATTGGTAGAAATGATAAACCTAGAAATATTATCTATTAGAAATACTATCTAAATGTGAAACGTATGAAAATTTTAATAGTTGAAGATGATATTGTACAAAGAGCCTTTCTTAATACTATATGCAAGAAAATTAAGGGGGTAGAGGTCGTTTCATTTGATTGTATGGATGATTGTATATTTGAGATTGCAGTGACAGAAGAATCAGTCATTGTTATCACTGATATAATAATGCCAAAGAAAACGGGTGTATCGCTTATTATAAATCTCCAGCGTTTTAACAATGTAAAAGGGTTAATTATTATTAGTGGTGCTGAGATTGAATTACTTAATACGCTGTTCAGTATGGCGTTAAATATTGGGATACCCTTTGTTAAGCAGCACCATAAACCAATAGCTACTTCAGTGGTAAAAAAAACCTTAACAGAGATGATGTTCGCTATTAATTTTTCAACTAAGTTCAAGGAAGTGGTCTCTGAAAAATATTGTAAAAATACATTAAGCGCATTTTTGATGGATAATAATTTTCAACCATACTTTCAACCAAAAATTTGCACTAAAACCCTTGAAGTAAAAGGTTTAGAAATACTTAGTCGGCTACACATAAATAATAGAGTTTGTGAACCAAACAATTTTAAAGAAGAATTAAAATCCTACAATTTAATTACTGAATATACATACCAAATCCTTTCTAAAGGGATCTCCCTACTCAATAGCTATAATATTCGCAATATACAACTTTCTATTAATACAGAGTGTAGCTGTTTACAACAGCCAAATTTTCATATTCGTATTAAGGAAATTATTGAAAAACATAATTTTCCCGCAGAAAAATTAACCCTAGAGTTAACCGAGAGTAAATCAAATATTTCTATTAATTTAATGGCAAACTCGATTGAACTTAGATTAATGGGTATACAACTGTCTGTTGATAATTTTGGTATGGGTAAGTCAGGTTTAAATGAAATATTAAATATCCCTTTTAAAGAATTAAAAATAAATCAAAAACTAGTGAATGATTTTTTAATAACACCTAAATCCTATCATGTAATTAAAGCGATGGTCTCTATGGCTAAGTCATTAGAACTTGTTACCGTTGCAGAAGGAGTAGAAACATTTGAGCAAGCTATCAAATTAGAACTTCTTGGCGTTGATTTATTCCAAGGTTATTTATTCGGAAAACCTGTGCCTATATACGAACTTGAAACTGTTTTTGAGGAAGTATCAAAAATGAAAGAAAAGTACTATACCGCAAAGGCTTAATATTATGACTTTAAAAATATTTTCAATATAAAATTTTCAATTGTTTTAACGTTATTAATTGCTACTGTATTTATCGCTTGGCTATATAATCAAAAAGCGATAGAGATGTTTGAATTGGCTCAAAAGAAGCATGAGAGTTATGAGCTGGCACAAAAAATGAGTAGTGATTCAGCAGAGCTTGCCAATTTATCAAGAAGTTATGTCGCTACCCAAAATAAGCATTTTCACCTTGAATATATGAAGCTTATTCGAATCCAAAGAGGTGAATTAAAAAGAACGTTAGAAAATGTAGCACCTTATTTTAAAGTTAAACATAGTAATAACAACCATCTATCTTTTGTGGGTCAAAAAATATCGACGGTAGATCTTATTGAATACAAAGATATTCTTATAGAAGAAAAAAATCAATTAGTGAAAGCGGTTGAAGCTTCAAATGAATTAAATGACATGGAATTAGAAGCTTTTGAAGCAATTGAGTTGGTTAAAGATGATGATGACAACTCATTTAGTAAAGAAGAGTTAGAAGTTTTACTCTTACTTTTTGACGAAAGTTATACCCATTACCAAAAAACAATTCAAGGACATATAGATACTTTTGTTGTTATACAAGAAACACGCTTTAACAACCTATTTCTTGAAGCTCAAGAAGACTTAAATATTTATTCGTGGGTATTAATATTTAACTTAAGTGTTGTTGTCGTGATTCTACTTTTTACCACTTTTTTTGTGAAAAAACATATTAGTACGCCTTTAACTTTATTAAGCTCAGAAACAAAGTTGGCAAAAAAATTCAATTATGAAGAAAAGATAGAAATAACAAGCCCTATTACTGAAATAAAAAGTTTAACAACACATTTTAATTTAATGTTAGATGATATCCAGAACAAAATTTGCGAACTTAATAACCAAATAAACAACTCTTCGCAGTTAAAAAAGCAGGCAGAGGTAGCTAACCAGTCTAAAAGTGAGTTTTTAGCTAATATGAGCCATGAGATAAGAACCCCTTTAAATGCCATGGTAGGTATTTATTACTTATTAAAAGAAACAAAGCTTTCTCATGAACAAACAGAATATATTGATAAATCAATACAATCGGTTGATTCACTTTTAAAAATAATCGGTGATATCTTAGATTTCTCTAAAATTGAAGCCGGTAAATTCACCATTGAAAATGAGTCTACATCAGTTGAGGTTATTTTATCACAGGTGAGAGATTTAACTGCAATTTCAGCACAAAATAAAGGCATCAATTACACGATAAATGTAGGGAATAATGTACCTATCAATATAGACATTGATCGCATGCGTACCACTCAAATATTACTTAACTTAATTGGTAATGCGATAAAATTTACCAAGAAAGGCAAGGTTGAACTAGGAGTTAGTTTAATCAATGATAATGATAAAAGTGAATTATGCTTTTGCATTACTGATACCGGTATTGGAATGACTGAGGCACAATTAAAACATATATTTTCACCTTTTATGCAAGCTGATAGTTCAACGACCAGAAAATTTGGTGGTACAGGGTTAGGGTTAGCAATTTCAAAGAGTATAGCTACGTTGATGGGGGGTAACATAAGCGTAAAAAGTATACCTGGGAAAGGTACTTCATTTACCTTTATTATCGAGTGCCTGCCAACGTCTTCTGAAACTTTTGCTAAATTAACATTAGATTCAGTCCAAAATATTAATTATTCAATCAATTCTGAAGAGCAAGCAGTAGAAGTTAAGCGATTGATAGCGCAAATTGGCGCTAAAGCAGTAAAGGTTAATCCATCTGAAATAAGTAAAATGAGAGAATGCATACCTGAGTGCATAATTGTTGATGATGCTTTTATAAAGTCTCTATCGAATACTCAATTAGATGCAATAAAGACTAATTATCATAAAATTATTAACATCCCAAACATAAAAAAAGTAATATCACTAAAATCAATTAAAGGCGATTCTATCAAAAACCCGTCTCTTTGGCCGTTACTTCCTAGTGAGTTTTTTGCCTATTTTAAACGTGATATTGGTTCAAACTTGACTATAAATAAAAGAGAAAATTCAAATTGGAGCAATGAGGATTTATCTAATATAAAAATATTATTAGCAGAGGATATTGAACTTAATCAAATGGTTGTAAAAAGAATGATCAATAAATTAAATGGAGAAATAGATATTGCAAGTAATGGTATTGAAGTATTATCTCTTTTATCCAAACAAGATTATGATGTAATACTAATGGACTTACATATGCCTGAAATGGATGGATACGAAGCTACAACACGAATCCGTAAACATCCCGAATGGTCACAAATACCCATTATTGGCTTAACTGCCGATGCACAAGAATCAAGTAAAGAGTTATGCCTGAACTCTGGAATGGATGACTACTTGGTTAAACCATTTGATCCAACTGTACTAATAAAAAAAATTAAAAGTCTTTATAAAGTAGCTGTTTAGTTGTAACAATGTTTAGTTGTTGTAGCTGAACTCGATCTGATCAAATGTCTCTGCTACTACAATTTAGTATCCCTTATTAAAGTGTACGGTGTTATAACCGATCAATTTTTAAAAAGTTTTGTGCAATTCTCATTAAGTTTAAAATTATTTAATGAAAAGAAACTTAATGGTGGGCTAAAGTAATAACCTTGCAACTCATCCACTCCTAAGTTTAAAAGTTTTTCCGCTATTTGTTGTGTTTCAACACCCTCAGCAACGACTTTGATATTCATAATTTTTGCCATATTGACAACGCCTTTAACTATTTGGAAATTTTTTTTATTTTTATGAATATCAACAATATATTGCTGATCTATTTTTAATTCTGTAAACGGTGTTTTAGCTAAACGATTTAAGTTAGAGTTTTCACAACCAAAATCATCAATTGAAAGCCCAAAACCAAGCATTCGTAGTCTTGATGCTGTAATTAAAAATTCATCGTAATCCTTGATTTTTTGTGTTTCTGTCACTTCAATAATAATTTTTTTATAAGCTATACCTATAGTATTAATTAGTTTTGTCAGCTCATCTATAAAGTTTTCAGAACAAAAAATATCAACATCAACATTAACTGAAAGAGTAATTTCTGGTTCCATAAAAACATCTTTTGTTTTCATATCCTCAAGGGTTATCTGAAATGTTAGCATTGTCATTTTAAACATTTTATCAATATTTCTAACTATATTTAAAAACAAATCGGGAAGGAGCACTCCCTTGTCTGGATGGTGTAACCGAACCAATGCTTCATAACCACAAATATTTCCTGTACGGGTACACACTTTAGGTTGATAAAACATGCTAAAACAGGTGTTTTCTATCTCATAAGACTCTTCATTTTTTAAAAAGTTGACTAAGTATTGATCACTAAGGTCTGGTTTTGAGTGGAGTTTCTCAGGCGGTAACAATGCAAATGTATTAATAGATGAAATTATTAATTCTTTTAACTTTTTCTTGCTTAATGGTTTTTGGAAAGCACCAATTAAATTCAAAGCACCTTTTCTAGAAATAGTTTCACTGACATTTAAAATGTCCTCATTAACTGAAGATAAAATAATTAAATTTGTTTTATAATTTTGAGTAGTTAGATATCTGAATAAGACAAATCCATCACCATTTGGCATCATTATATCAGCAATAATAAAGTCAAAAGTATAATGAGATTCTTGAATATGATCGATCGCATCAAAACCACCAGAACATTTTTTAATATTAGAATGTTGAATACCAAAAGAAAGTAAATGTTTGGTTATTAGTTCCCTAATAAATTCCACATCCTCAGCAATTAAAACTCGTAACGAGTGTACTTTATTCATTTTATGGCCTGCGTAAATTGATTATCTAAAGTAAAGTCTATAGCATTTCTTGCTACTTCTAATATGGGCTTTGTTCTAAAAGCATCGTAATTAGAAATGCCACTAACCTTCCCTTTTTTGTAAGAGCAGAATCCCAATGTTTTTAATGTTTTTTTAACTAACTTATTGTTACTTGTACAACTAAAATGAGATTCTTTATCTTCACTTAACAAAAATATATACATTAAATTACTAAATAAATGTTTAAATACTTTATCCGTAGAACAATCAACGGCAAGTAATAAAATATTATCTACATTTTTTTCATAAGACACCCAAGCTAAATCAGTTTTTAAATCTTGATTGTTTAGAAATTCCCAATGAGCCTGAGACGCTAATTTCATAAAGATTGCATGTCCAATGAGCTCTTCTCCTGCCTTATACAGCCAAATTTCTAAATTTAATTTTTTAAATAATTCTTGTAGTGACTTAACGTCACTAGCAAAGAAGGTATTCATATAAGATTTTTTTTCAAAATAACTGATTAATTTAATCTCATTAATATGTTTAGAAATAGAGTTGGTGTTTTTTGATGTTATTTTAAATAATTGATATTCTAGGTTGGGTGGCAAGTATAAGTCTGTTGTTAAACAGTTATATTTAATTATGGAGTTAGTTTGCGGAATTAAATTTAATAAAATACTATCAAAATTGACATTTAGCATTAATAAAATTTCAATTCTTTTTATTAATGCTGGAGTAGTTAAGCAGTGCTCCCACCGACTAATAGTAACAGTATCAAGGCGAGTAAATAAATTGCTTTTACTTTGAATAACAGTGAGCAATTCATTTTGCGTTAAAGATTGCTCTTTTCTGTATTCAATAAGACTATTACTAAAAAAACTACACATTAAATTTACTTTTAATAGATTAATATTTAATGCAATTATCTATCAAAATATCACTTGTTTATATAGCATGCATGAATGCCAAGGTAAGCTGAATGCCTAGTTTGAAGCTATGTTGAACTGATCTTTTCTATTGTCCTGTTCGCACAGTTCCTATTACACTTAGCGATTAAATAATAAAGAAATTTAGTACTCAGCAGTATTATTTGGATTGCTAATTATTCCTGAGAGAGTAGAGAGTATTTGGTTGGTTGTGATGTCCATCTTTCGGTGCGAATGGACTTTGATGAGTAGCAATTTCGGCTATTGTTGGTGTTGGATTGCTCATGAAGGGCATAACCAAGGTGTTCTTCAAGCTCTACGCTTAAAGCAGCCTCAACGGTTATCTTAGTTAATATTTTACGAAAGTCTGTTAAGTCTTACTCTTACTCTGACTTAATGCCTTTGGCTGCTTGCTTAGCAAATGCTTCTAGTTCTTTTTTGTTCATAGTCTGCCTATCCTAAACCCTAGTTGGGTATTAATGATAGGCAGTTACACCGATTTTGTTACAGGGTCACCTTTTGTTTTGAATTGCTTGTAATAACGGCGTTAATTACTTCTAAAAGAAGGAATTAATGAAACTGGTATTACTTTACTTGATTGAAAAGATTAAAAGCACTTGAGAAATCTTTAGCACCATTACCATTGGCAGCATGCATGGCATATAAGCTACGCGCCAACGCTCCCATCGGTGTTGATGAGTGACTTTTTATCGCTGTGTCCATCGCCAAGCCTAAATCTTTAGCCATCAAGTCAACCATAAAGCCACCTTGATAATCATTAGATGATGGTACGTTTTCCATCACACCAGGGCAGGGGTTGTAGACATCAAGTGTCCAGTTACTGCCTGAGCTACTACTCATAATATTTGATAAGACGGATGCATCTAAACCATTGCTGATGCCCAATTGCAAAGCTTCAGACGTCGCTAACATTAATACAGATAACAGCATGTTGTTACAGGCTTTAGCCACCTGACCAGCGCCATGATTACCAGCATGAAAAACATTTTTACCCATCTTATCTAATACGGGCTTAGCCTGATTAAAATCAGCTTCACTACCACCAACCATAAAGCTTAAAGTACCCGCGATTGCACCACCAACACCGCCAGAAACAGGAGCATCGATAAAATTAATACCTTGTTCTAACAATACAGTACCAACTTTGATTGAAGTAGCAGAGTCAATGGTAGATGAATCAATAACTAAAGCGCCTTTGGCGATATGATTAATCAAGCCATTTTCTGCTAAATAGACAGCTTCGACATGTTTGCCTGCAGGTAACATTGAAATAATAAACTCAGCATCTTTAACACAATCACTGGCTTGTGATTTTGTTGTTGCACCCTGTTCTACCACGTGAGCAACAGCTTGCTCTGATAAATCAAAAACACAAACCTGATGTCCGGCTTTAACTAAGTTGATGGCCATTGGGCCACCCATATTTCCTAAACCGATAAAAGCAATATTCGCCATGATGTTGTTCCTTTTTTTACTTAACTAGTCAACGTAGATATTTGTAGTTAAGAAATAATATTGATGTCTAAATAATAGCCCTAACAATAGATAATTGTTAGGGCTATAAAGAGATGCTATTTCATACTAATCGTTGTATGAACATTCAAACCATCTTCGTGATCTGGTTCAAACCAACGTGCCGTTACTGATTTAGTTTGTGTCCAAAAACTAACTGTTTGTTTGCCGTTTGGACCTAAGTCACCCAATTTTGAAGCTCTTGAACCGGTAAAGCTAAAGAATGCCACAGGAACCGGAATAGGAACGTTAATACCTACTTGGCCAACATCAATTTCATTTTCAAATAAACGCGCATTCCAACCTGAAGAAGTGAAAATAGAGGTACCATTTCCATTAGGGTTAGCATTGATAATTGCTATGGCTTCTTCTAATGTTTCAGCTTCTAAAACACACAACGCAGGGCCAAAGATCTCTTGCGTATAAATATCCATGTCAGTAGTAACATTGGTAAATAACGTTGGACCAACAAAGTTACCATTTGGATAACCTTCTACCTGACAGTTTCTGCCATCAATTAACATGGTAGCGCCTTGCTCAACACCACTATCAAGTAAGCTGATAATACGTTTTTTTGCTTGAGGCGATACTACCGGGCCTAAGTCAGCATCACGCTGAGAGCCAGGACCTACTTTCATTAACTTCGCGCGTTCAACTATTTCAGGCAACCAATCTCGAGATTTACCGACCAAAATAGTCACTGGGTTAGCCATACAACGTTGACCTGCAGCACCAAAAGCTGAACCAAGTAGGTCATTGATAGCTCTGTCTTTATTTGCATCAGGCATAATAACCATATGATTTTTAGCGCCCATCATAGATTGTGCACGTTTTCCGTGTTTGCTCGCATGATTGTATATATGCGTACCAACATGAGTAGAGCCAATAAACGATACTGCTTTTACGTGTTCATGTTCAATTAACGCATTCACTGCATCAGGACCGCCGTGAACAACATTGATAACGCCTGCAGGTAAACCCGCTTCAATAGCGAGTTCTACAAAGCGTACTGTTGATGAAGGAGCTTGCTCTGAAGGTTTAAGAACGAAAGTATTACCACAAGCAATTGCTGGCGGAAACATAAAGGCTGCTAGCATTAATGGGAAATTAAAAGCAGTAATACCTAAACCTACGCCAAGTGGTTTATGTAAGGTATAAGTGTCTACACCAGTAGCAACATTATTGCCCATATCGCCTAGTTGTAAACGAGTTACTGAAGAAGCGTTTTCAATAGCTTCTAGCGCTCTACCAACTTCACCTTCAGCATCAGGTAATGTTTTACCATGTTCCAATGTGACTAACTCAGCTAACTCTTGTGTGTTTTCACGAACCAAATGTGCAAAATTTACCATAATGCGCATACGATTAGTTAACGACGTTTTAGACCAAGTTTTGAATGCAGTTTGTGCACTTTGAACGGCTAATTCAATCTCTTCTGCTGTTGCAATAGGTACACGAGCAACAACTTCTTGAGTAGCAGGGTTTAAAACATCTAACCACTCGGTAGTTTGTGAACGAACTTTTTCACCATTAATGATTAGTGGAACTTCAGTAATACTCATAGCAACCTCTATAATAAATATTGGAAAGATTAAAAACTCTGTATACCCATTACCAATCAAGATGCAAGTTTCAGAGTGCTTGAGCAATTTCAATTCAAGACGCTGTGATGAAATAATGGTTATTCCATTGTAAATCACAGCAACGATGGAGTGATGTTGCTCAAGCGCTTCTTCGATGGGTTTAAAATCACTTTAGGCTGCGTTAACTAATCGAAATATAGAATGACTATACTTAAATTAATTATCTTGCCTAAAGTCATTTTAATTCCCACTGAAATCCTGCACTTTGAATGGTAACGGGTATAGTCAAGATAGGCCTTTCTGAATCTTGTCACAATAAACATAAGTGCAACGCGCTTTGCGTTTTTGCAATGGCGTTTCAGAAAGAGTAGACTAAGTAGATGAATTGGGACGATATTAAAATATTTCTTGAAGTTGCTCGTGCCGAGCGACTATCAACAGCGGCTAAACGCTTAACGATGGATGCTTCTACTGTGTCTAGGCGTTTGCATAAATTAGAAGAAAGTATAGCGACAAAACTATTTGATCGAACCCAAGACGGTCATGTATTGACGCCGGATGGCGAAATGTTACTCAAATCCGCCTGTAAAATGGAGCAGGATGCACAACACGCGCTATCTAACATCCATAATAACAATGAAGAAAATTGTGGCTTAGTTCGTATTGGCGTGACCGAAGCGTTAGGTAACTTTTTTGTTTCACCTAACCTTTTGACATTACAACAACAACATCCCAACATTGATGTACATTTATTACTTTTTTCACGTTATGTAAAAATCAGTAGAAATGAAGCGGACATCGCTATTGCGGTCGAGCGCCCCAAAAGTACCTCGATGATAGTGTCAAAACTTTGCGATTATAAATTACAGCTTTATGTACATCAGGATTATTTAGACCATAATTTAAAACAATACCCGCATGGCATAACCCTTGATAATTTAGCACAACATAAGTGGGTTACTTACGTAGATAATCTAATATTTACCGACCAGCTCTCTTATATAAAAGAGTTAGAGCGTTACTTAGCTGGCGAGTTAAAAGCAAATTTTAGTAGCACCAGTATTATCAGCCAATATTTTGCTATTAAAAGTGGTTTAGGTATTGGAATTCTTCCCTGTTTTCTTGCCGACCAAGATAAAAATCTTATTAAGCTTCATAGCCAAGAAATTAGTATTAGTAGAAGTTTCTGGTTGGTTACTCATCCCGAGAGTAAACGATTGTCACATGTAAATACTGTTTGGCAATACTTAAAACAATTGGTAGTAGACCATGCCGATTTGTTAAATCCACAAGAATAGCATCGATTATATTAACTATTTTCTTGCGTAATACCTGCTGAAATACCATGAATAATTACACACAATACTGCTATTTTATTGTCAACACATCGAAGATAAATTCGAAATCTCCCTAGCAGCTTCATACAGACTTTGTTATTGTGTTTGTAATAGTAAAAGTTTTCATTTAATAAAAAACAGTCGATATTATAATAATCAGAGTCGACTGAAGGATGGATTTAATTATGTTCGATAACATGAAAATAATATTGGCTGACGATCATCCTCTATTTCGTCAAGCATTAACCATCACATTAAAATCTCACTTCACTAGTGCTGTGATTGTTGATGCGCAAAATATTCCTGAGCTTGAGCTACATTTACAAAGTGAAGAAAAAGCTGATTTACTCTTGCTTGATTTAGATATACCAGGGGCACATGGTTTTAACAGTTTAATTAGTATTAGACGCTCACACCCTGACTTAGGTATTGTGGTTATTTCCGGCTTTGAAGACAAAGAAACTATTCATAAAGCGATGAGCTTTGGTGCTGCTGGTTTTATTCCTAAATCGACGCCTGTGCCTAAAATGCTTGTTGCCATAAAAGAAGTTCTTAATGGCACATTATGGACACCTGACGGTGAGTTTAATCCTAATGAAAAAGTCAATAATATTGATGACAAAATTGCGTCTTTAACCCCTAAGCAACATGAAATTTTATTGATGTTTGCTGATGGTTTACTTAACAAGCAAATAGCGTCTCAACTCGGTACATCAGAATCTACCATTAAGAGTCATGCGAGCATTATTTTTTTAAAGTTAGGCGTACGAAACCGAACTCAAGCGGTCATCACTTTAAATGAATTGCAATTAAATCAAAGCACTTTTGGTCAATAACCAACCGCAAACCTCTAATCATATACCCGTTACCAGTCAGAAAACTCGATTGGTAACGGGTTTTTTATATCGAATTTTGAGAGTAATTCTTTGCTAGTTCTTCAGTGAGTAATGCGCTCATTAAAGAACGTAATGCAAGCGGTTTGATTATTTTACGTAAATAGCCAATATTATGCTGTTTAGTTAATGCCATCAGGTTTTCACCTGTCGTTGCGGTGATAAGAATGGCAGGTAGTGCATAGGGACTCATTGCCCTTAATTGTTTAATCAGTTCTATTCCATTGACGGGTTCAGTTGAAGATAAACTATTATTTCTCTCACTGCTCAGCATATCAGAAGCCATAACAATGTTATCGTCTTGGCAACCGTCTAGTTGATAATCGACAAGCAAAATATCAATCTCATCTTCGTGTTTTGCATAAAGCTCTCTGGCTTGTTGGGCGTCAATAGCGGTGAAAACCTGACATTGCCATGCACTTAATAACTTAGACATGCCATCAAGTATTGCGGGCTCATTGTCGATACACAATACGCCAACACCATGTAAACTCATACTCGCAGGGGGCAATATGGACTCTTTTGCTCTAGGTGCTTGAGTTATCGGTGCATTAACACTAAACAAACACCCATGACCCGGTTTCGATTTTAAATCAATTTTATGTTCAAGAATGTTTGCCAAACTTTGGGCAATATTTAGCCCTAAACCAAGTCCTTTAGGGCCCATAACATTGCTGTTGTTTAATTGCGTAAACTGATCAAAAACTTGCTGTTGTTTGTCTTTTGGAATGCCAGGACCGTTGTCAAAAACTTGGATAGATATTTCATTACCTTGTCTTCGACAACCCAACAATACTTTACTCTGGTTTTTTTTGTCACATTTATGGGCATAACGGAAGGCATTACTGAGAAAGTTTTGTACAATCCTTGCCAGTAAAGTGATGTCACTTGCCACGTAAATTTTGCTCATTTTACAATGAAAGTCTACTTGATATTCATCTGTGAGCGCATTAAATTCATTGGCTAACATAGTGAAAAGTTCTTTAATTTCAATTGGCTCAATAGTTGGCGTGATATTGCCACTTTCAATACGCGCTATTTCATTGAGGTCAAGCAACAAACTATTCGCTATTTCTAAAGAGTTATCTATTTTTCTGATTTGTTCCCGTTCTTCATTGGTTACTCTTGGGCTTAAAGCTATTGCAGAGGAAAATAATCTTGCGGCTGATAGTGGTTGTAATAAATCATGGCTACACGCTTTTAGATACTGACTTTTCTTTACATGCGCTTGTTCTGCTTTAGCTTGTGCTTGTATTAGTTCATGGTTAGCAAGCGCCAACTCTTTGTTGGCCTGTTCAAGCTCGGCAGTACGATACTGTACCCTTGATTCGAGATCCGTATTTTCTTCTTTCAATACCTCTTCGGTATGACGATATTGAGTAATATCAGAGAAAATCATCACAAAACCACCACCGGGAATAGGGCTGCCTTCTATACGAATATTTTTACCATTTTTTAGCTTATATTCAGTGTTGTGGCGACTTCCTTTCATAATGTACTGAATACGCTTTTTAACTTGTAAATCAATATCTTTAGCAAAATAACCTTGCTGACTTAAATTGAAATGTATCAATTGACTGATCGGACAGCCAATATAAATGAATTCCTCAGGGTAGCTAAAAATGTCTAAGTATTGTTTGTTCCAGGCAACTAACTTTAGTTCGCTATCGATAACTGAAATACCTTCGCTCACATTTTCAATAGCACTTTGTAAGACCGTGCGACTAAATTCTAATTGCTGAGTGGAGTTATCTTCTACTAATTTAGCGACCTGATCAAAGGCCATGCCGCGGCTACTAATCGCTAGAGACGTGACCAACTTTGCAGAGGCAGAGCCTAAGACACGGGCAAGGGTGTTTTCTGCATGAAATAATATCGCTTCATTAAACTTTTTGTTGTCCTTAGTCTGATTCATGGCATGAAACTGTTCAAAACAGTTGTTCGCTTTTTCTTCACCTATAAACCTAGCTACTAAAAGCTCTAACTCGACAATGTCTACTTTGGGTTGAGTGGGTAAACTCCACTGAATTTTTTTTCTGTCTTTATAGAAAAATTCACTTTGCATTTGCTCTCGAATACTTTGTCTTGTGCCTAAAGAAACAAGCCATAGCGCGATAACATTAATGAGCAAGCCAATAAGGGTTACTACGGTCGTTTTAGGTAAGTCTGTGTTTTCTAAAGGGTGAGCATATATGCCTAACTGAGGTAGTAGATTAAATACCGTCCAAATAGTAAAGCCACAAATTATCCCAGCAAGCACACCCGCCAGTGTTGCTTTACGCCAATAAAATGCGACAAACAAAGCGGGACCTATTTGTGCTATTGCGCCAAAAGCGACTTCACCTAATGATGATAATGCATCAGGAGGTGATACCAATAACAAGCCATAACTGAGAAAGATAACCAGTAATACCAGTGTTTTACGGATAAACAATAACTGTAATTGAAAGTGATTAAAATCTTGCTGCTTTTTACGTGAAAAGTTAAACATTACCGGAAACACAATCTCATTACTGAGCATGGTACTAAGAGCAATAGTTGAAACAATAACCATGGAACTTGCGGCTGAAACAGCGCCTAAAAAGGCAAATAAAGATAACCACACTTGGCCATCCAAAGCAGGTAAGAATAGTACATAAGCATCTGCGGCAAGAGAACTACCATAATTTAAATTGCCAGCTAAGCCGAGTACAGCGGCAAAAAAACCAAAAATAAGTAAATAAACCGGTAAAACCCACCTTGCCATACCGCTTGTTTTTTTATCTTTTATTTCAACAAACATCACTTGAAATTGTCTTGGCAAACATAAGAAAGCAGACATGACGATGATTAACATGCCAAACAAACCAAAAAGGTTACTAAACTCAAACTGTTTATTAATATCAAACTGATCTTTTGATAATTCCCAAATATCCATAGGTGAGTCATAAATAATAAAACTGACGAATAAACCAACTAAAAGAAAGGCAATTAACTTCACCAGCGATTCAAAGGCTATTGCTATCATTACGCCGGGGTGACGCTCGGTTATGTCTATCGTTCTAATGCCAAAAATAATAGTGAAAACTGCGAGGATGATGCTAACCACTAGGCCTATTTGCCAAACAGGTAGATCTTGAGTTTCTTGTAATATTTGATAGGAATTAACAATCGCTTTTAGCTGCAGTGCTATATAGGGCATGGTACCTATTAAAGCGACTAAGGTAATAACAATTGCTAAGGTTTGCGATTTACCAAAGCGCGCTGATAACAGATCGGCAATAGAGGTTATCTTGAGTTTTAAACTGGTTTTTATAATTCTTTGAATGAAAGGCCAAGCAAAAACAAACAGTACAATGGGCGCTAAATAAACCGACAGGAAAGTAAAAGAGTGATTAGCGGCTTGTGCTGTCGTACCTAAAAACCCCCAGGAAGTACAATAAACACCTAAAGATAAGGCATAGATAACTGTTTGTTGTTTTGCTTCTAGCTTATTACGATATTTCCCTCCTAGATGAGCAATAAGAAACAACAGACCTATATAGCCAATACTAACGCTAACCAGCAACCAATTCGCAAACATAATATTAAACCTACCTAACTATCACCTTTTAAATTTAACATATTTCTTTAAATAAAAACCTCTATATTTCTAAGACTTAAGGACTAGTCTTTGAATGAATTATTTCCTACGACCAAAGGACTAGGTGCTAGGTGCTAAGTCTTATTTCCGATTGTTACATTTTTGTACTGGCTTATGATGATTAGGTAAATATGAGTTCGGTTGACATAAAACACACATAATAAGTTCAAATAAAATAACAAATATAACAAGGGAAATAGCAATGGTTAGCAATAAATTTAAAAGACTACTACTCGCCTCACCTTTACTTGTAGCTGCTAGCGCAGCAAATGCTGGTTACGAAATTAAAATATCAGACGAAGATAAAATATCTTTCGGTGGATATATCAAAGTTGATGCCCGCTATGTTGATGGTAATGTTGGCTATAAGCCTTTCTGGATTGGTTCGGGCACTAAACTTGCTGAAGATGCTTCACAATTTAATATTTTTGCCAATGAAACTCGTTTCAATATGAAGTACAACCATGGCGAAGTCATGGGTTTTATTGAGATGGATTTTTGGGGCGGCGGCGGTAACGAAATCGTTTCAAACTCTGCTCATCCTCGTATTCGTCATGCTTTTATCAAATATAAAAACGTGCTAGCAGGACAAACGTGGTCAACCTTTATGAATACTAGCGCTATCCCTGAATCAGCAGATTTTGCTGGTGCAACACAGGGCTTAGTGTTCATTCGTCAAGGTCAAGTTCGCTACACCATGGGCGATTTCCAATTCTCACTTGAGAATCCTGAAACTTGGGGTGGTGATACCGCAAATGACAGCGTTCCAGATGTGGTCGCGCGTTATAACTTAAAAGGTGACTGGGGTTCTGTTTCATTCTCAGCTTTAGGTCGTCAACTAAATACCAATTCGGGTAATTCTGAAACAGCCATTGGCGGTTCAATTGCAGGTCGTATTAAAACCATTGGTAAAGATGATTTTAGATTTCAATTTCACCAAGGTGAAGTAGGTCGTTATGTTGGCGTTGCTTTCACTAAAGATATCAATACTGATGGTGCAGGTATTGAAAAAGTTGAAGATACCACCGCTTATCTTGCTGCATACCGTCATTACTGGACAGAAACATTAAGATCTACTGTGCTTTACGGTGCAGCTGAAGCTGATTACTCAGGTGCTGAGAGTAGCCAATGGAGTATTAACTTATTTGAAAATCTAACTAAGCAATTAGCGGTAGGTGTTGAAGTAGGTCAGTACAGACAGGACAACTTAGATGCAGATTCAAACTATGCACAAGTAACAATGAAGTACGTACTTTAGTTTTATCTTAGTACACGTGACAACTCCCATTTTGTTGTTACGTTTTTGAGGGGGAAGTGTTCCCCCTCTTTTTTTAGATACAACATATAAAGTATCTCGCAGTGACAGACGCTATATGGATATAGCTTATTAGACAGCAGATTGTCTTGATGTTTCAAGCGTGTAAAAACGCATATATTTTTTATCAATTGAGGAGTGTGAGTATGACTGAGTCAATACTCAAAGTAGAGAACGTTTCATTAGCGTTCGGTGGCGTAAAAGCACTAACCGACGTTAGCTTTGAAGTTCCCCGTGGCTCTGTATTTTCCATTATCGGTCCTAACGGCGCTGGTAAAACCTCCATGCTTAACTGTATCTCTGGACGGTATCAACCTAATTCTGGAAACGTTATTTTCAATGACAAAATTGTCACTGATTTACGTCCAAATGACAGAGCAGATCTTGGAATGGGCCGTACCTTTCAAAATTTAGCCTTGTTTGGTCACATGTCAGTTTTAGACAACATCATGGTTGGCCGTCATCACCTATTGAAAAACAACTGGTTAACAGGGCCTTTATATTGGGCATCACCTGCACAAAAAGAAGAGCTTGCTCACCGTCGTTACTGTGAAGAAATTATCGACTTTTTAGAAATTTCTCATATCAGAAAATCTGTTGCTGGCACCTTGTCTTATGGTCTACGTAAGCGAGTTGAGCTAGCACGTGCAATGGCATTAAAGCCCAAATTAATTCTTCTTGATGAGCCTATGGCTGGTATGAATTTAGAAGAAAAAGAAGATATGGCTCGTTATATTCTCGATTTAAATGAAGAGTTTGGTATCACGGTAGTGATGATCGAACATGACATGGGCGTAGTAATGGATATTTCACACCAAGTAATGGTGCTCGATTTTGGTAAGAAGCTAATGTCAGGTTTACCTGATGAAGTGATGGCTGATCCACATGTTAAACGTGCTTATCTTGGTATTGAAGATGATGAAATTGAAGAAGAAGCCACTAATACCACTGAAGAGAGGGAGGCTAGCTAATGTCTAACTTACAAGCAGCAAACCAATTACCTACAAGTAAAGATTTTGAAATGGGGGAGTTAGATACTTTTCCAAAAATACTGAGACAAAATGCTAAAAGCTGGCCAAATGATATTGCCATGCGTGAAAAAGAGTTTGGTATTTGGAACGAATTTACCTGGTTAGATTATAACAATCGCGTTAAGTGGTTATCATTAGCGCTAATAAAATTAGGTGTTAACCCGAAAGAAGCTATCGCCTTATTAGGTGATAACAGACCAGAATGGGTTTGGGGTGAAGTAGCCGCACATTCCATGGGTTGTTACTCCATCGGTATTTTCCAAGATTCCTTACATGAAGAAGTGGTTTACTTACTTAATAAAAGTAACGCGACGGTTGTTATCGCAGAAGACGAAGAGCAGTGTGATAAGTTGCTTGAGTTAGGCGATGACATTCCAGATGTAAAATTGATTGTTTATTGCGATCCACGTGGGATGCGTAAATATGACGATAAGCGTTTGATCAGCATTGAAGAAATATATAAGCAGGGTCAAGCAATAGAAAAAATGTCACCTGAGTTATATGACACTTATGTTGATGCGACTAACGCTGATGAAACTGCTATTTACTGTACTACGTCAGGCACAACCTCAAAACCTAAAATAGCCTTTTTATGTGGTGGTAATTTTGTTAAGCACTGTAGTTCATATTTACGTGCTGATCCTCGCCAGCCTGGCGATAACTATGTATCGGTATTACCTCTACCATGGATCATGGAACAAGTTTATGCCGTTGGCCAAGCGTTAATTGCTCGTCAAATAGTCAATTTTGTTGAAGGTCAAGAAACACTGATGGCTGATTTACGTGAAATTGGACCAAACTTTGTTTTACTTGCACCACGTGTTTGGGAAGGTATTTTAGCCGACGTCAAAGCGCGTATGATGGATTCAACGCCACTTAAACAAAAGTTATTTGATTATGCTTTTACCCTTTCTGAAAAAGCACAATTAGAAGGTAAGCGTTCAGCATTTGCCGACTTTTTATTGATGAATGCCTTAAAAGATAGATTAGGTTTCACCAATTTAAAATCAGCGGCAACCGGTGGTGCAGCTATGGGACCTGATACTTTTAGATTCTTCCAAACTATTGGTGTTCCGCTACGTCAACTTTATGGTCAAACGGAGTTATGTGGTGCTTACACAGTTCACAAAGAAAATGACGTTGATTACGACAGTGTTGGTGTTGCTTTTGATACCGCTGAAGTAAAAGTTATTAACGCTGATAAAGAAGGTGTTGGTGAGGTTATCGCGAGAACTGTGGGTATGTTTACCGGTTATTTAGATAATCAAAAAGCCTATGACGAAGATGTTATTGATGGCTGGATGCATACCGGTGATGCGGGTTATTTCAAACCTTCAGGACACTTAGTCATTATCGACCGAATCAAAGATTTAGCTAAAACCAGCAATGGTATTCAGTACTCGCCACAGTATATTGAAAACAAATTGAAATTCTCATCATTTATTGGTGAAGCCGTTATTTTAGGTAAAGACAAACCTTACTTAAGCGCCATTATTTGTATTCGCTTCTCTATTGTTTCTAAGTGGGCAGAACAACAAGGTTTAGGTTTTACTAACTACACCAGTCTCTCTTCTTTACCTGAGGTTTATCAAAAGCTTAATGAGGAAGTAGAGAAAGTTAACGCGACTTTACCTGACGCACAAAAAATCAATAAGTTTATTCTACTTTATAAAGAGCTTGATGCGGATGATGGTGAATTAACACGTACACGTAAAGTTCGACGCACGGTTATTGCTGATAAATATGGTGACATCATTGACTCTATTTACGACAACAAAGAGATGGTTGATATTGATACTGTAATTACCTTTCAAGATGGTGGTAGTTCACGTATTCAAACAACACTTAAAGTTGCGACGGTAATTGAAAATGATGGTAGTGCTGTTTCATCAACAAGTAGTCAAACTCAGAGGAAAGCATCATGAATTTTGAACTCTTAACGCAATTAGTCGTCAATGGCCTTATTGTTGGCTTGTTGTACGGTGTCATTGGTATGTGTTTTGTGTTGGTTTATAAATCAACACAAATTGTTAACTTCGCCCAAGGTGAGTTTTTACTTATTGGCGCCTGGGTATGTTGGGCTTCACTAATTTACTTAGAATTACCGTTCTTTCTAGGATTTTTATTATCACTTTTATTTATGGCAGGTTTTGGTGTGCTGTTACAAATGATAGTACTGCGTCCTATGATTGGTGAGCCAATTATCTCAGTGATCATGGTGACTGTCGGTCTGTCTATATTCTTTCAGTCATTAATGAAATGGATATTTGGCTCTTCACCGCAAAGTTATCCGCAAGTATTTGATACGCAAAGTATTAACATCTTTGGATTAAATGTAGAAATGGCGTATTTAATGAGTACGGTGATAGCGTTAATTATCATGGTCGCGTTCTATTTATTCTTTAAACACTCTAAGCATGGCCTAGCGATGAGAGCGACAGCTTTTGATCAACAAGCGGCTCAAAGTTTAGGTGTGTCTGTAAAGCATGTTTTTGCGATGAGTTGGGGTATTGCAGCAACAGTTTCGGCTACCGCAGGGATAGTGCTTGGTATGGTTAATGGCGTTTCAGAATCACTTTCTATTATGGGTATCAAAGTATTCCCAGCCGTTATTTTAGGCGGATTAGATTCAATTGTTGGCGCCATCGTTGGCGGTCTCATTATCGGTGTATTAGAAAACGTCGCTGAGTTTTTTGATAGTCAATATTTACACATTGGTAATATGTACGATATCGCACCATTTTATGTGTTGTTAATTATTCTTTGGTTCAAACCTTACGGTTTATTTGGCACTAAAGACATTGAGCGTATATAGCGCAATTCTAGAGCAGTTTAGCTGGGTTTAGCTGAGTTTAGTTAAGCCTAGCGCAATTTAATTAACAATATCAATAAAACGAACAATTATTAGGAGTGATTTATGTCTAGTTTAACTATGCGCCCGTGCGGAGATTTCCGCACTAGCTATAAACAAGATAATACAATTTTTGAAACAAAAACCATCCGTTGGGTGACCATTTTTACCATCTTAGCGTTGTGCTTTGCACCGTTAGTTGTTGATGGTTACTTTATTACCTTATTAATTCAAATATCCTATTTAGGCATTGCTGCATTAGGTTTGAATATCTTAGTAGGTTACACCGGACAAATATCGTTAGGGCATGGTGCTTTTTTTGGTTTTGGCGCGTTTGCCTCGGCCTGGTTAAACACCAGCTTTCATATCCCAGTGTTTTTATGTATTCCTTTAGCGGGTTTCTTAACCATGGGCGTTGGCATGATGTTTGGTGCGCCAGCTGCTAGAATCAAAGGTTTGTATTTAGCAATAGCGACACTTGCTTCACAATTTATTATTGAAGATTTTTTCGCTCGTGCAGATTGGTTTTCCGGTGGTTCATCGGGTTCAATGGCCGAGCCTATAAACTTATTTGGTTTTGCTTTTGATACCGACCAAAGCTTTTACTATGTAGCGTTATTTTCACTAGTATTCATGTTTATCTGGGGTTGTAACTTAATGCGGAGCCGTGATGGGCGTGCCTTTGTTGCTGTACGTGATCATTATTTATCAGCTGAAATCATGGGGGTAAAGTTAAATAAATATCGCCTACTTTCATTTGGTATCTCTTCTTTTTATGCCGGCATTGGTGGTGCGTTATATGCTCATTATTTAGGTTATGTATCTGCCGAAGGCTTTACACTTATGTTATCTATTCAATTCTTAGCCATGATTATTATTGGCGGTTTAGGTTCGATAAAAGGTACCTTGATGGGGGTCATCTTTATGGTGTTCTTACCTGAAGTATTAGAAAGCGGTGTTGGTGTCATGAAAATGACCGATTGGGGCAATATCCCTATGGTGGTTGATGGTTTAGCTTACATCAAAGAAATGACTATTGGCTTAGTTATTATCGGCTTCTTAATCTTTGAGCCAGAAGGATTGGCGCATCGTTGGACACAAATTAAAAACTATTGGAAATTCTATCCATTTGCTTACTAAGTGACTTCATGAAAGCACTTGAGAAATGAATGGTGAATAAATTGCAGTTATACCGATTAAATTAATTAAGAGCATTTTAAAAGATCACTTCGTTAGTTTGATTGGTATTAAATAGGAATATGAAAAGGTAACTGCGAGAAAATAAGCGTAAATATAAACATAACAATAATACTGCTTACCTATTTATATAAACAGCTTACTTATATAAATAAGTACTAAATAAAAATTTGAGGAACGTTCAAATGAATAGCATTAAAAACAAAAAATTATTACTAAGTTCAATTACTACTTGTATTGCTTTAAGTTTTACTAGCCAAGTGCAAGCAGAAGATTCTGTTTTTGTTGGTCACTTGGCTGACATGACAGGTCCTACTTCTTTTGTAGCTAAGCATTACGGAAGTGGAATCAGAGATGCATTAAACTATAAGAAAAAAAATAATGGCATTAATGGTACTAAATTCGAGCATGAAACTATTGACTACTCTTATAAAGTACCACAAGCCATTGCTGCTTATAAAAAATGGACATCACGTAAGAATATGGTAGTGATGCAGGGATTTGGAACTGCTGATACTGAAGCATTAATTTCGTTTGTTTCGCGTGATAAAATACCCAACTTTTCAGGATCTTATTCAGGTCATTTAACTGATCCTACCGGTAAGAATCCACATACTAAGAAGCCAGCACCTTATAACTTCTTTTATGGCGCTTCATATTCTGATGTTTGTCGCGGTTTAATACAGTGGGCTGCGGAAGACTGGAAAAGTAAGGGTAACAAAGGACAGCCTAAATTTACTCATATTGGTGCTAATCACCCATACCCTAATGCGCCTAAAACAGCTTGTGCCGACTATGCTAAAGAGCTTGGCTTTAAGGTTTTGCATCCTGTAGTTGTTTCTATGAAGCCAGGTGATTTTAAAGCCCAATGTTTGAGCATTAAAAACTCAGGATCTAACTATGGTTACTTAGGTAACTTGGGCGGTTCAACGCTTTCACTAATTAAATCATGTAATACAGTGGGTACAGATATACAGTTAATGACAAACATTTGGGGAGCGGATAAAAACTTTTTTAATGCTGGGGGTTCAGGTTTGAAAAATTATGTATTTCCAACCATGACACCTTTTTGGGGAGATGATGCTCCTGGTATGAAGTTGGTAGGTGAAATATCTAAAATGTCAGATCCATCAGGTAATAAAGAACGTACTCACCATTATATGCGTGGTATTTGCTCTGCATATTATATGATAGAAGCAATGGAGTGGGCGGAAGAAAATGGCGGAATTACAGGTGAAAATATTAAAAAGGGTATGTATGTTAAATCTGATTGGGTACCTAAAGGCCTAGAAGGTGTATGTTTACCTGCTACATGGAAAGCAGATGATCATCGAGGTATTAATAAAATTAACATTTATAATGCTAATTATGAAAATGGTAGTGTTAAAGTCAATAAAGTGAGTACGGTTACTGTAGAACGTCGTGATGATTGGTTAGGTTATTAATACCTCATCATTAAATAGTTAGTAGAGTATTCTATATATTATTCAGCTTGTCGCTATTGGATTTGTTAGCAACAAGTTGGGTAGTTATAGTTTCAACGGAGCATAGTTATGTCACAGGCGGCAGAAAAAATTAAAACGGCTACACCAATGTTATCGGTTAATAACATTGAAGTGGTTTATGACGAAGTAATTCAAGTACTTCGAGGGGTTACATTAGATGTACCAGAAGGCGATATCGTAACGTTACTTGGCCCTAATGGCGCAGGTAAATCAACAACATTAAAAGCGATTTCAGGCCTACTTAAATCAGAATATGGTGAAGTGACTAAAGGTGATATTACCTTTATGGGCGAGCGCATAGATAAGAAAAATGGCGAAGATGTTGTACGTAGTGGTCTGATCCAGGTGATGGAAGGTCGTCGTATTATCGAAGATATGACCTCAATTGAAAACCTAAAATTAGGTGCTTATACACGTAATGATTCACAAATAAATCAAGATCTTGAAATGGTGTTTAATTATTTCCCTCGTTTAAAAGAGCGTACCGGTCTAGCCGGTTATTTGTCGGGTGGTGAGCAACAAATGTTAGCCATAGGTAGAGCGTTAATGGCTCGTCCTAAAATGATTTGTTTAGATGAGCCTTCGATGGGTTTATCACCATTACTGGTTAAAGAAGTCTTTGGTATTATTAAGAAAATTAATCAAGATCAAGGTATTACCATGTTGTTAGTTGAGCAAAATGCTAACTATGCAATAAGGGCTGCTGACTATGGCTACATTATGGAGTCAGGTAAAATTGTACTTGATGGTACTCAAGAGCAATTACTTAGCAATGAAGATGTAAAAGAGTTTTATTTAGGTGGCGGCAACGAAGAACGTAAAAGCTTTAAAAACTTAAAGTCTTATAAGCGACGTAAACGTTGGTTATAACCCACGTACATTCCATACTATTGCCATTTCACCCGATTTTGTTGTCGAAAGTGCTCACTTACATCCGTAAGCTCCGCGCTATCTCCTAAAACTCGAGCGAACTGACTGCTTTCTGAAAGTATGTGAAGTAGTAAGTTAAAAGCGATATAAAACTACAAATTAAAAGTTAACGTTATAATATTTATAAATTATCGAGTTACCATGAAACAATATTTTTACGAAAGAGAATGTCAAAATCCTGAGTTACGTGAGCAGTCTCTATTAGAGCGTTTACCTTCTTTTATCACTTATGCGAAGCAAGAATGTCAGCATTATGGACAAATTTTACAGCATATCGATGCGGATAAAATTACTAGCCGAGAATTGCTTGCGCAACTTCCCATTACGCGTAAATCAGATTTAATGAAGCTACAAGCAAAAAACTCACCTCTTGGTGGTTTAAATGCGAGCAAGGCTAATATAGGCAGAATTTTTCAATCACCAGGACCTATTTATGATCCTGAAAATACCAGTGATGATTGGTGGCGTGTGGGCCAAGCATTCTATGCTGCTGGGTTTAGAGCCGGTGATGTAGTGCAAAATTGTTTGTCTTATCATTTAACACCTGGCGGGTTTATTCTTGATTCAGGCGCTAGAGCTTGTGGTTGCGTGGTTATTCCTGCAGGGCCAGGGCAAACTGAGCAGCAGCTTGACATCATTGAGCATTTAAAACCTCAAGGTTATAGCGGTACACCATCATTTCTGAAAATTTTACTTGATAAAGCCAACGCTGAAAAACGAGATATTTCAAGCCTTACCAAAGCGTTAGTGACAGGCGAAGCACTTCCTAAAGGACTTAGAGCTGAATTTGATGCTGCGGGTATTAACACCTTACAAGCCTATGCTAGTGCCGATGTTGGCTTGATTGGTTTTGAATCTAAAAGTGATGATGGTTTTATTATTGCTGAAGATTTATTGGTAGAAATTGTCCGTCCGGGTACATTAGAGCCCGTTGCCGATGGCGAAATCGGTGAAGTTGTTGTTACTAGCTTTAATGTTGATTACCCACTTATTCGTTTTGCTACCGGCGATTTGTCAGCGGTGAAGTCAGGTGAAAGTGCCTGTGGTCGAACTAATATGTGTATTAAAGGTTGGCTGGGTCGCGCAGACCAAACGACTAAAATCAAAGGCATGTTCGTGCATGCAGAGCAAATAGAGCAAGTACGACAAGCCTATCCTCACATCGCTAAAATGCGTTTGTCAGTAACTCAGGTTAATTATAACGACCAAATGAACTTGCAATGTGAACTCGATAGTAGCGGTTATTCTGAAGCTGATATCGCAGGTGCCATTGAGAACATTAGCAGCAGCTTGAAAAAAATCACCAAACTTAATGGTGCGGTTGAATTAGTTGCGGTTGGCACATTAGCCGATGATGGCAAAGTCATTGAAGACCTACGACCTATTGGCTAAGTTAATTTCAATCATTGATTAATATATTGACCAATAATTATACATGCCTAGTAGTTAAGTCAGGATCTAGCTGTAAACGTCATCTTCGAAGTATCTGATCGAAGATCCATTGTTTTTTATAAACTGGATCCCCGATTAATACACCATGGGGATGACGTCCCTGAACCATAGGCATGTAATTTATCAATTGAGAACCATCAAAATAGGCAAATTTGTATCACTTATTTGTCTATGTTTCTCATCAAATTAAATAGGATTTTTTATGAACGAACAAGCTTTCCAAGACTGTTATCCTGAAGAATTAAGCCATTGTTATGGTTGCGGTAAAAACAATAAAGACGGCCATCAATTAAAAAGCTACTGGCAGCATATTGATAAGAATGATTTGCTAGCGAGCATCACAATTGCTCGTTTTACCCCTTCTGATGTTTTTACTGCTATTCCTGGTTTTGTTTATGGTGGTATGACAGCTTCATTGATTGATTGTCATGGTACGGGCAGTGCCTCAGCGATGGCTTATCTAGCACAAAATCGTGAGATGGGTAGTACGCCTGCATTACGATTTGTTACTGGCGCGTTGAATGTCAGTTTTTTAGCACCAACCCCACAGGGCGTTGAGTTGGAGTTAATTGGTCGTTTTAGTCAAGTTAAAGATCGTAAGATTGTCGTTGATATCACGTTGTCAGCTGCTGGTGTTATTTGCTCAAAAGGGCAAGTTATCGCAGTATTGATGCCAGATACCATGTCACCTAATAAATAGAAAACACTCGCGTAATTTTTATTTTAAGGGGTATTATAAAGGCATAAACCTAAGGAGCTATATTATGTTAAATAAAGAAAGTACCGGCCTGATTGTTGTCGACATACAAGGGAAACTGACGCGTTTGGTACATGAAAGCAACGCTTTGGTGTCAAATTGTGAAAAGCTTATCAAAGGTGTGCAAGCCCTTGATTTACCGATTTTATGGCTTGAACAAAACCCAGAAAAAATAGGCCCAACAGTGGATGAATTGAGTTCATTACTTAGTTCTCCTACAGGTCATCAAGAGCCCATTATAAAATATACCTTTGATGGTTGTGAAAATACTCAATTTATTGAAGCAGTTAAAGCAACTAACGTAGATACATGGATTGTATGTGGTATTGAAGCACATATTTGTGTCTATCAAACTGCGATCAGCTTAAAACGCATGGGATTTGAAGTTCAAATAGTTTCAGACTGTGTTTCGTCTCGTGAGCTCGATAATAAAAAGTTAGCCATAAACAAACTCGTTAGCAATGGCGTAGAGTTAACAGGGTTAGAAATGTGTTTATTTGAACTGGTTAAAGATTGCCGAACACCAGTATTTAAAGAAATACTTGTCTTAATAAAGTAGTGATATGAACGTCTAATTATATATCGATTAAAACCTCGACGTCCCAAGCTTCAATATCATTGAAGCTTTTTTTATACCTAAAATAATTAAAAAATACTCAACACATACTCCCAATCGCTGCATTTTGCTATATCGACTAAGCTTAGCTATACCTCATAAAGAATAAAAAAAATTGATAATAATGCAATAAGGGTATAAAAAACGATGAATATTCAAATGATTGTTTCCATTACCTTGCTGCTCTTAGCTGTTGGTGTACTTGCCATTGTCGTTGCTCGTTTCATACGTATTCCTTACACTTTACTCTTAGTTATACTCGGTTTTGTGCTGTCCTTATTCACGGTAGAGTTTGGTATAGATACCGGCGTTAGAGCGAGTAATTTTCAAGACTTGATGCTATTTATATTACTGCCAGTATTAATATTTGAAGCGGCTTTTGCTTTGAACAGTAAGTTATTGCTTAAATACTTACCAAACGTATTAACGCTTGCGACGCTTGGTTTGATTATTTCTACGCTTGTTATCGCTGTTATTCTTTACTTTGGTATCGCTCATTCAGGTTTTCCTTTTATCGCGGCATTATTAACTGGCGTAGTTATTTCAGCAACTGACCCTGTTGCCGTGGTTGGTCAATTGAAAGAGTTAAAAGCGCCGGATGACTTAAACGTATTAATCGAAGGGGAGAGCTTATTTAATGATGCTACGGCCATTGTTTTATTTAGTATTATTCTCAGCATTGCTTTAGGCCAAAGTGAACCGGATCTAACGTCTGCTGTTATAACATTTAGCAAAGTCTTTTTTGGCGGTATTATTGTTGGTAGTGTGTTTGGATATATTGCGGCACTACTGGTTAAGGTAATTGAAACATCAGTGCCACATATGGTAGTTATCACACTGTTTCTTGCCTATGGCACCTTCTACATCGCAGAACACTTATTTCATGTCTCAGGTATTGTCGCAGTCATGTTTGCTGCATTACTTTTTAAAAAATCAGCGCATAATCAACTAAAAGATGTTCACACAGGTCTGCATAATATATGGGAGTCACTTGGCTTTATTGCCAATATTTTTGTTTTTGTCTTGTTGGGCTTAGTGGTCAGTCTTAATATGTTTACCCAAATGTGGCTAGCAATAATATTAGCGATAGTGGGAGCTTTTATTGCGCGCGTCATAGCCGTCTATTTTTCAGTATGGCTAAATCATGTCACTGTTGGACAGCCTATTAACCCCAAATATCCACCTATCATGATCTGGGGAGGATTACGCGGAGCGGTCACCATTGCATTAGTGTTGTCCTTACCTACCGAGTTACCCTATTGGTGGACGATTCAATCTATTGGCTTTGGCATAGTACTTTTCACTCTTATTGTTCAGGCAACAACGACTCCATTGTTAGTTAGAAAACTCAGAATTTAAATTGTGTTTTTGCACAAATATTGTATTTATCACGCAATTACTATTAGGTATCGAACGGTAAACGGTCTCGAAAATTTCATAAAAAGATAAAATAATTATTCAGATAAAAATTGAAAGTTATAAAGACATTAACAGGTCAAATTAGGTGGTTATCTTTATAGTTTTGTCATCACTCATTTAAAGTAAGTGATGATTTTGAACTAACATTAAAGGTGCTGTAGGCAATATTTTTATTTAAACTGAACATGATTCATATGTAACTTATGTAACTTAGCTTAAAGCAAAATGTGGCCTGATGTATAACTATACCCGCTCCACTTGAAGATGCATGATTCAGCTGGAATTAGAAACGCCTTTAGGCAAGGCATTGATTGAAGAGAATGGTTGTTCCCTTCTCAAAATCAATAACGCAGCATAAAGCGTTTATAAACCAGCCCCTTGGGGAAGGCTGAGCAAATCATACTCTGCGTTACATTTCTTTTTAAGGGAATGACCCTTAATAAAAAAATGTGCCTTGATTATGAATCGCTCAGACTTCCTGAAACGAGCATCTTCAAGTGGAACGGGTATAAATACCTAAAAAATAATGGGAGAATACAATGAATCAGAGCACTAAAACAACACTTCAAGGTGCCGCGGTAGCATTAGCGGTTGCTGGTTTAATGGGATGTACTGCAGTTGCAGGCGACTCAAGTACTAAAACAGCTAAAGCTAGCGCAACCAATACGGTTGAAATGGCGCATTGTTACGGCGTGAATAAATGTAATGGTCACAACGATTGTAAAACGGCTGAAAATGCCTGTAAGGGACAAGCGGTATGTAAGGGACATGGTTTTGTTGCTATGTCGACTAAAACCTGTGACGACATTGGCGGTAATGTACAAGACGATTGGCGTGGCGTAGTTGATACGGCTGAGTTGACTCATTGTTATGGCGTCAATAAATGTAGCGGTCACAACGACTGTAAAACAGCTGGAAATGCGTGTAAAGGTCAAGCCGCTTGTAAAGGCCATGGTTTTGTCGCGTTACCAGCACAAACTTGTGATGATGTAGGTGGCACTGTTGGTTCATAACTTGATAACAAATCAAGCTAGCGCTAGAGAGTATTCACTCTCTAGCGCTGTTGACGGTATCGCTCCACCTGATGATTTCCTCGGTTTTGGTCTAGGGCTAAGAACAGATCATTTTCAAGATGTGTTATCCACTAAACCCGATCTTGATTGGTTTGAAGTTGTTTCTGAAAACTTTATGGTTGATGGTGGTAAACCCAAGCACTATTTACACGCAATCCGTGAGCTTTATCCTATGGTGATGCACGGGGTATCCTTGTCTATAGGCTCAACGGATCCGTTAAATATGCAGTATTTACGGCAGTTAAAAGTATTGGTAAATGAGCTACAGCCACAATGGATATCAGATCATCTTTGTTGGACCGGTGTTAATCAAACGAACAGCCATGATCTACTGCCTTTACCTTATAATGAAGAAGCATTAAATCATGTTTGCGACCGTGTTGACCAAGTTCAAAATTTTTTAGGCCGTCCTATCCTATTAGAAAACTTATCTAGCTACATTACTTATAAAGAATCTGAAATGAGTGAATGGGATTTTTTCAATAAGGTTGCTCGTCGATCTGGGTGTAACATATTGTTAGATATTAATAATATATATGTCAGCGCGCGAAATCATGAATTTGATCCGCAAGATTATCTTGAAGGTATCGATAAAAATAAGGTGAAACAATTTCATTTAGCGGGTCATACCGATTACGGAAATTATGTTATTGATACCCATGACCATCCAGTTGCTGATCCTGTTTGGGCTTTATATAAACAAGCACTGAAAAGGTTTGGTTGGGTAAGCACTATGATTGAACGCGATGATAATATTCCGCCGTTGGTTGAACTATTAGCTGAAGTTGAAACGGCACGAAATATTGCGTACGACACCTTAGGTCAACTAGAGCGAGTGAAGCAACGGGAGATAGTAACGTAAGTGGATAAATTACCGTTAGCATCATTACAGCAAAAATTAATTAATTATTTAGTGGATGACGATCCCACTGTCACGACTGATATCATGGAGCAGATTAAGGACCACGGCAGTATTACCCGTGATGTTCGTCTGCATATATACAAGAACGCTTATCAAGTAAGACTGAAAGAGACCATTGAAAACGACCATGAAATGTTAGGTTTTTTCCTTGGTGATGATTTATTTGATCAAATGGTGTTAGGTTATATTAACGCTTATCCGTCTGATAATACCTCGCTTAGATATTTCGCTGATAAATTACCTTTGTTTTTGGCCAATACCGCGCCATTTAAAGATCATCCTATTATTAGCGAATTAGCCCATTTTGAACGCTTACTTATGGTGGCATTTGATGCGGCTGACGCAACGCGCTTTACCCGTGACTTACTCGCAAATACACCGCCTGAACAGTGGCCAGATTTAGTTTTTCGTTTTCATCCAAGTGTTCAACTGGCGCACTTTCATTACAATAGTGTGGAAACTTGGCAAGCACTAAAACAAGAGCAATCACCTGAGCCAGCAAAAGAGCAGCACAGCGACTGGTTACTTTGGCGAAATAACGATCGTTTAACGCAATTTCGTTCCTTGCCAGAGCAAGAATATAACCTGATCACTATGATTTTAAATGGTGCGAGTTTTACCGCTTTATGTGATTTATTACTTGAAGAGGTGACTGAAGAGCAAGCAAGCCAAGTGGCTTTAAATTATCTACTGAGATGGCTAGATGATGGCATATTAATAAAACAAGCATTTATTCAGCAGTGACGTATAAGTTATCGATAAAGACCGATACGAATTGTATCGGTCTTTATTTTTCTACTCGCTTGGTTCTAGCTAGACTCTAGCTCAGCGGTGTAAGCAGTGACTCTAAAATATCATCGGTTAAACTCAGTTTGTTATCACTCACTTCTTCTGAAAGCAGCGCTTTGGCTAACTCGGCTTTGTTTTGTTGTATTTTTTGAATTTTCTCTTCTATTGAATTTTCAATAATCAATTTGTAAACAAACACAGGTTTGTCTTGTCCAATTCGATATGCTCTATCAGTGGCTTGGTTTTCTACCGCAGGATTCCACCAAGGATCAAAATGAATAACTGTATCGGCTGCTGTTAAGTTCAAACCCACGCCACCAGCTCGCAAGCTAATTAAAAATACTGGCACTTCACCGCGTTGAAATTTATCAACAACCTCTTGTCTTTTAGTGGTTGAGCCCGTTAACTTCACATAACCAATACCCGCTTCAATTAGCTGTTCCTCTATCAAAGCAAGCATGCTGGTAAACTGTGAAAAGATTAATATTTTGCGGCCTTCATCAATTTGCTCAGGCAGCGTTTCCATTAAATAATCAAGCTTAGCGGATTGATTTACTTTTTTAGCGCCTTCAAGTGATAATAACTTAGGGTGATTACATACTTGTCTCAGTTTTAATAACGCATCCAATACTTCTATCTGACTACGTTTTAAACCCTTATCAGCAATGATATCTTTTAAACGGCTATCCATAGCTAAACGCACTGATTCATAAAGCTCAGCTTGTTTACCTTCAATACGCAAAGTTTGAATTATTTCAGTTTTTGGCGGTAGCTCAGTGGCTATTTTGTCTTTGGTTCTGCGTAAAATAAATGGCTTAATACGCTGATTTAATAACTGCTTACGTTCTAGCTCACCATGCTTTTCAATAGGTGTTCTAAAGAGTTTGGTAAACTGTCGTTGACCGCCTAAAAATCCGGGCAGTAAAAAGTTAAATTGCGCCCAGAACTCACCTAAATGGTTCTCCATTGGCGTGCCCGTTAAGCACAGTTTATGCTGCGCTTTAAGTGTCAAAAACGCTTGGTATAATTTAGTTTTGCTATTTTTTATATAGTGAGCTTCATCAAGCACAAGGTAATAAAATTTTTGTTCACTATAGTGTTCTAAATCTTTAGTCATTAACGCATAACTGGTAATGATTATATCAACCTGATTTTCAGGATCTTCAAGGCAGCCGAAGTGTTCTTTGCGTTTGCTACCGTGTAATACTTGATAAGAAAGTTGCGGGGTAAATTTTTCTATTTCATTAGCCCAGTTAAAAATTACACTGGTGGGCGCAACAATTAATACCGGTTTAGTTAGTCGGCCTTGTTGTTTTTCAATTAATAAATGCGCCAAGGTTTGAATGGTTTTACCTAAACCCATGTCATCAGCCAAAATACCATTTAATTGGTACTCGCGTAAAAACTGTAACCAGTTTAATCCTTGATGCTGATACGTTCTTAAGGTTGCGTTTAAGCCTGTCGGTACAGGAATAGAAGTGACATGTTGAAAGTCTTTCAGTTTATCCGCTAATTCTCTTAACCTACTTGTACCTTTTGCTATCATTCCTTGGTCATCTAACATAGATAATGTTTGATGGCTTTGAAAACGCGATAGCTCGATAGTGCCATCTTTATTTAACGCATTAGGCATGAAGAGTTCAATAAACTGTTTTAATATTGGCTGCACGCTTTGATAACGTAAGGCAACAAAACCACCATTGTCTAAATCTACATAAATGGGTGAATCAGGAGAAATAAGGTTTTCTTTTTCGCGGTCAAGCAATGCTGATTTAGGTAGCTGCTCAATAGCGCTAAGCAAAATGGGGAACGCAGGCATTTTTCTACCATCAATGGTTAAGTTTAACCCCAAGGAGAAAAAATCATGGTCATCGGTTTCAATGACTTCGGCATCAAACACGCTATCGGTGGAGAGCGCTTTATAGTAAAAATTATCAGCAAAGCTAATATTCCAGCCCAGATCTTTAAGTGATGATAATTCTTGATGCAAAAAGCGTTGCCAATAAAAGCTGCCTTGCATTAGCATTGAAAATTCAGGTGTTTTATCTCTATTTAACTGGTCTTCATTAGTGAAAGTATATCGTTTAGGTTTAGGCTGAGCAGTAAATTTTAACGTGGTAAGTTTATCAATAACCGTTTGTTCAAAGGCTAAATCTCGATAAAGCTTTAGCTGCCTTGTGTCTTCACCTTCACCTTCAGTATCACAAGTGCTTAGATTTGCTGGCGTAACCGTAACACTCTCATTATGTGGGTTAACTAAATTACCTTGATAGGAAAAGTTTACCTGCACATAACCCGTTTTTCGATTAGATTCTCCCGGCGTAGTGAAGTGTAAATACACCTCGGGTTGTGTTAATTCTTGAGAGAATTTTGTTTTTGGTTTAGGCAAACGCTGCACAGCATCACCTAACGACATAGATAACTTACTCATTATCCAGGGTAATTGATCTTCTTCAAAAATAGGTGAATTGAGTAAACCTGCTTCGAAATCACATTGCGTATTAGTATTAATTTTCCCAAAGCAATTTTGTTGTTCATCATAAAAACAAAGGGGTTGTGCTTTAATAATACGAATACTTGTTGAAGGCTGCATCAAAACAAGCTGTAAGGTATGTAAACTGTTACCCAAGGCTAACCACTGCCATTCTGCTTCTAGTGGCTCACTTAACGTCACCGGATCGTTTAAATCGTAGCTTGTATGCCAAAAGCAGCGATTAGTTTTTATAATACGCTCAAATAAATCAAAATACTTAACGGTATCGCCAAATTGGTTAGTACGCATAAGCTCGGTTAGTACAGCAACATCTTCGTCATTAGCATAGGCACTATTAATCAATGAACCCGCAGAATACTCACTGCCAACCGAACTGTTCCAGCCGCCACTATTTTTTGGTCGAGCTGACTTAATACCTAAGGTAAAATAATCGTCTTCGTTATAAGGGTTGGGCTTTAAAAAGTATAATAATGATTTTTGTTGGGTATTGGGCTGGTATCTACTTGGCTGAGCTTGAAAACGATTAAGCCATTTATCAATTAATGTTTCTGAGGTAGCGATGCTGTTTCGGTCAAAATGATCATGAATATAACACTGTGCTAAGGCTGCACCATGTTTACAATCGCGACCGACATAACAATCACAATAACTGGCAACATCTCCCTGTTTCCCCTCAAAGACTAAACGCGTTAAGTAACTCGATTGGCCAGGGCGCTCACTAAAAACTACACCGCGAATGACTT
Organism: Colwellia psychrerythraea; assembly: GCA_002163005.1. Classification (GTDB taxonomy): domain Bacteria; phylum Pseudomonadota; class Gammaproteobacteria; order Enterobacterales; family Alteromonadaceae; genus Colwellia; species Colwellia psychrerythraea_C. The sequence continues at coordinate 100,733 of MAAF01000083.1, read as the reverse complement.
CACCATCAAGGGCACAGGTTTTAATGCCTTCAGCATTGAAAATTCTCGTTCCTTTTTTCCATTCATTTTTGGTGAAATGTTGTTCAAGCAGTTCAGGTGTAAACGTGTTTCTGGCCATAAGTTTTTAATTACTAAGAATTCATATAAGTGGGTAAGTTGATAAATCGATAAGTTGATAAGTTAGTTTCTCAATACGCTGAAAATAGAACCTTCAGGGTTTACTGCGAATAGCGGATCACTCATTAAGTCACTCGACATAGTAGCATACCAACTTCTTTTTCATAAGCTCGGCAGCAGTATTTTAGGCAAGGCGTTGATTGAAGATAATAGTTATTCAGGAGAATATGCTTTTGCGTTCTCTAATAAAACCCTTCGTGTAGCGTTATTGTCGAGATTAATAACGTAGCATAAAGCGTTTTTAAATCAGCCCTATGGGATCCTGACCCCCGCATTTTTAAGTATCATGGGTCTCGGTTTTTAATCACCAAAAAAATTAACAATGCATGGCCTAGTTAATTTACTAAATTAACAGTAAAATCAGAAAATAGTTAATATCCCTGAATAGGGGCTAAGCAAGGAGTAGAGTGTGATTTCAAAAAAAGTAAGAGAGCTATTTGTCTCATTAATGGAAGCATCAGATGACTCTCCCGTTTCCTATGATGTTGAAACTGAGCAATACAGTGGTTTTTTCAATAATGCAGTTGTTGATAAGTATATTGAATTAGGCGCGCTAGAACTTGTTGAAGGAGGGAGTGGCGCGACAACCATTCTGCTCAACAATAGAGATGACTTTTTAAGCTCTTTCGCTGCGGGTATAAGAGAGGCTAATAATGGCAGCGATCAGTCTTATGCAGACTACAACGCCAACCCGTTTGCATTTTCAGTTGGCTATGAGCATCTTCATCAAGTGGCTAAGAAAAAGCGTAAGCTAAGTGGCTATATATGCCATGGTTTTGAAAGAGACGATACCGGTTTAATACACCAACAATAATTTCATACATTGCTGTTATAAAATAACTAAGAATCACTGTTATTTAGGCGTTAATTAGAATTAACAGTGGTTGATCTCATTAATTACTAAGTAGGGGCAATACAGGGCCAAGTTACATTAATCACAGCCCTCGAAGCTAAGCATTTCGATTTATACCAGTGATTTTCATCTTCTGAAGACCAACAGCTTTTGGCACCGTATTGTTGTACGGCAAGTACTATCATTTTTTCTTTTTGTAACTGGCTTGTTGGTACTAATAAACTGAACGGGCGTGAAACCGTTCCACCAGAAAACAAGTCATGATCCCTTACTACCGGCTGAATAGTTGTGTGATGATATTTTGATAATAGATCTTCAACTTTTTCGTCAGCTAATGTACTCCCCGTATTTGTGAAACTGGAAGGGGTATTCAAGGACGAAATACATTTAGTTTCATCTAATGAACACCGTTCAACATTGTAAGGTATTAAAATAATATCAGTATCCTTAAGGAAAAGTGGTGCCTTACTCTCATTTTTTATGTCAATGTTACCAGCGATAAGACACTGCTCTTCTTCCCCTATTAAAGGCTCCGCCTGAATATAATTATTCCCCGCTCCTTTTACAAAAGACATCTTAAAATTTGGCTGTCTTTCCCAATACAAAGGAAGCCCCCATTGTACAAATGTGAATAATGCCACTAAAAAAAGAGTAACAGCTTGAAGGTAAAATTTTACAATGTTGGTTGAAAAATAATTATAAATATATTTAAAAAAACTCATTATTCAAAATCCTTTTTGTATGTTTGATTATAATAATATGTTTAAGAATGGATTATAAATGCAGTTTAAGGCCTAACTCTATAAGTTGTTCAGATTGAAAGTTCATAGGTAACTGCCCTGAAGAATAGCTAACATATAAACCATAGGGTCCTCTCAAGGCGTAGGTTCTTAATCGGTAATTGTCAAATTTAGCGTTCTTGGTAATGTCTGAGGGAGAAAGCTCATCATAGGTTCGATAGTTAAATGTCAAAACCAAAGGTTGATCGTTAAATCTTCCTAAAGGTACCCAGAGAGATGCTTCTCCTGATATGCGATAATAGCTGGAGTTATCGCCTGCAAGTGCTCTTGGCGTTTCTTTGTTAGGGTCGATACTATCAACGCCTATTCTAATGGAAGGTACAATCCCCATCGCCCCAATGAAACTACTTTTAGTCCAAGATTCATATTGCCCATAAACAAAACCACTGATTTTGTTTTGTTTCGCTTTAAACTCTTGATCAGCTTCCAGCCCAAGATCAACTCCGAAGGTATACCATTGATAACCACCTAAAGGTGATAAGGCATTTTCGAACATAGCATCTAGCTCATCAATTGCTGCTTGTTTATTAATATTGACTGCATTTGTAAGTATCATAGCACGAGCAAAAAAAGCTTCCCCTTGAGTAGGTATTTCTGTACTTATACTTCCAAAAGCCGTTACTTTTAAATCGATAAAATTCCGCGGGTTTTCTTCAGAATTTTGAGTGATAGTACCGCTAGATAGTAATTTGAAGCCCCATCGTTTATCCCAATCTCCTGATGAATCTATATAGCCTTTTTTGATACTGTAATCTAACGAATACTTTAATCCAAGAACATTATCAGCGTCTTTTCTATCTAACTGCGCGAATTCTAACGTTAATGGAGAGCCTTCAATTTTAGAAGCCACAAAAGCAGACTCTAAGAGGTTTTTATTTAAATAATCAGGCTGTAGAATGACTGCTTTAAGGTTTTCTTCTAGTTGGACTCTAATCTCTTCATTACTTCCGTCGCCTATGATCTTTTTTAAACCTGCTTCGTATATTACTTTACAAACAGTTAATTCAATTTTAAGTTTTTTACAATATTCATCAGGCATAGCGATTGATTTTATTACGTCTTTTTGTACTTCGTTCACCTGCGCATTGACCGTTGATATGAATACAGGAAAAAAAAGTAACAACTTTAAAATAAAGTTTAGCCTGAACATTAATTGAGAAAGCATTATTCTACCTCCCCAATCATACGATAATGCGCGTCTACTAAATCACCTAAATCAGACAGAGTATTTTCAGAATTACTTAATGCGCTTTCCAGTGCAGCTAATGCTTTTTCTTCGTTAGATTCACTTTCATATTTTGCCCCAAAAAATCCAGTGAGAAAATCATCAATTTTATTCGCATATGCTTGAGCTTTTTGTTGTACATCTTGTACTGCTGCCCCAGCAGATGCTCTAATAATGAAATCAACCTTCCAATTACCGCCATCTTTAAATTTAACTCCCTTACTTGCAGGTCGATGGTCAAAACGAACTGTAGCCCATAATCCTGTATGTGCACTATTATTGATATTCCAAGACATAACTATTCTCCTTTATTTAATAGATATTATGTATTTGTAAACGATTCCATCATTTTATCCAGAGCCTCTAAAGCTTTAGAATCTTCATTTGCAGCAGCATTAGATAAGTTTACTTTTTCATTTATTTTAACATTGCCAAGTACATCTCTTCTTTTTTCTGCTCCACTTCGTACTTGTAAAACATCTTTAAATAACTTTACACTTGCTTTACTACCGCCTGAAATAATTAAGGCAAACAAAAGTGTAGATATAATGCTTTTAATGGTGAGAATTTGAGCTGAATCAGTTTTAACTATTATATTCTCAGGAAGTAACTTCGTTGGATCTATGTTTGTTACATATAAAAAGAGTAAAGAAAACATCACTGCTAGTAATGGTTTTAGATATTCAGGCCTGTTTTTAATATTTATATAAGCTTCAGTTTCAAATAAAATGGCGAGAGAACGCTCTACAGCAAATGACAAAAATATGAGGAGCAAAGATATATCGATAAACGAGTCATATGACATGGCACATCCTTATGTTGATACATTGTTTAATAATGCATCACTTTGGTTGCATTTTAAAGTAGTAAATTATTAGGAATATATATACTTAAAAGAAAATAACTTAATACTTTGGTTTAAATATAAAAAGTGAAAGACAAATAATATTGAAGTCAGCTATGTGGAATCATATCCCATAGGGTCAAAGTTAATATATTCATAGTTTTTCCGTTTTCACCTTTGCCTTGCTCGCGCACAAATAATCGTCATTTCATCTTGTTTTCTTTCTGCTTCATATAATCTAAAGCACTACCAAAACTTGGCCTAGCGCCGTTTTAGTTTACTAATGAAATGATGCCTCTTCTTTTTCTGAGTTCTGCCCTGATTGTGGGGATTTAGTGTATGGGCCTGCTATAGACACAATTAATAAATTCAGCCAAAAACAATTAAATAAAATAACTCGTTAATTGATATAAAAAAAGCATCTACTGATCAATAAGATGCTTTATATTGACAATAGTGAGTTACGTTAACCGCTTCAGCTATCTTGTCGCAGATAATTAACTAAGATTTTTTCTTAAATTGACGAGATGTTAATCCCGCTATTGCTAATGCGAAAATAGCAAGGGTCGATGGCTCAGGAACGTCGGCAGGAGGAGGAGAGTCACTTGTTGTATTAATGGTTAAAGTCCAAGGTTGTCCTGGGAAAACTGTGCCTGCTGATATTTGAAAATCCCAAATTGCACCCGCAGTTGTTGTGCTCAAAGCCCCTGTTTCTGGTCCGAAACTATCAAAAAAAGATGCTGGAATATCGCTTCCAGAGGATACATTATTAAAGTTATCATCAAACAAGTTAGCGACATTATTGTGCAAATCAACGTTCATACTTTGGCCAATATTAAAATCATCAAATACACCAGAAAATGAAAGTACTATGCTATCAACAGTTAAACCAGCCACTTGTGTGAATGTTATCCGATCAGTTTCTGCAGGAGGAGTTGCATTAATAACCCCTTGAATGAGATTAATACCAGCAACAAGATTTACATTAGTACTACCTATAGCATCTAGATCACCATCAACTGCTTCACTATAAATTAATGTTGCTGAAGCATTTCCCATGAAAAATAAGCTACTAAAAGTAAGTAGAATAGCGGTTAAAATTGAGTTAGAGCATTTGAATGTCATAAAAGCCTCTTTAATTGAATTTTACAAAATAAAAAATGATTTTCAGATGATTTAAAGCAATAAGCACACCAATCAATTAATACATAACCATTTCAATAAGATGAAAAACTGAACAAGTTCTCTATATCAATACTGTAAAGTAAGCCGACAGTTATCTAAAGAAAATGCTTACTATTGTAGAAGACTGAAAAACATAACCGCAAAGTTTGATCAATTTCACTAACTTAACAGGCCATAAATACGCTAAAATAGTCGTACTTAATTACCTTTTGAGCCCTTTACATTAATGAGCAATGACACAACCAAAGTCACAACGGCTGCCACCTTTACTGAACTTGGCCTTATTACACCCTTATTAGCGCGATTAGCTGAGCTAGAATATCAACAGCCAACGCCGATTCAAGCGCAAGCTATTCCAAGTGTATTAGCTGGACGTGACTTAATTGCTGGGGCAAATACTGGCTCGGGTAAAACAGCCACCTTTGCACTGCCTATGTTACAACACTTATCGCAGCAAAGACGCGCTGGCAAATCGTCGGGCAGCAAAAACAGTAAAGGTAACTTTGTTACTGGACTGATTTTAGTACCTACCCGTGAACTCGCCAAGCAAGTTGCTGACAGCATTAAATCGTATGCGGTACATTTTAACGGTGAAATTAAAACGGTTGCTGTTTTTGGTGGTGTATCAGTCAATATTCAAATGCAGGCATTACGCGGCGGCACTGATATTTTGGTGGCAACGCCAGGTCGATTACTCGATTTAATTTCAAGTAATGCCATTAAGCTCGATAAGGTTAAAACCTTAGTACTTGATGAAGCAGACCGCATGTTAAGCCTAGGTTTTACTGAAGAGCTAACGGCGCTGTTGGCCTTAACGCCAAAGAAAAAACAAACCTTATTATTTTCAGCGACCTTTCCTGAACAAGTAACAACGCTAACCCAAGAGCTGCTTAATAACCCGATTGAAATACAATTACAAAGTGCGGATGCCAGCACTTTAGTACAACGTGTTTTTACTGTTAACAAAGGTGAAAAAACAGCGGTATTAGCGCATTTAATTCACCAAGAGCAATGGCGACAAGCGCTTATTTTCGTTAACGCCAAACACCACTGTGAACACTTAGCTGAAAAATTGGCTAAACGTGGCATTACAGCCGCTGTGTTTCATGGTGATAAAGGCCAAAGCGAACGTAGCCGTGTGCTTGATGGGTTTAAAGCTGGCGATATTGAAGTGTTAATTGCAACGGATATTGCGGCCCGTGGTTTAGATATCGAAAAACTACCTGTGGTAATCAACTTTAACTTACCAAGAAGTCCATCAGACTACATGCACCGTATTGGTCGAAGTGGCCGTGCTGGCGAAGTAGGTTTAGCCATATCACTTATTGATCATGAAGATTATCATCACTTCACCGTAATCGAAAAGAAGAACAAAATCAGGCTTGAACGTGAGCAAGTTGAAGGTTTTGAAGCCGCTGAAATTACCAGTGATTCAATTTTAGCGGTAGAGAAACCGATGGCAGCGCCTGAAGGCACAGGTAAGAAAAAGCGCAAAAAGAAAAAATCAGTAAATGCCGATATCTGGTCGGGATATTCTAAGCCAGAATAATAGCATTTCAGTTAGCGAAGCATTCAATTGGTATTAATCCTTGTTTGCTTCGGATCAAGGAGAGGCGGTAATTATCCATATTTCCTCTGCATTTCCTTGATGAAATCATTGAGTTCTTCACCGTCTACCACAGGAAAAAACCGTGGAGTGAGGCTAATCAATACTATCCTGTCGATGCGAAAATTTCGAAAGTCACTTCTAAGTTCACACCAGGTTAATAGTGTCCAACAGCCTCTCCATAAATGGATAGCGAGTGGACGTACTTCTCGACTGGTTTGTGCTTGTTTAGCGTCTTCATAATCCATTTGAAGATATTGTCTATCGGTGGCCGCTTTACGTAAAAGGTCTAGATGTTGAAATTCATTTGATTTGGCATGAAACTTAGGGGCAAACATTAATGAGTTAAATGTTTGCAGTCTTTCAGGTAATACGGCAGATATTTTGATCATTGCTTGTTTGGCTGCACTGGCGAGTTCGCTACCTCCCCAAGCTTCTACCATTCTCATGCCTACTTGGATCGCTTCAAGTTCTGACTCGTTAAACATAAGGGGTGGTACGTCTACTTCACGACGTAATAAATACCCTACACCTGCTTCACCTTCTACAGGAATACCATTGGCAATGAGATCTTGAATATCTCGATAAATAGTTCTTGTAGACACCTCGAGTACTTCTGCTAATAAACTCGCGGTAGTTAAACGGCGATTCTTTAACAACTGAATGATTTGAAAAAGTCTGTCTGCACGGCGCATTATTATCTCATTGATACCAGCATTGAACTGGGCTTATGTATTATTTAATTACTTCACTTGGTATTAGTTACATTTGAGTGGCAAAATAAGCCATTATCTCATCGGTAGTCATTTCTTTTGTTTCATTTGAAAAACAGTAATAACTCGGTCGCATATCACTAAAATATTGCATATCCATTTCTAACCCTTTTAAATCTGGAAACAAACCTACGGGCATATTGTATTCACCTGTCGCGTCTAATTTATAAAACAGATGCGTTCCACATTCGGTGCAAAAACCACGAGATGCCCAAGAGGATGACTTGAACATGTTAATTTTTTCATCACCTTCAATTTTTACTTTTGTACCACATTTCACTGCGAAAAATGGCGCGCCACCCCATGTTCTACATGATTGGCAATGGCACACTGTAAATTTAGGATTAATGTTCTCTACCGTGATTTTTACAGCACCACAAAGGCAATTTGTTGTTGAGTTAGACATCTTGATGAACCCTTAATATAGATAAATATCCCCGTTCCACTTGAATATGCATGAGCATCTTCAAGTGGATCGGGTATATATCATTACAGACTTTGAGACCACAACCCAACTTTATTTCCTTCGCTATCGACAAAAATAGCAATGTAGCCACACTCGCCGTCTTTAATAGGCATTGGCGGTAATAACATTTCAACACCCGCTGCTTTAATCTCATTCACTTTGTCATTTAACGTCAAACTAAGATGTAAATACACTGTGCTGCCATCCCGGCTTGGCACCATCATATCGTGTTTTAAAAGGGCAAAACTTGGGTCGCCTATGTTGCCCGTTTCAGCAATAGACATTTCCATGTCATTCATTACTTCGTGCTTAAACGTTAAACCAAAATGTGTTTGATAAAATGCAACTGCTCGGTTCATATCAGTAACAGAAATTTCGGCCCACACCAATGGTGAATGTTCTAACATATTGTATTCCTTTAATTAATAAATTCGAAATCGGTTTGATTGCGATAAGAGAACAATATCACTGTGCTACTGACAGCATGGTGTCAGTAGTCATTAGTTTTTTATTGAAAAGGTAATAAATTCGAGGCGCTGTGATGAAATAATGGTTATTTAGGTAATTCGTTAATGGGTAATAGCTAAGGGGGTATATAGCGGTCATAAAGACGCTATTTACCAGCAACTTTAATCTATATAGTTACCTGAATTAGCTACATGAGCTAGCCACTTTGACCAGATCCATTAACTTGATTAGTTGTTGATCTACTTCTTCTTGATTGTCTTTATCCTCCTCATTATCCCCCGTTATCATAAAGCCTGTATTGACTCGAAAATAGTCTTGATACAAATCACGAGTACTAAATTGTTCACCAATGCGTATATCAATATTATACTGATTAGCTTGCTCAAGAAGTTTACGTCCATTTAAATTAGGCACTTGAATCCATAAAACAAAACCACCGGAAGGATCGCTGATTTTACTGGCCGCAGGTAAGTTTTTTGTTAAGTAACGCTGATAACTCAATGTGTGCTGCTGTATCGCTACACGCAATTTTTTTAGATGCTTTGCATAATCACCATTACTAATAAAGTCAGCTAGGCCAAGTTGCACCGGAGAAGAAACCCCTTGATTACAATACTTACGCTTTTGTAAGTATTGTTCGGTAAAACGACCGGGCCAGCACCAACCTAATCGATAACCTGCCGCAATTGTTTTCGACACTGAACCACACCATAAAATATAGCCCTGTTTATCCCAATGTTTGGCAGGTAAGGGCATGACTTTACCGTGCGCTAACTCAATATAAACATCATCTTCTATAATCGGGATTTTGTAGGTTTGAGCAAGATTAACTAAGTGCTGCTTCTGCAATGCGGTCATAGAAATACCTTGAGGATTCATATGTGAAGTGCAAAACAAACCGGCTTTTATCTGATTACTTTTCATATGTTGTTCAAGTTGGACAAGATCAATACCTTGCTCAGTTGACGGAATTTCGATAACTTTGCGTCCAAGTGCCGCTAACATGTCTAATAAACCATTAAAACAAGGTGAGCTTATGGCGACAGCATCGCCAATGTCAGTGCATATTTCTATTGCCGTTTGAATTGAGTCCATACAGCCATTAGTGATTAACAATTCATCGCTGGGTATATGAAAGTCATAACTTTTAAAGTGGCTACTCAGTGTATCTCTTAGTATTTTTTCGCCCTGAATATCGGGATAAAAACTAATATTACTGCCTTGCCTTTTTAGTGCCCGACGAAAACTGTTTTGTAACTTATCTAGCGGGATAAAATCGGTAGAAATACGGGCAACGCCCAGCGGACCTACTGTTTCTTTATTAATGGGGTGATAAATTGAATGATTGGCAGAAGCATTGTGTGAGCTATCCACTGCGCAAGCAGATGAATTGTCATGCTGATAATAAAGCTTAACAACGGGGAGTTTTGGATCAGTCATGATACTTTTAAAAGCAACGAGTTCAGGTTTTTCATTAGCCATTCGTTGCCCGCAAACAAAATATCCTGATTGTGGTCTAGCAAGGATCCAGCCCAAGGATTCAAGGTACTGGTAACAGTTAAGTGCCGTGGTCATACTGATTGAGTGCTGTTGCCGAAAATTTCTTAACGATGGCATGCGGCTATTTTTCACCAATTTTCCACTGCTGATATCTGCAATACACATTTCAGCAAGATCAATATATCTCATCTACTCGTTTACCTTTTTAATATTAAAGCGACAACTTTGCTGTTGTCGCTTATTACTTACTATTTTTTAGCGCTGCGGCAGTAAAACACAGTAACCATATAACAAAGCCTGAATAAATTGTACTCCTTTTTATTTTGTAAATTGTATCTGTTCTCTTTTTGGCTTTCGTCAATAATAGCTGCACTTATAAGAAAACGACTTATCCACTTGCCATAAAACTTGGCATTAAATCTGGCATTAAAAAGGACGAACAATGAACAATAGAGATCTACTACTCGGCATTTTTGTAATGATAATTTGGGGACTTAACTTTTCTGTGATCAAACTTGGCGTCAGTGAAATTGACCCGCTGTTGCTAACCGCATTACGCTTCAGCTTTGCCGTCATTCCTGCGGTGTTTTTTGTTAAACGACCACAGGTGAAATGGCGATATTTAGTGGCTTATGGACTAGTTTTTGCCATTGGTGTTTGGGGCATGGGTAGTTGGTCTATTCAGGCTGGGCTTTCTGCGGGTATGGCTTCTGTGCTATTACAAATGAATGTAGTTATCAGTTTGTTAGTGGGCTACTTTTTACTTAAAGAAACCGTTGCTCCCATCAAAGTGATTGGTAGCATTGTCGCCATTCTAGGGCTGGCTTTAAGCGTATCTGTAACCGATGGGTCAGTGACAATGCTAGGATTAGTATTTATTTTGATAGCCGCTTTATCCTGGAGTATTACCAGTATTCTTGTTAAAAAAGCAGGCACCAAAGAGATTTTTGCGTTTAGTATCTGGGGCATGTTGTTTGCGCCCTTACCTTTATTTGCGCTCGCTTTATTACACGGTGGCTCTGAACAACTACTGACATTAACTTCACTCGCTAATGGCTCTGTTATTTTCTCTGTGTTATTTCAAGCTTACCCGGTAACGCTATTTGGCTATTGGGTCTGGAACCGCTTATTAGTGAAATATCCATTGAGCACTGTCGCTCCGTTAACCTTTTTAGTGCCTATTTTTGGTTTATTGGGCAGTGCCATTTTTTACCAAGAGCAAATAGGGCTTGTGAAAGCACTCGCTTGTTTATTAATTATTTTGGGGTTAATTATTGGTTTAATAAAAACGGAAAAGTTAAAAACGTATTTACACCAAGGTAAATCAGCGAAACAAGTAGTTTAGGATTAACGTTCAAATTAGTGTGGTGTATACCCGCTCTACTTCAAGATACTGGATTCAGTGGGAATTTAAAAGGCTTTAGGCAAGGCATTCATTGCAAAGAATGGTTATTCCCTTCTTAAAATGAATAACGCTGCACAAAGTCTTTTAAAACACACCCGAAGGGGAACACAGAGCAACATCACTTCGTTGTTGCATCAATTTGTAAGGGAATGCCATGACTTCATTGATGCGCCTAGAAATGAAATTGCTCTGTGTTCCTGAATTTGCATCTTGAAGTGGAACGGGTATATAGGGCAAGTTGTCGTTTAAAAAATAACAACAGATGATATAGTAGAGTCTTGATTTAAATGTATTAAATTACGTTGTTATTTATTTAATTAAAGTTGAAGAGATCCCATGTTTGCCAATATTTCCCTACCTGCCTCTGACGAAATTATAGACTTGATGGCACGTTCATCTAACGATGAACGACCTTGTAAAGTGGATTTAACCGTAGGTGTTTATAAAGATAGCAATGACAACACCTTGTTAATGAAAGCGGTGAAGGAAGCTGACCAACGGCTCGCCAATGCAGGTCGAAATAAAAGTTATGTTGGTTCAAAAGGTGATCTTGAGTACGTTCAATTACTACAAGAGCTGGTATTTGCAAAGCAAGCAGTTAATGGTTATGTCAGCGGCATTCAAACGGCTGGGGGCAGTGGCGGCTTACGCGCCATATTAGATTTAATTAAACTCGCAAATCCTAATGCCAAAATTTGGGTAAGTGACCCAACGTATGCCAACCATATTCCAACCATTATCGCCGCAGGTTTGGCTTATGAGGAATATCCTTTTATTGACCATAAAACCATGACGCTTGATGAACATGGACTGTTCAATACACTTGAGCAATTAGGCGAAAATGACGTGGTGTTACTTCACGGCTCTTGCCATAACCCTTCAGGATTGCGTTTAACATCGCAACACTGGCAGCAAATTGCGCAGCTATCAAAAGCAACTAACTTCTTGCCCTTAATCGACACCGCTTATCAAGGCTTTGCCGACGGATTAAATGAAGATGCTGCGGGCTTACTTACTATCGCCAATACGGTTGAACGCTTAGCACTTTGCGTAAGTTGTTCGAAAAACTTCGGTGTATACAGTGATAGAGTAGGTGCGGCTTATATTCTAAGTCCAACACAAGAAGAAGCAGATAAAGCACAATCTCAACTCGCCATTATGAGTAAAACCACTTATTGGGTGCCACCGTCTAATGGCGCTGAAATTGTAAAAACTATTTTGAAAACGCCTGAACTGAAAAAAATGTGGTCAGATGAACTGGCACAGATAAATGTCAAAATTAAAGGCATAAGAGAAAAGCTTTGCGCTGCCTTTCGCCAACACTCAGGCGATAACTATTTTGATTATATTTTATCTCAAGAAGGCATGTTTGCTATGTTGCCCGCAACAGAAGAACAAATGGAAGGTCTGAGAAATGAATATGCCGTATACGGCTTGGATAACGGGCGAATTAATCTTGCATCAATTCCTGAACAAGATATTGATTATCTTGTTGTTAGTGTTTTAGCTGTCACACGAGCGCGTGAATAGCTAAAGTCATTTCAATGGCGCTGAGCAACATTGCATAAGCGCAAGAAGATGGCATAGTGGCTCGGTGTTACTCTTGCTTCATAGTTTTGTGTTGGGTTAATAATATCAAGACGGGTAACTATTCAGGGAAACCACTGAATCCCTTAGCGTTTAAACCAGGCTTAAGCCAACATGCTTCTTCTGATGTGAACATATTAGCTTGTGGCTTTAAGTCAGGCAGTTCATTAAGTGCGCCTGCAGGTATAATTAATGTTGTTTTATTTTTGTTTATAAAAGGAAGTGCAGAACCGCAAACGGTACAGAACGATTTTGAGAATCCTCTAGTAGGGTGATCATATACGGTAACGTTGCGCGTACCTTTAAGCCACTCAATATTGCTAGGTGCAGTCAAAATGTTCGATGTAAATGCCGAGCCTGTTAGCTGCTGACACTGCTTACAGTGACATTGATAAAAAGCCTTAAATTCGTCTTTGACAGAAAATTGTACTGCGCCGCAGAGACATCCGCCTGTAAATTTCAGTTTCATAATCTTATAACCTCATGATTTGTAAGTGGCAATTTTTCAATTTTTTGTTACCGTATATTATAGGTTTTTTATTTTCAATACCACGTGGCTAACGAGCTATTAATTCAATTTTGTAGCCATCAGGGTCTTCTACAAACGCGATTATTTCATCGCTACCTGCCAGTGGAGCTGCTTCATGCACGATATTACCGCCTAATGCCTTTATTTGATTACAAGCGGCGTAACAATCGTCGACGCCAATCGCAATATGACCAAAGGCATTACCTAACTCATATTTATTAACGCCATAGTTATAGGTTAACTCTAATACACACGTTTCAGACTCCTTTGCATAACCTAAAAAGGTTAAAGAAAAACCTTGATCAGGTCGATCGAAATTTCGGAGTACGTCCATACCCAATATTTTGGTATAAAACTCAATTGATTTTTCAAGATTAGATACTCTCAACATCGTATGAAGTATTCGATTCATCGTGAAAACCTCCCGTTAATTGACTGAATAAAATCAACACTAGACCAACCTATTTGATAGAGACTAGTGTTATCTATTAGTATTTACAATTTACAAATTTCACCACTGTAACGTACTAGTCCTTCCATATTATTCAAATCGACTAAGCCGTAACTTTTGAAATTACCTTCATAGCCTTTGAACGTGCCAGTCGTAGATTCTTTCTCAATGGAGTAATTAATTTCAATCATAAAATTCCCCGATTTACCTGGTACAGCGGTTAACTCTGCATGATCTACTGTGTGAAATGAACCTCCAGTATTGTTTAAAAAATAGTGATTCAAATCCATTTCCAAGCCACTCTTGGTTTCTCTTTGAGCAGTAATTGTGCCACTTGCTGCACTAACACTGCCAATTAATGCCGCCGTAATTCTCACTGAACCATCAGCTTGAGGAGAGAATGTTGGCATTGCCATCCCCCCAATTGGCGTACATATTTTTTGACCTGCAAAGCTACTTGTTGAAATGATGACTAATAAACTCGCTGTTGCTGCTATTTTTTTAAACATAAACTTCTCTTTTTTAACGTTAAATTATCATGGATAACAACAACGACACCGAAGGTTCAGCAGTGTTTGTTGATGATTTTTACAATGGTTCATTTCCCCCTTATTGATAATAAAAATGCGTAAGGGAATAATATTACTGACCAAAAAACAGTTGGAAGACCTATTATCCTTTTGAAATTTCTGCACCAATTTCTTCATTGGTCATCGCGATGCCATTGAAATTCCATGAGCCATCTACCGTATGAATAACATTTGAGTAAATATGTTCTATAGGCTGTTTTCCGCCAGATAACGCTCTGATAATTTCGGTTGCATCGGCAAAATGTGCCAATTGAATTTCTCTTGAAGCAAATGCAAATGAAGGTACCTTCCACTCCATCCAAACACCTGAGAATTCTTCTCCACCCGAAAAAGTATGTTTTTTAGGTAGTACTGAAACATGTGCCGTTATATTAGGTGTCATCACCGTATTACCTAAAAGACCGTGATGTTTAAGCATTGAGTTAGTTATTTTTGCAACCGCTTCCTTTTCAGAGCCAACAGGGATAACGCCTTCAGTAAGAGTGAGTGTTAATGGCATAGTATTCTCCAATAATTATTTAGTTAATTGTTAGTGATTAATCGATGTTGCTTTTAGGCAACTTCAGTTCCAATCACGAAATATAACGATCGTTATATTCGTGATTGGGAACATGTTATATAGTGATCGTTATATTGTCAATGGTAAATGTAACGATCACTATATTTTTATTTTTAACACAGTTATAATGTAAATATTATCAGGGGTTAGGATACTTACATGACAAAAGTAAGCAAAAAAGAAGAAACGAGAAAACGTATTATCAACGCAGCAAGTCAAGCTTTTCGAGGCAATGGTTATGCGGGCATTGGTGTTGATGGTATTGCTAAAGAGGCAGGCGTTACTTCGGGTGCCTTTTATGCGCACTTAGGCTCAAAAGAAGGCGCATTTGAAGTGGCATTGTCGGTAGGTCTTGATGAGGTGATTACTGCTATCCCTGAATTTCAACATCAACATGGAAAGCAATGGCTTGTGGCTTTTTCAGAATATTATCTGAGTCAATCACATCGGGAAAACCTTTCATGTGGCTGTGCAATGACAACTCTTTCACCCGAAGTAGTGCGTGCTAAGCCTAAATTACAAAGTATCTATGAAGAAAAAATGAAAGAAATCGTTGAGCTTATGGCTCAAGGACTGGATGATTCGCCAGATGAGTGCATAGCTAAGGCATGGGCATTATTAGGTGTTTTAATTGGAGGACTTACTACAGCCAGAGCAGTAGCTTCTATTAAAACTGCGGATGAAATCGCGACTTCTATCACAAATGCAGTAATTAATATTGCAGGGGATATTAAAGAACCTGCTGACTTAACATCGATGAAATAACCGCTTTGGAACGAAATAACCTATCAACAAGTTAGCTTATATTGGCAGGCAGTAATTGCCTTTATTTGTTATTAGGCATGCCTATGCAGTGCTTTTACTTTATTCTCAAAGTATTTCATTAAGTTGTCTATGTTAAAGCGTTTGGCATTAAGAAGCCTTTTCAGTTTGGCACTGCCAACAACTGTCAAAAGAGGCATCATTTTTTTCTTGGCACTGCTGACAAAACCAATCGTGTTCGCCTTGCTGCTTTAACGCCTTTGCTAAGGTCATTTCCGCTTTATCTTCATCTGCATCATTAATTATCCACAACTCTACCCAAGTATCTATAGGCGCTAATACACCGGCAGCACCTGAGGCAAACTCATTTTTTAAAGTGACTTCTATATTATGATTTTCAAGAATGTTTTTAGCGTTATTTACTAAAAATTGATTTTCATTACTGTAAATTAATTTCATAGGCACTGCTCTTTGTTAATGAAAGTAAAGGTTATATTAATAATAGAACCTTTATCTGGAAAAATAATTTCTTTTCTTGCCTAAGTACTTCACTCAAGAAGCGATTAATCACGTCATCTGCATTCAGGAGTTAATTAATAACGACATCTGCACTCAGGAGTTAATTAATATCGTCATCTTCGAAGTCTCTAGTCGAAGATCCATTGTCTAATGGTTACTAGGTTAGTTTCATTACAACTAAATAAGTTCATTATCAGTGCAATAATGTACAGTTTTATATTTGGTTAAATTATGATTTATATAGAGTTTATTGCCGTCTTTATATGAAGATTATTGCAAAAGGCATTCAAAGTAATCTTGCTGTGATCACATACCTTTCATTACTATTACTGCCAGCACTATTACCTATATTACGAGTATTAGTAAAAGGGTAACAAGTGATTAAAATTAGCGGCGAATCATCTGCCAAAATAGGTAGTTCGCCTGTTGAAGCATCGACAATATCAATTGCTTCAACTTGGTAAAGTTGGCTTTGGCCATGTTTGTCAGCTAATGAAATTATATCGTTCATAACTACCTCGTCTAAAAATGAAAAATGACTATCTCTATGTCCTGCAACAACAAAAGGTTGAGCGCTTCTGGCTTGATTAAAAGGAGCAATAGCACCGGCTGAAAAAGCTAATGTGGTTGGATCACCGCCGTTAAGCACAACAACACGTTTGTTTAAACGTTCAAATGAAAGCTCTGCAATGGGATAAGTATCTGCCCACGGCCAAGGTTTAGTCTTTTGCTTCAAATCGATTGTCTGATGCCAGCTGTAACTTATTAATTGCTCAGAGAGCCAGCCTTTGAAAGGCATCCAGCTCGCATGAAGACAAAGTAAGCTGCCAGTAACAAGTAGCGATTTCTTAATGAGGTTTTTCATTACGACTCAACAACTTAAAACGTTTATTAGCCAACCAAGTATTATTCAACCAAGCTAAGTTACTAATCTTCATTAATACTAAGCTAAGTAACATTAGCGCTATGCCAACCAAAAACTGTAATTGCCAATCAAGGGATGTTTGAGGCATAGCTACCAGTAAACTCTCATGAGCAGGTATCGCGTTGCTTTTAGATTTTTTGATAGATGACAAATCATTTTTTGTGAGCAAAGACGAAACTTCTGGCTGCTTTTCTACCGCAATAAAACTGGTGTAAGGCGATATTATTTGATGATTGAGCGAAGTGGCGATAACCTGCGATTTTACCTTGTCTTTATTTGCTCCAACAATAAGGCTGTCGACTAAACTCTCTATTTTACGTCGTGCCCAAAGTGATGAAATACCTTTTGATGGCTGGCGATCATCAATGACTAATTGCTGGTAGAAAGGTGTTGATACTGTTTCAGCTGTTAATTGAACACTGGTGATAGGGAACTGAGACTTAAGGGCTATTTGCAACGGCTCACCAAAATATAAATCAGGGATCTTTTTAGGATAAACCTCAACTTGCTGGTGAATTTGGTTATCAAGCGTTAAGGCAATATTAGTTAGTGCAGGTTGGCTTATTTTAGTCATGAAGTGGCTCATTTTTCGCTGCACTTCACTTTTATTTTGAATAAACACATAACTTCCTCGACCAAATTGAGCCGCTTTTTTCATAAAGTAACCATTAGGTGCTGCGCCTATTCCTACGGTATATAAACGAAAATTCCCCTGAGCTGTGTTCAGTAATTGCATAAGCTCAAATTCATTAGCGACAGCGCCGTCAGTAATAAAAACTATTTGGCGAATTGCTTTTGCGGACTGCGCTTTATCTTTTTTCATCATTAAAGCATTGCTTAATGGTCGGTACATTTCAGTGCCGCCATTTGCACTTAAGTCATCAATGAATTGTTGTGCTTTTGAGATATTGTCTGCTGAGGCCATGTGAGTGACAGGGAACAGTAATTCGGTTTCATTATCGAAAGCGATAATATTGAAACTGTCTTTATTGTTAAGCTGTAATAGGGCGAGTTGCAGACTCGCTTTCGCTTGTTCCATCGAGCCGCCTTGCATTGAGCCTGACGTATCAATAATAAAAATGATATCTCTTGCTATCACTTGCGCTACGGATTTTTCAGGCGGGAAAAAGGTCAATAACGTATAATGCTCACCTGAAATTTCTTGGGTAAAACTACTGATTTGAGGTTGATTACTTGCAATTAATTGCCAAGTTAAATCAAATGTTTTGTTAGATATCACATGGGTTTTATTTAACGTAATAAAGTAAGCGTTTTGCTCACTGTTTAACTTACTGTTTAATTCACGCGACTGTATTTTATGGCTGTCACTGACAATAGACGTGATGGGAATACCTGAGTTTAATACAATGTTTATTGAGGATTGGCTATGAGCAACTGATCGAACATGCGTGGTTGGTGCTTTAAATGGCTCAGGTAGTTCTTTAGTTGAAGCGCTAGTTGAGTCGCGAGTCGAATCGTTAGGTGAGTGTTCAGATGAGTTCTCAGGCGATTTCTCTGACGAGTATGACGTTGATTTCGGTTGGTATCTATCGGTTAGTGCAAGGGGTAATCGTAAATTGAATTTACCCTGGGAAAACGAGACAGGCATGATAAATTTTAACGTAACAACAACGGTTGACTGCGCAGGAATATTCGCTATTTTGTTGGTAAATAAATTCGGACGATGTTGCTCTACTAAGCTTGCTTTTCGTCCTTGTGTTTTGGCTTTTTGGTAAAGGACTTTTGCTGCTTTTTTTTCCATTATTTCGCCAAGTATTTCTACATCACCAATTTTTATCTTTAACTGTTTAACTGCTGAGCTTTCAGGTAATGGAAACTGATACTTTCCCGCTAACGCAATATTGTAGGGGTTAATGAAGGTTTGCTTTATTTCTGCGTAAGCAACTAAACCATTAATTTCAATGTTGGCTTTAATATCAACAGGGAAGGTTGCACGCATGGCTATGTTTGTACTTTGACTTTTATTTGGATTCTGACTTTTATTCGGATTTTCAAATAGTAATTGCGGACCATGAACAAGGGCATTGCCTCGTTTTATTTGTTCCTTAGAATCTAGTTGCTTACTTTGTGCAAAAGGCATAAAAACCAACGCAAGTGACATGATAAGTAATAACAAAAGTGAAATTTTCAACCATTTATAGCGTCGTTTTTTGCGCTGTTGTTGGCAATAATACGAATTTTTATAATCGATAAGTTGTAGCTTTTTCTTAGAAGTAAACATCGCTTGCTCTTGTCTTTAGTTGATATAGAGCATTAAAGCAAAGTAATGAGTGTTACTAGTGTCAGCTTAAGGGCAAAGTACTGTCGAAATGTGGCAAAAAGATGGCAGGTTCAGTGTAAACATAGGAAATAACCCTATTGCTTCATTGCCGCCGTTGTTGCAAGTGTCATTGAAGCGTCATTCCCGCGTTGTCTTGGCGGGAATCCATTGGTTTGGAGTTTAAACGCTGATTTATATAGCGTTTATTGCCTTGTTTATATGAAGTTTATCGCACAATTTATTAACAAGGAACAACGATTAGTCGATTGTCTTTATGTCAGAATGGAAGCATAGAAATACCACCGCGAAAGGAACACGCGATTGTCACTTCAATTTTTTAATGATCATTTCCATAAATTAACTCAGCAATACCTTTCAAAATCATTTGAACAGGTACCTCAAAGCTGGTCTGGATTTGTGCCATTAGTTATAAAAAATCCTCAGGCGCGTATTCTAAATATTTACCACAGTATGCTGTTTGCCTAATAATGATTTGGTTGGAGTGTTGGTGATACAACGAGATCTATTGAAATAGGTGCGGGAGCTGAGAGGATTGAGAGTATTTGAATGTAATAGCGTGTAATAGATTATGTTCAATTTATCAGTACAATACTTGATTACAACGTTTCTTATATTGGTCTAGTTTAATTTCTGATTATTAATGTTGAACATACAAGTCAATGATTACAGTGTTAACGACTGAATAACTTCTATTACAGCAATGTTTTTTCTAAAGTAAATATTGCACAGTCGAGATTAAAGTCAGATAACTCGTCAGTGGATGATTTGTTTGAAGCGTTGGTAATGCAACGTGGGTGATTGAAAGAAGTGCAGTAGTTGAGGGAGTAGTAGTCCATTAAAGAGATTATTTAGCAAATAATAACCCGACAACTGTGTTTTAAAATGAAAAACCATACCGTATAAATATAAAAGGAAATTAACTTGAAAATTGATAACGTTGAACTTCATCAATTTATTAAAGGTAAAGGCATTACACATTTTTATCATGCTAATTCAGTACCTACAGCAATAACATATCTCAATGCAAGGGGCTTACTATCTAGAGGCTATGTGACTAATAAAGGGTTGTTTCAAACCGCTCAGAAATCAGATCGAGAAGATAAAGAATTTGATGTATGGTTTGATGTTTTTATTGATACAGCAGATCTACATGGACTCTTTCCTAGACAAAATTTATATGGACCAGTTGTGTTCAAATTTAATATAGATTTTCTTTTAGATAGTGATTTAGACATTTGGATTACAAAAAATAATCCGATGTATTGGTCCTACAATATGAATAGTAAGGATAAATACTTTTGTGATGTTAGTGAGTTAGCTCAGTTGTGGGATGAAATAGAACGACAGAAAATAATGTTTACTATTAGAAAGCCGAATGAAGCTATTTTATTTGAATCATTGGAAGAAATTATTGTTGATGACCCTGAAATGGATATACAAGATAATATTACATTACACTCTGAATCAAATAGAGCCCTACTTAAAGCTACAGAAGATGCTCCTAAACTTGTTAAAAAAATTAATATACGGCGATGTGGTTATTGTTTTTGTAAAGAAAACTATTCAAGAATGTCTGAAAAGGACTTAGCAAAGTTATTTTTACCTAAAGAACATGAGTATTTTTCTTAAGTTATTAGATTTATCTAAAGTTAACAAATATAAAAAGGTATTACTCTGTTTGTAAATACTAACTTATCGTTTTCTCTATTATTAATTAGTTGGCAATTACTCAGACCTCGTATTTGTTTGTCTCTACATTTGAAAAAATTATTTCTATTTTATATGTGTTTATGTTTTTTGTGCGGTGTCTTCAATAGTGTTCATTTATCTTATATTTCACGATTAATACATTTCATTGAACGGTTCATCTAAAGGAGTTGATATGTGGCAAGAACGAAGAAGATATAGCGAGGGCTATGAAGCAAAACCTTTTAACTCTGATACTAATGATAGTGAAGCACAACGCGATAGGACGAGAATAATACATTCAGCATCATTTCGTCGGTTACAAGCTAAAACACAAGTACTTGGTATAGGTGAAAGTGACTTTTATCGGACACGTTTAACGCATTCATTAGAAGTTGCCCAGATCTGCTCCGGTATTTGTGAAAAATTAAGAGAGCTCTATTCATTTCGAGAGGACTATCTAAAATGGATACCTACTTTAAGCCAAATAGAAGCAATAGGGTTAGCACACGATATTGGACACCCACCCTTTGGGCATGGAGGGGAAGTTGCACTCAATTTTTATATGCATGAACATGGAGGTTTTGAAGGAAATGGGCAAACACTACGGATAGTTTCTAAGTTAGGTGAATATTCACCTGAACAAGGTTTAGATTTAACAAAAAGGACTATGATTGGCTTACTAAAATATCCGGTTCTTCATAAAGAAGTAGCTAATTATTCAAGTGCATGCAACAGCGGTACAAAAATAAATATCGATGCTTTTAAACCACCTAAGTGTATCCATGATGATGATGAGGGTATTTTAAATTGGTTATTAGAAGGATTGCCCAACAATGAATATGCACTCTTTAGAGCGACCAAGCTAAATGACAAAGGCGGCCTTAAAGCAGCCCATAAATCTTTTGATACGTCGATAATGGAATTAGCTGATGATATTTCCTATGGTGTACATGATTTAGAGGATGCACTATCACTACAACTTGTAACCTTTAGGCAATGGGATGATGAAATAATTAAGAAATTACCTCCTAATAGTAAGGATGCTATTTCCAAAGAAGTAGACTTCTATAATGAGAAGTTATTTTCAGGCTCCAATAAAGATCGAAAACACGCCATTAGCAAGTTGATTGGCTACTTCATACCTCATATCAAGATTATTGAAAAAGATGAATTTGAAACGCCATTACTTAAATATCAAGCCATAATGTCCGATGAAGCGAATAAGATTCTAGACTTATTGAAAGACTTTGTAGTTAAGCATGTTATCAAAAGACCTGAAGTACAAGTCCTTGAATATAAAGGGCAGCAAATGGTACTGAGATTATTCGAAGTTCTTCAAGAAAACCCCCAAAGAATGCTACCGACATCAACTTACATGCATTATGAAAAAAGTTTAAATAAAAAACGCGTTATTTGTGATTATATTTCAGGAATGACAGATAGCTATGCTACGAAGCTTTATAATAAATTATTTAGCCCTCAAATGGGGTCTATATTTGATAAACTATAGAGTTATTCTATGAGTAATTTATTGTTTTATTTATGAATTGTTAAATGGATTTATATAGTATGTATGATGTTTACTGCATAAGTGCAGGTCAAAGCGATGTAAAAAAAGAACCGAATGTTATAAATAAAAAAAACATGTACCTAAATTATGGTCTATTGGGTTTAGCTTCCCAAATTAATGATGAAAACTTATCTACAATACAGCTTCAGGGGCACTTTGAAGAACCGGAAGTATTCTTTGAGTATTGCCTTAATAAGGGCATTGCTAATACTCGTTACCCTGTTTTTATTTCAATGCCTAGTTTTTATGCACTTAGCTGGTTAAAGGTATTTACAAAACTGTTAAAAAATAAAGCAAAAATAAAAAAAATTGTTTTAGGTGGAAGATGGGTAATCGATGGGCATCCAGAAAAAATAAAGGCACTATTACCTGATGTTGATGTTATAATTGATGGATTAGGTGACGATAAAATACTTTCATTATTAAATCGTGAACCTTTAAAATATAGTACTCAAGTTTCGTCTTTAAACTATAAAATCCTTGATGAGCGGAAATTATATCAACCCAGTCTTGAAGTTTCTCGCGGTTGCGGTATGAGCTGTAACTTCTGCCAAGAGGGAAATGAAAAACTACAGCCATTAAAAGAACCTTTCGTAATAACCTCTGAAGTTAAATCAATTTTATTAAATGATGAACTGATAAATATGACACCATATTTTGAATCTTCGATGTTTGTTTCTAACCAACAATGGCTAGAAAACTTGATTGCACAAAGGGAGATATACTCTCAAAACTACTTATGGAGAACCGAAAGTAGAGTAGATTCAATTTCACCAAAGCTCATCCCCTACTTAGCAAAAGCTGGTTTGAGAGTGCTTGACCTTGGTTTAGAAAGTGCTAGCCATAAACAATTAACCAGTATGGGTAAATCAAAAAAACCTGAGAAATATTTAGAAAAAGCCTCATCTTTAATTAATACGGCTTATGAATTTGGTATTTCAGTTAAAATTAATATCCTTTTATATGCAGGGGAAACCAGTCAATCGATACAAGAAACATTTAATTGGTTAGATAAGCATAGAAAATTTATTAAAGGTGTTTCTATAGGTCCAGTAATTGCTTTTGGTTGGGATGATAAAAAGAAAAATTTTATGGATGAACTGATATCAAATGGTGCCTCTATATATTCAGGTAACCAAATCATAGGTGTAAGTCATATTAACTTGAGTTCCAAGATAGATCACAATAAAGCTTTAGATATTTCTAGAGAGTTATCTTGTGAGTTTATGGATGCTAAAAGTTATTACTTTCTCAAGTCTTTTTCTTATTTTCCCAGAAATTACTCCTGGGAAAATTTTAATTCAGATGTTAATAACCAACCATCGAATTATAGCTTTTCAATTTAATTAACTTATATATTTACCAGCGTTAATTTTTCCCATCAAAAGAATAAAAAACTATTAATAAAGAAGGGGAGGTAAGGTTATTAGCAATACATAGCCTAAAGCTCATGGTAGCTAAATTAGTGTATAACTAGGTTTGCTAATAATCATTTTAACCTTCTTATACTAATGAATAAGTTCTTGGTTCTGGGAATAAAAGGTCTATATCTATTTTATTCATTTTGAAAAAAGGTCCTTTTCACTGAAAAAAACTCGGATACCCATCGTTATTTAGCTATATTTACAATGGATGTCCTAGGTAATTCTTACGGGGATTAAGTTCATATAACTAATTAGTAGATGATTTGATTGAAACGTTGGCGATTGAAATAAATGCAACAATTGATAGAGTGGTGAGTGTTTTCTATTAATTTATCTAACCAACCGCCAACTTAGCCGTCTCATGCCACAAATATGCTGGCATGGGATGTTTAAGTTTCCATGTGATATTCATTGGCTGACTGCCTTCATATTTAACAAAATCGACTGGACCAAAGTTAACAAAACCCATGGTTCTGCCGTTTTCATCTTTACCTTGTTCGCGCACAAATAACAGGAAGCTCTTCTTGTTTTCTTTCTGTGAAATATAACCTAAACCTCGGCCAGAATTTGGCCTCGCGCTGTTTTGCGTTTGCCAATGAAACAAGGTCGGGCTAATGGCATAATCGTGGTACATGGTTGTTGCTGAAAACTGCTTTTCACATTTATTCAAAGTCACAAACAATAATTCAGTATTCGCGTTAGCGATATTTAAAACACCTTCACGACTTGATGACTTTTTAGTAAAGGTACTATCACCAAAAGCGACCAGAATATGTTCTTTCGGGTAACGAACATGCATGTTAAGTGGTGATGAATCGACTACTGAATTGTTAACTTTCGGCATAGTAAACTCGCTCACTTCAAGTCGTTCAATAAGTATTGAAATAACTTCGGTTAATTCCGAAAGTAGTGTTGTATTTCTCAGTGCTAATAAGCTTGTCGCAACGTCATTAAAGCCAAGTGATTTACCTGTTTTGTCCCAAAAATCATAGTGGCACATCAATGCAAACTGTTGCTGATGATTCTGTAGGTTGTTATCTATGTTGGCATCGCTAATTGACGATATCGAAAAGTTGTTATCGCAAAGGGCCTTAACAAAGCGTAAATATGAAATTGATGAGCAATTGAGTAATCGGTTTTTAATGGCTCGATAATAAGCTGCATAAAGGTTTTTATTCTCTGATATTATTTCCGTTTTCTTACTTGCAGCAACTAAAACAGACCATCCGCCAAACGTACTAATTTTAATCTTGTAAATATCTTCTAGAGTAATGTCAGGATGAAACTGTAAAAAGTTAGTCAGCGTTAACGGTAAATTTGTAGCATGTGGGTAGTTGATTATTAAGCTAATTAACTTATTTTTGTTTAATGTCGCTTGGCTAATGTTTCTTAAGATCATGGCTTGAGTTTTTTCTTGTAACTCAATGCGGCAACCTAATGGTAGGTGAGGGAAGCCTTGTTTAACTTCTTTCGCTATCGCCTGATTGGTTTTACCTACTAATGCTCTCAATTTATGGGAAAAGTCATATTCAGGACGCGAATTACCGACAAAATCTAAAATAGTGCAACATTCTTTATCGTTGGTTAATCGCAGGCCACGACCTAATTGCTGAAGGAATATTGTTAAGCTTTCGGTAGGGCGTAAAAATAGCAAGGTGTCTAATTCGGGGATATCGACACCCTCATTAAATATATCGACGACAAACAATACATTTATCTGTTTTGATCTTAGCTGTTGCTGCATAAATTCACGGTCTTTACTGTTATCACTGGTCAATACGCCACAAGCAATATTGTGTAGCGTGAACTTCTGTGCCATAAACTTTGCATGTTTTTTACTAACGCAAAATGCCAATGCTCGCATTTGCGGTAACTCAGTAACAACCTCACTAATACTTTGTAAGATTCGCAAGACTCGTTGATCGTTATGCGTATAAAGGTTTGTTAATTCGGCAATATCATAACGGCCTTTAGACCATGATATTTTAGTTAAGTCAGTATTATCATCTATGCCAAAGTACTGAAAGGGCGAAAGGTGGCGTTGATTTATCGCCTCTGGCAATCTAATTTCTGCAGCAATAACATTGCAAAAATCACTGAGAATATCAGTACCATCGTGTCGTTCAGGTGTCGCCGTTAACCCCAATAATATTTTAGGGCTAAAGTGCTTTAATACAGCGCGATAGCTACTGGCTGAAATATGATGAACTTCGTCAATGACGACGTAATCAAAGTAATCTTCACTTAACGCCAACTTATCTGTTTGACTGCTAAGTTTATTGTTTAAACTTTGTATTGAGGCGAATAGGTGTCGATACTTACTCGGCTTGTTATTACCTACCCACAACTCTCCAAAATCGCTATTTTTTAATACGCCACGGTACGCACCCAATGCTTGTTTTAGAATTTCCTCTCTGTGGGCAATAAACAAAAACTTTGCTTCGGGATTCTTACTATAGAAACGTGAAAAATCAAAGGCTGAAATGATGGTCTTACCTGTCCCTGTTGCTGCCACCACTAAGTTTCGATAGCGTTTATGTAGATCACGCTCAACCTGTAACTTTTCTAATATAGTTTTTTGATGAGAATGGGGAGTGATATCAAAATAGAAACTCGGTGTTGAGGCATTAAAGCTGCCTCTTGCTTCTTGCAGTGCGCTGCTTAACTTTTCACGACTTTCAGCTTTACCATCAAAGCTTTCGAAGTCAGGAGATTCCCAGTAGGTATCAAAGGTACTGAGTGACTTTTTAATAATGTGTGGAATTTCTTGCGAGGTGATTTTTAGGTTCCACTCTAAGCCACTAGTTAAGGCTGAATGAGATAAATTAGATGAGCCAATATAACCAGTGTCAAAGCCAGTATTTCGCATGAATAGGTAAGATTTTGCGTGCAGTCTTTCACGATTAGTATTGTAACTAAGCTTTACTTCTGTGTTGGGCAGCGATGCTAAAAATTCTACGGCTTTTGCATCGGTAGCGCCCATGTAAGAAGTGGTAATTATTTTTAATTGCCTACCGCTGCGAGTAAAAGACTCTAACTCCTTTTTGAATATTCGAATGCCTGTCCACTTTATAAATGAAACGAGCCAATAGATTTTGTCAGAAGATTGGATCTCTCTTTTTATCTCAGTTTCTAGCGACACGCCAACATTACTACCACAGAATAATTCACTCTGTGTTAGCCCCGTTATTGGCATTATCGATTCAACATACTTGGGTAAATCAGCCGCAATAGGATTCGACTTATCAAACAGCGCAGTAAGGATTTTACCTTGGCTATCGAGTAGATTTTCACTGATTAATTTATCATCTTTAATATGCTTACTAAGCCATTGAACAATGGTATTGGCTAGGCTTATTTGATCATGAATTCTCGTCTCGCCATTTGGCACTGAGTCCATAGCAATTTCGATAATGCGGGTTAAGAAACGAGATAACCACATTGCCGCTTCACCAGCCTCTAATAAGCGTTCACCAACATGAAAGGATTCACGATCTAAGTTTTGTTCAACCAATTGCGTTATTAGTTGTTCATAGATACCTGTTTGATTCATGAAAATCCTTTTAATTTAGCGCTTTATTCGTTCCAGGGTATCTTATACCAATACAAATAAATATGTGATCATTCTAAATGGACTAAATATTCCAATAACGTCGTTGCTTTCAATCCCAATAACCAGCTATTGCTCAATCAAGCGCCTTGTTCTTGAAAATTTATCCTCATTAATATTTGACCGCTAACTTACTAGTATTGGTATTAAAAGTGCTTGTACAGGAATGATAAGTTTTCTCATTGTTATAAAAAGGCAAGGGCGCATATAGTTTCTCTGTGATATGTAATAGTTAACAAAAATCTGAATGTTTTTGGTTTATAAAGCTATGAAATTATGGGATATTACTGAGTAGAATCCATGTTAAGTGATTATCGCTTTATCTATAGCTATTGTATGAATTAAAGGAGTAAATTTGCCTTTTACAATTGAGCAGTTACATTTAGGTCAAAAAGATCATTTCGAAAAAACATTCTCTGATTCCGATGTGATGTTATTTGCGGAAATTTCAGGAGATAGGAATCCCGTACATATTAATGATATTGCAGCAAAAAACAGTGTCTTCGGTCAACGCGTTGTTCATGGCGCGTTTGTATTAAGCACTATTTCGGCATTATTAGGCGAGAAGCTGCCAGGTGAAGGTACGATATATCTGGGGCAAGAAAGTAAATTTAAAGCGCCTGTTTTTATCGGTGATACCGTAACCGCAACATGTGAAGTGGTTGAGATCATTAAAGACAAAAACATAGTTAAATTACATTGCAGCTTAGTTAATCAAGATGGCAATGTGGTCGTTGAAGGGGTAGCGACAGTGATGCCGCCTAAAAAACAGCATTCATAAGATGCCTGAAATGACAAACGCTACCTTCAATGTAAATGGTATAAGTAGCGTTTGTGATAGGGCCAATGGTTTTTGGAATCTATTCCATTAACCACATTCTGGCTTTACGTCCTGGTAAGTAAAACTTATGCCATTGGCTATTAATGTTTTGTACATCAACACCTTCAACTACATCTCGGTAATTTTTATTCCACCATAAATTGTGCTCTGCGGTATTTACCCAAACATCTTGGCCGTTATCACATTTGTTAATACCCACCACACCAATGTGGTCACGTTTGAATAAAATCACACAATCGTTAAAGCTCATCACTTGCATGCCGTGGCCTTGTGCAGCGTTATGAAACTTCACCATGCCAGCAATGTCTGAGCGCTTGTATAAATCTAACCAACGGTTGTTGTCATTACTTTCGTTATGATCTGAGTAGATCATCGGCGTACCGCCATCTCGGCCCATAATGTAAGCATTAGCTAAAAGCTCATCGGTAGCATCCAGTATTTGATACCTAAAACCTTCGTTGGTTGGAATATCATGGGTAATCGAAAATGTTACCGCTTTGTCGGCTGCTAATGCTTGTCCATAGGCCGCGGGGTCAACAAGTTGGTTCATTGAACCGCCAAAACCTAGTGCACCGCGCAGTGAAGCAAATAATGGGAAGTCATAAGCGCCATGGCCAGTGTCATTTAAATACGGGGCTAGGAAGCTGTCGTAGCTATTGTCGCCTGCGCCACCAGAGGTAATTATTTCACCAAAAACATGAATGCCATTTTTGATGTCGTTATTAAATACCGCATTAATGTGATAGTTGCTCATATGTTTCGCTGCATCAACGCGAAAGCCAGTTACGCCAATCGTTTTTAACGCTTGTAAGTAAGCTTGTTGCTGCGAAACGACCCAGTTATTTGGGTCTAAATCAGGTAAGCCAACATCGCCATTGCCACCACAAAGTCGCCAATATTGTACATGGCCGGGGTTGCCCCAATCAGTAATACATCCGGCTGGGTGAAAGTCATTTGCACCATAGCTACCCTGTTGTAGATCGCCGAATAACTTAATTGAATTGTAATAAGTGCTATCAGCAGCATAAGTAGCAAGCACTGCAGCACCTGGGTAGTTTAAATCTGAGCGTTGAGATGATTCGTTCGCCATATGGTTGAATACGATGTCGGCGTAGGTTTCAACGCCTTTGGCTTTTAGGGCATTAACCATATCTTTAAAGTCGTTGGTATCGCCTAAAGGGCTATGAATAACTCTAAAGTCTTGTGGCTGATAACGAGCCCACCATTGATTGCCTGAGGATTTATATGCTGGCGAAACAAGCACTTTTTTGTAGCCTAAATCAGCAATTTCTTGTGCTTTGGTTGCAACGTCATCGTAGGTCCAGTTAAAAGCGTGCAGTATGGTATCAGCGTATGAACCTTGACTGAATAATAGTGAGCTGGCGATGATTGATGCTTGGGTGAACTTTTTCAATAAGGGGGTAGATTTCATGCATTCCTCGTTTATATTATTTTTATTGTTGTAAACTTTTTGGGCTGCTGAATGAGCAACTAAATTGAGCGTAAAGTAAGCGAAGGTAGTTAGCAATCCCCCTACATACGTATTCATAAGTGAATTTTAGTAGCTCAACCAAACGCGAACACCAGCACTTTTTCTCCATTATTCTGCGTAACTATTTGACTTAACAATGTATGCCTTAGCATAAGCTTGATAGTCACTCTATACTTCTTCTAAGACTTTCCCTGTTGCAAGGCATAGCAAATATATGGATAAAGCAAACGACATTGATATTGATAATCAAACCAATACAGATGAATTATTTGGTCACCCTAAAGGTTTGTATATTTGTTTTGCTACTGAACTATGGGAGCGATTTTCATTTTATGGCATGAAGTATTTGCTACTCTTATATTTAACTAAGTACCATTTATTCTCTGACGGAGAGGGCTTGGAAGTTTTAGGATCCTATGCTGGTTTAGTTTACACCTTGCCTGTTATTGGCGGCATGTTAGCTGATCGCTACCTTGGCATGAAAAAGTCGGTAATATTCGGTGGCATCTTACTCTGTTTGGGGCATTTACTCATGGCTGTTGAAGGCCATCAAGCGGTTCAATATGCGGCAGGTACCATTTTAACTGCAGATATCACTTTGAATAATGGCGCTGTACTTAGTGCCGGTACTCTCTTAACAGAAACGATTAAAATTCAAGATTTAGCGGCGCTGAATGTTTTTTACTTGGCACTATCGCTTATTGTGGTTGGCGTTGGCTTTTTAAAACCTAATATTTCTACCATAGTGGGTCAACTATATAGTAAAGACGATCCTCGTCGAGATTCTGGTTTTACCATTTTTTATATGGGTATTAATCTTGGCTCTTTTGCCGCCACTATTATTTGTGTTTACTTAGGTGAAACCTATGGCTGGCGTTACGGTTTTGGTGCTGCGGGCATCGGCATGTTGTTTGGTTTGGTGACGTTTACTAAGGGCCTTAAATATTTACGTGGTTTGGCAGAGCCACCAAATGTTGCCGTGTTGAAAGATAAAGTTTGGGGTTTGATCAGTAGAGAGTATTTAATCTATTTAACGGCTATTTTAAGTTTGTCGGTATTTTGGCTCGTTATTCAACATGAGCCCGTAGTCTTTGCTGCTCAGCAGGTTTTATTGATTGTTTCGGGTGTAGGGCTAATTGCTTACGCAGCATTAAAAGGCAACAGGGAAGAGTTCCAGCAAATGCTGGTGTTGATGGTGTTAATCGGTTCTACCATCGTATTTTGGGCCTTGTTTGAGCAAGCTGCGGGATCGATGACGCTATTTGCCGACAGAGTCGTTGAGAGAAATATTGCTGGCATTGAGATAACTGCGGGTCAATTTGGCGCTCTCAATGCAGGCTTTATCATTATGTTGGCCTTACCTTTTGCTGCGTTGTGGGTATGGTTAGATAAGTTTAAGCTAAATCCCAATATTCCGATAAAATTTGCTTTAGGTATTATTCAAGCAGGTTTAGGTTTTGGCGTTTTGGTTATCGGGGCACAATTTCCCAATGAGGCCGGGAAAATCAGTTTATGGTGGTTAGTTTTAGCTTATCTCATTCATACTACGGGTGAATTGTGTCTTTCTCCGGTAGGTCTTTCGGCAGTAACTAAGCTTGCTATACACCGTGTGGTAGGTTTATCAATGGGGGTGTGGTTTTTGGCTACGGCGCTGTCTGAAACGCTGGCCATGCGTTTAGGAAAATTAGCGGCCATTGATACCCAAGGTGGAGAGCTTGCTAGTGTTAGTGAAAATCTTATGATTTATACACAGCTGTTTGAGTTTTTAATGTGGATTGGTATTGGTACAGGCATAGTTATTTTACTGATATCACCACTATTAAAGCGGGGTATGCACGGCGTTCGCTAAGGTATTACTAGCGATAGGTTAAACTAATGATGCTTATCGATGTGGTGGTCGGAGTGTTTAAAGTAGTGATAATAAGCATGAACCGAATACCCTATGATAAGTGCTATTGCACATAATCCAACGACCAAAGAAAGTATTGTCATAATTGCCTCTGCTATACTCTTGTGTCTCTACAGTTAAGTATAGCAAAGCTGGTAAGGGTTACTGGATTAACGAGGATATCTATTGTTGTTTGAACGCCACTACCTTGCTTTGAACTCTAATACCGTGGCGTTAATACAAAATCTTGGTTGTCCATTCGGACCATCTGGAAATACGTGACCCAAATGAATACCAGACGTTTTAGAGCGAATTTCTGTGCGCACCATACCGTAACGATTATCAGGTTTTTCAATAACTGAACCATCAACCGCTTTAGTAAAAGATAACCATCCAGAGGCGGAGTTAAAACGGTCATCAGTATCAAATAATGGTGCGCCACTAAGTTTGTCTATAAAAACGCCATCGGGTGTGTTCTTGAATATTTCATATTCTTTACAAAAACGACCATCAGTTCCGTCATCGAAAGCGACATTAAAGGCTTCACTTCTTCCTAATTTAAAAGCACCTAATGCTTTATAAAAATACTCAGGGCTCATGTATCCTTGTTTACCAAATACCTCTTTACCGTCTTCAATAAATATAATAGTAGGAGTCGCCCAAGTTTCAGTCTTTATAGTTAACCCTTTAAGCTGGCTTGCTAGGCGAAAGTTTATAGCAATCGTGCCTTTATAATCATTAACGACATTCTTTTTGAATTTCTCACAATAAGGGCAATAATTTTCTGATTCAATGACCACAATATGTTTGCCTGTTAATAAGGGCGTATTATCTATTGTTTGACTGGCCAGTCCCGTTTTCTTTGCATCAGCATCAAACTTGACGCCAGTAGAGTGATCTGGACAGTAGCCATTTGGATTTTTCGTTAAGTAATCTTGGTGATATTGCTCAGCTTCAAAAAATTCAGTAAGTGAACTTATTTTTGTTTCAATTTTTCCATAACCAGCGTCATTTAAACGTTGTTGATACTGCGACGTTACTTTAAGTGCGATGTCATTTTGTTGTTTATTACTCGTTAATATAGTTGAACGATATTGCGTGCCAATATCATTGCCTTGGCGATTAAGCTGCGTTGGATCATGCCCCTCATAGTAACTTTGTAAAATAGTTTCCAAGCGAACCTTTGAGCTATTAAAAATAACTTTAACCACTTCTGCATGGTTATCTACATTGTATTTATTCTTTCTTTTGGTAATTTCTCGATAATTAGCGCTGACATTTTTACCATCGGCATAACCTGATATAGCATCAACAACACCTGGAATGGCCTGATATCTTTTTTCAGCTCCCCAGAAACAACCTGCACCTAGTACTATGCTATCTAAATGCGTTGTTGCCGGCATTTTGTCAGTTGATTTTGATGATTGAGGCATCATTTTTTCGATATCACTTTGCGTCTTAGTAGAGTTAACAGTAGAGTTTGTCGTTGAATACTCGGTGGAATTTGGTGTCACAGTATAAAATGTAAGTACCGAGATTAATGCGAGCGCTATGATGAACAATATATTTTTCATAATTTTATCCTGATTCAACCAGTGAAGAGCGATTGATTTATTAAACTTACCTAAAGTATAAATGACTGATATCGCTATTTGATCACTGAGTTATCACAATTTCATCACAGTGAAAGAAAAACTACCTAAACTTCCTAAAAATATAGCTTTTCGCTAGGAATCACATTGTTTACTAAAGTGAGATAACCAGACTACCGGAGAAAATATCATATCCAATTCTGCCTTGACCAGTTGATGGTCATGTTTGCTCGAAAACCATAAGACGATATTTTCATGTTCTCCCACTTCAACCACTTTACTCGTTGTTAGCTCACCCCATTTTTCATGATGTATCACTTCAGATCCTGCCACTTCAAATTGATAACTTTCAACCTTGCTACTTGCTTGGCGAGATAGTGTAAAACGTGTTTTTCCTTGTAGTAAATTGAGCCGAATTTGTGCCCCTAACGTATCAAGGTCATAGAGTGGGTTATTGTTATTTTCATCTTTCTGTTGGTAGTGAGACACGTCAGCATCTAACGTTACCGTTGATGATAGCCCGTTACTTGATATGTCAGCTTTCATTTCTCTTGATTTAATACCCGTTAGTTTTTGTGAAAAACTCGGCGTTAAAAAATGGTTGTTCTGAGGCAAGTATTGCATTGTGCTTTGTTGCTGATACGTTGAGTCAAGCCACAAGAAGCTGACTTCACCGTATGATGTTACGGTTGCTTTGGTAGCCGCTGCGCTGTTATCCCACTTTATTTTCCGGTGTAAATAACCAACTTTTCCGCCAAGAAAGTAAACATCATACTCAAACTTTTTATCACACTGATGAAGCTCGCTAAATGCTTCTGCGGTTAACGGTCCGCTCACATTGGTTTGTGATTGCGCAGTAAAGCCAAACAAGTAAAAACTCAGGAGAGTTAACTGTGTTAACGCTTTTAATAACGGGAAGGTTTTGTGAGTGAAGTTGCCCAAGTTGCTTAGTTTTGTCAGTTTTGTCTGTTCTGTCATCATCATTGTTGGCTAGTATTATTGAGAAAAAAGCGATGTGGACGCTTATATTAACTCGATTCATATGCTGATTAGTTGTTTCATTTTGCAACTTTACATTTTCATACCGCGAATTATCAGCTTCTTTCTAATTAACGAACAGATAGCGTCAAGTTAAGTTATTGAATTAAACTGATATTTATGTTGGTTCGTTTTTTGCTAACTACTACATAGCAGCAATAAGTTTTATGTAGGGGTAAAATTCACTATGTTAAATTCAGTCAGAAAAAAAACAGTTAAAGCGACTATTCTAGCCATAGCTATGACCAACGTTGGCTTACAGGCACAACCTTTTACTGAGTGCCCAGCAGAAGCCTTTTTAATTCAGGACAAGTTAGCAAACTTATATAGTGTTCAGCTCGCTACTGGGTTTTATGAGAAATCGTCACCTGTTGACTGGAACCAGCAAAAGATGAATGCACTGGCATTTAGTGTTCATGACCGTTATTTATACGCGTTTAATTACTACTACGGCACTATTGTACGTATTGGTGCAGATTTTCAGGTAGACCCAATACCGCTAGCTAATATCCCTGATAAAGGTTTTTATGTGGGTGATATTGCGGTTGTAGAAGACGTTTATTATTTATATCGCCCCGGTGGCAATTATGGTTTGTATCGCGTTTCATTAGATGAAGGCAGCGATGATTATTTGCAATTGGAAAAAATCGTTAACGGCACAACCCTCAATCTAGCTATTTATGATTTGGCCTTTCATCCAGATAACGGCTTTGCTTACGCGGTTGATCGCTGGGGTAACCTTTGGAAAATTGATGTTGAAGCGGGGACTTCAGTAAAGCTTAGTAACGTGGGAGAGGACGGCGTATTTGGTGCGGTTTATTTTGATGTGACTGGTAACTTATATATCAGTCGAAACAATGACGGTAAAATTTTTAGAGTCAATACCAATTGGAATTACCCTGTTGCTGAATTTTTTGCAAATGGCCCTGCTTCTAGTAATAACGATGGCGCACGTTGTGCGCTTGCCCCTATTATTTCTCAAGACGATCCAACAACTGATTTTGGTGATGCGCCTGATTCTTACGGCTCTAGTATAAATAATAATGGTGCGCGCCATGATGTAGGCGACGGTATCTTATTCTTAGGTGAAACAGTACTGACTGAGCCGAATGCTTACGCTGATAATGGTACTGGCGAAAACGACAATGATGGTATTAATTTTGTAACTGGTGTTGAAGCAGGTAAAACAGCGATTGTTGAGATCACCTCTTCAGCAGATGGGTTTGTAAATGCTTGGATCGATTCTGACAAAGACGGAGAGTTTGATGCTGATGAGCAAATTATAACGGCAGAGGCAGTGAGTTCGGGCAGTAACGTTGTCGCTTACGACGTACCAACATGGAGTGAAGCAGGCTCGACTTGGGCGCGATTTAGATTAAGCTCTGAAGAATCGTTATCTCCTATTGGTGGTGTTTCTGATGGCGAAGTAGAAGATTATGCCATTGATATTGCGGAGCAAAACGTAACGGCTACTTATTATCCTTCTGCTAATGGTTGGGCAACGCTGGCGTTCGAAGATAATTGGCCGCTGGAGGGTGATTACGATATGAATGATCTGGTTTTACGTTATCGTCTTTCATCTTACCACGTAGAAGGGACGTTAATGCGCGTGAAAATCGAAGGGGAAACCATCGCCCTTGGGGCGTCTTACCATAATGGTTTTGCCTTTCGATTGCCCGGTCTACTGCGTAGCCAAGTGGATACTGGTCGTTTAAGTTTCAAAATTAATGGTGTTGAACAAAGTGTTACACCACTTGAAACTGGTCAGGATGAAGCCATTTTTATTATTGCCAATGATCTATTGGATTTTGTTACCGCTGGCGAAAACTGTAAGTATTATCGAACAGAAGCCGGTTGTGGCTCAAACATTCAGATGACATTTTCATTGGAAATTCCTATGGAAGCGAATGTAAACAAAGCTGAAGTGGCTGATTTCCCATATGATCCCTTTATTTTCGCTGCTGAAGGACACGAAAGAAGTTACGTATTTGGTGAAGCGCCGGGAAGACGATTTGAGATTCACCTTAAAAATCAAGCACCGACGGACGCCTTTCAAGCGAATTTTCTAGGTCGTGGTGACGATGTTTCAAATGCTGGTATTGGAGAGTAC
The DNA here is from genome assembly GCA_002163005.1 of Colwellia psychrerythraea. Taxonomy (GTDB): domain Bacteria; phylum Pseudomonadota; class Gammaproteobacteria; order Enterobacterales; family Alteromonadaceae; genus Colwellia; species Colwellia psychrerythraea_C. The sequence continues at coordinate 63,953 of MAAF01000083.1, read as the reverse complement.
TTTATTAATGCTAACGGTATGCCGTGGGCTATTAATATTCCGTATGAGTGGGAGCACCCAGTAGAGTATATGGATATTAAACATGCTTATCCAAACTTTCATAGCTTTGTTACTTCTTCAGGTGCATCAAATATAGATTGGTTCACGGTTGAAAATAGCGCTACTAACAACGTGTTTAAACAATAAGGAAAAGACCATGAAACTTACTAACAATACTTCAATATTTATCATTTGTTTATTAATGGTGGGCTGTGGCGGAGGAAGTGATGATTCTTCGACTCCTGATCCTGCTGTAGCAGTAGTTGAAGAGCCTGTTGTCGCCGTGGTTGAACCACCTGTTGTAACCAATATTGTAGAGCCAGATCCTAATGCTATTTATGATTCAACGGCTGAGCTTATTGTCTCAAGAAAATTTCTTCTTAAGCCAGAATATGCCTTAGCGGTAAGTTACAAAAATGACGGTGATCGTAATGCTTATTTATCAATTTGTACCGATTTTACTGATGGGGAAGAGGGTATTAAAGTAAATTATAACAGTTGCTTGTTACGTACCTCTATTGAAAGTGACTACGCTGGCACATTAACCGTTGCAAACGATAAGAACCGTTTGGTGATGGCTATCTGGTATTTTGATGATATGAAAAATCCAAGATATGAGATATGGGAAAATGACTTGAATGCTAAAGGCGTAAGAACATTTGATGTTAATTAATGGAACGATTTTGATAAATAGCGTGTTCAATAACTCAAAATGATCGTGATGTGGTTTTTGTAAAATTCATTAGTTTAAACGCCTCTTTGGGCGTTTTTTATTGTGCAAAGGATACGAGTTTGATGAATATTTGCCTTAAATATAACGCTTAAATACCTATATTAATGGAAGCATTTTTTCTATGGTCTAGAATCTTAGTGTAGGTATATACCCCAGATTAATGATTGAATAATTTAGGGTCTGTTGAACTTTCGAGATTGTTTTTGCAGCGATTTGCTGGGTGTTTATACAAGGCAGAGCCTTTGTCATGTGGTTGTTCCACATCAAAAGGCGATAACGCCGTAAAAATGACCAACAAACGCTGTCCGAAGGATTCGGCTAAAAGCGTTTTACTCTTTGTTGAGTAGTATTTGCTTAGAGTGACTAGGCTACACACTACTCGCCGCGATTAAAACGCTTTTATCTCGAACAAAATTTAACCGCGTAAGATCAACAGACCCTAGTGAATATTCTTTTTAAAAGCTCTGTTATAGAGCTTTTATGGTTTTTTTATGAGCTATGTATAGGCTGATGAGGGGAAAATTATGAGTGATAATAAGATAAAAGCGTCGGATTTATTTGTGCAAGCATTGGAGGCTGAAGGGGTAAAGCACATTTTTGCTGTACCAGGGGAAGAGAACTTGGATATGGTTGAATCCTTGCGCAAGTCTAGCATTAAACTCGTGTTAACTCGCCATGAACAAGGCGCTGGATTTATGGCCGCTACCTATGGTCGCCTTACCGGTAAAACGGGAGTTTGCATGGCAACGCTGGGTCCTGGGGCAACAAATTTGTCTACCCCTGCAGCTTATGCGCACTTAGGCGGCATGCCTTTACTGATGATTACTGGACAAAAGCCAATTAAAAAGTCGAAACAGGGCCAGTTTCAAATTATTGATGTAGTTGGTTTGTTTGCGCCTATTTGTAAGATGTCTAAACAAATAGTACACGGTGATACTATTCCCTCATTGGTGCGTGAAGCGTTCCGCCTTTCAGAAGAAGAGCGACCCGGAGCGGTGCTGTTAGAGTTACCTGAAGATATAGCGGCAGAAGACTGTACTGAAAGTGTAATGACACCACATAAGCGCTATTATGCTAGTCCTAATGATGTGCCGCTAGATGAAGCCGTTACGTTAATAAAGGCTGCCAAAATGCCGTTAATATTAATTGGTGCAGGCGCTAATCGTCAAAATGTTCGAGCAGCAATGTGTGACTTTGTTCATTCAACCCGTATTCCGTTTTTTGTCACGCAAATGGGTAAAGGAGTTGTCGATGAACGCTCGAGTCTATTTTTAGGTACGGCGGCATTATCGGCTGGCGATTATTTGCATTGTGCTATTGAACGTTCAGATTTAATTATTAACATTGGGCATGATGTTATTGAAAAACCGCCATTTTTTATGGAAGAGGGTGGCAAGAAGGTTATTCATGTTAATTATAAATCTGCGCAAGTTGATCAAGTCTATTTTCCACAACTAGAAATCATTGGCGATCTCGCCGCTTCTGTTGATGCTTTAAAAGATAAGCTTGGGGGAGAGGTTGAGTTTGATCGAAGCTATTTTGAAATGATAAAACTCGCCATTGATGTTCATATTAAAGAAGGGGCAGACGATGCGCGTTTTCCTATTATTCCACAACGTTTTGTTGCCGATATTCGAAAAATTATGGGTGATAAAGATATTATCGCTTTGGATAATGGCATTTATAAACTTTGGTTTGCGCGGAATTATAAAGCTTATCAACCCAATACCGTATTGCTTGATAATGCTCTTGCCACTATGGGAGCAGGGCTACCCTCGGGCATGATGGCTGCCATGTTAAACCCGAATCAACGGGTAATGGCCATCTGTGGTGATGGTGGTTTTATGATGAATTCGCAAGAATTAGAAACCGCCATTCGACTAGGATTAAATTTAGTGGTTACCGTGTTAAATGATAATTCTTACGGCATGATCCGTTGGAAGCAAGCCAGTGCGGGGTTTGCTGATTGGGGATTAGAATTTAATAATCCTGACTTTGTTAAATACGCAGAAAGTTATGGTGCAACAGGGCATAGAGTCACGTGTGCTGAAGATATTACTCCTACTTATGAAAAAGCATTTTCAGCTGGTGGCGTTCATCTTGTTGAATTACCCGTAGATTACTCTGAAAATCAAAAAGTTTTAATTGACGAGTTGGCGAAAAAGGTTTGTTTGATATAACGCTATTATTTCGATACCGCTTGTTAACAAGCGACTTTCTACTTATTAAAGAGCAACATTATGGTCACTTCAAAAAAAAGCAATGTATCTGAAGAAAACAAGGTACCTGAAACACTCGACGTTGTTAACCCTTATGATCAAGCTTACATAGGGTCTATAGCAACAGTCATGTGGGATGATGTTGATAAATATTTATCAACGGCTCATCAACTGTTTAAGGACTGCAATCAGTGGATTCCTGCATTTGAGCGTGTCAGCATTCTCAAAAAAACAGCGGTATTGATTTCACAAAGAGCCGATGAGTTGGCATTTTTAATCGCGAATGAAGGGGGTAAACCGCTGGTCGATGCGCGAGTGGAAGTCAGCAGAGCCATTGATGGCGTAGAGCTTTGCGCAAAAGAAATATCTAAATTAACTGGTACTCAAATACCAATGGACTTAACCCAAGCGGGTGCGGGCAGAATAGCCTATACCACCAAGGAGCCTATCGGAGTTGTGGTTGCCGTCTCAGCATTTAACCATCCGTTAAATTTAATTGTGCATCAAGTTGCGCCAGCCGTTGCTGCGGGTTGCCCTGTATTAGTTAAGCCGGCACGAGATACACCATTATCCTGTAAGGCATTTGTTGATATTTTGCATGAAGCGGGATTACCGCCACAGTGGTGCCGTTTTGTAGCGTGTGATATTCCTACCTCTGAAAAAATGATCACTGACCCTCGTGTGGCTTTTTTTAGTTTTATAGGTTCAGCTCAAATTGGTTGGATGTTGCGTTCTAAGTTAGCACCCGGTACGCGTTGTGCACTAGAGCATGGTGGCGTTGCCCCCGTTATTATTGAAGAAAGTGCCGATATTGAGGCGATGATCCCAAGTTTACTCAAAGGTGGTTTTTATCATTCGGGACAAGTGTGTGTATCGGTACAACGTATTTTTGCCCCTAGAGATAAAGCCAAGGCTATCGCACAACTGCTGGCTGATGGCGCAGCAAAACTTATTGTGGGTAACGCCATTGATGAATTTACTGAATGTGGGCCGCTTATTCGTCCTAAAGAAGTTGACCGCGTTGAAAGTTGGGTTGATGAAGCGGTGGCAGCAGGCGCAATACTTGTTACGGGCGGTAAACGATTGGGTGAAACTACCTATGCGCCAACGGTACTGCTTGAGCCGCCCGTTGATGCCAAAGTATCTATCATGGAGATTTTTGGCCCTGTGGTGTGTGTTTATGGTTATGATGATATTGACCAAGCCATTGCTCAAGCTAATTCGTTGGAATATGCTTTTCAAGCGTCGGTATTCACAAAAAATATTGATGTGGCAATGAAGGCCATACGCGAATTAGAGGCTAGCGCGGTAATGGTGAATGACCATACCGCTTTCCGTGTTGATTGGATGCCTTTCGCGGGGCGCAAACAGTCGGGTTATAATACTGGCGGTATTGCCTATACCATGCACGATATGTCTCAGGATAAAATGGCTGTGATTAATATCTAAGTTTAGAAGTTCGTGACATATCTTCTGTAGTGCCTCAAAACCTGAGGCACTAACTGACTTTTCTATTGCATTGATTTTTCGATATAACTAGGTGTGGCATACATACCTAGATATTCAGTAGCCAATAACAGTGAAAATTTCCTTGCCTATATCTACAATTGCTTTGTTACGCTGGCTAAAATACCCTAAGGCAGCTATTACTCAATCAAGCGCCTTGCCTTGGTTTATTTTCTGATTGTTAACGGCATTGGCCAACAATTCATCCATAATTGTCATGGCGAAGCGAATAAACTTTCTGCCACCACTTGATGTAAGCATGACCACACCTACACCATGCTCTGGCGAAAATCTATATTCACTACCAAAGCCATCAAGATCACCGCCATGATAAAGCACCGTCTCATCATGCATAGGAAATTCAGGTGTTACCTCAATCATGCCAAGGCCATAACTGAATCCTTGGTATTTTTCACCACCTTGGGTAAAGTCGGTATCATATTTTATTTGAGTTGAAATTAGCGGTGACGTTACGCCACTTTTGTTATATTTACGGTAAGCTGCCATTTGCAGCTCCATAAGGTGAGCTAAATCATCAATGGTTGAGTAAACGCCACCATGGGGGGTAAGTAAGCCCATATCCCAAGGCTGAGTAACAACTTGTCGATTATCCTTTCTGTAAGGTGTTGCCAGCTCCGTGTTTTTTTGCTCATCAGATAAATTAACCAAGGTATCTGATAGCTCGTATTTACCCGCAATATACTCTTTAACTAATTGTGAGTAACTTTTATTGGTTATTTTGCTAAGGATATAACCAAGAACGGCATAGTTAAAATTTGAATAGCGCCATTTTTCATCGGGTGCAAATCTTAATTCGATTGTGCTCAATGCTTCCAATAACATTGCTTCGCTGTAGCCACCTAAAAATGCATCACCATCAATTCTAGTGACATTTTTAGGGTAGGTAGGTAAACCCGAACGATGCACCATTAGATGCTCGATTGTTAATGATTCAAACTCAGCAATAGACGCTTGAGGAAATACTCCAGGTAAATGATCAATAACCCGATCAGAAAGATTCAATTTACCTTCGTTAATAAGCTCTAAAGTGATAATGCTGGTTAGTGGTTTTGAATGTGAACCGATTTGAAAAATTGTCTTTTGGTTGATTGCTTGTTTATTTTTTCTATCAATTACCCCATGGGCTGACGTAAAGGTAATTTTGCCGTTTTGAATAATACCGATAGCTAATGCAGGGATATCTTCTTGGGCCATAAACTGCTGCACTTGCTTGTCAATGTTGACTCTATCGACAGTACTGATTTGTGCAGACACAGAGGGTACAACTAAAAGTAGAACAGATAGAAAAGTAATTATTTTTTTCAAAATCGAAGCCTTCATTTATAAGTTATTTATTAAAGTGTTTTTCACAAAACTTATTTGTTAAACATGCTAAGTAAATTTTGTTTAAACATTTGTTATTTGTGAACTAATTAGTACATTGGAAGTTCTATGCCAACAATTAAATTTTATTTTTGTCTTTATTTATCAGTTGGTTAGTTTTTTGTTGTTAGGAAGGAACATTAACCTGCGTTCGGTTTTGTATTGAAGTGTTCGAATTTAACTAATCTATACCCAAGCTACCTGAAAATGCAGATTTCAGCTGGAATTAGAAAAGTCTTTAGGCAAGGCATTGATTGCAGATAATGGTTGCTCCATTAACAAAATCAATAACGAAGTATAAATCGTTTTTAGCCCCATAAAAGAAGCGCTTGAGCAAGATCACTACGTCGTTTCACCTTCTTGTAAGGGAATAACCATGACTACAAAGGTGCGCCTTGTATTGAAATTGCTCACGCACTCTAAATCGAGCATGTTGAATGATTACGGGTATAAATAACTTCCTTTTTTATTGTTGATTAAAAAACATTCGGCTCCTACTATTGTTGTATAAAAAGTTCATTCAATTACATAAATGGAGTTAACAAGTGAATAAACCGATGGTATTGGTTATACATGGAATGGGGACTCACAAACCTGGTGAAACAAAAAAAATAATTGCTGAAGGTTTAAATCAAGCCGCTAAAAATTTTGGTTTAGCTGATTTTGATATCAAGGATAAAGTCGAATTCTTCCAGTTTAATTACTCCGATTTCCTTGATGAAATCCGGCTTAAAGATGCGGAAAAAGCGGGAGATATAATTAAGCATATATCTTTACTTCAAGGGCGCGGGCTTGGTGAAAAAACAGCAGGCAAACTCATAGAGCTCTTTGCTGACTTTGATGAAGAACAAATGTTTTATACTCATTGGATGGACGTTATTTACTACGGCATGATGTTTTGGGGAGAAAAAATTAGAGTTGATCTCGCTAAAAATATAAATGATCGAATGATAGAGCGTGGCCTAGGGAATAGAGACCTTCATATAATCGCTCATAGCTTAGGTACCGCTGTTTTGCATGACACTTTAGCTAAATTATTCAGAAAGGATACTGATATTACCTCTGCAGTGCCTCAATTAGATACGGATCGTTTTCAAATAGATTCGCTGTGGATGGTGGCAAATGTTTCTCGCCTTCTTAATATATTAAATGATATTGCAGATCCTAATCACTCCATTGTGAATTCAGATGGTGGAGGGTGTACCGATCTACTTTTTAATGTGCGTAATGAATTCGATCCCTTTACTTGGATTAAAAAATACCAACGGCCTATCGAAAATGGAGGTCGGCATATAAACGTAAAAACGGTCAGAGAAGTTAATACTCATGACTTAAAAGAATACATGGCGGCTCCAGAAGTTGCTGATGCATTCTTTTCAAATGTATTGGGTGTTTCTGTATCAAATACACAATACAAACAAGGGGTTGCTGCACACGCATTGACAAGCATTAACTACAGCTACGAAGAGCTTAAAGATGCTTTTGAAGATCTAAGGCATCCAGACGATGAAACTATCGGCAAGGTAGAGGCAATTTTAGATTTAGCTAAATCTGCGGACACTTTTAAGAATAAGTTACAGACAATGTTAGACCAAGCGTAATAAGTTAAGGAAAACAAAATGAAAAATACATATATTCTCGCTTTTTTGATTGCGTTTGCTTCAATAAACGCATTTGCAGATGAAGAAAAAAATAAAATTAAATGTGAATATCCGGTAGGCGTTTTAGACAATTTTCAAACAACACATGAGTCGCTAAAAATACTGTCGGTAAAAGTTGGTCCAATACTCTGTAAGCATGCTTTGCTTGTTGATGAAGAAGATATTCTCGCATTTGAACAAGCCTTGTTTAACTATGCTGATCTTGCGACAACTACTATTCAATCGACTTACCCTGAAAGCTTATTTCCAGGCGTGAATGCCATTACGGAACAATGGGAAAGCCAACTTAAGAATTATGCTCTGAAATTAGATTACGTGAACCCTATAAGGTTTGTTCCGGATGAAACTAAGCGTGATGCCGATGGTAACAAGCAATTTATTATGAGAGTGAAACTCCCTCCTGATAATGCAAATAATCTTGTATGGACGCTTGGAGCAGCTCAAGAAGAAAAATGTAAAGAAACATCATTTAAAATGAGCTGTAGAGACGCATCAGACAATTTAGAATCTGCTTTTAACCCCGCCTTTACTTTGTTAAACGACGCCATTGCAAAGAAAAATGGAAAATTACTAGGAGAGCTTCAAACTGATTGGAAAAAATTTATTAAAGAAGCTAGATATCAAACCCCGCTAGACGTCTGGGCAACAACAACTCTCCAATCAGATTACTTTAATGGCACAGACTTAGTTGGACCACCACCATGGCAAGCATTTTTACTCCGCCCATCACTTGTTTTCGAGCATATAGACGAACTCGAAAAAGGTGATAAAAATGATGTAAGTTTAGCCCTAGAGTGGGCTGGAATAAATTGGTGGAATAAAGGCTTTGGCGTCTCTGTGACGAGTATTTATAACGATAGACAAGAGACTGACGCAGTCGGGCATGGTTTAACTTTTCATATTAAAAATAAATACAGCTTGGGTTATGTTCACAGAAGTGATGACAATGGTAGCTTCTTTTTTAACATAGACTTACTTGAGCTTTTTGGTGAAAACAAAGATGTTTACAAACAATATAAAAAACACTTCTAAGGAGAATTAATTGAAAATGTTTTTAACGTTAATCGTAAGTTTTTCTGCATTTTTAACCGCTACGTAATTAAGTGATTTCAGCGCTAAGTAATACAGCGCAATATACTCAGATAACATCATTAGGCTTCATCGCTGATAAAAATAATGACGATACCATTTTAAATGCAAACAACGCTTAATAATAATAGCTTTTGGTAACTAGTTTCTAGATAATCCTCATTTTTAAAACAATGCTAATTTTAGCATTGTTAACAGAGTTTTTTCCTATGCATGAAATTAGTGGTCGATGGCGACTGGGTTTGTTTTTATCTCTTACTACGGCCATCTTATGGGGCGTTTTACCAATTGCGCTCAAAGGGCTATTACAATATATGGATGTAAATACCATTACGTGGTTTCGCTTCCTTATAGCTGCAATATTTTTAGGCGGGTACCTAATACTCACCAAGCGTTTACCTTCATTATCGACACTAAAAAACAAACGAATATTGGTGTTAATGGCACTGACAATATTTGGTTTATTAGCAAATTACATTTTATATATGATGGGACTGAATTTTACCTCGCCAGAAAGTACGCAGGTTATGATTCAAATAGCCCCAATGTTATTACTCATCGGTGGTGTTTGTGTTTTCAAAGAATCATTTAACGCCAAGCAACAAGTGGGTTTATTAACCTTCTTTTTAGGATTACTGTTATTTTTTAATCAACGTTTTGAGCAATTACTTAATTTTCATGGTGACTATGCTCTAGGTTTATTCTTTATTATTCTTGCGGCAATTCTTTGGGCCATTTATGCCTTAGCCCAGAAACAATTATTGAAATATTTTGCCTCAGAAGAAATTATGATACTCATTTATTTAGCGGGAACTTTGGTATTTTTACCCTCATCTGTACCATCGTTGGTCTTAGAGTTAGATACCATTGGCTGGATATTGTTACTATTTTGTGGCGCTAATACGTTGGTGGCCTATGGCGCTTTTGCCGAAGCTCTTGAGCATTGGGAAGCATCTCGTGTGAGTGCAACCTTAGCAATAACACCGTTATTAACGTTAATTTTTATGCAGATAACCAATTACATTTTACCCGGAGCAATTGTTAATGAACCACTAAATACTATGAGCATCATCGGTGCGGTGATTTTAGTTATTGGTTCAAGTGTTACGGCATTAAGTAAAAGTAAAAAAAAGCTCGTATCAGCGTAATGATCTAAAGGTGTTATCGGTAAAAACCTCAATCAGTCACCCATAAAGAACAGATGAGTTAGCGGTTTTGATCGCTAATGAAGGGGGCAACTGCATTCCTGAAGTTACTCTCCCTAATAGTAGTTCAACTTCCCAGTTATTCAGCGGACATGAATTTTATACTCCCAATACTTAATAGGGTACAAAGAGAGGTAGGTTTCTAACCTTAATTTGAACTGCTGCGTACCCATTTCAAAATATTAATAATTCAATTTGTGACACAAAATAAAAACAATTATTAGGGGCGATTGTCTCTTTATTTTATAACTATTTTATAAATAGTTTGTAACGATATCATTTTTATTTACTAGAATAATTGTTATACATGACACTTTTTTTTAACTTTATTTGTTTTTAATTAAAATAGTTTGTTGAAAAATAAGCGTATTTTATATTGTGTTATTTATTGTTGACTTTTGTTTGATAATGTTAATATACTTTAAAATCAAATGCGAACACTTGTTCATATTTTGAAATTGTACGGAAAAATACGTACGAGTCATAACAATAAGTAGCTTGTAACAGTTTAAGGTGTATTGATGGATTTTATCGATTTAGTAGTGATAGCTGTATATTTTTGTGTGTTAGTTGGCATAGGTATTTATGCGGGTAGCAAGGTAAAAAACTCTGAAGATTATATGGTCGCAGGTCGCTCTTTGAGCATGCCGGTATTGTTAGGGACTTTAGTTGGCTCAGCCATCGGAGCGGCAGCAACCTTCGGTAAAGCAGGTAAAGCTTACGAAGTAGGGTACGCGATATTAATTGCCAGTGTTGCTTATATTTTAGGTTATATCGTACTGTGTTTTTTAGCCCCTAAATTGCAACAGGCTAAAATTGATACCATTCCTGGGGCACTGGAACGCCGTTACGGTAAAACCATGCGCGTTATTTCTGCCGTAGTTTTGGTACTCGCTGTTATTGCTTTGTTTGGCGCACAATTAATTGCTATTGGTTTAACTGCCGAAGCAGTATTTTCTGATTTTGGTATTACCTTTGAACATGCTGTAATTATCGCTACCTTAGTGATTGTTATATACACCTTAGTTGGTGGTTTACTTGCAGTCGCTTATAACGACTTATTTCAAACTATTATTATGCTCATTGGTGGAGGTTTGTTACTGCCACTGTTTTTATCTATAGATTTAGGCGACCAACTGAGTAGCGCTTTAGTTTCGCCAGCAGTAGATTGGTTAGGCGGTATGCACTGGGGTTATGTACTTTCATTTTTCCCTATCTATTTTGCTTTTGTCTTAATTGACCCTTCTATTTGGCAACGGGTGGCTGCTTCAAAAAATACCGCCAACTTAAAGCCTGCATTCTTGGCTACGGCAGTTATTTTTATGTTCTGGAGTTTGGTGGTCGTTACTTTAGGTGTTATTGCTTTTAATACCCTACCTGATCTGGCCCACCGGGATAGTGTTATTCCTACTTTGGTCATGAACCACATGCCACCCCTAGTTAAAGGCATCTGCTTAGCCGCAATAATGGGCATTATTATTTCTACGGCTGATTCAGCATTACTGGTGACGGGCACCACGGTAAGTACTGATTTATTCAAAGTATTAAAACCTGAAATATCAGACAAAAAACAGCTACTGATTACTAGAATAACAGTCTTGGTTGTCGGTATATTCGGTCTTATTTTTGCCCTGCAAAAAAGTAATATTTTTGAAGTGATGATGCTTTCATTAGCTATCTTTGTTTCCGGATTATTTGTGCCAGTCATGGCTGCTTTGTTCTATAAAAAAGCGACCAGTAGCGCCGCCTTAATTTCTGCCATTACTGGCGCTGTCGTGCAGTTATCAAGTTTTGCAGCAAAAACGCAAGGTTACTTACCTGAAGGTGTAGAACCTATTTTATTAGCGTTAGTATCGAGTAGTTTAGCCATGTGGTTTGTGAGTCACTTAACTTATAACCAAGCAACGGCGACGCAACCTTTGTTACGTAATGTTGATGTTAACTTACAGAGTAGTTCGTCAATACCTGAACCTGTTAAATAAATCACTTATTAATTTACTTATTAATTTTCCCTTTTATATCAAATATTATCTGAGGTTTTTAGTTATGCCTGTTAAATACCACCTTGAAGGAAACATTGCTGTATTCACCATAGAGAATGGCAAGTTAAACCTTTTTACCATGGAAATGCACGAACAATTTTATCGTAGTTACTTGAAATTTTTGCATGATGATAATGCAAAAGTTGCCATATTAACGGGAGCAGGAGGGAATTTTAGTGCAGGTGATGATTTAAAAGAATCTGATACTGCGATTAAATCAAGAGAAAACCCTCGTTGGGATGAATTACTTATCAATCAACGTCGAACTAAACCGATGATCAGTGCCATTAACGGCTGGTGTTTAGGACAGGGAATTGTCTACAGCTTGTTGTTGACTGATATTCGTATTGCGGGTGAAAGTGCTCGTTTAGGTTTTCCTGAAATAGCCTATGGCATGGGAGGCATTAGTGGTGCTACACGTTTAGGTATACAAATTCCCTCGGTGCATGCTGCTTATCTAGCCTTAACGGGTGAAAAAATTGGTGCTGAACAAGCAAAAGAATATTTCATTGTTAATGAAGTGACCAAAGATATTGAGTGTTTTTCACGGGCGATGGAAATTGCTAAAAAAATTGCTAGCCATCCATTGATTGCCATAGAAACTGAATTAGATGGGTTACATCGAGGCACTGAGCTTTCTCGTTCAAGTGCACTTGAGCATGCAAGCCAGCAATACATAAACCAAAGGAAACTGCATTTAGCTGCGGGAAATACCGCAATCGGAGATTTGAAAAATAAAGTCTCCAATGAAAAGGGTACCAGCTAATGTCATTTGAATCTGAACTAGAAGCGTATTTTGTCAGGAAAAAACATGTAGAAACTAGCATAGCTTTTCCAGAAAATTTTCGAGAATTATTAGCTTTAGCCAATAAAAATCATGGTGATAAAACAGCCATTAACTTTTTTGAGCAAGCCTCGGAAAAGGGCGTTGGTATGCAGCTAACCTTTAGTGAATTACATGACAGTGTTTATCATTTAGCCCATGGTTTAACACTTATTGGTGTGAAAAAGGGTTCTCATGTTGCAGTTATGATGAGTAACCGTATTGAGTTTCCGGTAACTTGGCTAGCGCTTGCTGTGTTAGGTGCAGTGATGGTGCCAGTGAACACTACATATACAGGCAAAGAGCTAGATTATTTGATCAATGACAGTGATAGTGAATTTATCATTACTGAGAATAAATTTTTAGCTGTATTCGATGACATGAAAGCAAAACCTGCAACCATTGGTGCTAATCAGATTATTGTAGCTAATTACCAAGGTAGCGTCTTTCATCATTGGCACCATGTTTCAGAGTCAGGTCAGGATGATTTTATGCCGGATTGGCCTTTGCATAATGATGATTTACTTAATATTCAATATACGTCAGGCACCACAGGTTTTCCTAAAGGCTGTATGCAAACGCAAAAATATTGGATTTTACTCGGCTGTGTTGTTGATTCAATGTTGCCTTATTCAATTAACAATATTCTAACAGACCACTCCTTTTATTATATGGATCCGCAATGGCAATTAGTCATGGCTTTACATTGTGGTGCACGTTTGAACGTTGCAGGACGATTGTCTGCATCAAAATTTATTGACCGTATTAAATGTTATGACATTGACATGGCATGGATCCCTCGACCATTGCTTAGCCAAAAAGCATCGCCGGATGATGTGAACTTACCACTGAAAAAGCTCTTTATTGGTGGAGCTAGTGCAGAAAATATCGAGCAGTTACAACAACGCTTTGGCATCAAAGTTAGTAACGCTTATGGCATGACTGAAATAGGTCCTGGTTTAATTGTACCCGATGAAATAACCGATGTTGATGTACTGGATACTTGTGGATTAATGACACCATTTCGTCAATGTAAAGTTATGTTAGAAAACGGTGAAGAAGCCGCTAGAAATGAACCCGGTGAACTTTGGATCAAAGGGGATGGCATTTTTAATGGGTATTACAATAAGCCAGAAGCCAATAGCGAATCTTTTGTTGATGGCTGGTTTAGAACGGGTGACAAGTTTATTCAAACCAAAAAAGGTTACTTTAAAATTATTGGTCGCTTTAAAGATATGATTCGACGTTCCAGTGAAAACATTTCGGCAATGGAAGTGGAACACGCACTTTCGTTGCATCCTCTAATTGAACAAGCAGCTGTTGTTGCTGTGCCAGATGATTATCGAGGTGAGGAAGTTAAAGCATATATTTTATTTAGAGAGCTAAGTAAAACGTTAACACCAGAGCAAATAATTAAGCACTGTCAAGCACGATTAGCGGCTTTTAAAGTGCCACGCTATATCGAGTTTGTCGACGACTTCCCCTATACCCCAACTAAAAAAGTCGCCAAACATGTACTTGTTGGTAACAGTAAAAATTTAGTTAAAAACAGTTGGGATAGTAAAAAGAAAACTAACAGCGTTAGGTATTGTAAGCACTAAAAAGTAAGCACTGTAGGCATAAACTAAAACTAAAACTAAAACTAAAATAAAAATAAAAACTATAACATCAATTAAAAGGTGAAAGATTATGAGGGTAGCACAGATAAAATGGCAAAAAACTAAGCTAGCAATGGCAATATCATTTGGGCTTTGTTCAGCAGTAACGGCGCAAGCGGCACAAGAAAAACAAAAGATTGTTGAGTACACCGGTATTGAGAAGATAGAGGTTACCTCACAAAAACGCATTCAAAGTAGTCAAGAAGTTGGTATTGCGTTAACCGCATTTAATGGTGATGAGCTACGTGAACAGGGCATTCACAACCCAACAGATATTGATAAGGTCATGCCTAATTTCGCGGTTAGAAATGTCGGTGGTGGTGGTGTCCCCGTAGTTATTATGCGAGGCGTTGGTTTACAGAATGTTAGAATTAACGACTCACCAACCAATTCATTTTTCATTGATGAGGTTTACCAAACCTCAATTGCTTCTGCTGAGTTTTCTATGTACGACTTAGAACGTCTTGAAGTTCTTATGGGACCGCAGGGGGGGCTTTATGGCCGAAATACTATTGGTGGTGCGATACAAATTATTTCTGCTAAGCCAGAGGTAGATGGTGATTTTGCCGGCTATGTTGATTTAGGTATCGGTAGCTATTCAACAAAAGAACTTGAATTTGGTGTTAATGTGCCTGTTTCAGATAAATCCGCTATGAGAGTCTCAGGACGAATGGATTCAAGTGGTGACAAAGATTACTACAGTATTCCTAATGAGGTACATCATGGTGAGGCAGAACGCTGGGGCTTAAGAGTACAGTATTTATATCAGCCAACGGATAATGTTGAGTTATTGTTCAAAGTTCATGGTGGTAACGATGACACTGAACTGCCATTACAACGTGCTTTAGGGATTTATAACAATATAGGCGATGCGACAGATTTAGGTGCACCTAATGTATCTCTTGGTTTGTTAAGCGGCTTATTTGGTGCAGGCTCAGCTGGATTATGTCAGTCGGTTCTTGATGGTAACGGTGCTAATAACTCTACCTGTGCAACCCTCACGGGTGTAACACCAAACGATTATGGTTTAGATGGTAGTGACAACTACACCTCCGCTACAGGCGGAAGACTTTCTTCCCTTGAAAACGAATGGATTGGCGCTAGCATCATTGCCAATGTTGATTTTGATTGGGCGACTTTTAGCAGTATCAGTGCTTATGACAGCATTGATTATTTTCGTTACATCGACTCTGATTCCACTATTATCGAATTTCAAGATGTCGAATATGGCTCTGATATTAGTTTTTATTCACAGGAGTTTCGTTTCGCCTCACCGGGAAGCGACATTTTCAACTGGGTAGTTGGTGCAAGTTATAGTCACGATGAAATTATTGAAGATTCAACGTTATCAGGTGGTGAAGGTATTTTACCTTTGCTCTTCAGTGGCGGTACTTATTCAAAGCAAGACTATACCCAAGAAACGGATGCTTACTCCATTTACGGGCATACTGACTATGCTCTGACTTCAGCGGTTAACTTAATAGCCGAGCTTCGTTACACCAATGAAACCAAATCTTTTTATGGTGGTTCAACGATTGGTTTCCCAAGTGGCTTTGAAGCGCCTTTGATTGATATCGATGACGAAATTGATTTTTCTGCTTTTTCAGGGAAAATTGGTTTAACTTGGCAATTAGATGAGCAAGTTATGCTGTTCACTAACCTTTCTCAAGGTTTTAAAACGGGTGGTTTTTTTGGTGGTTTCGCGACAGATCCAGAGCAACTCGCTCCCTTTGAAGAAGAAACCATATTAGCGTATGAATTAGGGTTTAAATCAGATCTTTTCGACAACACACTACGTGTGAACGGTTCTATTTTTGTCTACGACAGACAGGACGTACAGTTAAGTGCGGCTAATCCAAATGAAGTTATTAAAATTGCGCGTTTAACTAATGTTGGTGATGTGGATACACAAGGTGGTGAGTTAGAAGTTATTTGGGCAGCAACCCCAGATTTAACTTTTCAAATGGGTCTTGGTTATACCGATGCTGTCATCGCTAAAAGTGATTTCACGGTAAACTCGGTATTGCCTTTATTAGGTAGTGCGCAGTTAGAAGGTTTAAATTTACCAAACTATTCTAAATTCAGTAGTAACTTACTAGGACGATACGAGCATGAGTTAACGGGCAGTTTATTGGGCATGTTACAACTTGAATATAGTTATCGCTCAAAACAAGACTTATCCTTAATTACTCACCCTGAAATTGAAAAAGCTATTTTTCAAGAGCCTGCAGTATCACTCGTTAATCTGCGTTATAGCATCAGCGATGTTGATGATGAGTGGCGTATCATGGCTTATATCGATAATGCTTTTGATGAAACTTATCGTTTAGAGGCGCGAGGTGATGGTCTATTTGGTGTACGCGAACGTTATGCGCTAGGTCGTACTGGTGGTATTAAGTTCAGTTATAGCTGGTAGTTTGTTTAGTTAGCTAAGTGCCGCATGGAAAACCTATTGTGTGGTACTTAGCGGCTAAAACGTTAGCCATTTTCCCGTTCACTTTAATTTTTATTCACCTTTATTTAACACCTGTTTAAATAAATTGTCGTCAGAGTGCTCTTGAGTATTACTGATAAGGAAGCCCATGAACTTTTCTATGAAAATAATTAAGCCTTTAATAAGCTACTCTTTACTAGCTTTGAGTGTTTTTACTACGCAAGTATCAATAGCAAAAGATGTTGCTGAAAAACTTGCTAAAGAACAGGCAATATCGTCGAGCTCTTCACTTTATTTAACTATGCGTGATGGTGTGAAAATTGCCATTGATGTGCATTTACCTCGTAATTATCAAAAAGGTGACAAGCTGCCAGTATTGTTATATCAAACTATTTATCAACGTTCATCTAGAGTACCAGCAGTAAAAAATCCTGATATTGCTAAGCCGAGTGATTGGCTAGCGACACCAAAGTTAGATCATAAAGAAAGCAGTCCTATCGAGTTTTTAGCCCTTAAAAACGGTTATGTCGTTATTAAAACCGATGTTCGCGGCACGGGGGCTTCATTTGGTCACAGGAACTCTCCTTTACCACTAGAAGAAATTCAAGATACTTATGACATTCTAGACTGGATTACGGCACAGCCATGGTCAAATGGGAACGTAGGCGCTTACGGTATCTCTTATACAGGAATGACGGCTGGTATGGCTGCAACAATACAACATCCGGCATTAAAAGCTATTGTATTAGGGTGGTCTGCTATCTACGATGAATATAAAAATGCCATGCAACCCTATGGCTTTGTGCAACCTGGAGTCGCATGTCAGTGGAGTGATTATTTAGTTGCGTTATGGAGTAACGACTACCAATCTGCAAAGAAGGCTATTATGCCGGTAGATAGCGATGAAAATGCATATTTGTTAAAACAAGCAATTAAAGAGCATCAACGTAATGAAACTGTTTGTGATTTATTAACACCGCTGGTTTACAGCGATGATAAAATGGGTAAAGAACAGTTAAGTGTGCAAAAATTCTCGCAACGTGACTATAAAAAAGCAATAGAAGCCTCAAATGTGGCGATGCTGTCATTGGCCAGTTGGTATGATACGGGTGCAGTTGATGCACACTTTGTTCGTATGCGTGATTTTTCTAACGAACAAAAAATATTCTTAACCGGCGGTCAACATGGCGCCCGATCTCATGCTAGCCCATATACTGTTAGTGATAAGGTGCTTCCGCCAATACCTTCAGGTGACGTGACTTGGGGCAAAGCAATTACCTTTTTTGATTACTATTTAAAAGGGGTCAAAAATGATTATCCTTCATGGCCTAAAGTGACTTACTGGAACTTAGGTGAAGAAGCATTTAAAACCTCAGGTGCATGGCCCCTTGAAAATGCTAAAAACATTCGCTTTTATTTTGATAAGCAGCAAACGTTAGTAAAGTCTCGACCGAGTACTATGCAACAAGCTGATAGTTATAAAGTCGACTTTTCTGCGACTACGGGAAGAAACTCACGCTGGTGGACAGGTATTGGCTATCCAATGCTAAATCTTAATGCGCGCCAAGAAGAAGACAAAAAACTCTTAACCTATACCAGTGAACCGCTTACTAAAGACATGCAAATTACCGGTTGGCCAATCGTTTCATTAACCGTTTCGTCAACACATAGTGATGGTGCTTTTATTGCTTACCTAGAAGATATTGATGAACAAGGTAACAGCATTTACGTTAATGAAGGTGGCTTAAGAGCTATTCATAGAAAAGTGAAAGCAAATCCTGTTACTGGTTTAGAGCATCTTCCTTACCATAGTTTCAAAAAAGCAGATGCACAGCCACTGGTACCGAATAAAGTCAGTGAAATAAAGTTTGAAATGATCCCCACGTCAGTGAAAATAGCTAAAGGGCATCGTATTCGTATTGCCATTGCTGGGGCAGACAAAGACAACTTTGTTCGAATACCAACCCAAGGTCAACCAACCATTAAGGTCTATCGTGGTGGAGATAAACCGTCCTATGTTGATTTTCCTGTGGTTAGCAAAACAACTCAACTTGATTAAGTCTATATTGTGTTTGAATTAGTTATCAATGACATAGCAGCACTGCCTACAAGTACTGTCAGCGCAGTCGGCAGGACAAGTCATTTCTTTGTTGGTTATTATCGCCGCTATTGCTTTATTGTGTGGTTATCAGCGTAAACGGGCAACAACTAAAGTAAAAGAAGTTACTGTCGGTGGGGTTTCGGGTTTTTGTTGTGGTATAGCAGGTATCAGCGGTCCGCCTGTGGTTTTATATTTACTATCTGGGTCACACAACCATAAAGAAATGCGGGCTACATTAATTTATTATTTTGCGCTGATTGATTTTTATGTGTTGGCTGCGTTATTAATATTAGACGGATTTAGTTTGCTGCCATTCGCTGTTGCGTTAGCTTGTTTTCCTCTAATGTGGCTTGGTGCTATGTTAGGTTGCAAGCAACTTGCAACAACTAACCCGTTACAATATAAAAGATGGGCTTTATTGACGATAATTACAGGCAATATAATTTCTCTTGTTGTAGTGTTGTTCCGTTAATGACACTATTTGCTTTTTTAATTTTAAGAAAACAACACTAAGCAGTGGGTGGTTATAAAAATGACAGAAACTCTAACGTCACAACGTAAAGCGCCAAGTCAAAAACGTGCTCAAACCACAGTAAAAAAAGTGCTAGAGGGCACTTTGCAACTGTTAAAAGAGCAAGGCGCTGATGCGATTACAACACGTAATATATCAAAAATAACTGGCGTTAGTCCTGGTTCTATTTACCAATATTTTGGCAATAAAGAGCAAATTTTGTTTACCCTTTATGGAGAGCGATTAAAGGATTCTGTTGGCATTTTTAAACTAGTATCAACCAAAGAAAACCTTGCGTTACCCTTAGCTGATTTTTGGGCGTTACTAGGTCAAGCTTTAGTTGATGTAGGCTGGGGAAGAGTTGAAGATGTAGAACTAACAAAAGCTATTGCTGAAAGCCCTTTAGTTAAAGAGGCCGTAAAACCTATTTTAGATGAGCTTTATGATGGCCTAATTTATATTATGCGTAGCTATGGTTCGACTTGGCCTGAGGAAGACCTTAAACATTTAGCCGAATATGCTTTTGGTATTAACCATTTTGGCTATAATTTGCGAATTCGTCAAAGTGGTCAAGCAGCAGATAAAACGTTAGTGTTAACTCGAGAGCTTGAATATTATCTGATTTGTAAAGCCATTAATGAAACACCACCCTAAATACTCTCTTAAAGTGAACATGTCATTAATAGGCTTATTAGCCTTTGCGTGTGCTCGATAATGTTGGTGTTATATTCACTTAGGCTTCAGGTGATTTTTGGCAAGTCTGTATTTTACTTTGCTCTTCTTCATCACTGACGAGTACTTGTTTAAGAAGTTCCATGCGTTGTTTCACTGCAACACCATAACTATGATCATCACCCCATACCTCAGATAATACATGCATTGATTCTCTATCGTGCTCTGAAAATAATTGACCTGCGCGTTTAGCACTTTCTTCGCTATTTCCGAGTAATTCTAGCGCGGAAACACCTAAGCCTAAGGCTGACTCGAATGTTTCTCGTTTAATGGTTTTTACCCCAATACGCATTAACTCATAGGCATGATGGCGATCAATTGCACGGGCAACAATTTGTAAATTTGGATAATGCTTCTGTACAAGCAAGGCTATTTCAATGATTTTATCGGCATCATCAATGGCTAATACTATTAATTGTGCTTCTTGTGCGCCCGACGCTTCTAATAAGTCTTTTCGTGCGGCATCACCATAAAAGACTTTATTGCCAAATTTTTTCAGCAGTTCTATTTGACTTGGACTGTGGTCTAGAATAGATAAATGATAACCTTGAGAGCCAAGAAGACGACCGACTATTTGACCAAAACGACCGTATCCTGCAATGATAACGCTTTTGGTTGCTTCAATATCTTCTGGTTTATCAAATTCGCTGGCGTTTTCTGGCTCCTTATCGAGTACTTTTTCATAGAATATCAATAAAACAGGCGCCATCAGCATCGAAATAGCGACCACCAATGTCGTGATTTTACTTTGTTCTGGCGTGAGTATATGTAATGTAGAGGTGAGTGATAGCAGCACAAAAGCAAACTCTCCCCCTTGTGCTAGCGCTAGGGTGAAGAGTAGTTTCTGCTTCTTTGCCATTTTAAATAGCGTTGATAAAAAGAATAAAACAACCGCTTTAATGGCAATTAACGAGACTACTAATAATGTTACTAAACCGAGCTCTTCAAACAGTAATGGAAAGTCTATTGAAGCACCGACCGTAATAAAAAATAAGCCAAGTAAAAGGCCTTTAAATGGTTCAATATCAACTTCCAATTCATGTCTAAATTCACT
The DNA here is from genome assembly GCA_002163005.1 of Colwellia psychrerythraea. Classification (GTDB taxonomy): domain Bacteria; phylum Pseudomonadota; class Gammaproteobacteria; order Enterobacterales; family Alteromonadaceae; genus Colwellia; species Colwellia psychrerythraea_C. The sequence goes on along the minus strand of MAAF01000083.1, from coordinate 42,763 downwards.
TTCTGCTAAAACCACACCCGCTAAAAATGTTCCTAGTGCAGGTGATAGACCTATTTTTTGCATGATTACCGCGATAACAATCACAAGAAATAAGGCAAAAACGGTAAACAACTCTCGTAAGCGTGTCTCGGCGATATACCTAAATAAAGGCGCGGAGACGTACTTACCCGCCAATATAATTGCGGCAATAACACCGATGGATATGACTGTTTGAATGTACACTGGAAAATGCTCTATCAAATTGCCATGAGAGCCTGAGTCGCTGATATTGTCACTAAAAGCTAATAAGGGCACTAATGCCAAAATGGGTATTACGGCAATATCTTGAAAGAGTAATACTGAAAAAGCATTTTGACCCGCTTCTTGTTTTATCCAACCCTTTTCATTTAATGTTTGCAAAACAATGGCGGTTGATGAGAGAGCCAGCATTAAACCTATAGCAAGTGAGGTTTGCCACGTTAGTGATAAAATAGTGTAGCAGGCCGCAGAAATTAACAAGGTGGTTATCACAACTTGCAAACCACCTAAACCAATAATTGAATGTCTTAGCTTCCATAGACGAGAAGGCTGTAATTCAAGACCGACTAAAAATAGCATCATCACCACGCCAAACTCGGCAAAATGCATTACATCAGTTTGATCGCCCACTAACCCTAATAAAAAAGGCCCAATCAAGATTCCTGCTAACAAATAGCCAAGCACTGATCCTAAACCGACACGTTTTGCTATGGGCACCGCAACTATTGCCGCGGCGAGATATATCACAGCCATTTCTAACATCGCTTACTCCTAATCGGTTTTATTTTTTTTAATACTAAGCCATGCTAACTTTAGTATTAACACTATGACCAATAATAGCTTGATTTATAGAGATTAATTTAAATTTTCACTATTGCTATAATTTAAAAATAATATTACTGCCTAGAATGAAGGCACTATTGTATTATGCGGCACGTTAATCGGAGGCTATGTTGCAGCACAGGTATCACGCCAACTCCCTCAAAAACATGTCAGACGGTTTGTTATCGTGGCGAGTGTTGCTATCACACTGTATTTCTTTTTTGATATTTATGCAGGTTAGTTCTGGAAGACGCAGAGACAATACGGAAAAATGACGAGTGCAGAATAGCCTAAAGTATGGGGTTCATGGATAAAATTCACCCTACTTTTTTATTTTCAATACCACTATTTTTTATATACCTGACTATCAATATTATATTTAATCAGCTTTAAGTTAAAAGTGCGTCTTTCCATCTCTAGTTCTTCAAGTACCGCTTGAACACTCCCTTTATGCCGCTGTAGAGAGTTGATGAGCATACTAGCTTCAAAATCATTAACCAGATCTTTTAAAGAAGATTGTGAGGTTTTATCTTGTTGCTCGTTTGAATTTAATAATTCATTCAGGTCATGACAATTTTTTATAACACAGCGAGTAGCAACATTAATAAGTTCACGAATATTACCCGGCCAGTTATATTCTAATAATTGCCGTTGTAGGTGAATACCAGCACCAGCCCATTCAATGTCATTTTGGGCCATAAAGTTACTAGCAAAGTGTTCGAATAATAATAAAATATCTTCTTTTCGTTCACGTAACGGTGGGATATATAGTTCGGCAACTTGCATGCGAAAGTATAAATCCTGTCTGAAATTTGGATTGTCTTTAAGATCTTCTTTAGTGGCTGAAATAATACGAATATCAATATCTTTAGCCGTATTTGAGCCCAGTGCTTCAACTTTGTTTTCGGATAATGAGCGTAATATTTTTACTTGAGCACTTAATGGAATAGATTCAACTTCATCAAAAAATACCGAGCCTTTATTCGCAAATTCGAATTTACCGATGCGTGTGGTATCAGCACCACTAAATGCGCCTTTCACATGGCCAAACAACTCTGATTCAAATAAATCATTGGGGATTGCAGCACAATTTAAAGCAACAAATTGTGCTTTTTTACGGTGACTAAAATCGTGTAGACAATGGGCGACAACTTCTTTTCCAGCGCCGGTTTCACCGTGAATAAGTACAGGCACGTCTAAATTAGCCACTGACAATATATCACGTCGTAACTTCGCCATTTTAGGCGACACGCCTATTAAACGCGTTTCTATTGCATCTTTATTTTTTAGCGCATCACGAAGATGGACTTGGTTATAGGTTAATACTCGTTTCTCAATAGCCCTATTAATGCTTTCTAATAGTCGTTCAGGTTCAAAAGGCTTTTCAATAAAATCATAACAACCTTCTTGTACTGCTTGTACTGCTTGTGAGATATCACCGTGTGCTGTCATTAAAATAACAGGAATATTTTTATCGCAACTAAGTACGTGGTTAAGCAGTTCAACACCCGTTATTTCTGGCATTTTTATATCACTAACGACTATGCCGGGAAAATCCTCGTAAATAAATTTAATGGCTTCAGCGGGGTCAATAAATGCGTGAACTTTTTTAAAATGAAGTGATAAATAATCAGACACATTAGTTAGTAAATCTTTATTGTCGTCGACGATTACTACTTCGCAACTTTCGGCATTTAAATCATCAATATTAATCATGTTTTCCTTCAGTACTGTGTTATCAATACATGCTTTATTTATATGTGTACTTAAAGCGTTTTGTTATTTAATGATAAGGGCAGTGAAATGGTAAAACGGGTCGAGTTTTCTAAACATTTCACCTCAATATTACCATCATATTCTTTTATAATGTTATTAGTAATAGCTAAGCCTAAACCAAGCCCTTTACCAATGGATTTAGTAGTGAAAAATGGTTCGAAGATATGTTCAACAACACTTTCATCCATGCAGCCGCCATTATCTTCAACAATCACTAAAGCATATAAATCAATCACCTTGGTAGAGACTAATACTTTGGGCGCTTCAGATTTTTCAACGGCATCTAAGGCATTTCTAACTAAGTTACCAATAGCGATTTCAAGTTTAGTTGAATTAATATTAACTAACGGCTGCTGTTTATCCAAGGTAATGTCGATGACAGTACTGTTATCTTCAAGATAAGTACTGAGTAAACGATTGATTAAGTTATTAAGTTCAACACTTTGTGCTTTCGTTGAACCACCACCTTGATAAGCAAATGACTTCAATTGAATAAGTATATCCTGCATATTGTGGCAAAGTGGTAGCAGGTTATTTATCGAGGTGTTTACCCCTTGCCAATCATTTCTTTGTTGTTTAATGGCAATACTCGCTAATGCACTTTTAAAAGCGACTAAAGGCTGACTCAATTCATGTACTATCGCCGCCGCCATTCTGCCTAGCACGACCATTTTGTCTTGGCGGATGAGTTCTTTTTGGGCTACATCAAGTGCTAACGTTCTTTCTTCAACGAGTTTTTCAAGACGAAAGTTAGCAAAACTTAACGCTTCTTCCACTTTTTTTCGTTTAGTGATATTTACAATAGTCATTAAATAGAGGCTATCGTTTATGTTGATAGGACTAATAATGTACATTATTGGCAATAAAGGGTTGTTACTGTTTTTTGTGAATGGACTTTCTGTTAATGATGTTTCGGTAAATGTTTCCGTAATATTGATCGCTTCTTCAAATTTTTTTGGTAAACCAACAAATTCACTAATATTCTTTCCTTTGATTATAGTGTTGTCGTCGTGATTACACATCTCTTGAAAAGTGGCATTATTGCTGAGAATATTGCCTTTTTGATCAAGGGTTAATATACCAACTTTAGTTTGATCTATGATCAACTGCATTTCAGCGCGATGTTTTTGATTGATTTCTGCTTTCATATTGCGCGTGTATTCAATAAACCGGCGATGTTTTATAAAGACATAAAGGCCGTATAACAAGAGCGCTATAATCAAACTACTGTAGAGGGTTTTTTCAATAATAGTGTTAAACGGCAGTGCGTAATAAAGGCGCCAATTTTTCAATAAAGTACTTTCTTTATTACCAAGTTGAACTGACTCCATTAAGAAGTGTTGGTCATTAATATTCCAGAGGGTGACTGCTGCTAAATTAAGCGTGTAAGTATTATCAACGATTAGTTTAGGAATTTGACCTGCAAATTGACGTTGCTTTGAAATCCTTTGTAGTTGCTTAGGAGAAAGCGCGGTAAGGCTGTTATATTTCCATGATTTTTTAGCGGACATTATCACGACATCATTGTCATCAACAACCAAGACATCACCGATAAGTTGTTGCCAAGATTGTTCAATATTATTGGGCTCGACCTTAGCAACAATTACCCCAAAACCTGAATTAAATCCCTCGATACGAGAGGAAATAAAATAGCCGGGGATTTTACTGGTAATGCCAACACCATAATATAGTCCACTGCCTTCGCGCATGCTTTGTTCAAAGTAAGGCCTGAATTCGTACTTATTATTCATGAAACTGGTGGGGCTGTCATAATTGCTGGTGGCGATGACTGTACCTTTATTATTCATTAAATAAAGGATGTCAACACCAGCAGAAATTTGCATCGATTTCAGTAACTCATTGAGTTGTGAACCATAATCATTATCTTCAACTGCTAATCTTAGACGGGTATCATGGGACAATAATTTAGGGAGGTACTGGTACTTTTCAAAAGTACTGAGGAGCGTTTTTTCAATTAATGATAACCGTAACAAAGAAGCGCTTTGGGTATCTTTAATCCAAATTAAATGAACCATTATCACTAGGCTAACAAAGGTTAGCCCAAATAATAATGGTATGTTTTTTCGTTTAAACAAGGTCGCCACACGTAGATTGTTTATTAAATTGAATGATTGAAACAAATAAATAGACTAAGAAGATCAACGACAGTGCTATTTTTAGTACAAATCCATCAAATGGCCATAGTAATAAGGTACCGACAATACCTAATACTAATCTGTTGCCTCGATTAATAACTTTCATTACGACTCCTTCCCAAGCTGCGATAATACAAAACAGCCCTATGGCAGAAAAAATAAAGATGAGAATACGCACTTCAGTATCACCCATCACTAACCCAGTATATGCCATTAATAACGGTACGATATATAAACCTTTGGCAAGTTTCCAGGCACAAAAAGCTGTTTTAGTATGATCACCTTTAGCAATACCAGCGGCGGTGTAGGCAACCAAACATACTGGTGGCGTTACATTACTGTCTTGTGATAACCAAAAGATAACTAAATGAGCCGCTAATAAAGAGCTGGCTAATATTTCAGGTGATAAAACCATTTCATATAGCATAGTACGGATTTCGCTCGGCGCTGCTAATAAAGCGTCTGCCAATGGCATGCTACCGTCGGCAAAAGTGGGTAATAGTGTTGTAATCATGTCTTTAGAAACAGCTAGTGAACCGCTATTAATAATTTCTGTGGTTACTTGCAAAGAAATAAGATCACTGAGTACCGGGGCTAATAGTGTTGCCACTATGATATAAGAAGCGGTAACAGGTAGACCTGCCCCTAAGATGAGTGAGGCAACCGCGATTAATACAATGAGTATCAGTAAGCTACCATTTGCCCATTCTATTGCCATTAATGAAAAAGTACTTCCCAAACCTGTAGTGGTAATAGCATTTACCATTAATCCGATAGTAATTAATAGTATTGCGGTAACCACCATACCTTTTGAACCTTCAGCCAACGCATCATTAATTTCTTTTAGCTTCATTGGCTTTTCTGATATCCAAGATAAAAGGACAATGGATACTATTGCCATACCAACGGCATATAACGGGGTAAAACCAATGATTAAACAAGTGACCAAGATGCCAATAGAGACCAAGTGTCGCCAGCCGTTTTTGATATTGTCATCCTTCTTTGGCTCGTCAGTATTCGATTTATTAGGGATATCAATACCACGTTTAATGGCATATGCCCGAACAAAGAAGCCAACGGTAATATAATAAAGTAAAGCCGGTAGTAAGGCTGCAGTAACAATTGTTAAGTAGGGTAGTTGAGTATATGAAGCCATGATAAAGGCACCAGCGCCCATCACTGGTGGCATAAGTTGCCCGCCTGTTGATGCCGCCGCTTCAACACCGCCAGCAAATTCAGCTGAGTAGCCCGCTTTTTTCATTGATGGAATGGTAATAACCCCCGTGGCCGCTGTGTTAGCAATGGCTGAGCCAGAAACTGACCCCATTAATCCAGAAGCTAAAACCGAGACTAAACCAGAGCCTCCTCTGAAACGTGATGCAAGTTTACCTGCAACTCTTAATAAATAATCGCCCGCGCCTGATACTTGAAGGAAAGCACCAAACAAAACAAACATAAAAACGAAAGTCCAAGAAAGCTGGGCAATGGTACCGAACATACCGTCAGTGCTAAAGTAGCTGCGAAAAAGCATGGTTTCCCAAGATAGGCCAGGAAAATTAAAGACTCCCGTCACGTATTGACCCCAGACGGTAATATACGTGAGAAAAATAACAATTAAGGTAGGAATGAACCAACCAATGGCTTTAAACATTAATATCAAGGCCAAGACAATTGCTATTGTACTGAAAAAGAAATCGGTACCGATAAACGATTGTCCTCTTTCATAAAGCGCGTCTTCGGCAAGAATGAGGTAAATAGCACTGGTAACAATACCGATTGAAACACTTATTTGTTCCCATGGTTTTTTAAAGTGTATGAGTGAGCCAAGACAGCCAAATAGTGCGAAATGGGTAGCTGCAGCCCAATTTTCAGGAATAATAGCGAAGTAATTTAAGCCAACATGTACAAGGCTGGAAAAAACCGCTAGCCAATATATCACGGGGATCTTGATATTTTCATTGTTCATAATTTATCCAACTATTTATATTTTTCATTGATGTTTGTCATTGAGGTAATTAACGCTCCGTTGAACGCGATACCTTCTCTTTTTGGCGTTGTCGGCGGATTATTCGTCTACACTTTGCATTACTTATTACCTTGAAATACCCATTCTACGGTAACGCTAAACCTTGAGGTAGAATGGGTATACATCATTTATTTACTGACTAAATGTTCCGGGATTTTAACGCCTACTTCACGGTAATAACGCGCTGCTCCGGGATGAAGTGGTACCGTTAAGCCACTGATGGCATTTTCAATGCTCATTACTTTTGTTGCTGAGTGAATACTGCGCAAGAAAGGTAGGTTTTCATAAATGGCTTTCGTGACCAAGTAAACATCCTGCTCAGGTAGATCAGCTTTTACGGCTAAAAAATTAGGTTGAGCAATAGTATTAATTTGTTCTTTTTGATTAGGATAGGTATTTGCTGGAACTATTTGACGAACCCATAATGGAAACTCTTTATTAATTTTTTTCAGTGATTCATCTGAGATATTTAATACTTTTAAGTTCTCACCATCACTAGAAAATGCGCGTGTAACGGCACTCACTGGAATTCCTGCGGGAGTGTTCATACCTTTGATACGACCATCTTGCAATGCACCAGCACTGGCACCATAACCCATATGGACAGTATTAAATTTACCCGTATCAACATGTAAAGAATTTAGAATATGTTTACCTGAACCTTCGGTCCCTGAATTCTTTTTACCGATAGAAAATGATTCACTATACAGGGCGGTAATATCGATCAGATTACTTCCTTTTACAGCATCCTTTTTAACGGTGAAGTGCTCAACATTTTTCCATAACATAGTCACAGAGCGGAACTCTTTATTAGCTCCTTGCTTTTTAAATGGTCCAGTGCCGTTCCAAGCCCAAGCACCATATAAACCTTGTAAAATACCAAATTGTGCTTCGTTTTTACGCATTAAATTTAAGTTATCACCTGATCCTGCTGAGGTGATAGCAGACAATGATAATTTTTGTTTTGGCTGCAGTTTTATTTTTGCTAAGGTGGCAACAGCAACCCCTACAGGATAATAGGTACCGCCTGTTGATGCGGTTGCTAATATATAAGATCTAGCTTTTTTTGTCTCGGCTGCATGACCTAATAAAGGTAACATTATTAATAATGTACTCGTAACCGCAAGTTTAAATTTATTCATGAATCTCTCCAAAATATTAATATTTATGTGGGTGTACTTTATTCACTTACAATAAGTTGTCAGTATCTTAAAATGATAGTTTCACACCAACAGTGAAGTCGTCATCGCGTTTTTTTAGTATGGCGGCTTCATCGTCATAATTGGTGTACTCCATAAACACTTCACCATACTTATTGAATTTTTTCGTGACACCAATCGCCATTTGATTACCTTTGATAATGCCATTGTCTAGGTTATAAACCCTAAATTGTGGTGTGATGCCAGATTCAAAGGTATATGAGTAATAAACACCAATGGTGTTAAATTCAGTGCCATCTGATACATCTTCAGTTTGATACCGAACAACAGCTTTGTGATTATTAATTTTATATTGAACCGCTGCGGCAATAGTATCTGCATCTGGTTTGATGGCATCGTTAATACGAGTATCATCGCTGCGATCATAATAAGATACGCCTAGTTGCCATGAGCCAACCTTATATTTAGCGGCAATGTTATAACTATCAACGCCAGAGCTTTGCGTATCGCCACCATCTACTTCAGCAAGCGCACCAAAACTTAAACCATTATACGATGGCGAAAAATAAGCTACTGAATTGGCTTCGCGAATTGATGAGTTTTCGCTGGCGTTCCAACGAATGTTATAGTGTCTTGGGTTATGAAAGGTAATATCAATAGGTAAAATTGTCCATAAGTAATGTGGTGAGTACTGTTTACCTAATCTTATTTCACCAATCTCTTTATTTTTTAGACCAATGTAAGTAATACGTTTATGAAAATCGTTTGCATCACTATTAATCACACCGTTGTCTAATACTATTCGACCTTCAAGTCGGTAGGTACCTGTCCACTCATCTGAAAGGTTAACATGACCTTTGATACCTATACGTGAAATACCATCTGCAACATCGCTTTCTCTTTCTTTCTCTTTAGTGATTAATGCTCTTAGGCTTCCATAAAACTGTGCTTTGCCCCATTTGCCTTCGGTGGCAATTTCTGCAGATGCGGGTGCGGTAGTAGCGACAGCGGCAGCTATCACCGATGCAGTGAAGATACGGTTTAGTGTAGTATTCATATTATTCCCCTATTTTGTACTTAATTTAATTTAATTTAGTGATGAATATTGAAAGTAGTGTTTTATTAATTTTCGTTTTGTTTTCCTTTCTCATCACAACATCTATTGCACAAGTCGTGCCCAAGTTAATCTATTGAATTTAAACGTTATTGTTTTGTGCATGAGAAGAATAATTCTTACTTCTTAAAAGAGGTGGAATATTTTTACTTACTTTATTAATGCTGAATGAATTGAGTTTTAATCGTGAGGATGAGTTATGACTAAATCACTACTGATAACACCAACTCGATATTAGTTAATTTATTAAAGATTACCGGCGAATGATTTTTTTGACTTATGATGTTCCATCGTATTGAGGGATAGGGGAATAAAATTATGTACATAAATTCTGTACATAATGATGAGGACGGCGTTTAATAAGAATAAATAAAGCTAATGTCGTTCTAAGCTGAACAATAGATTAATCCGTTTGATTTTAGCTATTTTTACACTTTAAATTGAGCTATTAGTGTCAGCATATTGCTAGAAAGTGAGTTTAGCTGTAAAGATTTACCAAACATTTCTTTTGAATCTTCAGAGGTATTCGCAGCAAATTGAGAAATATTAATGATGTTGCGACTAATTTCTTCGGTGACATGCGTTTGTAGCGTTGAGGCACTCGTAATTTGTCGCGAAGTATCCTTAATAGTAGAGACCGCTTGCATGATAGCAGTAAGTGATAGGCTGGCTTGTTCGGCTTTAATAACGCTAGAACGTGCTTGACTGCGGCCTTTATTCATATGCTGTACCGCTTCACTTACTCCTTTTTGAAGACTGTCAATCATTTCATGAATTTCTGTAGTAGATTGCTGAGTTCTACTTGCTAATGATCTGACTTCGTCGGCAACAACAGCAAAGCCTCGGCCCATTTCTCCAGCTCTGGCAGCTTCAATCGCGGCATTTAAAGCAAGTAAGTTAGTTTGTTCGGCAATGCCTTTTATGACATCTAATACTGTGCCGATGTTGTCGCTATTTTTTTGTACCTTCATAATAACCGTTGAGGCGGCATCAATATCATCCGCTAATATTGATATAGACTTCATGGTTTCAAAGACAACTATATTTCCTAAATTGGCTTGATTATCAGCTTCTTCAATATCATTGGCTGATGAACTAATATTTATTTCAACTTCATGCACCGTAGTAGACATTTGATGGATTGCTGATGCCACCAGTTCTAATTCAGTATTTTGTTTGATAACAGCTTCATTTGTTACTTGTGAAGACTCTTTTAATTCACTTGACGAGAGTGATAGCTGATCAGAACTTTCTCGAAACTGGATGACAAGTATTTGTATTTTTTCAATAAAAATATTAAACCAGTGAGCTAATTCTCCAAGTTCGTCTTTACTGTTGGCACATAGTCGTTGACTAAGGTCGCCTTCTCCTTGGGCAATACCTTGTAAGGCTATTACTATCTGTTTGATTGGCAGGGTAATAGTTTTTTGAATCATCAAAGCTAAACCAATTGAAAGAATAGCGATACATAAACAAATAAAGAAGGTAATTTTATACAAATAAGCTATTGCGTCTGAAACTTCACTTAAATCTAGCTTCAGGTAGATATACCCCAAAACTTCTTGTTCTTGACTTAAGATTGGTTCAAAAATATTTAACGTATTATGCTGAATAGTTATTTGTGTTTCTTTAGGAATAACTGGCATTGATGCTGGGAAGTTACCAGCACTACCCAAACGTAATTTTTCATTAACATCACCATTCCATTGATACCAAGAAAAAGGTTTTTTGTTGCCATAATAAACCACTACTTCTCGGATATTTGGGTTAGCTTTAAGGGATTTTAGCGCATTGTGAGCAAAGTTAAGATCGGAAAAATCAAGTGCTGTAGCAACGGTTGTACCTGTTATGCTAATGATTGTTTTGCTATCGGTAATTATCTTTTGGTTAATTCTTTCTTTTTCAATTTCAGTGATGACTGTTACAGCAATGATTGTTGAAATAATACTGGTTATTGCTACCCCTAGAATTATTCTCCACTTGATTGATAGTTTCATCAGGTATTCCTTAAATAATTTTCATCAAACACTTAGTGCTATTAATATGTTTGTTTGCATTATCTAAGCCATCCTTATTATACTGATTAATAAGGACTTTATTTTTTTGTCGGAAGTTTATTTCTCATAGTGTTTGAATGGTAGAATATTAATACCGATTAATGATGCTGTTCAGCTTTATTCAATCGTATTTTATTGGTGATACCACGTTGTGATTACGTTTCAATCTATCGTTCGTTACAGTTATAAATTATCTTACTGCTTTCTAACTTTAAGCAGAGTTTTCAATATGCCTATCTGATTGCTTAATTTTGATATTTAGTTGGTATAGCCGCGTCACCTAAACACTTATTGTTTGGAAAAATTTTGTACTGACAATAAAACTTACCATCATCATCTCTACTTGTTAGCCCTCTGATAAGAATAAACCCATGCTGATATAAACAATCGACAACATCTTGAGGCATTGAAACAACAAAGATACTAACTACCTTTATTAACTCTTTTTTTGCATTGAAGGCGTTATCCCAGTACCATTTTGTGGTGAAGATTTCTTTCTCATTTTTAGGTCTATATGGTTTGCCTGATTGCGGGTCATGCGTGATTGGTAGTGAAATGTGCCAATCATCTTTAGCAAGTTCGCTCATTGCATTATCAAATCTTGTTTTTGGGCTTAATTCGAAATTTTGTGACATATTTTTTAGCATCTTAAATTCGTTAAAAATTTGATTAAACAAAGCTGCTAAGTCGGCACTTCTACCTTCAATGGCATATAGCTCTATAAGGTTATCAATCTCGGTTGCTATAGATCTTGGATAGCGTTTTTGCTTCTTGGCTTTTTTTAGCCATTTCCCTAAAAAGATATTTTCACCGACAGATCGATAAGTAACTTTGCCGATGTATTGCTCTGAGGTTAGTGCGATTAAACCACCTAAAATTAAATTATAGAGATCGGTTGATTTGTTAAATTGTAGTTCTTTCATTGATGTCGATTTTTTTGGCTATTGTGTAATTAGATAAACCTCACTTAAGCGAATATCAAGCCAATTTTTACGTATAACTAACCAACTGATAACTAAATGAATATTTGTTTTTTTCAAAACGAATATGCCATCTAGTGAGTACAATTATTCTCATGTTTATTTTTTAATGGGTAGATTTACTCCTATGTTTACTGAGTACGTCTTTTGCTACCGATCATATGTTTTAACAAATAATGGAATATCAGGTGTTGAACTGGATGGTGGATGGTATATTTTGGAAGATAAAATGCTCTATATTTTACATGAAGGAGTTAAAAAAACTGAGGCACTCTATGTCCCATAGAGCCATAGAGCCATAGAGCCATAGAAGTAAGAAGTTTATGCCAGCTGTATGAGCGGAAATTTTCTTTAGTTACATATGGTTTTTATGCCTCCTGAACATATTAAGTAGTAAAATAGAGTTTTATTAAGGTTAACCGTCGTATCTAAGTGAGCATAAATTATGATGATTTAAACTGACAAATTAGGTAAAGGTTGATGCAATATCTGACGTTTTTAATTTACCCAGAAACTAGTAGTAGTAGTAGTAGTAGTAGTAGTAGTAGTAGTAGTAGTAGTAGTAGTAGTAGCTTCTTGGTAAACCTAGTGAATAACCTATTAAGATCACTTAATGCAAACACTTTTATTTTGCTAATTTTTGTTGTTATACATTTTATCGAATCCAGGGATTCGAGTCTCCCAAATTGGTACTTTAACACCGACTACTTCTTTAAGTGTTTCGATAAATAATCTGGTTTTTAAGGGCGAATTTCGATGCGGATATACAGCATAAAATTTCCCGTAATCGGCTAAATTGATATGTGTCATGATTGGTATAAGCTTGCCTTCTAGCACCTCATTTTCAATCATTTGTGCCGTTGTTACTGTGAGCATTTCCCCAGCTAGGGCAGTATTGATTAGCATTTCAACTTCATTAACCTTATAAGCGGTATTTAACTGAATAAATGCCTCATTTCCTGTGTTATCAAGGTATTTAATTTTATCAATCAATAACCCCTGAGCTGAATATACCACAGCAGGTAGGCTTTCTAGCTTTGGTATTGTGTTTGGTTTACCTTGTTTTTAGATACTTATCTTAGTCGTAAAATAGTTACATAAATTCGTAGTGACGCAATTTTTGTCGCTGCACTGACTACCTTAAGAGGAAGATTAAAATGAAAAAATTGATAATAACCCAAGAAGCTGGCGTAGCTACTGTGTTAATTAAAAACCCACTTGTAAATATTTAACGAATGATTTAATTAACGAGTTAAACGCATTTATTCTGTCATTAAAAGATGACCGCGAAACTAAAGTTGTTGTTTTTAAGTCGTTTCATGAGGCATTTTTTATTGCCCACTTAGATCTTAATGTTATTAACGGTACTTCAGGTGGACAAGCAGCATCGATAGAGTTTAATCATATGATTACTAATATCAAAGCGATGAAGCAGCTTTCTATTGCCGTAGTTGATGGGGTGGCTCGTGGTGACGGTAATGAGTTTGTTATGGCGTGTGACTTAGCTTATGGCACTGAAAATTCGGCTTTTGCTCAACCAGAATTATATATTAACATTCCAACGGGCGGACAAGGCGCAGTACAGTTTGCTCGCCGTTTAGGAAAAGGTAAAGCACTTCAAGCATTGCTAACAGGCGCTGATTTTACCGCACAACAAGCTGAAACTTTAAATATCATTACTCAGTTTGTTGTTAAAGCCGATCTTGATGCATTTCTAGCGCAATTATTATTAATTATTGTTGGTTGGGAGATTCGCGACATTGTGATGTATAAAGAAATCATTGCCGCTTCGATCAAAGATGAAGTTGTCGGCACAGAACTTGAGTTGCGATACTTTTTAGAACGAGCGAAAGAAGAAAAAACACAAGCCATCATTGCAGCATTTCTTAAACATGACGGCCAAACCGAACGCGAAGCTAAAGACATGCAAGGAATTTTTGTTGATACAGCTGCAGAGCTCCAAAATAGAGTTGAATCACAAAAACAGTGTGGCAACTTCAAAAAGTAGATTGCCTCTATTTTATGTAAACCGCTTTTCATTGAAATAAATAATAGTTAAAACTGCAATGTTGTTGATCAGTAATAGGTGTTAAGTTCAAGGTAAACTTATTCAGACTATGACTTTCCAACGCCTTGCTAAAATAGATTACTTAAATATAAGTAACCTATTTCATTCGGTTTATAGCTAAGTATATAATTAAGCTGCTAAATCTTGTGGTTTTGAGCTATTTAATTCCAGTAAATATATTTGCTGGGTTTTTAACTTTTTGCCCCTTGTTTGCCAAATAGCGCCACATATTATTAGTAACAAAATACCCGCTAAGCTGTAGTAAATAGCATTATCAAGTGCCATTTTTTGTGTGGTTTGTTTTTCTAATTTTTGCCCTTCAACTTTTTGTTCAGCGTTTTCTGTCTGGCTAGAAGATTGACTTTGTTGCTCAGCAAGTTGTTGATTATTCATTTCTTGTTGTGCTTTAGCGTTTGCTGCCATGGCTTCCATAGTTTTTGCCACCAGTGGCGCTAAACCAAAGCCTTGGGCAAGTTCATTAACATGGGCTTTTACCGCATCATTTAGAATGACTAAGTCATTGTTATTCACCACATCAATATATTGCTCAACAAGTTGTTTTAATCGCTCAGAGTCAGCTTGCCAATAATCTTTACGTTCAGCTTCGAGCATTCTCTCCATCATACGAGCAAAGGCGGCGGGATTAATTTTTTTGAACCATTCATCAAGCTCTAGCGCTAATTTGTCATTAACATAAATATCCATGTACTCGTCCCATTGATCGTTCCTGATCAAATTAGGGGCAACTACCTGCCAACCGAAAAAGTTATCCATTTTCGACGCTAATGATACCGCACCAGAGTAACCTTCTTTTTGTAACTCTTTTATCCAACGAGGATGAAACATACGGGTGCGTAATTCTTTGGCAAGAAATAAACCTGCATCTTCGGCTTTCGAATTTTTAGCATCACGCAAATTAGCGACCACCATATCAGGGCTTTTGCCATCAATATTGCGCACTGCTAAACTTAATGAGCCGAAATACTCAAAAGGGTCGTCTGAACTTAACATACCAAACAGGTTTGAAGAGCGGGCAAACATGGCAATATCTGTGCCTGACAACTGTTTGGCATAAAGTTGTACTTCTTTACCTTGATTATTCGCTGCTTTTTGTCCCCAACGCGTATTGTCTGCACCAAAGAAGTAGCCCATTTTACCCAGGTAAGTATCCGATATTTTTTTATCCGTTTCCCAAGTATCACTAGCCCATGCGGCATCATCAACCCCTGTACCATAATCGCCTGATTGATTCGAAAAAAGACGAATAGTCGATAAATATTCTGCTTCCTTCTCTTCTACACCTTCAGCTAATAGCTCAGCTTTAACTTTTTGGCTATTTTTCCAAATAGAGTTGTTGTCTTCTTTTAAAGTGGCGACTTGATTGACTGCTTTTGCCAACATCTGCATCACATTTGGAAATGCATCGCGATACAAACCGGTTGCTGATATAACGACATCAACACGTGGGCGTTTTAATTCACTGTATGGAATAATTTCGGTGCCAATAACCCGACCACTTTTACTCCATTTTGGTTTAACGCCCATGGCGTATAATACTTGTGATTCAAGAACCCCATAGTGACGCATCGTTTCAATTGACCATAATGAAAATGCCATTTTGTCAGGGTAGCTTTGATGTTTTTGGTAGTAGTTTGCAATCATTTCTTCGGTAAGCTCTTTACCTTGCTCAAAGGCCGCTTTAGTAGGAACACGAGAAGGATTAAAACCAAATAAGTTATAGCCTGTTGATAACGATTCAGGGTGACGTATTGGATCCCCACCAGATTTAACCGGGATATATTTTGCGCTAAGAAAATCTACCATGGCATCGAGTTCATGGATGTCAGCCATGCTCTTATAAAGCTTTTTACCGCGTTCGATATCGGCTTGTAACGATTCAGAGAGTTCAGCTAATGGCACAGGACGTTTGACTGATTGATCCGCAGCGCTAATTATATAGTTTTTAATGGTTAAATAACCCGATAAACGCGTAATATCATTTTCTTGTGGTTTTTCAGAGCCAGTGGTTTTATCTTTTTCCGGAGCTTTATCATGGTTATTTTCATGGCTCTTTTCATGATAAGTATGGCTATGAGCAATACTTTCATCACCCTCTTCATCATCTTGTTTTTCACTGACTAAACTATCTCTGTAATGCTCATGCTCGAATTCACTTGCACGTTGAGTAAAGTCATTTCCTAACATTTGTACTAAGGTCGATATGGTGAGTGGTTGCTCAGGAATGTGACCAAAAGTATGTAAACCCAATGGCTGATTTGCTGTTGCTAATGCTTCTAAATGAATATGAAGCGCATCAATAAATTTATCGAACTCTTGGTCAATGCGTGCCTGTTCCCAACCGAGATCTTTACAGATGTTGGTCTCGAAACATAATTTGGCAAGTTGTGTGGCGGTTTTTTGCTTTACGCCACCTTGATCAAGCTGTTTATATTGATGCATCAATTCGTGTAAATTGCGTATTTCACCTTCTAAACCTGCGGCAGCAAAAGGAGGGGTCATATGTGAAATAACCGTTGCACGTCCGCGTCGTTTGGTTTGCATTGCTTCACCAACATCATCGACAATAAAAGGGTAAACGATGGGGGTATCCCAAACTGCTAAGTTACCTTGGTCGTAAATTGATAAACCACGCTCTTTACCGCCTAAATACTCTTGAGAGCCATGTGTGCCCAAGTGAACAATGGCGTCTGATTGCCAGTACTCACGAGCATAAAAATATGCAGCAAGGTAGAAATGGTTAATGGGAACTAGGCCTTGATGATAAATCATGTTTTCGTCATTTTTGCTATCAGAACGAGGGGGTTGACGCATAATTAGCATATTGCCATTACGAATACGAGGCAGAATAAAAAAGTCCTTACCGTCTTTTTCTACTGCCATAAAGTTATCTTGAGGTTTGCCCCAATGATCATTTATTTTTTGCGTTAGCTCAGCAGGTAAAGTATTAAACCAAGTCAGATACTCATCAATAGGCATCAGCTCTGCTAAGTCATTGTCTAATAATTCGGTTAATTGATAATCGCGATAGAAAGGATCTAGAATTTTTTTTGCGTTAGCAATTAGGTATTCAGCGTCTCGCTCCGCGGTATTATAACCTTCATTAGCTAGACGTTGACTAATGGCTTCGATACTTTCAGGAATATTCATAAATGATGCACCAACATCTTTGTCGCCCCAAACAAATACAGTTAATTTTTTATCTTGGTTGGCTTTGTATTTTAAGTTAACGACATTAATCGCTTTATTTACTAAATGCTCTAGTTGGTAGTCGATAACTTCAACATTTTGGTCACTCATATTCATCGCGGCAACAATCATAGGATCAATAACACCAGCATTTTCTGGCAAGACCAAAGTGAAGGACATCATATTTGCACTGATCCCTTGTATGTCATTTTCCCACGCTTTTTTATCGCCAGAGTAATAAGTCATGGCATGCATTACCGGTACATTAAATTTTTCAAATTCAACTTTACGTTGATTAGCCCAATGAATATTGCGAAAGCTGATAATCAGGTCGACATCTGTTTGCATTGTAGTTGATTTGTCATGGCTATTTTCATCGCTTTTCTCACCAGCTTTAGGTAATTGTAGCAAATGGCTATAATCACCACTTACTGGACTTAGCTCAAAAAAGAATGGCACAACGTAGACGCCTTTTGCTTCCAGTTGTGCAATAGTCGCATCAATTAACTGTGTTTGTTCAGACTCAATTAGTGCTCGTTGCAGCAATACTGCAATTTTAGCTTGCTGAGGTTTTACTTGGCGTAGCTTTTTATATGCTACTAAGTCGTTAACGATTAAGTTTGGCAGGCTAGGGTGATAAATACCTTGTTGAGGAAAAATAATTGGTGCAGGTACTTTGGTTATGGCTTGTGCCTCTGAGTTTTTAAGCTTGGTTTTAACAAAGTTTACTGAGATATACGACAACATGTTGTCTAGGTTTCGGCGTCCGGCATTTACCCAATAATCTTGTAAAGTACTAGCAGTATCGGTACTTAAACCTTTATTGAGCTTTTCATTGTTTAAATAGTTGAAGGCAACGACAGTCGTATTTACTTTAGTTATTTCACTGGCGTAATTATCAAACGCAGCACTGGCTTCTCTTACGGATACTGCATCAAGTATGACTAAGTCATATTGATTAAAAAGTGTGGTAAGTGCGCCGGTTTGATTCGTTTTTTCTAATAAGGATTTTGATGATTTTTGGGCTATGTGCCAGCTTGTATTTGTTTTTTTATCGGCAACTTTTTTTAATAGTGTGATCTTAGCCGTGTTGGTATGAGCGGTACTGACAAATAGTACGTTTTGTGTGTTTTTTGTTGGGGTAGGTACTATTTCGGTAGTTGTCGAGGCAGCAAAAACATTGCTGATAAGCGCAATGATGCTGAATAATAATATGGAAATTTTCATTAAAGTATTTTTCATGTGGTTAATATCGCTACTCTTTTACGTAAATCATGCTGCCGTCTGCCATTTCATAGGCAGTACCCGCTTTTTTACCTGTTCCTGCCCCTGTTTTTCCGTCACTTTTAAAGCTTTCGATGGTATTGCCTTTTTTAACAATAATTTCCATATTATCTTTACCAGCATTTTTAATGACAGTGACATCTTCGGCAAGGAAGGGGTTTAAAGGGTTTTGTGCTATGGCAATTAATAAAGCAGCAATAAGTACTAAAAACACATCAACTAAGTTGACGACAGACAATGCTGGATTAATGCCTTCATCTTCATCAAGCAGCCTCATAATCTTTCTCCACTGCTTGCACAGGTAAGGTTGTTTCTTGAGTAGAAGTTAAGTGAGGTTTATTGGTGATTAACGGCATCAATGCTACTAGCTCTTCAACCATCCAGCGCTTTTTAACCGAGGCAATCCAAAAAGTGATTGAGGCGATCACTAAACCAAAAATAACAGCAGAAAATGCGACGATAAGATTTTCACTGATACCTTGTATATTCCCGTCAGCTAAGCTTTTTAGTGCCGGTCCCATGGGGATCATGGTAGCGATAAGACCTAACATGGGGGCAAGTCGACTAACATTACGAACGCCTTCAAGTTCTTTTAATGCCGCAACATCAAGCTGGTCTTGACTTATATTAGGCATTTCATTGGCTAGGCTTGCTATTGGATAACCGTTCAATATTAATTCACTGCTACTGCCTAACTTGCCGTTCAGTAATTGTATAAAGGATTTATAGTGACGTCGACGTTGCATTGTTTGTGTAAAAAATTGCCCGGTAGCAAATAAAGAATAAATAAATAGTAGCGCTATTAGACACAGTACGGGGGCCATAAAAAGGTCTGACATCTGGTACATGATTTGTTCGATCTGGGAGATCATAATATTTTCCTAGAAGGTTCTACTTATAAGTGATGGGGGACGAAACAGGGACTCAAGGCGCAAGGGAAACGCACCTTGAGTATGAAGCTTATACTGATTGGTATTATATCTTTCGATTAATTTCCAGTGACACCAGCAAGTTCATTAACTTCGTCTGCTCTGAAACTGATATAGCCAGAAGAACCGTCAGCGTTATAATAGCTAGTGAGTTGTAGTTTATGAGTTTTAGTTGAGGTTTTGATTAAATAAACATCAAATTGCGACCATAATAAGTGTCCACCATTTAAGCCGTATTGGTACCAAGGGGTGCTCTCGAAGGCTTTAACACTGTAACTATTTTTTTGTAAACCATAGTAAGCAACAGCGGTTGGATCGATAGCATCGTATTTGTTATCAAAATCATGCATAGCTTGAGCGTCATCAGTAATGTTGATGGTAAAATCAGCACCCGTTTTATCGGCCGCACAAGGGAGGTTTATATCCCAAGCATCAGTCATGGTTACTTCTTGATTAGTATCAAAATCAATGTAAACGTGAGTTACATCACCTGAACAGGTTAATGCTGCATCGATAACAAGATCTTGTTCTGCGGAAAATGCTACGTCAGAACTACCTTGATAAGCCGTCTTTAAGGTTATTTGTCCAATACCTCGACCCGCTGTAATGATGTTTGTCGCTCTAAATTTAGTAAACGCATCATCTGAGTTGGCGATAAAGTACTTAGTCTCCGCTGCGGTAACAACATGAGTCGTTGAGTTATAGTCGTAAAATCCTTCAATAATATTTGAAGTCACATCGCCAACAAACTTGGTTTCATCAGCAGGAATATCACTGGTTTTTATCGCTAAATAATCATCCAGTTCAGTTTCAGCTGTTGCGGCAATAAAACTTGCTGCAATCGCTTTGCCATCGGCATCGAAAAAGTCACTATTAGTAGCAGTAGAGTATGCTTTAACGGCATTATCGCTGTGTTGATTTAAGTAAACACCGCTGCGTTTAAAAGCAATATCCCAAACGGTATTCGTTTCGGCTTGCTCCGTTGTTAATTCGACAACCGTTTTGTTATCTAAATCATAATAAACAAACACTGGCTCACTAACACTGCCGGTACTATGTGGTCCGCTAATACCCCCTTGTACAGGTGCCGAAGGGGCTGGTTTTAGTTCTGGGTCTGGTGCAGTATCATCATTTGAGCTACTACCGCCACAGGCGGTTAATAAAACGCAAAGTGCTAAGCTGCTTAATTTAAAATTATTATAAAAACTTGTATTTACTTTCATGTTGTTCTCCGAGATTATCTTAAAATTGGTAACTAATGCCAGCACTGATGGTGCGGCTACTAACAGGCCTTGCATCAAATAAATTTTCGCTATTGGCTGAAGGGCTTTTATGTTCGTCAAAAATATTGTCGACACTCATACGCCACGATAGGTTTTCAGTTAATACTTGGTTTAATACTGCATTAACTGTGGTGTAAGCGTTGTTTTCAATACCTTGATAACTATCAGGTACAGCTTCTCCAGCTTGATAAACCGCATAGGCAATCAGCTGCATATCATAAATATCAATATCGTAAGTAATGTTGAATTTTACTTGATGGCGTGGACGAGAAAGTAAGCGCTCATTGTTTTCATCTTCACTGGTTAAGTAGCTATAATTTAATTGTGTTTTCCAATGCTTGAACGTCAATTCCGTACTAATATCAACACCGGATATTTTTGCTTCGCTAATGTTTTGATATTGATAAATGGTTAAGCCTGTTTCAGCTGACTTCTCTGGATCAATGACTGAATCAATTAAGTCTTTAGTTTTGGTATAATGCACACTGATATCACTGCGCAGGTCGACAGAATTTTCAGCAAGTGTGGTATCAAAGGTTAAGCTCGAATTAAATGAATCTGCGGTTTCAGGCTTAAGGTCTTTATTGCCTAAAACCATATATCCGAGTGCGCTGTGGTCAAAAACATAAAAGCGCTCTTTTAAATTAGGTACTCGGTAGCTTTGACCAATTCCGGCACGCCACTGTAATTTCCCTTTACCCAGAGTAAAATTTTTCATGCCGCTAAGGCTTAATGCATTATGCCAACCAAAGTCTGAATCATATTGACTGCGCATGCCTGCTAACACTTGATAATCGGCCTTTATCCAATTACCTTGGATAAAGGCTTCAATGCTTTCACTGCTTTCATTATCAATTTCAATAATATTTGATCCAGGCTTATTTTGATTAAGTTTGTCAGCGTGAACAACCCCGCCAGTGACTAGTTCAATACTGTTTAATTGAAAGATTTTTTGGCCATTAATTTCTGATAAGATAATGTTGGTATCACGTAAACTATTGGACTGACCGCTGGTTTCTTGATGATTAATGTATCTGGCATTAACTTGCCAAGGAGCTTTGGGATTATCAGTGCTCTTTAACCCCAGATCTATTTGTTGTTGATCAACGTCGGTTTGGTAATAGATAACCTCACTCTGTCCAGGGATTGTTGAGCTATCACGAAGCTTTTTATCACTTAGCCATTGATATTTTATAGTAGTTTCAAGGGTTTCATGCTCTTTACTGGTACTTAAGGTAATGAATTTTTTTTCGACGCTTGCGGCGTCTTGACTAACCGTAGTGCTATCATAATCATACCCTTGATCATCGATTAGCAATGCATTCAGCTGAGTGCGCCAGTCTGAAAAGCTTTCAACCGCATGTATTTTAAAGGTGTGATTAAGGTCACCATCATTAATAGTGTTACCTTGATATTGGCTAACATCGTAATCAAGTTTAAGCGCGGAGCCGTCCGTTTTTTGGGTAATAATGTTAATAACACCGCCCATAGCTGAGCTTCCATACATGACTGATGCTGCACCACGGATAACCTCTATTTGGGCAATATTATTGGCAGGTATTTGGTCTAAATCTGCTGATGAACCAGTGGGGCTTATAATTGGCTGACCGTCAATTAGTATTAGCACATGGTCGCCCCCGAACCCTTGCATTTGTATATTGTAGCCATCTTTAACACTGCGTTTTACCACAATACCGGGAATATAGTTTAGCGCTTGAGCTAAGGTGCCTTGACTGATTTTGGCAATAGTTTCACCGTCAATAACATCCACTAATACTGGAGAATCACTTAATAGTTTCGCGGTACGAGTTCCGGTAACAACTATGTGTTCTTTATCTGTTGGATCCGATGAGGCTTTTGCTGAGGTAAAAATAGCTAAAGCTAATATCAGGGTAGAAAGATAATCTTTTGTATACATCTTTAATAATACGAACCTAAATGAGATTGATTCGTATTATATGTCATAGGTAAGGTATTGCAACTTAATTTTTAGTGAAGGATTGAAGTCGAACCAGAGGATTTCAATATTTGTCACAATATTTTTTTGTGGAAACAATTTGCCTTAACTACGAGGAAATAACTTTAGTTAGGTCACTATGACAGCCTAAAATTCATAAAACACATGACAGTATAAATTTATGTATGTTATCTGTTCGCTAGATTAACTTCATTTTTGGCCAATATTCAGTCTCCAATAGAGAAGCAATGAATGTGCTATGTTTTATGATTTGGCTGTTAATTCCTTTCTATACATCTCAGATGGCTAGATTATTATCTAGCCATCTACCTAAACGTTAGTCGAGTTAATTAAGTGCTGGTTAATTTATCTTGCGTTTTGAGTTCGAAATCGCTGGCGTCATGACGTTCATGTAACTGTTCGTCTAATTCACCCCAAGTACGGTTGACCATTATTCCACGTTTAACTGCCGCTCGTTTGCTAATTTCTTCAGTCCAACGTGTAAGATGTTTATACTCATGGGTTTGTAGAAATTCAGCGGCTTCATAAACTTTATTTTGCATCAATGCGCCATACCATGGCCAGATAGCGATGTCGGCAATCGTATATTGAGCGCCACACATGTATTTATTATTTGCTAAATGTCGGTCGAGTACGTCAAGTTGTCGTTTTACTTCCATGGTAAAACGCTCTATCGGGTATTCAAACTTTTCGGGTGCGTAAGCGTAAAAATGACCAAAGCCGCCACCTAAATAGGGACCACTACCGACTTGCCAAAATAGCCACGATAAACATTGCGACTTGATTAAAGCCTCTTTAGGTAGAAAAGCATCAAACTTCTCTGCTAAATACAGTAATATCGCGCCAGATTCGAACATGGGCAGTTTATTTTCGCCACTCTTGTCACCGCTAGTATTAGCAGAAGTATCTACCAAAGCGGGAATTTTAGAGTTGGGGTTTACCTCGACAAACCCTGAGCCAAATTGATCTCCTTCCATGATTTCAATTAAATGTGCATCGTATTCGGCTTCTTTTATGCCTAACGCTAATAATTCTTCCAATAGAATAGTAATTTTCACGCCATTAGGTGTCGCTAACGAGTATAACTGAAGTGGATGTTTACCTACGGGTAATTCTGCTTGATGTGTTGCGCCAGCAATAGGGCGGTTAATACTGGCGAATTGGCCACCACTTTCTGTCTTCCATTGCCATATTTTTGGTGGTACATAAGTAGATTCAGACATATTCAGCTCCGTAATTAGGGGGGATGATTTAAGATTATCAACAAAATTTGAACCATTAATTGGTATTAAACTGAGCATTAATTCAATTGATACTGGAATAGACATTACTTAAGTGGGTTTCATTTCATCAGTAGGATATTTTTTAATTACCCACTATGACTTTTGAACAACATTATCGCTTAGCTTAGTAACGTTAACAGCGAGTTTTACTCGTTTGCGGGAACTTAAGCAGTCGTCTTGAGATAATATCAATGACGACATTGAGCAGGGCTGTACACGTGATAAGCACTAATGCATTACTATAGCGTATTTCGCTGAAATTACTGTCGATATAAAACCCTAAGGTCATAATCCCCAAAATGCCAAACACCGCGGTTTCTCGCACTATGATTTCAAAGCGATAAAACATTAAAGCCATCATATTGGGATAGATAGTTGGCATGATGTGGTAGTTAAACTGATTTAACCTAGTCATCTGCATCTGTTGCGGAGTAATAGTATTACTTTGCTTAACAGCTAAGTAAGCAATAACGCAGCCATTATGAATGGCTAACGCGATAACCGCAGGTAACATCGATGGGCCGAGCAGCATTAAAAAAATAAACGCTAATATATATTCAGGTACTGAACGGCCTATTAACAAGATGAATCGCCCAAGCCAAGTCAGTGGTGCAGGGCATAAGTGCTTACTAGCGACAGCATGGGTGCTTAACGTAATAAAATGGGTGGCAGCTAAGGCAAGTAGCGCTAAGGTAATCGTTGCTATTGCTCCTGGAATGGCTTGTTCCGACAGGATAGTGCTAAACCAAGTAGTGAGTGATGACCATTGAATCTCTGCCAACGTTGCGACGTTTACTAACGCGGGAGGCAAAATATCTTGGCTGATAAAACGCACCAGTAGGTTGCTATCTACGTTAGGAATATCAACGAGAGTCACGCAAGCAATAACAAGATAAATCCCAAGTAATTTGGGTGGACACCAGTAACGAATCGAGCCGATAAGGGCAATAAATATTATCAATAACGCTGCCCCTTCACTATAGTTTCCCTGTTTAAAAGCCGTTTCCATATAAAAACCTAACGTTGGCATGCCGATAAACCCGAGTACGGCGCTACTGCGAAGGGCACACTCAAAACGGTAGCGAGTGTAGCTCATCAGCTGTGGCATGACTTGGGCTATTTTGCCATAAGTGAAACGGCTAATTATATCGGCCCGACTATCGATACTTTCTAAAGGGCTGTCTGACGATTGATTGATAATATCGTGAAACACGCGGGCAAAAGTGGCGGCAAACGGGATCGCGATAGCCAATATTCCGGTTATGGGAGACAGACCAAAGACTTGTAAAAATAGCAGCGCCCAGAAAATTTCATGGATCGCACGCAAAAAAGCGCAACAGCTTGATACGATTGGGTTTTGGTAAATTAGCGCGAGGGGAGCACCTAGTACTAGGCCTAAACAGACGCCTATAATGGCAAAGTTAACGGTTTGAAGGATGGCTTGTAACAGGTATTCAGTCGCGAAAAAATCGGGTGTTACTAGCCCATTTACCATGCGAGTTAACTCGAGGAAAGGGTCGAAACTGACAATCTCTATATCGGCAAAAGGGATAATAACCAGTGCAATCAACCAGATTGATAACGTGATTTTTTGCCAATAACCTATTTGCCAGTAACATAAAGAATAATGTGAGCTTTTCACTTGCTGCAGTTGCGACATTAAAGAGGCCTACGCGACAGCGTTAGTTTGATATAGCGCGGTGATCTGTTGTTGATCAATACTCTGCTGTTGGCTATCGAGTACCAAACGGCCTTTATCTAATGCGATAACGCGGTCAAAAGCGGTAATTGCTAACTCTCTGTCATGAACCACCATGATGACACTTTTATGCCGCGCTAATACGGTGTCGAGTAGTCTTGATTTCATTAAGGGATCAAGCGCTGAAAAGGGCTCATCACCGATAAAGGTATCTTGTTGTTGATATAGGGCTCTTGCTAACACCACTCGTTGCCTTTGCCCACCAGAGAGTTGGTCCACTTTTTTTGCCAGTGGTTGGTCTAACTCCAACTGCTGACACAGTGCTGCAATATCGTGTAAATCTTGTTTGAAAGGCCTAATTAAATTAACTAAGTTAAATAACCAGTGATGGCGAGCTAATGCACCCATAAATATATTGTGATAGATGCTTAAATTATCAACCAAGCCTTGTCGCTGTGAGCACAGGGCCGCACTGGTTTGTAACTGTTGATAAATATGGTGTAGCAGGCTAGATTTACCTGCACCAGAGGGACCGATAATAGCAACTTTTTCACCTTCATTGATGGTCAGGCTCAGATCAAAAATCACCTGAGTAGACGTCTCTTTTTTACCGGTTTTCTTACAGGTATTATAGCCGGCAGTTTTATCATAATGAAGATTTAGGTTGTCAATGATGATCATTAATCGATAAGTCCTATCTGTTTAGCCACATCTTCCACTGGCTGAAAATCTTTATTTTCAGCGTTGACAAAGGAGGAACGTGGAAAACTGTTTAACAGCTCTGGGCTATCCATATTGAGCAGTGCAGCTTTAACTTTATCAGCAAAGCCTGGACCAAAATTGGCTTCAACATCTGAATGTATTGTCCATTGGTAATCAGGGTAGGTAGGACTTTTCCAAATCACCTTCACTTTATTAGTGTCGATTTTACCTGCGGCTAGGGCACTTTCCCACACTTTATAGTTCACAGCGCCAACTTGGTAAGTCCCTGATTGAACTTGAACAATAGTGCGGTTATGGTCACCAGAAAAACCAACACGTTTAAATGCATGTTGTGGCTTTTGCTTTAAATATTGCTCTATATAATATTGCGGCATTAATCTACCTGAGGTGGAGCCTTTTGAACCAAAGGTGAAGGTTTTCTCGGTGATATCAGGAAAACTATCGCTCATCTCTAAGCCAGTGCTGTAGTGAGCAATAAAGTAGCTTTTGAAAAACTGATCTTCATAACCTTGTGCAATTGCTTGCGAGCCGGGAACTAATCGTCTGGCTTGCACCCCAGATAAACCACCAAACCAGGCTAGCTGCACTTGGTTATTTCTAAAGGCGGTTACCGCGGCTGAGTAGGATTTAACCGGAACATATTTTACCTCAACGCCCAGTTTCTTTTCCAAATAAAGGGCAACCTTCTCGAAGCGGGTTCTCAGCTGAGACTCATCTGCATCGGGAATGGCGGTAAAAGTAAATGTGGCCGAGATCGCGCTGCTAGTGACAAAGAGGCTTAGCGTTAACACACATAGTGCGAGTAGTTTGGTCAGTGTTGTCATAATATCTCTGTTTATTCGAACCACTTCAATAGAGTGGATGTAATAAAATTTTGAGTGTGCAATGGCGCATTATCCCTTAAAAAGGTGTGATTCACACACTATTTACCGATAAAGATGCGTGTTATACCCGTGACCATTCAAAGTGCAGGGTTTCAGTGGGAATTAAAATCACTTTAGGCAAGGAAGATAATTTAAGCATAGTTATTCTATGCTTTGATTATTTGACGCCGTATAAAGTCATTTAAAACCCATCGAAGAAGCGCTTGAGCAACATCACTTCATCGTTGCTGTGATTTATAAGGGAATAACCATTATTTCATCACAGCGCCTTGAATTGAAATTGCTCAAGCACTCTTTCATTGTTCGAGGCGCAAAAGACCTAGGGGTATTAGGGGGAAGCAGTACTAATAAAAGACATATTTCAATAAAGTGACCTTTTGGCCCTATTAATTATCATGAACTGTTGGTGAAATTGAATAATGATTTTAAAGCTCATTAAAGTAAAAGACGATACTACCGCCAGAAAGCGCGCTGCCTTTATGGATATTAATGCCTATGCCGATATTATCAGCTAGTTTAGTGAACTTACGGGTGTCGAGTAATAAACCTACCCCTAACTCATAGAAATGATCCGTACCCAAGCTACTAACCATATCGCCACCAATATCAGAACGCTGAATCTTTACATAAATAGATTCAGCATGGAATTTCGATTGATTAACGTTAAAGTGAAATTTAAAGCCATTATTAAAACGCCAGCCTGTCGGCTTTGCTTCTTGACTAGACTTGGCTCCCTTAAATGTGACGCCAGAGAATACGTTTAAATCGTTGTTAAATTCCCACTTGCCCCAATCCTTTTGTTGGCTATAGCTTAGCTTTACATTAGGCTCAATAATGAAAGCATTCGCTGATAGATTTAAAAAAATGCCGTCTAATTGAGCTTGATATTGCTTTGACTCCTCGCTGTTATAACGGTATTTATTTTTATGGTGCATTAAATATGAACCAAACCTCACTCTTAAATTCCAATTTTCAGTCAATTGCCTATGTCGACTATAGGCTAGATAGGCTGAGTAAACTTCATCTTTATTATCATCAGTAATGGACGAGTTAGATAGTAAGTCATTTTTATTTTCTTGTTTGAGGTAAGAAAGTGATGCGGTTAATTCATCTAGATAAAAGTAGTTGGACTTTTCTTTAGTAACCTTATCTTTAGTTTTATCTTCAGACTTTTCGTCAGTCAAGCGCCAAGTATAGGGAATGCTGTATACGGTTAACTCATTCCTCAGCTTGATAGAATCGCTTTCAGAAAAGTTCTTTTCGTGAGGTTTTAATAACTTGTCGGGATCAAAGTTGCCAATCCCTAATGTGATTGTTTCTGAATCTGTTAGCACGACAGAGGTGGAAAAGAGCTCTTCAAAATGAGTTTTATTATTAGCGATTGAATGATGACTTAATAGAGATGATATTAAGAAAACTAGTGTTTTAAAGTGAATTTTTTGTTTAATTAACATCTAATTAGCTGTTTCATAAAGTCAGTTTATTATTTATTCAGTATAATTAATAAAAAGGGAATTCACCACGAAAATAATAATTTATACCCTCGACGTTGGCATGGACTAAATTTTCCATGTTATTGATATACCTCAATAACAGACTTGGATAAGTTTATAATTTTTTTAACTACCTGACATTTTCATGTATAGTTTGTAGACAGCTATTTCACCTTATCTTTGAGTCAAGATTATCTATATGAAGCATATTCACAGTTATTACTCTCCGAACAATTTGTATAATAAAATAATTGCAGGTCTCAATAATCTAGGTATAGATTTATCTAATGTCACTCCTAATGACCTTCAACCGGTTGATGAATTTCACATCCGTGGTGATATTGCCACTAAAGAACTGATTGAACTCGCCAATTTTACACCTGATATGCACATCCTTGATGTGGGCTGTGGCGTTGGCGGTTCAACACGTCGTTTGTCACATGAAACCGGTTGTCATGTTACCGGTATAGATTTAAGTGATGAATACATTGATGCAGCAGAAAGGTTGACACAGTTACTCAAGATGCAGGACCGTGTTAAGTTCAAGGTTGGTAGTGCCCTTGAGTTGCCCTATGCTGACAATACCTTCGATGGCGCTTGGTCAATCCAGATGAACATGAATGTCGAAGATAAGTTGGGGTGGTTAAAGGAAATGTACCGCGTACTCAAACCTGGTGCCCGAGCTGTCTTATATGAGGTGTGTGGTCATGAAGATAAAGCTATTTATTTTCCAGTGCCGTGGGCTCAAGACAGTTCGATGAGTTTTCTGATACCAAAAGAATCATTTCGAGATATTATCGCATCCACTGGCTTTAAGATTGAAGTTTGGAACGATAAGTCAGATTTGGCACAAAAGGCTTTCGCACGAGTGAAAGAACCTCAGGGGGAGTCGGCCTTGCCAGAACTAGGTTTGCATATGTTAATTGGCAATGATATTAAAACCAAAGCTTATAATATGCGTCTAAATCTTGATGATGAACGTATTAGTTTGATCGAAATTTTAGCGGAAAAGCCTAGCTAGATGTAAACAATAAATTCAGCACCCTACAAAAAACTATGTCTTAAAGGCAAAACCCCATTTTCAAGGGCATTCTCGATAGTGTAGCTAAGCGGTGAACTTTCATCGTCTGTAGCTACTCAATATCAGTACCACTCTCGTTAGCTTTATAATTTAAACTTTGTTAACTGGGTATTTAATTCATAAGCAAGTGATAATAAATGCTCGCTAATCTCTTTACCACGAATAGCATCATCACTTGATTGTTCAGCAACATTACTTATATTAACGACATTAATATTAATTTCATCGGCTGCCAAATTCTGCTGTGTCGCAGCATCTGAAATTTGACAATTTAGTTCGTCTAATTCCTGAATTTCAGCACTGATACTTGTCAATAAATTAGCAACATTGGCAACATCTTCAGCTTTATCACTGGCTTGTTGACTAACCACATTCATTGAATCAACAGCACCTTTTGCTCCGACTTGTAATCGGCTCATTGTTGTGTGTATTTGCTCAATTGATTCACGAGTACGTGTTGCTAATGAACGAACTTCATCGGCGACCACAGCAAAACCTCTACCTTGTTCGCCGGCTCTTGCCGCTTCTATGGCAGCATTTAACGCCAATAAATTTGTTTGTTCAGCAATGGCGGTAATAACTTCTAACACACTGCCCACTTCATTGGTTTTATTACTTAAGTCGGTGATCATAGCGGTATTTTCAACAACTTTATCTCTGAGATCATTAATGCCAAGCCTAGCTTGTTCAACAAGAATTAATCCTTGTGAGGTCCTTTCATTAGCTGAAACTGATTTATCGGCTGCACTTTGCGTATTATGTTGGACTTCATTCGCAGAAGCATCTAACTCATTAATTGCAGCAGCGACAGAGTCGGTACCCTTTTTTTGCTCTAAAACTGCGTCGAGTGTTAGCGAAGATATTTTATCAACTTCTTTCGCTGATTCAGTCAACTGCTCACTTGCTTGGGCTATTGACATAAAGCTTACTCTAAACTTATTCATCATCTCATTTAACGCTCTGCTCACTGCACCAAGCTCATCTTGATAATGAACTTTAATTTCTTTATTTAAATCGAGCTCTTCAGCAGCCGTTGTAATAGAGTTGCTTAGGCGTTTTAATCGGAAGAAAATTAGTTTTTTCAGGGTAAGGCTTAACAAGGTAAAACAAATTAAGGTAATGACCAATTGCAAAATAGCAGCTTGGGTAATAGAGCTGGTGATTTCTTTATCTACTGTTGATAAGTCATAGGTAAGTTTTACTGCGCCTAATATTTCATTTTCACTCACTTGATGGCAAGTTAAGCAGTTGGTGCCGCGATAATCTGAACTCGCTTTGACAGGTATAATAAAGCTCATCATACGTTTTCCATCAAGTTCGAATTTTTTAAAGGCTCTTTTACCCGCTAGACCTTCCCGTTCAAATGCACTTTTCGCACTCTGATCAGAGAAGCCCTCACCAAAAACCTTATTAACCGCTTGAGTACGTAAAATTCTTGCTTCTACGATATCGTCTTGGCTGAGAATTTTATTTTGAATAAGTTGTCGATTAGCTATAGTGCCTGTGAGCATCATGGTATTGACAGAGTCAAAATAATTAAGTGCAAGGCTTTCAAGATTTCGTTCAACAAAGTGCTCTGCCAGTTCTTTTTCATCATGATGAAAAAAGAAAATAGTGGTACTTAAAAAAATAGCGCCAATTAAGGTTAGTGCTAGGTGAATTTTTTTAGCTAGTGACAGGTTTTTTAACATATTGAGCGTTCCTACTATAACAATAAATAATTCCATTTATTGAACACTGCTCATCCTAAGCAAGTTCTAATCTATCTCGATTGTATATAGCTTAAACTATAAATATAACCACTAGTTACAGATTTCTTGATCTAGTCTATCTAATTATTGTTAGTTTATTTTTCTGTTTGTTAGTAATCGTATTATCGGTATATATTTCTTAGTTATTTCAACTATTTTTGAAATCCTGTGGAAAATTTTTACTAACAGGTTAAAGTTAGCCTCATATGAAGATATTAAGTGCCATTTTTCTATTTAGTTAAATAAAATGGCATATCTAATCAATATCTTAGTTTAATTTGTAAACAATAAGTGGGAAAAACATGAAATCATTTAATGGCACGGGTAACTATATTGCCTCTAAAGCACTGCAACTTGCTGTCAATGCGGCAATTACGCTGGAACGACCTTTGCTAATTAAAGGTGAGCCAGGGACAGGAAAAACTATGCTTGCCGAAGAGCTAGCGTTGAGTTTAGGGACTGAGTTAATTCCTTGGCATATCAAATCAACCACTAAAGCCCAACAAGGCTTATATGAATATGATGCGGTATCACGTCTTAGAGATAGTCAGCTAGGCGATGAAAAAGTGCATGATATTAGTAATTACATAGTAAAAGGAAAACTGTGGCATGCTTTTACGGCTGATCAAAGACCGGTTTTATTAATTGATGAAATTGATAAGGCCGATATTGAGTTCCCTAATGATCTGTTATTAGAGCTCGATAAAATGGAATTTTTTGTTTATGAAACTCAAGAAAAAATTGTTGCTAAACAAAGGCCTATAATTATTATTACCTCAAATAATGAGAAGGAGTTACCTGATGCCTTTTTGCGTCGTTGTTTCTTTCATTACATTAGTTTTCCTGAAGCAGAGGAAATGAAAGCGATTGTTGATGTGCATTTTCCTAACATCAAACAAAAACTGCTTGATGAAGCGTTAGCACTATTCTTTGATCTTCGCGAAATACCGGGTCTTAAAAAGAAGCCTTCAACTTCTGAATTGATTGATTGGTTAAAGTTACTTTTAGCTGAAGATATCGATATTGGCGTTTTACAAGAAACTCGCACCAAAAAAGTGATCCCGCCTTTACATGGCGCTTTATTGAAAAACGAGCAAGATGTTCATTTGTTTGAAAAGCTCGCTTTTATGCATCGTTCTCATCGATAAATAAAATCACCAGAGGTCAAAAAGCATATGTTAATTGATTTTTTTTGCAAATTACGAGACTACAAGGTGCCTTGTACCATACGTGAATTATTAGACTTAATTCGCGTATTAGAGCAGCACGTAGTTTTTGCTAATATTGATGATTTTTATGTCGTTAGCCGCGCGGTTTTGGTAAAAGACGAAAGTTATTTTGATAAATTTGATCGCGCTTTTGCTGATTATTTTAAAGGCGTATCAACCATTGAACTTGATTTGTCGGCAATACCTGAAGATTGGTTAAAGAAACATTTTGAAAAAATGCTATCTGATGAAGAAAAAGCAAAGATTTCAGCCATGGGTGGTTTAGACAAATTAATGGAAACTTTGGCCGAACGGTTGAAAGAGCAGGAAAAACGTCATGAAGGGGGTAATAAGTGGATTGGCACTGGTGGCACATCGCCCTTTGGTGCAAATGGTTACAACCCTGAAGGGGTTAGAGTAGGTCAAGAAAACTCTCGTCACCGCCAAGCTGTAAAAGTATGGGACAAGCGTCAATATCGAAATTTAGATGATAACGTTGAAATTGGCACGCGAAACATCAAAGTTGCCTTGCGCAAGCTTCGAAAATTTGCGCGTACTGGTGCCAGTGATGTATTGGCACTTGATGATACTATATCGGCTACCGCTCGTAATGCGGGCTACCTTGATATTAAGATGAAACCTGAGCGACACAATGCCATTAAATTACTGATGTTTTTTGATGTTGGTGGCTCAATGGATGATCATATCAAGGTATGCGAACAATTGTTTTCAGCGGTGCATACTGAATTTAAGCATTTAGAATTTTTTTATTTTCATAATTGTGTTTATGAGTATGTATGGCGAGACAATAACCGTCGAACTAGCGAACCCGTTGATATACACAAAATCATTCATACCTATGGTAGTGACTATAAAGTGATTTTTATTGGGGACGCGACTATGGGACCTTATGAAATTACCTACCCTGGTGGTAGTGTCGAACATTGGAATGAAGAGCCAGGCAGTGTTTGGATGAAAAGGTTATTGAATCATTTTGATAAGAGTATTTGGTTAAACCCACAAGAGGAAAGGCAGTGGTCTTATTATAGCTCCATCGATATAATGAAAAGCATTGTTGCTAATAAAATGTATCCTTTAACGGTTGAAGGATTAACTCAAGGAATAAAGGCACTACTGTAAGTTTCTAGTCGTTGGTTATTTTCGAGAATTGCGCCATTTATCATTGATATATGTAGCCTAATCACTACAGATAAGTGATGCATGACTTAGATCAACTTGTGTGCAAACTTAAGGTAAATACATTGCTATAAGTGTCTAATTCAACTAACTTTTAAGTAAGAGAAGTCATTATTTTAATTTTCTAAATTAATAAAGATGCTACTTAGGTAGTCCTTGTTTAGATTATTGATAGTTAGGGAATATTATGAAAAATATAACAAATATTTTGGTGGTGATGGATGCTGCTAGTGACCACCAATCAGCATTAGTGCAGGCGATTAACATTGCAGAAAAAACGTCAGCAAGTATAGAGCTTTTTCTTGTGGCTTATAATAGTCAATTTGTTAGCCATTGGAATTTTAATCAAGAACAATTAGAAGCTTTACAAAAAGAATATATAGCATCGAAGTTACGGTGGTTAGAAACGTACTTACTTGAAGTAAAGTTGCTTGATATTGTCGTTAATATTGATGTCGTTTGGCATTCTGATGTGAGCTGTGCCGTTTTGGCGAAGATTGCCAATAATGGCGCATCGATAGTGATAAAATCAACTAAGCAAGATTCGACACTCAATAGAATATTCTTCACTCCTGGTGATTGGCAATTACTAGAGCACTGTCCGGTTCCATTGCTACTGACTAAAAATATTCGCGATTACTCGTATCGCACTGTTATGGCTGCCGTTGACCCCGAAAGAACCCATGATAAACCTGAGAAATTAGATGCTGATATTATTCAGGCAGAGTTGGTAATGGCTGAGTTATTTGATAGCGAAGCTCACGTTTGTCATTGTTATCAGCCTATGGGGATAGAATTATGGCAAGGTATGAATGCCGTGGGCATGGACCACAGTTTAGCTAGTGGTGATTTTAATGACTATAGTGATGCGATAAAGTATCACCACAAAGTTGTATTTGATGAGTTACTTAACCAATTTACTTTTGATGAAAAATTGACTCACCTTGTCTTAGGCTCACCTGAATATGAATTACCTGAATTAGTAAAAACACATGAAGTAGATTTATTAGTAATGGGCATGGGTAATAACGGTAAATTTATTGGCAATACCATTGAGAAAATACTCGATAATGTTGATTGTGATATTTTATCGATAAGGTGTCCGAAATAATTAAGATTGAGTTGGTTTGAGTTATATTGCTCAGCCTAATATTGAGGACAATTATGGTTATTAATTGAATATATTTGGGTGTCACTTAAATATTAACCAAGTGCTAATCATAACTATTTATCACTATTTTTTTAATTATACTTTAGTACTTAAAAAATAAATATTTACTTTTCCAACAAAGCACAGTATATTGCCCAACATCAATTAGCCTTCCTCATCTAATTGATGTTAATCCCCAGTGATTTTTCGTGTTTTGTCTTTCCCTTTCACAGTCAGCCAACACCTTAGTAAAAGTTATTAAATCAAAGCTTTTTGCTGCATGAGATCCCGAGTCATTCTCGGTTAGTTCATCGTATTATTATCAATTATGTATATGCAGTTATGGGCTTTTTAATATTGCGTTTTTACGCAATTAAAGGAGTTATATTATGTCTTATACTTATCAAGGTAAGATTTACGCTATTGAAGCACCAGTAAAGTCTATTTCAATCAACAAATTAAATGTTGTTGTTAAAGACCAATCAGGTTCTAAATTGTTTAAATTTAGCCAGTTGAATGAGTCTAAAGATTTTCTAGCTATGTTATATCAAGCATAACAAGCAGAAATCATAACCGTTAGTTTGACTTGCGGTTAACCCAAAAAAACCAGAATTACCTTAACAAGGTATTCTGGTTTTTTGGTTCTAGCGTCGTAACAGTTTAAATGAAAATGCGTTAATCCACTTTATTAACAGTCACCTCTAGATATTTACTATTACCCGCATACCATTTTTGCACATAAATAGAGCCTAAAATCGGTGGCATGCCCTCTTTGGGAATTTCTTTATAACGGACACTGTTCTTGTTTTCTTTTTCGAGTTCAAACTTAATTTTAGTTTCAGACATTTGGGTATTTCATTTTTGGGGTATTGCTCGGTAATTTATATAAAATTATCTCATCAAACAAGTAGAAATATTATGACTAAAAGTGATGACGTTATTAAGCCATTTAAAATTACCCCTTGGTTATCGTCATTGGTCTTAGGTGTAAATATCTCCAATTAATTCTATTTGAGTTAGGTAAATACGTAAGTCTAATTCTAATTGATGATATTCAGGCAACATGCTTTGGCATAACTTATAAAATGCCTTATTATGCTCCTTCTCTTTTAGATGCGCTAACTCGTGAACAACTATCATGGCTAAGAAGGCTTCAGGGGCTTTTTTAAAGAGGCTACCGATGCGAATTTCATGTTTACTTTTTAGCTTATTACCTTGCACGCGAGAGACATAGGTATGCAACCCTAGAGCATTATTAATTATATGAATTTTATCGTCATACTTTATCTGACTTAAAGGTGCTGACTTTTTCAAGTACTGGTTCTTCAGTGACATAACATAACCACGTAGGGCTTTGTCGTTACTTACCTCATGGATCGTTGGATATTTTTTTAATAAATATTGCGCTAAATTTTTTTGTTCAATCATTTGCTGAACTTGCATTTGTATTTGTGCGGAATATGCAGATAAGTACTTTAATTTAGGGGACTGAAGTTCGGTATTTTTAAATTTTGATGGCATAAGTTGTGATAGATAGTTAAGTGCGTATTTGTTTGCGTAAATTCAGTGTCATTATACTTTTTCTTTTCCAATAGTGTAGTGAAAGAGATTAGTTAATTAGATATTTGATTTATTAACAGGCTGCTGTCTGTAAAGTTCTTTATAATTTGATATTATAATCCGCATAACTTTTAAGCCTGTGCTTACTTTATATAGCCTGCTTATTACTAACGCGAAACCGACTATTAAATTGAGAAAATTAATGAACCCGATTATACAAATCTTAAAAGAACTAAATATCAGTGATGAGAAAATTAATGAGATGTTTCAGGCGCTCACTGAAAACCCAATGATGGCAATGGCATTCATTACACAACTTGGCATTCCACCGGAAAAACTGCAAGCTATTATGAGTTTAGTAATGGCAGATCCAGGACTTATTGAGCAAGCGGTTAATGAACTAGGTTTAGACTTCTCTAAAGTAGAGGAAGCAAAGGCTAAATTAAAAACGGGTGATATTTAATGAGTACTCCAGAAGTAAACATTACCTTAGCTGATTTTATCAGTCAGTTAGACTCAAATGCTGAACAAGTAAGTTTTGAGCAAGTGATGCAAGTTATTAGTGAAAACTATAGTTACCTACCTGCGACTTTCAGCAATGGTGATGTACTCAATGAAGCTGGCACGAACGAAGGCTCATGCAAGATCTTTTATTTTGCCAAGCTTAATAAGTTAACAGAGCAACAAACGTTGGCTTGTTTTGGTCGTTTTTATCGTGAAGACGTGGTAAATAATCCACAAGGTAATGACCACGGTAATATTCGTAATTTTATGCAAAGTGGTTGGAAAAAAGTCGAGTTCAACTCTGTTGCTTTAACGCCATTAACTTAACTTCTACCAGTTATGTTAATTAGCTAAATTTTATTAGATAAAGTGCGTGAGCATAGGCACTTTATCTAACTTTTATTTAGCTTAATATCTCTCCCGCTTTAACTAATAAAGCTCTACCTAAGGTGATATCTCCTTGAAATATATCCATGTTGATAACCAGCAAGCATTAGTGTTATCTCAAACAGTGATGCCTGAAATAGCGGTGGATGAATGTTTGATTAAAGTTCACGCTATAGGGATCAATCGAGCTGATTTATTGCAACGTGCAGGTAAATATCCAGCGCCTGCAGGAGAGTCATCAATCCTTGGTTTAGAAGTCTCGGGTGAAATCATACAATGTGGAGAAGCGGTTTCTGCTAACCATTTAGCAAAACCATGGCAAGTAGGCGATAAAGTTTTCGCCTTAGTTGCGGGTGGCGGATACGCGCAATATGTCAAAGTAAAAGCAGCGCAATTATTTTGTTTACCTGAAAAATTTACTTTTGAGCAAGGTGCAGCTTGTGCTGAAGTATTTCTAACTGCATATCAAAGCTTATTCAGTATTGCTAAATTAGCGGATAAAAGTAGGGTGCTCATTCATGCAGGCGCAAGTGGTGTTGGCAGTGCTGCAATACAGCTTGCAAAAGCGAAACAATGTCATGTTACGGTCACTGTTGGCAATGAATCTAAAGTACAAGCGTGTCTAATACTTGGTGCTGATGCAGTTATAAATTACCAACACAGTGATTTTGTTTCTTGGTCTAAAACAAATGTCCCCTCAGGTTACGATGTCATTATTGATGTTGTTAGTGGTGAGTATTTAGCTAAAAATATTAATATCGCAGCACTTGATGGACACATAGTTACTTTATCAATGTTAGGTGGGCGATATTGCTCACAAGTTGATATAGCAAAGCTGTTGGCAAAAAGATTAACGTTATCCGCTTCAACGTTACGCAACCGCAGTGATGACTATAAAGCTCAACTCGTTAAGAGTTTCATCAATGATTTTTATGCTGATTTAGTCAATGGTCGAATAAAGCCGATAATTGATTCGGTTTATCCATGGCAGCAAGTCGAGCAGGCTCATGAAAAAATGGCGAAGAATGAAAATGTTGGTAAATTAGTTTTACTTGTAAGCTAAAGCAGCCTAGTACATAACTAATGGTTAGCTAAACATTCTTTGATGATTAACTAACCATTCGCTCTATTCCACTAATTCTTTGTTTGTTTAGCTGCTTTCATTATCGCTAAAGAGATAAATACAAGTATGGCACCTAAAATAAAGCCAACAAATAAGTCGATTAACAGTGGAGTAATCACCACCAATAGCCCCGCAAGTATAGGAAGGTTAGCGGCAAAGTCTGTCGCTGATTCAATGATGTGGTGAAAAGCTGGTACGCCATGAGTAATCAGTGAGCCCCCAACTAACCACATAGCAACAGTGCCTGCAAATGCTAAAAACTTCATTAATTTCGGTGCAAAAGAAATCATAAAATAACCTAACGCACGTTTTGCTTTTGCCCAAAGGCTAGCTGACTTATCTTTAATCAGTAAAAGCCCACCATCATCAATTTTGACAATACCAGCAACTAAACCATAAACACCTATTGTCATCAAAATGGCAATGAAAACTAATACTGATATTTGAGTTGTTATTGGTTTATCTGCCACAGTCCCTAAAGCAATAATAATAATTTCTGCTGAGAGGATAAAATCGGTACGAATAGCCCCTTTGATCTTATCTTTTTCATAAAGGGTAATATCTATATTTTCATCTTGCAGTGCCTCAACACGCTTTTCATGTTGCTCTTTCTGTTCATCTTGATGAGAGAATTTATGCCAAACTTTTTCAAAACCTTCATAACACAAATAAGCACCACCTAGCATTAATAAAGGCATTATTACGATAGGTAGAAAGTAACTCAGTAATAATGCAATAGGCACTAAAATAGCTTTATTAAGCATAGAGCCTTTAAACACTGCCCAAACAACGGGTAGCTCTCGATCTGCTTTTAAACCGCCAGAAAGTTGTTCGGCATTTACCGCTAAATCATCACCTAAAACCCCAGCGGTTTTTTTAGCGGCAACCTTTGATAAAACAGCTACATCATCGAGTAACATGGCAATGTCATCCAATAGGGTTAGTAAACTTGCACCAGCCATAGAAATCCTTGTAAATTATTTTAGGGTGAGCTTTCGTATAAAATATTAGTGCTAGATCAACACTATATTTACCTTAACGGCATTATTCAATGATAAATACTCAATGACAATATTTAAAGGATAGTATTGATTATTATAAGTTATTAATGAGTTATTCTTGATTGTTAGGGAGTGGGGATTTAGAAAGGTAGGTTCAATATTGAAGGACATAAAAAAACCGATAAAAGTAGATTTTATCGGTTTATACTATTCAATCGTCGGTTAGCTTTTAGCCTAAACGCGCGCTTCTTTAGCTTCTAAAGTACACGCTTTTTCTTCAATGATTAAACCAGCTTCAACTGCGTCGATTGCACGTTGGTCATGCTTGTTAGCAGGACAGCCACAAGTGTGATCGCTAACGTTATGTAAACGAGCTTGCTCTAAGTGCCATTGTGCTACTTTGATATGTTGGTCAACATTCATATTATTCTCCAGGACATTTTGATGAGTGAAATTATCAAGATTGATAAGATGGCTAGATTGTAATGAAAATATCGGCAGTGTCTAGAGCTGATACACTATAAATGACAATAAATTAACAATATGTTTTAATACTGGAATATAAAGTAGGAATATGTTGATATTTTGTAGTCCTAATCATAACAGTTTGACTTACTTGATTAAGTCTTTCACATCGTGGTAAATCAAAACGCAGAATTATGGAGATAATGAGTGACCAACCCTATTAGTGAAGGTATAAAAAGACTACGTGCTCAACACAAATTAACGCAAACTAAGCTAGCGGATATGGCCGATATTCCACGAGCAACTTTAGCTAACATGGAAAGTGATCAATCAAATCCAAGCATAACCTTGGTCGTTAAAGTAGCACAAGCATTGGGCGTTTCGGTTGATGATTTGATTAGTAGGCAATCAGCACATGTCACCGAAGTCTCTCGTAAAGATATGCCTGTTATTCAATTAGATGATGGCAGATTTTCTAGTACACGAACCAGTCCTATCAGTACTCAGAAGTTGCAAATCAATGATATTAGTATGAAACCTAATTGTTATAGCAAAGGAGTGCCACACCCTGAAGGCAGTCATGAGTTGTTTTTGTGTCTAGAGGGAAGTGCCTGCGTTGAAGTACAAGGAGAGGAGTATATGGTGGAGGCGGGTAACTTAATTTATTTTCATGGTCATCTCCCTCACTGTTATGGCAATAAAACTGAGGAGCCAGTAAATGCCGTGGCAGTAGTTTTTATGGCGTAATAAGTGAAATAATCATCTTGTTTTTTTAATTATATTAAATTTTAATTTTTATATGAGAATTAAAATTTGTTTTCTTACTAGAGTCAGATTTGAAACAGATAATGACGACTTCGGCTATTTATAAGTAACAGCCCGAAGAGCTATAGTTTATGAATTATAAAGGGATTTTTACTAAGATTGGTTGCGGGAGCCAGATTTGAAACAGATAATGACGACTTTCGGCTATTTATAAGTAACAGCCCGAAGAGCTATAGTTTATGAATTATAAAGGGATTTTTACTAAGATTGGTTGCGGGAGCCAGATTTGAACAGATAATGACGACTTTCGGCTATTTATAAGTAACAGCCCGATGAGCTATAGTTTATGAATTATAAAGGGATTTTTA
This sequence comes from Colwellia psychrerythraea, assembly GCA_002163005.1. Classification (GTDB taxonomy): domain Bacteria; phylum Pseudomonadota; class Gammaproteobacteria; order Enterobacterales; family Alteromonadaceae; genus Colwellia; species Colwellia psychrerythraea_C. Next base: position 1,263 of record MAAF01000083.1, on the reverse strand, counting down.
CTAAGATTGGTTGCGGGAGCCAGATTTGAAACAGATAATGACGACTTTCGGCTATTTATAAGTAACAGCCCGATGAGCTATAGCTTGTGAATTATATAGGGATTTTACTAAGATTGATTGGTTGCGGGAGCCAGATTTTAAACAGATAATGACGACTTTCAGCTATTTATAAGTAACAGCCCGATGAGCTATAGCTTGTGAATTATATAGGGATTTTTACTAAGATTGGTTGCGGGAGCCAGATTTGAAACAGATAATGACGACTTTCGGCTATTTATAAGTAACAGCCCGAAGAGCTATAGTTTATGAAATATATAGGGGTTTTACGAAGATTGGTTGCGGGAGCCAGATTTGAACTGACGACCTTCGGGTTATGAGCCCGACGAGCTACCAGGCTGCTCCATCCCGCGTCCGAATGACCTACGATTGTAGGAAGCCAAGTTGTTTTAATTCAAACTTAAGAATGATTTTTATACTTATCTCTTTAAAGAAACAAGTTGGTTGCGGGAGCCAGATTTGAACTGACGACCTTCGGGTTATGAGCCCGACGAGCTACCAGGCTGCTCCATCCCGCGTCCGAATGGTTTAAATATTACTATTGCTAGAAAATACTAAAACAAGCCAATAATTATTTTATTCTATTATCAGAGAATTGGTTGCGAAGTCAGATTTGATAACAAACATGACGACTTTCGGCTATTTATTAATAACAGCCCGACGAGGGTGAACTTTTAGGCTGCTCCATCTCGCGTCCGAATGACTTGATGTTAAATCAAGAAAGCCAAGTTGTTTTAATTCAAACTTAAGAATTGGTTGCGGGAGCCAGATTTGAACTGACGACCTTCGGTTGGTTGCGGGAGCCAGATTTGAACTGACGACCTTCGGGTTATGAGCCCGACGAGCTACCAGGCTGCTCCATCCCGCGTCCGAATGGTTTAAATATTACTATTGCTAGAAAATACTAAACAAGCCAATAATTATTTTAATTCTATTATCAGAGAATTGGTTGCGAAGTCAGATTTGATAACAAACATGACGACTTTCGGCTATTTATTAATAACAGCCCGACGAGGGTGAACTTTTAGGCTGCTCCATCCCGCGTCCGAATGGTTTAAATATTACTATTGCTAGAAAATACTAAAACAAGCCAAGTTGTTTTAATTCAAACTTAAGAATTGGTTGCGGGAGCCAGATTTGAACTGACGACCTTCGGGTTATGAGCCCGACGAGCTACCAGGCTGCTCCATCCCGCGTCCGAATGGT
>MAAF01000078.1:10107-53920 GCA_002163005.1 Colwellia psychrerythraea | reverse complement strand
TTTTTTAACTTCTGTTTATTAATGAAGTTGAATGTGGCTCCCCAAACTGGGCTCGAACCAGTGACACATGGATTAACAGTCCATCGCTCTACCAACTGAGCTATTGGGGAATAAAACTTTGTAACTTCAATTTATAGTGAAGTTATTTGCTTTTCAAACAATGTCGAAAAGCCAATTAGTGATAGATGGTTATATAAGATGCGGTGTTAAAGCATATACTCTTATAAATATCACAAATTGTAAAATGTGGCTCCCCAAACTGGGCTCGAACCAGTGACACATGGATTAACAGTCCATCGCTCTACCAACTGAGCTATTGGGGAATCTCGCGTTAACCTCAGTGGCTAACGGGGCAGAATAATAAAGACCTGTGGCCTATGTGTCAACACAAAAATAATAAATTATTGAAATAAATATTGTTTGCTGAAGATGTGTTCAGAATAGATTATTTTACACCACTTTTAGTTGGTTTTTTGTACTTCGGGATAATGTGGCAATATTTTACCTTGAGAATGGGATAAATATTTAGTTATCCACTGTTCCTGTGGATAACTATGTGGGTTAAAGTGTAAGTTTACGTTAATAATACGGTTTGATTGGCGTGGCTATAAGTCAACAGAAAAGAGGTTTGTTTTTATTTTGTTTTATATCAATGACTTGTGCTTGCTTCTGCTTTATTTTAAAAAACAGGGTGATTTTTGACCATTTCATTTGATAGCTATACTAATACCAATCCGTATAAGAAAGTGATCGCTTAGCTAGAATTTAAAGGCATAGTAGGCAAGGCATTGATTGTAGGTAATGGTTATTCAGGAGCATATTCTCCTGAATGACCCTTAATAAAAAAATGCGCCTTGATTATGAATCGCTCAGACTTCCTGAAATGAGCCTCTTCAAGTGGAGCGGGTATAGTATTACGGCATTAAGTAAACATACTTTTTGATAAAGCGAGGTTATCTGATAAATCTACGCTAGGTAAAAGTTAGTTAATCTTTTACAATGTATCGCACCATATTATTTACCCAGACAGACCAAAAGAATCACAGATAATATTAAATGACCAAAACTAATACTGCACCACATAATAAAAAACGAGTTAATCTACTCGAAGATCCTGTTCCTAATACTTTAAAGCGTATGACCATTCCAATGATTTATGGCATGGTGCTGCTTATGACATTCAACTTAATAGATACATTTTTTGTTGGACTTCTCGGTACACAACCCCTAGCAGCCATTAGTTTTACATTCCCTGTTACCTTCACTGTACTGAGTTTAACTATTGGCTTGGGTATAGGAACCTCTGCAGTTATCGCTAAATACCTAGGGAAAAAAGACACAAAGTCTGCAAAAAATGCGGCAACAGCTGCATTGTATTTAGCTGCAATTATAGTCGCGTGTTTATCCTCAGTGGGGTATTTCATTACAGATCCTTTATTTAGCTTACTTGGTGCCCAGCCTTCTTTGTTGCCTTTAATTCATGAATATATGGATATTTGGTATATTGGAAGTGTTTGTTTAATTGGCCCTATGATAGGCAATGCCGTATTACGTGCCTCAGGGGATACTAAAACGCCAAGTATGATAATGGGGAGTGCCGGACTCATTAACGCCATACTTGATCCTATCTTTATTTTTGGTTTCGGCCCAATCCCTGCTATGGGAATACAAGGTGCGGCAATTGCCACCTTAATCTCTTGGGTGTTTGGTTTAGGCTTTGTGTTGTATATTTTAACTAAAAAACATGATCTTATTCATACAAGTATGCTGCCCATAAAAGAACTGGTTACTGCCTGTAAAGATATCTTAAAAATAGGCCTGCCTGCTGCAAGCGCAAATATGTTAACACCCTTTGCCGCAGCGATAATGACTGCAATAGTGGCCACCTATGGTGAATCAGCAGTGGCAGCCTTCGGCGTTGGCTCAAGGCTTGAATCAATAGCTTGTTTGATAGTGTTAGCCTTATCGATGACTTTACCTCCATTTATTAGCCAAAATTTTGGAGCAGGTCAATTACATCGTGTTGAAACTGCTTACAAGGTTGCTATAAAGTTTATTTTAGCTTGGCAGATAGTCATTTATATTATAATGGCGCTGTGTGCGCATTGGATCGCAAGTGTTTTTACTAAAGAGGCTGAAGTTGCTGATTTAATTAAATTGTTTATTTGGATTCTCCCGCTAGGGTATGGTTTGCAAGGCATTATCATATTAACTAACTCATCCTTTAATGCATTACATAAGCCTATGATTGCTTTGGGGTTAAGTGTCATACGATTATTTGTTTGTTATTTACCATTAGCCTATTTAGGCAGTTTAATTTATGGCTTAGTTGGTTTATTTGCAGGTGCTTTGCTTGGAAATGTTCTAATGGCTATGATTTCTTACCGACTATTTAGTAAAAAATTTACTCAAACTGAGTCGGTTTCAACGGAGCAAGTAGTATGAAAAAGTTAACTATTTGCTCTGATTACACCCCTAATGGTGATCAACCAACAGCTATAAAGCAACTATTAGAAGGGATTGAATCGGGTTTAGCCCATCAAACACTTTTAGGCGTAACAGGCTCGGGTAAAACCTTCACTATTGCCAACGTGATTGAAAAACTTAATCGACCTACCATGATGTTAGCACCGAATAAAACCTTAGCGGCGCAACTTTATGGTGAGATGAAGGAGTTTTTTCCAAATAATGCCGTTGAATACTTTGTTTCCTATTATGATTATTATCAGCCCGAAGCGTATGTGCCAACGACAGATACTTTCATAGAAAAAGATGCTTCAGTTAATGAGCATATCGAACAAATGCGTTTATCGGCTACCAAGGCACTATTAGAGCGAAGAGACGTTATTATTATTGCTTCTGTTTCCGCGATATATGGATTGGGCGATCCAGACTCCTATTTAAAGATGATGTTACATATCAGCCAGGGTGACATTATTAATCAGCGAGATATTTTACGTCGCCTCGCTGAGCTGCAATATACTCGAAATGATGTTGCTTTTGCGCGGGCTACTTATAGAGTTCGCGGTGACGTTATTGATATTTTTCCGGCTGAATCTGATCGCTTGGCTTTACGGATTGAGTTATTTGATGAAGAAATAGAACGGATAAGTCAATTTGACCCACTAACAGGACAAGTTGAAAGAACACTGCCTCGAGTAACTGTATATCCTAAAACACACTACGCTACGCCCAAAGAGAAAATCACAGCAGCCGTAGAGAAAATTAAAATTGAGCTTAAGCATAGGTCACAACAGCTCAAAGATAATAATAAGTTAGTCGAAGAGCAGCGTATTACTCAACGAACTCAATTTGATATTGAAATGATGACTGAACTTGGTTATTGCTCTGGTATAGAGAACTATTCTCGCTATTTGTCAGGGAGAGAAGAGGGGGGTGCACCACCGACACTTTTCGATTATTTACCCGCTGATGGCTTACTTATTATTGATGAATCTCATGTTACTGTGCCACAAATTGGCGCCATGTATAAAGGGGATAGATCGCGTAAAGAAAACCTAGTGGAATATGGATTTAGACTGCCATCTGCTTTAGATAATAGACCAATGAAGTTTGAAGAATTTGAAGCCATTTCTCCCCAAACTATTTATGTCTCTGCTACCCCAAGTAAATACGAACTAGAAAAGTCTGCTGGTGATATTGCCGAACAAGTGGTTAGACCTACAGGTTTACTTGACCCTGTTATCGAAGTTAGACCAGTCGAAACCCAAGTTGATGATTTATTATCAGAAATTAATAAACGTCTACCTTTAGATGAAAGGGTTCTAGCCACCACGTTAACTAAACGTATGGCAGAAGATTTAACGGACTATTTGCATGAACACGGCATCAAAGCGCGCTATTTGCATTCTGATGTTGATACGGTTGAGCGTGTAGAAATTATAAGAGACTTTAGACTAGGTAAATTTGACGTTTTAGTTGGTATTAACCTACTTCGTGAAGGCTTAGATATGCCTGAAGTATCTTTAGTAGCGATTTTAGATGCAGATAAAGAAGGTTTTTTACGCTCTGATCGTTCATTGATTCAAACCATTGGCCGAGCTGCCCGTAATATCAATGGTCGAGCGATATTGTATGGAGATAGGATAACAGGCTCTATGCGACGTGCTATTGATGAAACAGAACGACGTAGAGTAAAGCAACACCAATACAATTTAGACAACAATATCACTCCACAAGGAGTTGTTAGACGAATTACTGATGTTATGGGAGTAGGTAACTATAGTGATGCTAAGTCATTTGATAAAGTTGCTGAAGCTAATACAAATTACCATATTAATCAGCAAGCAGAAGAGCCTCTACTAACCACGGCACAAATTGATACTAAAATAATTGAGCTTGAAAAAGCAATGCAAGGTCATGCGCAAAATTTAGAATTTGAACAAGCTGCTTCTATCCGTGATAAAATCGCAAAATTACGAATACAGCAACTATCTACTTAAACGGAGTTGGTATAAGAGACAGTTAGCGTACTGAAATAGTTCCTAAAGTATTTGTTAAACAGAGATCCGATTAATTAAGCTCTTGTATTGAGTAGTGTCCGAGGATATTAGCGATCGCATCACTACTACAGTGGGGAAGGTGGCTAATCTCTTCTATTATTCGGTCTTGAATATCGACAGGAAACAATAATAGTCGCTCCATATAAAGGTGAGCCTGAGTTTCATTATTTGAATCAATCATCTGTTTCAAACGTCGTGCTTGATACTTCCAAGTCGCACTCATAAGACATCCTCAATTGTTCATTGAACATCCCTTAAGTTTAGGGCTAAAGCGGCTTAATGGTTATAAAATTTTTGTCTTAAAAGAAAATCAATGGAAGATAATAATCTATAGTCATATAAATTATTAAAAAACATTATGTTAATTGTTAAATAAAACATAATTAAATGGGTTTTTTTTATTATTTACCGCTGTGGGGGACATTTTTCGTGGTGATTTCCTTGTTTTAATTGTGTAATACTTCGTTGAAAATCTTCTTGAGCAATCTCTAATTTATCAGCTAAATTCGACTAAATATTGCTCATGGTAGTTTGACTCTGATTCAAAGATAGCTGCAATAACGTTACTAATAATAAGTACAATCAAAAATAGGTTAATGCTTTTTGCCACAACACTTACATTTGAGTGTCCTTCAAGTAAATTAGCTCTATAGGATTGTGCAACAGTCTTGGTTGTAATCGCAGTATCTAACTTTGATTCAGTCATAGTTTCACTTTTTTGAATTACTTCAGCGTTTATGATTCGTATGTGATTGGGTCAGTCGCATTATTCTCTTCAAAAGCTTCTAAGCGTTCTTGACACGCACCACATTTTCCACACGCTTTATCTCGACCGTTATAACAGGTCCAAGTATTACTGTAATCTAGACCCATCGCTATACCATCAGCAAGGATTGCTGTCTTATTCACGCTTAAATAAGGGCTAAATATTTCAACACTTTCATAATTTGCAATTTTACAAACATCACTCATTTTTTCGACGAATTCAGGTCGACAATCAGGATAAATAGCATGGTCACCAGAATGAGCACCATAATAAACTTGGTCTGCGCCAACTGATACTGCATAAGCAACGGCTAAAGAAAGTAAAATCATATTACGGTTAGGTACAATAGTTGACTTCATGTTTTCTGCTTCGTAGTGACCCTCAGGAATATCAATGTCGTCTGTTAGCGAAGAGCCAGCAAGTAATTGGTTTATTGCTGAAATATCAATTACCTTATGGTTAATATCTAACTCATTACACACAGTGCTAGCGCACTCCAACTCTTTTACATGGCGTTGACCATAGTTAAAGGATAAAGCAAATACTTCTTTTCCGTCTTTACGAGCACGGTTTAATACAGTGAAGGAATCCATGCCACCAGAATAAATAACAACAACTTTTTCAGCCATTTGAAAGCTCTCTTAATTGAACTAAGGTATAATAATAAACAACTGTTATTTTACTTGAAATAAGTAACAGGCAAAAGCAGAAAGTGAATACCACGCCTAATAAAATAAACCACAATGCAGAAGAGAAAACCATAACAGCCATGAAATATAAAATTAATGAACTTTTTGAAACAATTCAAGGAGAGGGATCCTTCACGGGGCAGCCGTCAATTTTCATTCGATTACAAGGTTGTCCAGTAGGATGTTCGTGGTGTGATACTAAACATACGTGGGATATTGAGCTTGATGATCAAGTTAGCCCTGAGGTTATGTTAACTAAAACAGCTGAGACCTCGCAATGGTCTAACTTCACTCCAGAAGATATAATTACGTTGGTTAAGGATAAAAATTTTCAAGCAAAACATATTGTTATTACCGGCGGCGAACCTTGCATGGTTGATCTGACGCCATTATGCGAATTATTCGAACAGCAAGGTTATAGCACGCAGATTGAAACATCTGGTACCTTTGAAATTATTACCACAGCAGAATGTTGGGTAACCGTTTCCCCTAAAATTAATATGCGCGGTGGCTATGAGGTTTTAGCGAGCGCTATGTCACGTGCTAATGAAATAAAGCACCCAATTGCTACTGAGCAACATGTAGATGATTTAAAAGCGCTATTGGCAAAGCATCAAGTTGACAATACCCCAATATATTTACAACCGATCAGCCAAAAGAAGCGAGCAACCGAGCTAGCGATAGAAACATGCATAGCTAATAACTGGCGCTTATCTGTCCAAGTTCACAAATATATTGGTATTGAATAAATAAAATTGGGGCGCTGAGCTAACCAGCAACAACTTTGGGTACACGTTTAGATACTCGAGTTAATAATTCATAACTAATGGTATCGCTATTTTGAGCAATGATATCAATACTCAAATTTTTGCCCCATAATTCAACAGTATCGCCGATTGTAATATGTTTTAAATCAGTAGTATCTATTGTGATCATATCCATTGATACTCGGCCAACAAGTGGGGCCAATGCACCTTTAATGAATACAGGCGTACCTGATTTAGCATTACGTGGATAGCCATCAGCATAACCAATAGCAACTGTCGCTAGTTGTGTTTCTCGTTGAGCTTGCCAAGTGTCGCCATAGCCAACAGATTCACCAACTTTTACAGTATGTAGAGCAATAATATTGGCTTGTAAGGTCATAACGGGAATGAGTGGTTGGCTTAATGGACTGTCACTACTAGGGGATACACCATAAAGTGCTAAGCCTAATCGGTTGTGATCGCCATGACTTGCTGGCCAATTTAAAATACCAGCTGAGTTAGCCATACTATACTTACAGTTATATTTTGAAACTAATGCTTTTAATTCAGCCAGTTGCTTGTCAGGTTGAGTACAATCAATTTGATCAGCTGTTGAAAAATGCGAACATAATACCAAGTTAGATCTCTGTTGAGCAGATAATTGTGACATGACGTTGTCAATTTGCTCAACTTGAAATCCTAATCGGTTCATCCCCGTATCAACTTTTAGCCAAATATCGCCAGAAAACTCAGGGGTAATCGATTTTAGCCATTTTATTTGATAGTCACTGTGTAACATTAAAGAAAAGTTATTTTCCAATGCTAATTTAAAGTCACTTGCTTTAAAAGGTCCTTCAAGAATTAATACTGTGTTGTTAATGCCATTACTTCGAAGCGCTATGGCTTCATCAATAAAAGCAACGGCAAAAAGATTAACTTTTGAGCTTAAGGCGTGAGCTACTTTGCTAGCATCATGGCCATAGGCATCTCCCTTGAGGACTGCAATGGTATTACTGTTGCTTGCGAGGTTATCAATATATTGATAGTTTTTAACTAGGGCGTCTAAGTCGATAACTGCTTGTGTAAGTCTGGAGGTATAATTCATGTAATATTTCTACTGATTTACTGACAAATAATGGCGGAAAATAAAATTAATGCGATGAAATAAAGGTCGTTAATTTTGCTATTTATTATAAGTTATCAGTGTACCATGATAATTATTATCCACTTTAGCTTAATCGTTAATTTTATGGTTAAGCGACGAGAATTATTAAATCAACTAATTATAACGAGAGAACTCCATGAACACGCAAGCAAAGTTAGTTAATGAGCTTAACAATATAACTACAGAAGGACAAAACCCTAATACGCTAGATATAGATTTGCTTGATTCTCTTGGTGTACTTAAAAAAATAAACACAGAAGATCAAAAGGTTGCTGCTATTGTTGGCTCACTATTACCTGAAATATCGCAAGGGGTTGATCTTATTGTTGATGCTTTTGCTTGTGGAGGTCGATTAATATACATAGGTGCAGGGACGAGTGGCCGATTAGGCGTACTCGATGCTGTTGAGTGTCCGCCTACTTTTAGTGTGTCGAGTGAGCAAGTTATTGGCATTCTTGCAGGCGGCGCTGGCGCTATGTATAAGGCAGTTGAAGGTGCTGAAGATAATAAACAATTGGCAATTGACGATTTAAAAGCAGTTAACTTATCTAGCCAAGATGTTTTAGTGGGTATAGCTGCCAGTGGTCGAACGCCGTATGTGTTATCGGCAATGGCTTTTGCTAGTGAGCAAGGGGCTAAAGTGATAGGTATTAGTTGTAGCGCTAATAGCAGTTATGCACAAAATAGTGATGTTAATATTTGCGCGGTAGTTGGCGCAGAAGCATTAACTGGCTCTACTCGAATGAAATCAGGGACGGCTCAAAAACTCATTTTAAATATGCTTAGTACTGCCAGCATGATCCGTAGTGGCAAAAGTTATCAAAACCTAATGATCGATGTTAATGCCAGTAATGAAAAGCTTTACGCACGTGCTGTACGTATTGTGATGCAGGCAACAGAATGTGACTTTGAAACAGCAGAAATGGCACTCGCCCAAGCAAATAATCAAACAAAACTCGCCAGTTTAATGGTATTAACGGGCCTAGACAGTACTCAAGCTAAAGCTGCGTTAACCACTAATAAAGGCTTTTTACGCAAAGCGGTAGAGCAACAAGGCTGTTAATGTAACGTCTATGAAATTAGTTATTTTTATCAAAGTCATCATCCTATTCTTTAGCTTGCCTGCTAATGCGAGCGTCAGTGTAGAAAACAATATAATTGTTGGCGCAGAGCAAGTTGAGCAATATCTACCACAGCTAAAAGGAAAAAAAGTCGCGTTAGTGGTCAATCAAACTTCTAACGTATTTGATGAACATTTAGTGGACGTTTTGTTGAACAAAGATATAGATATTAAGATGATCTTTGCACCCGAGCATGGCTTTCGAGGAAATCGTGATGCGGGTGAAAAATTTGATTCAAGTATTGATACTCAAACGGGAATAGCGCTCGTTTCTCTCTATGGTAAAAACCGTAAACCATCCATAAGTACGATGAAAAATCTTGATGTTATCATTTTTGATATTCAAGACGTTGGCGTCCGTTTTTACACTTACATCAGTACTATGCATTATATGATGGAAGCCGCGGCTGATGCGGGGGTTGAATTCATGGTGTTAGATAGACCTAACCCTAATGGTGCCTTTGTCGATGGCCCGATACTTGAAAAAGAGTTTCGTTCATTCGTTGGCATGCATCCAATCCCTTTATTACACGGAATGACTGTTGCTGAGCTTGCGCTAATGATTAAAGGAGAAGGGTGGTTAACAAGTGAAAAAGAACTTTCTCTTACCGTGTATAAAGTACAAGGTTATCAAAGAAATTACGTCTATAGTTTGCCAATAAAACCAAGTCCCAACTTGCCTAATGCGCATTCAATTGCTTTATATCCCTCATTAGCATTTTTTGAAGCAACACCCGTTAGCATTGGTCGGGGAACGCCTTTTCCGTTTCAGGTGCTCGGTCATGATAATATAAATATTGGAGATTTTAACTTTACCCCTGTTTCAACGCCAGGAGCGGCAAGTAAGCCTAAATTCATGAATATACAGTTGCAAGGAGAAGATCTTCGTCAGGTTCTAAGTCATGGCTTAGATTTACGTTTTATTCTGAGCTGGTATAAAGCGTTTTCAGAGCGAGATGTTACTTTCTTTAATAGTCCAAAATTTATGGATAAATTGGCAGGTACGGATAAATTAAGAAAAGCCATCATCGCAGGACAAAGTGCAGAGCAGATTAGATTAAGTTGGCGAGCGGGAATTATTGATTTTAAGCAAAAACGCAAACCGTATCTGTTATACCACTAATACTTAAATGATCGATATTAGTGGCTATTCAGTTAGTCCATTGATATGGATCACGGGTTAAGCCGCTGTTTTGTTATTACCAGTATTTTTTGCCTTATACAGGGCTCTATTTGCACGGGCAATTAAATCATTAAGATCTTCATCGTGCATTTGTGCAACACCAGAACTACAGGATATTTTAATATCATTTGGCCAAGTAGTTTCCTGTATTGTTAATCTGATTTTATCAGCAACATCAACTGCTTGAGATAATTTTGTGTCAGGACATACTAATAAAAATTCTTCCGCGTTCCATCGGACTACCGTATCACTAGAGCGGCAAGTATTATCAACCTCATTGACAAACTGTTGTAAAATTTCATCTGCTATTTTGTGACCGTTATTAGAATAAAGATCTTCAAAATAATCAATGTTGAGGAAAATAATGCTTAATTGTTGTAAATCAGTTGGCGCTAGTTGATCGAAACATTTTCGTAATCCAATACGATTTAGTGCGCCTGTAAGAGGGCAACTCATGGTACCAAATTCAAGGGTCTGTACCACTTGTTCAGGTATTTCAACATCTACTTTCTTAGCTGGCACTAAGCGTCGAATGACATAGCCCAGCACTATACTCCATAACATGATTAGCACGGCAATAAGTGTTGTTGTTCCTACATACTTTCCTTTAAATTTAATGCGTTCAACGGTTAACTGATAGTTACCCTGTTGCACTTGCGTAGTTGGTGTTATGACAATGGAATAAATGTTTGAAAAATCAGTGCCACCATTATTTAGCGTTAAATTATGACTGTTATTCCACCATTGAGGGATAGAAAAATCATTCAATTTCAGCCAAACAGGATTGTTAACGTATGCTTCTAAATATTCTAAACTATTATGTTTTAATATTATTTCGTTTTCTTTTACAGAGTAATCAGAATTAAAGTTGCGCAACTCAATACGAGTACCTGGTTGTGTTGGGTGACTATGTTTAATCCATAAGCCAATTTGCTCATAATTAGATAGGTCTAAACCAGTAAAGGGCGCTTGTTTGCTTAAATCTTGTAGATTTATAATTAACTCACAATAAGGCTGAGCTAGGTGAGATTTTGTTATTTGGCAGGTAAATTCAAGGCCATGATTCGTTTTCACTACCTTTGCAACAGAAGCACCTAGCACTTCACGGTCATCGGCAACTTTAATATCTGCAGCATTTAAATTGATTGTTTTATGTTTTTCTATGTTGAGAAACAGTAATGCTAAAACGATTAAGGATAAAAATATTAGTGAAATAGCAGCATAAAGTTCTTTGCTTTTTTGAGTATTGTTTGCTGTTGGCATGGAAAAACTATTCCTTAAACTAGGTGAACGTGTTCAATAGGTTAAATCCCAAACAATAAAATTAAGATAAATTTTTCATTTGAGGCAATTGAACTTAAAAGCGGTACTACTTTAAAAGTAATACAGCATTAGCAATAATACCAATGTCATTAGACTATCGCTAATTTAGCGATGATAAATTGATTTGAATCAAAAGGTATACAATATTTAAAGTCGTGACATATTTATACCCGTTACCATTATTTCAACACAGTGTTTTGAATTGAAATAGTTCAAGCAATCTGCAACAAGTATCTCGATTGGTAGGAGTATAAAAACACAAAAACAGGGAGAGCTGGCATTGAACAAGCGCTATTCCAGCAACTCATTTTCAGTGAAAAGAGTAAAACAACACAAGACTAAGTTAAATTAGCCAAAGAATTCTTGGCCTGATTGATGCCTTATTTGTATGATTTATACTAAACGAAAATTATATAAATATTTGTTTATATTAAATATATATGATGAACAATTAATCAGACCATGATGAACATCTTTTAAAATCTTCCCTTCACTGAATAATTCAATCAATTGCAAAAATGCACTTTTAGGCTAAACTTTTTGTAAATTAGCAATAAATATTTACTTTACCAATGTATGTCGCTGTTTGAGGGGTAAATATGGATTAATTTTCATACTTCGGGGGTATTATTATGAGTCAATATTTTCTCACCACCTGTTATCAATCAGCACTATCAGTGGCGCAAATTATGCCGCAGAGAAAAACCAACCTTTTAATCATTTCCTATCATTTCTTACGGCTTCAATTCAATATGTCGTCGCCAATTGGCTTAGATCTTTATAAATCAGACAATTCTTCTTCAGCGAATTTTAAAACTTGTTTATCATTTTTTGATTGTTATCGATTCTTATACCACTGGTTTGTTATCTGCTTTTCATCGTTTAAATGTGTAGATACTCTCACAAAGCTATCAATAGGTCGAAATCTCTATCAAGAGATAGACCAATATCTAGTTGATTATGGTTAATCGTTAGTGGGTTACTAAACACGGGAAAAACAGCCGTTACATTTTGGTTAAAAATCAATATCCATACCTTTCAGGTACAAAAGGGAAAGTATTATGAATAGTTTTACCAATAGAGAACCGATTACTATTCCTCAACAATTTGCGCTTCGTTCTTGGGTTTCTCTAGAACCAGGACTAGAGGAAAATGAGTGGGTATTGATAGATAACCGCAGCGGAGCTATTTGTACCTGTAATGACAGTGCAGGCGTATTGTTGGTCGCTTTACAAAATGGCACCACCTGCGACCAACTGGCCGATGCACTGACCAGCCGCTTCGATGTGTCGGTGATAGAAGCTAGAAAAGATGCACTACTTTTCATTCAACAACTCAGTGGCACAGGATTTGTTTATGAAAACTTCTAATACTCGAGTCGCCATTACAGGTTTTGGTGGTCTTGATATCCCTCATGCAGGAGCCAGTGTAGCCCGTGCATTACGCGCAGGTTGGCAGGGACCACTTACTATTGATGCCCTGGTTGATGATTCGGCTATGACCGGAGCTTGGCAACCCGGAGTGGTTGATACAGTGACTCGAATCCAAAGTCCACTTAAAGGAGATGAAGCGTTTTATTTAAGTTTAATCAATTCACAAAAAAAACTAGGATTTAACGCTTTTATTCCGTGTTTAGAACAAGATATTGCGGCGACTTCACGACTAGCAGAGCGACTACATAAAAATGGGATAAACACACTTGTACCCAATGCCGATAAAATTGCACAATTGAGTTCACTTACCTTGGCCTCTTATCTACACCAACATCATATTGCGTACCCTCACAGTTTAATTGCTCATCATCTTCATGAAGTAGCACATTATGCCGATCATCTTGGCTATCCTGTGTTAGTCAAAGGGGCTGAATTGGAATTAATTGCCTATAACGCCGAACAGGTTTTACGTTTTTCATCTGCGGTGCTTGAGCGAGATCGACGCTCAGGAGTGCTACTACAGGCGCGCATTGCGGGTGAAGCTTATTCACTGGTTTGTCTCATTAATCAAGACGGTGATCGCGTTGAAAACCTCTCATGTAGAAAACTGGCAATAAATAGCAATGGTCATGCGGTTTGCAGCAGTATCATTGATAGCCCCGAGTTAGAGGCACAAGGACTGGAAATTATCAAAAAACTAGGTGCTCAGGGACCTATCACTTTAGATTTGATCCACCCAACAGGCGGTTCAATTTACTTTTTAGAAGGCGTTAAATCCAGTCTCCCTGATTGGTGTATGCTGGGCCATTGGGCCAATAAAAACTTAGCCGTAGAACTACTGAAACTGTTAACTGAACCTGAGATTGATAAAACGATATCCCCTTCAAATCGTCCCAATGACGCCCCATTGTTAGTTCGTAGTATTACAGAAGCAGTAGTGCGACTCGATGACATGCAACATTTGGATCGGCATGGTCACATAGATGTAACAGCAATGACTAACGGACACTCACGAAGCAATAATGACAATAAACCAATAGCTAATGGAGAGGGACTGCGTGTCGCAG
This sequence comes from Colwellia psychrerythraea, assembly GCA_002163005.1. Lineage (GTDB taxonomy): Bacteria > Pseudomonadota > Gammaproteobacteria > Enterobacterales > Alteromonadaceae > Colwellia > Colwellia psychrerythraea_C. The sequence continues at coordinate 39,905 of MAAF01000078.1, read as the reverse complement.
TTACTGGAACCAGTAGCTTTGATCTTGTTAATTCGGGTATTGGAGTTGCCAGAGCGTTACGCAGTGCTTCTGGTGACTTGCATTTAATTGGACTATGTTACGGCACCTTTGATTCTGGGGCCTATAACAAAGAGTTGTTTGATGTTTGTTTTCAATTACCTATAACAGAAAGTGATAATACTTTATTCGAACGTCTCAAAAAAATTATAAAAATGCAGCCCATCGACGTATTGATCCCCTGTTTGGATGGCGAAATACCGTTTTTTATTAAATTTGCCGATGAGCTAAAAAAAATGGGCGTTCATACTTTATTACCCAACCTAGATAGCTTTGAAAAGCGGAGTAAAACACAGCTATTCAGTGGCATTTATCAGGCGGATCAACAGGGCTTTATGATCCCCGAAACCATTAGTGCCCGTAATGAAGATGAAGTGTTAGCAGCGGTTAAAAAAGTCGGCTTACCTGCGGTAGTAAAAGGCCCTATCTCATTTTGTGTATCAGTAATAGATGAAAATCAGGCAAAAGCGGCATGGCACACACTCTATTATGATGGAATGAAGGAAGTGTTGATTCAGCCAATGATCAGCGGGCCAAGTTTTGCTGTGGCTACCGTTTGTAACCATCGGCACGAACCGCTAACTATGTTAACGGTAAAAAAATTAAGTTTATGCCCCAAAGGCAGTACTTGGCGTGCCATGCGTTTGCCACAAGCAGAATTAGAAGCGGCCTTTGCCCGCTTCTTAAAAGAAATTAAATGGGTTGGGCCAGTAGAGGGTGAATTTATTAGAGATGAGATATTAGACCGTTTTTATCTTATCGAGATTAATCCACGTTTCACTGGCTGGATCTATTACTCGGCCACACTAGGATCGAACCATCCTCAACAGGTTGTGCATACTGCACTTGGTAAAGAAATCACCCCAGAACCAGACAAAACAGACCTTGTCTTTGTAAGAAGTACTACTGAATTACGTTTACAGCCTTATCAGTTAGCCTCTTTTTCGACCAAGGGATATCTACACCATAATCGAATTGCTCCAGTCCAAATTAAGGAAAATTGATATTATGACAATTGCACTTAAACCTTACCATCGACCAGTTATAGAGGTTTTGCCATTTTTGGCTCTGGAGAAACACCAACTACATAATATAACGGTAGCAGCAGATGAACCCTTAACTCTGGATACTGTTGAATTATTACAAAAGTTTGGCTCTCCACTTTATGTGGTGTCAGAGCAAAGATTACGTCAAGATTTTAAAAATTTCAAACGCAGCTTTAGTGATGAACACGTTAATACTAAAGTAGCATATTCCATAAAAACTAATTACCTACCAGCAGTTTGCGCCATTCTTCGTCAAGAAGGTGCCCAGGCTGAAGTAGTTTCTGGCATGGAATATGAGTTGGCACGCACCTTGGGTATCCCTGGCAAAGATATTATATTCAATGGACCCCATAAAACTCAATCAGAACTTAAATTAGCACTTAGTGAGGGGGCGCTGGTCAACATTGATAACTTCAATGAACTGGAACTCATAGAACGGCTTTCTGAAGAGCTTTTCACCCCTGCTAGAGTAGCTATTCGGGTAAATTTTCGTTATGGCACTAACCCATGGACCAAGTTCGGGTTTAACAATGAAAATGGGGAAAGTTTAAGTGCGCTCAAGAAAATTTCCCGCAATAAAAAACTTCAATTTGAAGGTTTCCACTGCCATGTGGGTACCTTTGTTTTGGCCCATGAACTTTACGCTAATGCTGTCGAAAAACTCATAGAGTTAGCAAAACAAGCACGAGAAATAGGGCTTAACCCAACGAGTATAGATATTGGCGGAGGCTTTCCTTCGGCAAATACTCTTAGACCTGAGTATGACTTACCCGGTGGCAGTCAACGTACAAATAATGACTATTTGCTACCTTATGCAGAACATATTTTCGGGCAATTACGTAAACATAGCGAGCTATTTGGAAATAACCCAACATTGATACTAGAACCGGGAAGAGCGATAGTCGACGCCTCGACACAACTTATAAGCACTGTCATTGCGAAGAAAGAGATAGCAGGAGGTCGCAACGCGGTTATTATTGATGCAGGGGTTAACTTGGTTCCTACCGTTTGTTACTACAACCATCAAATCAAGACAGTTGCAGCAAAAAAAAGTGAGGAGAGAGGATTATTAAAGCCAGTCGATATCTTTGGCCCTTTGTGCATGCAAAGTGATAGATTGCGTGAGCAAATATTGATGCCAGCATTAAATGTCGGAGATCATCTCAGTATCGGTAATGTTGGCGCATATTGTCACACTCAGTCGAATCAGTTTATTCAACCCAGACCGGCGACCATATTATTAGGTGAACAGGGGCCAGAACTTATCCGGCGTGCCGAGACTTACCAAGATATATTTGCGCTTGATCTATTACCAGGCCGACTGCGTGATGATAAATGCCAATTTTAAAAATCATTTTGCCGTTCAATGTAGGTCATTCGCCCAACTTGCCTTTTTAGATCGGCAAACGTCTGGTCTATTAATTTTTGTAGCCATTGCTCTGGTTTCTGTGTGGTCTGCTTTTGCCGCTATGCTTGCTGTATTAATCAACAATAGCTTAAGCCTCATCATTAAAGACTACACTGTGAAAGAATGGAGGCTTGGCATTGCAGGCTATAACGGCGCAATAGTTGGCATGTATTGGGGCGATTCTATACTCAGCATCAAAGGATTGTGCTTGTTTCTTGTTACATTGCTACTATGTCTATTGATTGAATTTCGATTACGCGCCTTACTCATTCCAAGGCAATTGCCAATATTATCTCTTCCCGCAATGGCCAGTATTTTGGTCATTGTATTAACTGTTTCATTGTTTTCCTTAGATACAAATCATCTTTTATTTGAAGGGGCAGCTGAGCCTGTTTTTCAGACGTATAGTAGAGAAATTGCAATATTTCTCATGGTGTCTGCTATGGCCTATCAATATCCGGTAGCCACTTTGCAAACCCTTGGTATTAGCCTAACAGGTGGCCTCATAGCTCAATGGTTTACGGGACTAAACTTATATGTTTTGGTCGACTTATGGGCAATTAACTTGGCTCTGGCTTACTTCTCGATAAAAACGCTATTTTTAAAGCATTCTAGGTTAGCTACGTTAGCGGCAACATTTAATACCCTATTGGCATGGATTATTTGGTATTTCTGGTTAATCACTGGGTTAGATCAGTTAAGCGCGCCTCTGTTAATCCCCTTTATCATGAGTAGCTTGATAACATTAAGTTTGTACAGACGATATATAAATCATAACCTACTACAAAGCGAGCTTTGGAGAACATTTAAGCTCCTGCTAATCAATCGCTTAAGGGCTAAACAATGCGTGGCTATTACGGGATCAGGGATACGTAAAGGAACACTGCCAGATTATCCCTCCGGGCAATGGTTAGATCCCAAGGTTCCAATCACTAGTTATACTCTGGCTGAATTTAAAGCGTCGAAACGTTGCCGATATCTCTATTGGAAAGCATCTTACGACTACTACCAGCAAGTATTGACAATTAATAAAAATAACATTGATAAGCAACTCGATTACTTGTTGAGCCATTATTTATCGGGGTTGTTTACTGAAACAGTTGATAGCCTTTTTAATACTGAACAGCATCCGGTTTACGAATGTTATGGTTCAATAAAAAGGTTATATTGCCTTGACTGCGCGCAGCAACAAGCATGGCCTCCCATACCGCTGTGGTTACAACGCGATCTTCACTGCCAACATTGTTCGGGGTTACTAAAACCACAAATTCTGGCCGGGGATGAAAATATTGACCCAGAATGTTCTCAAGCCTTGCAAAGTAATATGGTGGAATGTGGCTGTTTGTTGGTGATTGGTGTGCCCGCAGTAACCCCCGTAGTATCGATGATTATCGAAAACGCCAACGCCAATAATGTACCAATTATCTTTATCGGTACATTACCCTCGGGTTATTTTGTAGAGGAAAAAGATGTACAGCTCATAGGTGACATCGCACACTGGCTAGCAGAGATTAATTGGTTCATCAATATGCTCCATCCGTTGAAGTGGAGCTATAAATGGAAAAAATGACAACTCTCCCAACCAAGATAAAATTTATAATGTTTCTTGCTATCCTCGCGGTGGCAATAGCGCTGGTATTATTGCAATTGCCTGAAAAACCGGTGGGAAAAATTATCTTGCTGTCGAACACTGAGTCGTTAGATAAATACCAGTTATCAGCTACCTTAATGCATGCTAACGGAGTTGGTCCCCATCCCGCAGCTGTATTACTACATGGCTGTTATGGGATTTCAAATAAACATCATCAGTGGGGCAAAACCCTCAATGAATGGGGTTATACAACATTGATTGTAGATAGCTTTAGCCATCTAGGCATCAAAGATATTTGCACAGCCGAAGACAAAATATGGCAACACTTTAACCAACGCAGACCTAAAGATGCTTTGGTTGCACTAAATTACTTACAATCACTCAGTGAAGTGAACCCAAACAATATTGCATTATTCGGCTGGTCTTATGGTGGTGCCATAACATTAAAAGTATTAGAGCAGAATTCTGCCACAGAAGGGCATGGTTACAACGCTGGCATCGCATTTTATCCAAGTTGTTGGCAGTACCAACAGTACCTGATGTCAGGTAAACAATATAAAGCTAATGTGCCTATACGGATTTTGATGGGCCAAGACGATGAATGGACCCAACCAATTCATTGTCAGCAACTACTAAATAATAGTAAAGATGAATCACAACAGCAATTATGGACGTTTACAGGTGCGTATCATAATTTTGATGATCAACAACAGCGCTACCAGCTGTTAAAGAATGTGCGGCGGGAATCAAAGCAACGGCCATGGGGAAATGTTCGTGTTGGTTATAACAAACAAGCACACCTCGATGCACAAGCAGCTGTACGAGAGTTTTTAAATAACAACTTAAGTAAGCAGAAACAAGATTAAATATTTTATTGAAAATAATTAGTTTGGAGATTGAGACGCTACCAGAGAGTTGACCCGCTCTATGGTTAATATTTCCTCTGAAGAAGCAAAAAGACGACTAACAGTTAAGTTAAGCGAATTCTTGCTAGTTAGCTGTGCCTTGGTAGATGTTGGTTTTTAGTTAACCCAAGCTAGGTAATATTATTTCTTACCGTAGAGCTGTTCGGCTTTGTTATACATTAACCATGAAGTGACTACATATTTCTCATCGGATAAAGGAATATGACCTTTATGCGTATGAGTAAAACCCGCAGGAAAAATAACTAATGTACCTTTTTTAGGTTTAACTTTTATTCCTTGATAATGAAATTCAGTTTCGCCACCTTCTTCAACATCATTTAAGTAATATAAAAAGGCTAATACTCTGTGTAATGGCTTATTATGTGGCAGTTGCGGAAAAATTTCTGAATGCCAATAATGATAACCACCAACCCCTTGTTCATATCGCTGAACGGTAAAATTGTCATAACAAAAAACGTACTGGATCAGTTGGTCTAGATAAGCGGTTCCTAAACGATCAAAATTTTCTTTGGTTACCGACGTAGGTAAGCCTGTTTCTGGGTCTGTGACAGTTGGGTTCAATGCTGAAATTAATGCCATATAATGTTCATTTAAATAAGCTTTTACATGGGAATAGCTGGCATTAATAAGTTCAAGTTGTAGTGCTTGCCACTCTTTTTCAACCATAGTGACATCATGGCTCTCTTTTAGCTGTGTATTAACACCGCTACCAACTCGACCACTAACGACTTTGTCACTTTTTTGATGGCCTTGCATTAGTTTGTCGCATAGTTCATCAGGTAAAGCGTTGTCAAACACACCTATAAATTGGCTCATTAGTTATTCTCGTCGTTTTTGATTTATTTAATATGACAGTTTTATATTTTATTTTCACTTAGAGTTCAATCTAATTGTTAATATTATGTAGCAATATTGGAACTATATATTATTGTCGTCCTCCGAAAAATAGCAACAATGAAAGCTATAAATTTACGGTTCCTGCTAAAGGACTTTGATATATACGGGGATTAAGTAGCATCAGGTGTCACGTTAAACTTGTAAGCTACACCACTTTAATTTGATAAATAATTAGTTAACTGTTTGATTAAATAAGACAATTAAAACTGTCGATTTAAGTTATTGATAAGCAACAGCTGCAATAAAAGGCTAACGAAAGTTACCTTTTTCATATTGTTATAAAGTGTAACGATGCCCTTCAACTTTATTGACTAGGCTAACTTTTTTGATTAGCATAAGCCTCGAAGATTCTTAATAGTAGAGTATACGCTACAGATGAAAAACACTTGGATTGGCTTAATATTAGTAATATTGGTTGCATTGCAATCGTATGCTGCTGTAGCTGATTCAGACGAAAATCATGTAGTCGATTCTCAACATATTCAAACAGAACATTCCCATGATAGTGATGATGTCGAACTTTTCGATGAATCATCTGACACTGAACATAATATTAAAGATTGCCATCATTGTGGTCACTGTCAAGGCACTCACACTCAGTGGGTTGCAACGAATAAATCTACGCTACCGACCCCTGAATTTATCATCACAAATCAGTATTTTTATAGCGATAATGTAGACAAAATCTTCACCGAAGAACCTATACGCCCCCCAATATCTTAATTTAATTTTAAAACTATACCCGTAACAGATTTATTCTTAACTAGCCCCTAGCTTAATTCAATTGAAGTTAGCCTAGTGAGTTTATCTTGGTTTAGTTGCGGCATTTAATTATTGAATTAAGAGATTATTATGAAATTTTTCTCAGCAAAATCTGCTGGAGTCGTATTATTTATCGGCTTATCGGCAAGTTTGTCTGTAAGTTGCTTTGCTTTTGCTAAACCAATTTTATCAAGTGATTGGCTCGACCGGCAAATCAATAAGCATCCTGATATTGTTTCAGCGCGTGAGCTCATGAATGCTGAATTTTCAAAAGCACAAGGCAGTAAATTACCCCTATATAACCCTGAATTATCCACCGGTTTTGAGCGAGAAGGTGACGGCAATAACTTTAATATAGGTATTAGTCAAACTATTGATTTGTGGGATAAGCAGGCTGTTAATGCTGCCATCGGCGATAAAATAATAACCGCTGCCAGTAAACAGTTTACTTATGCGGTAGCGCGCAAAAAAGCCCAAGCATTAAAAGCATTAATTAACTGGCAACTTGCTATGGACAAGTCGTCACTTGCTTTTGAACAAGAGCAACAATTAGACATTCTTCTGAAAATTGTTACTAAAAGGCAAAAAGCTGGCGATCTCGGTCCGGTTGATGCGGAGCTAACGTTTTTGAATTTGTCGCAATTACTCAATACAACGGCCCAAATACAAGCGCAGTTAACACAAGCGCAGGCTGAAGTTAATGAGTTACTGCCTGATTGGCGTCCTGACACCCAAGCATATCCAAGGCAGGGCTTGGGCGTGACAAACTTTCAAGTAGCTGAACAGTGGTTAACGCAGCACCCTCAAGTATTAGCCTCTCAAGCGCTATGGCAGATACAAAAAAGCAAAGCTCAATATGCCATGCTTGAAACCAAAGCTGATCCCACTATTGGTATTAGTGCCGGAAAAAATGATGTCGATAATGTTGTTGGCGTGACTTTCTCCATGCCACTAAATATTCGTAATGATCACCAAGCCAACGCAAAAGCCAAAAATCAACAAGCTATCGCAGCAGAAGCGAATTTTCGTTCAGTAATGCGTAAGCAAAAGTATTTGATACAGGCGAGTACCGCGTCATTAATCTCTAATAAAAAATATCTTGCTCGTTGGCAACAATTAATGCAAGGGCGTGGTGAACACAGTGCGCAGTTATTGGAAAAGCAATGGCAAGTAGGTGATTTAAATACGGCTGATTATTTATTAGCGTTACAACAACGAGCAGAAGGTTTATACGCGGGCATTGAATTACAAGCCCAGTTCAAAATAAGTGAAGTGCAATGGCTACTCAATGTAGGTCAATTAAATATGGCACTCAGCTATTAAACTAAACCTGTTATCTCATCTTACGCTGTTTCGATAAGCGTACGTTGTCAAAGAATTTGGAATTAAAAATGAAAAATAAAATAACTGACAAAACATCTAAAAAAATAGCAAGAACAATAAAACTCATTACCTTAAGCAGTATATTCACCAGCTTAGCTATCGCGTCTACCACAGTGTATTCTTACAGCGATGCAGCGCTTGAAAGTACGCCGTTGAAAGAGCAATCAACCGTAGTAAAAACTGAACATAATCATGAAGCTGAAACTGAAGAAGCACATGGCGAAAGTGCTCATGATCACGGCAGTAATGAAAGCAAAGAAGCGCATGGTAAAGAAGAGAAAGCTGATGATGGTCACGGCCATGGCAGTGAAACAAATAGTGAACAAAAGAGTGAAGAAGAACATGAAGAAGGCATAAGTTTTACTCCTGAAAAAATGGCATTAGCTAACATCAAAGTAACTAGGTTAACACCACAAATTTTTGCTAAAAGTGTTTATGCACCTGGGGAAATAAAAGCGAATGGTTACACCAGTTATATAGTGTCACCGCGAACTGAATCGGTAGTGATCAGTCGTCACGCTATTTTGGGCGAGCATGTAACTAAAGGTCAGGCATTAGTTACTTTATTTAGTGAATCAATGGCAGAAGCACAAGCAGAATATCGTGTAGCTTACAGTGACTGGCAGCGAACTAAAAAATTGGGTCTTGGTACGGTCAGTGAAAGCCGTTTATTAGCCAGTGAAACAGATTACATTTCTGCCTATGGTCGATTAACCGCCTTTGGTTTAACGAAAGCAGCCATTAAAGATATTGTGAAAAACAACTCATCAAATCTTGGCGAATATACCTTAGTTGCTCAGCGTTCAGGCGTGGTATTAAGTGATGATTTCTCACAAGGGCAACGCGTGCCTGCAGGCGAAAAAGTAATGGTGTTGGCCGATGAAAAAGACTTATGGGTTGAAGCGCGTGTTTCGCCAAATAAAAAGTTAAGTCTTCCCATTGGCACCATAGCAAAAGTTGAGTTTGCTGGACAAGTGCATGAGGCCAAGGTCATTCAAGAAGCACATACCATTGATCCAAGTACGCGTACCCGAATCGTTAGATTGTCGGTTGAAAATACCGACGACAGTTTGCATTCAGGCATGTTTGTTAATGTTAATTTTCAATTTGATACCCAAGCTCCAGTAATAGCGGTACCAGAAACTGCATTAATGCGTGGTGCAGATGGTGATTGGACGGTATTTGTTGAAGACCATCCCGGTGAATTTAAAGCCGTTGAAGTTGAATTAGGCCAGCCATTAGGCAATTACCGTCAAATTATCGGTATTGCGCCTAATACCCGTGTGGTGACAAAAGGTGCATTTTTTGTTGCGTCAGAAATAGCAAAAGGCGGATTTGATCCGCATGGCCACTAGGGAGGAATAAGATTATGTTTAATAAAATGATTGATTGGTCGATCAATAATCGACTGTTAGTGATCATCGCACTGATCGCTACTATGGCGGCATCTATTATGGTGATCCCCAAATTAAATTTAGATGCTTTCCCTGACGTGACGAATGTTCAGGTAGCGGTAAATACTGAAGCACCGGGTTTAGCTGCCGAAGAAGTTGAACAGCTAATTACTTATCCGATTGAAGCCGTAATGTATGCGTTGCCAGATGTAGAGCAAGTACGTTCTATTTCAAAAACGGGTTTATCGGGTGTTACCGTTGTTTTCAAAGAAGGCACCGACATTTACTTTGCTCGTCAATTAGTATTTGAACGTTTGCAAGCGGCGAAAGAATTGATCCCTCAAGGCGTTGGTACTCCAGCAATGGGACCAAATACGTCGGGTTTGGGTCAAGTTTTCCAGTACTTGTTAATTGCAGATAAAGATTCTGGTTATGATTCTATGACCTTAAGAAGTTTAAACGATTGGATAGTGAAGTTACTGGTTATGCCAGTTGACGGTGTTACTGACGTCTTATCTTTTGGCGGCAATGTCAGACAGTATCAAGTCAACATTGAGCCGAGCAAGTTGTTGTCATATCAGTTAACGCAAGACGATATTGTTACTGCACTTGATAACAATAATGCCAATGTGGGTGGTTGGTATATGAACCGCGGACAAGAGCAGTTAGTTATTCGTGGTACAGGTTGGTTTAATAGCGGCGAAGCAGGTTTAGCCGATATCAGACAAGTACCGGTTAAAACGGTTGATGGTACTGTGGTGACTATTGACGATGTTGCTAAGGTTTCACTGGGCAGTGAAATTCGCCAAGGCGCGGTAACTATGACGCGCAGAGATGCACAAGGTAATATCGAAAACTTAGGTGAAGTGGTTTCAGGCATAGTATTAAAACGTATGGGTGCAAATACTAAAGCCACCATTGACGGTATTAGTGCACGTATTCCTATGATCAACCAAGCACTACCTGAAGGAGTACGGTTTGAACCTTTCTACGACCAAGCTGATTTAATTACCAAAGCGGTTGATACCGTGGTGGAAGCATTAGCGCTGGCGTTTATTTTTATCGCCATAGTACTTGCACTGTTTTTAATGAACTTGCGAGCAACTTTTTTAGTGTTAATTTCCATTCCAATTTCAATCGCTATTGCGTTAATGGTGATGTCTTGGATAGGTTTATCGGCTAACTTAATGTCATTAGGCGGTATTGCGGTTGCTATCGGTATGTTGGTCGACGGCTCAGTGGTGATGGTTGAAAATATGTTCAAACATCTTAATAGACCTGATTCAGCGCACTATAAAAATGCGCAGGAGAGAAACACGAGTACAGACGCTGGCTCACCTATTTTTGATCCGCATGATGTAGAACACGATGAAGCAGGTATTCCTTTACGGTTAAAAGAAGCAGGGAAAGAAGTCGCGCGTCCGGTATTTTTTGCTGCTTCCATTATTTTAGTGGTATTCACACCATTATTTAGTTTTGAAGGTGTTGAAGCGAAACTGTTCCAGCCGATGGCTATCAGTATTATTTTAGCGGTTATCTCGGCTATTTTAGTTGCATTGTTTGTTGTGCCAGCCTTAGCAACGTTTATGTTTAAAAAAGGGGTGAAAGAAAGAGAAAGTTTTGTTTTAAAACCATTAGACAAGCTTTATCGCAAAGGCCTTAAAGCCGCGATGAAACATACTAAAGTGGTTATTGCTGCTTCAGTTTTATTGCTTGTTGCTGCCGCCTCTTTAGTACCTCAAATCGGTACCGAATTTGTACCAGAACTAGAAGAAGGCACTATTAACCTAAGAGCGACGTTAGCCCCTTCAGCCAGTTTAGAAACAGCCTTGTCGGTTGCGCCAATTCTTGAAGCAAAGTTAATGGAATTCCCAGAAGTAGAATATACCCTAAGTCGAATTGGTCGTGCTGAAATCGGCGGTGATCCAGAGCCAGTGAATAACATTGAAATATACATTGGTTTAAAACCTGTTTCAGAATGGACTAGTGCCGAAAATCGCGTTGAATTACAAGGTTTGATGGAAGAGAAACTTGAACAGTTCCCAGGGTTGTTGCTTAACTTTTCACAACCCATAGCGACGCGTGTAGATGAGTTACTTTCTGGCGTAAAAGCGCAACTTGCCATTAAACTGTTTGGTCCAGAGTTAGCTATGCTGGCGACTAAAGGACAAGAGATTGAAGCGGCAATCAAACAAATTGACGGTGCTAGAGATGTTGCGCTAGAGCAAATCGCGGGTGAAGCGCAATTAGTGATCAAACCGAAAAGACAGCAATTGTCACGTTTCGGTTTATCTGTTGGCGATGTGATGGCTGTGGTTAAAAACGGTATTGGCGGTGTCAGTGCTGGCCAAATAATCAATGGTAATGAACGTTACGATATTTATGTACGCATTGAAGAAAAATATCGTGATAACCAGGAAGCTATTGCTGATTTAAGAATACAATCACCCACAGGTGCTTGGGTGCGTTTAGGTGATATTGCTACCGTTAGTTTTGAATCAGGTCCACCACAAGTACGCCGTGATGACGTGCAAAGACGTGTAGTTATTCAAGCCAATGTACAAGGCCGTGACATGGGCAGTGTGGTTGCTGATATTCGTGAAACCATTGCCAATAAAGTGGACTTGCCAGCAGGTTATTCTGTGGTTATTGGTGGTCAGTTTGAAAACCAACAACGCGCACAACAGCGACTTTCTGTGGTAGTACCGTTATCACTGGCGTTAATTGCTTTACTGCTTTATTTTGCCTTTGGCTCTGTTGGTCAAGCCATGCTGATTTTAGTGAATGTACCATTGGCGGTTATTGGCGGTATCTTCTCGCTGTATATTTCAGGTCAATACTTATCAGTGCCGAGTTCGGTTGGTTTTATCACCTTATTTGGGGTTGCCGTACTCAACGGTGTGGTGATGGTAGAAAGTATTAATCAGCTGGTTAAAGATGGTATTGATACCTCAAAAGCTGTTTTTGATGGCGCGGTATCGCGGTTACGTCCGGTATTAATGACGGCGATTACCTCGGCGTTAGGTTTGATCCCTATGTTAATGTCTAATGGTGTTGGTGCTGAAATTCAACGACCACTTGCCAGTGTCATTGTCGGCGGCTTGGTTACCGCAACGTTATTAACCTTGTTTGTTTTACCGGTTTTATATGCCTGGTTTTCAAAGGCGAAAATCAAGGAACTTAGAGACTAACGCTCTAGATGACTTAGTTACTTACTCATTAACTTACAAATTAACAAAGTAAGTAACTAAGTTGATAGCACTATAAATCCTACTAGCTAAGTTGTTGATAAGGAAATAACGCTTAGCTAGTCATTTTCACTCGATGCAGAGATTCAATGTTAGGCTTTTGTTAGCTTCGAATTTCTGCATCCTAAATTTAGAGAATAATGATGAAAAAGTTGTCTTTTTTCAATTGTTCGCCGAACCTGCTTATTATTGCCACAGTACTATTTATAGTAGCAACGGGGAATACAGCATTTTTTGAGCAAGTTAATTCAGTATACCCTTGGCAGGATAATCAAGGCTTTATTATTGCGCTTACCTTAGTCGTAATGAGCGTGTTAACCATCATAGTGTCATGCCTCAGTATCATAATTCCTGTTCGCATCATACTGAGTGTACTGCTACTATTTTCTGCCTCAGCGGGTTATTTTACCGACAGTTTTGGCACCATTATCGATAACGTAATGATCCAAAATATTGTTGAAACAAATGTTGATGAAGCAATTGACTTAGTTTCATTCGCGTTTATTTTAAACATTTTTTTATTCGCTATCTTACCAATAATTTGTCTTTACCTTGTTAGTCTTGATAAGTTTTCATGGAAGATAAATAGTTGGCTACAGCTAAGCAACACTATTATCGCGCTTGGCGTAATCACTATTTCACTCTACATTTTCAGTGCTCAATTCACTAATTTTTTTAGAGAGCATAAGCCACTGAGATTTTACTTGAATCCAATTTACCCCATTTACTCTGCGGGTTTTGTCGTCAAAGAAATATTAGAGCCAGAGGAAAATAACGATTTTTTAATGGTGGTAAACGCTGCCAGTGATACTGATGATAAATCGCACAAAAAATTGTATATTGTGATTGTTGGTGAAACGGTGCATGCAGGAAACCTTTCTTTAAATGGTTATGAGCGAGAGACTACCCCTTTATTAGCTCAAAGAAATAACTTAATAAGTTTTGACGAATTCTATGCTTGTGGCACATCAACGGCTATCTCTGTCCCTTGTATGTTTTCATTTGAAAATCGAGAGTCATTTGATAATAAAAAAGCACGTAGAACGCAAAACGTATTGGATGTTATTGCTAAAGCAGGTGTAAGCGTGCTTTGGCGGGACAACAATTCTAACTCAAAGGGCGTTGCTGATCGTGTTGAGTATCAAAATTTCAAATCCCCTGAGGTAAACTCAGTGTGCGATCTAGAGTGTCGTGATATTGGCATGCTAGGCGGTTTACAACGTTATATTGATGAGCAAGAGGGCAGTGTACTCATTGTTCTTCATCAAATGGGTAATCATGGACCCGCGTATTACAAACGATACCCCAAAGACTTTGAAAAATTTACCCCAGCATGTCAAACAAGTGAACTCTCTGCTTGTGAAACCAGTGAAATAGTCAATGCTTATGATAACGCTATTCTTTATACCGATAACTTTATAAATGAAACCATTAATTTATTAGAAGAAAATAATAATAACTTTGAAACAGCTATGTTTTATATCGGTGATCATGGCGAGTCGTTAGGTGAAAATGGATTATATTTGCATGGTATGCCTTATATGTTGGCGCCAGAAGAACAAACCCACGTCCCGTTAATCGCTTGGTTTGGCTCTTCATCGCACATTGATGTGGAAAGTACGGTAAAACAAAGTAAGAAAAAAAATTCACACGATGCATTTTCTTCTTCTTTGTTACACGCCTTAAACATCAGTACCGACATGCCAATATCTTTAGATGAACTGTCACCTTTATTCGTTATGCAAGGGGAAGAATAAATGTCAGATAGCAACCACACACATAGCCATTCACATGCTCATAGCCATGATGGAAAATTAAGCATGGCAGTATTTATCAATATTTTACTTACCGTAGCCCAAATCATCGGAGGGATTTTTTCTGGTAGTTTATCTTTGATTGCTGATGCGCTTCATAATTTAAGCGATGCAGGAGCAATAGTTATTGCGATTGTAGCGAGAAAAATTGCAAGAAAACCTGCTAATAGCCAGATGACTTTCGGTTTTAAACGGGCTGAAATAATAGGCGCGTTAATTAACAGTACAACCCTTATTATTCTAGGTATCTATCTCATTTATGCAGCAATCGAGAAGTATTTTAATCCCCAACCAATTGATGGTTGGATTGTCGTTTGGATTGCGTCAATAGCCTTGGTGATTGATTCCATAACAGCGTGGTTAACCTATCAAGCAGGTGCGAAGAATAATTTGAATTTAAAAGCTGCATTTATTCATAATTTATCCGATGCCTTTGCTTCTGTGGTTGTTATTGTTGCGGGAAGTTTGATTATTTTATACCAATGGTATGTTGTTGATTTGTTGGCAACCATATTGATCTCTGTTTATGTGGTGTACCACGGTATTATTTTAGCGAAGCAAAGCATTCGAATCTTAATGCAAGCAGTACCCGTTGATATAGATATCGACAAGCTTTGCAAGGATATCGAATCAATCGAAAATGTTGATAAAGTAAGACACATTCATGTGTGGCAACTAGATGATAGCGAGGTATTTTTAGAAACAAGTGTTAATCTAAAAACAATGGAACATGTTCAAGACCTTACGCCAATTAAGGATCTGCTCGCGGCACAATACGGTATTCATCACTCGACCATAGAAGTCGTGGTAGGAAACACGTTGCAAATGGAGAATTGTTATGAACTTGAGTAAGCATATTCTCTATTCAATGTATGCATTAACGCTTATTGCTTTCTTATTTGAAACAACAAATAGCGATATTTGGGTGCAAAACTTATTCTTCAATGCATCCAACCAAACGTGGATAATTGACAAATATGAAGAGCCTTATCGCTTTGTTTTTTATTTGTTTCCTAAATACAGCATAATCTTGTTGGCACTTTCACTCATCGCTTTTTACTTTATCTCTTGTAGGCGCAAGTACGCTAAGCACTTTCAAAAGCGATTATTAGTGGTTATTTTCTCTCTGATTATAGTGCCATCAGTCATCGGCGGGTTAAAAGCAACCACCAATGGAGCATGTCCTGCGCAAATCGAATTATATGGAGGCGATGTCCCTTATGTTAAGGCGTTTGAATTAATGCCTGAATCATTTGAATCAACTAAAAAATACAAGTGTTTTCCCGCCGGCCATGCCAGTGGCGGTTTTGCCTTAATGTCATTACTCTTTTTATTTTATCGAGCTAAATACCAATATATTGCGGTAGTTGTTGCTGCTTCTATTGGCTGGGTTATGGGCATTTATAAGATGCTTATAGGAGATCACTTCTTAAGTCATACACTAACCACGATGACGTTGTCATGGTTGATCATTTGTTTGATAGCCGCAGTAGTTTTTCGTACCTTGCATTTTCCTAATCCCAAACCTAATGCCAATAATAATCAACAGGAGCTAGTTCATGAATCTTAAACAAAAGCCTACGGGGATAAAACGAATATACCTTGCAGCAGGACATTCACTAAGAGCTTTTAAATGGTTGATAGTAAATGAAGCTGCTTTTAAACAAGAGTGTTGGCTTTCTGTTGTGCTGGTTGCCTGTAGTTTATTTTTTCCATTCTCGTTATTAGAGTATGTTTCGCTGTGGTGTGCATTATTAGTAGTACTGTTGGCAGAAATTATCAACACAGCTATTGAAGCGGTAGTTGATAGAATTAGTCTGGAGATTCATCCCCTTTCTGGTTTGGCAAAAGACCTAGGCTCTTTGGCTGTGATGGTGAGCGTCATCATTGCAATATTAATTTGGGCTAGTGTGTTTGTAGAACATTTTTATTGATAAATGCCATGGCTAAAATATTAGAACGAGGGGTAACGCAAGTTACCCTTTTTTATGATGGAAAATAGAATGACAAGAGTGAAAATTTCCTGCTTTCATACATGAACCACTTACGTTTGTATTTTTAACTCATTGATCTATCTATAACAATAAAGTAATCTCTTTCTATTATAAATTATGGACGATTTATCCCATCTTCTAGAAAGAAGGAATTTTTCTCATAATAAACTGTTAAGTTTTCACAAGGATGGTGCACATTGAAAATTTCATTCCTAATTAGCCTCTTCTGTATCGTAGCTTTTTCCGCAACAAGTACCGCTAACCAGAATGCTAAGGTTTCAGAAAAAAAAGCGATTACTAAAAAGCAGCAGCATAATACCAAATTTAAATGCGACGGCAGGCAGCATTGTTCGCAAATGAAATCTTATGCTGAAGCTAAGTTTTTCATCGAACATTGCCCTAATACCAAAATGGATGGTGATCATGATGGTATTCCATGCGAAAGGCAGTTTAATAAAGGTAGATAACTAAACCTATAACAAATAAGAATATAAAACGGAAAAATTATAGTCGGCTGTTTTTCGTTCTTCAAACATTTTAGCTAACAATTTTTTGCCTCTGAACAAAGCGATATATCAAAGAGAATCCAACTTCATGCCTAAACCAGATCCATTGAAAATCATGACATTTACCACACCGAAAGCTCTCGGACAGTGGTTCAAGGTGAATAATGCCTCTGAAAGTGAACTATGGGTGAAGATATACAAGAAAAATACTGGGATTGAGAGCGTTACTTGGCATGATGTCGTGATCGAGTCTCTATGTTGGGGTTGGATCGACGGTATTAAGAAGTCAATCGATGACCAAGCCTATCTCCAGCGGATTACTCCTAGAAAAACGCGAAGCAACTGGTCTAAAAGGAACACCGAGCATTCACAGCGTTTGATAAGTGAGGGCCGGATGATGGAATCAGGGCTCGTGCATATTCGTGCGGCAAAAGCAGACGGTCGTTGGGAAAACGCCTATATAGTAAGTGAAATGGAAGTGCCTGCGGATTTCCTAGCTGCACTGGAGAGCAAGCCGAATGTTAAAGAGTTTTTTGAAACGCTCAATAAATCGAGTCGTTATGCTATCGCGTACGGATTGATAAGTGCAAAGAAACCGGAAACTAGACTAAGGCGGTTTACAAAATTCATGAACATGCTTGTTCACGAAGAAAAACCTAAATAAGTAGAATTCGGCATAATAAGTCGTTTAAAAGGCGAGACAGTTGGCTGTTTAAAGAGCATAAGCATTCTAAGGTTGGAAAATATGATTCTAAAAGTAGACTTTAAACAGTTTCTTGACGAAAAGGGCGAGGTACTAGCGCTCACGAAACAAGCAAAAAGGGTATTCAAATTTCTGACTAAGATAGTGTTATCGGTTTCTGAGAATATCGAACAGCCACTCATTGAGGTTGATTTAAATTGCAATACCCGAGGGACTGAGCTGTCTTGTGAGGGGAGCATTGAAGCATCCTGTAGCTCAATGAATATAATTGAATGGCATTGCGACACCTGTGAAGCGTCTGGCACTATTTCTAATTGGAAAGGAAGTCTGTGGGATATTCAAAAACGGACAATTCATTAGTCCGTAAGTTAGTTTCGTAAATCAGTTTCGTAAGTTAGCTTCGTCATTCTGGTTTTAAATTCAGCTTCGACTTCAGCTTCAAAAATACTCTAGGGTTCATTAAGCTTGATAAAAGCTGCAAATAGCTGTGATAAATAACAGCAATATTGTACTATTTTTTAACAATGAAACTTAATTGCTAGCTATGGATAATAAAACACAAGAAAAAGCCGACTTTACTCTTGCCAATGCCTATGGAGGCGTTGAAATGGTTCGCGCCGATTATAAGGGGCAGGCGTTTTCTAAACACGTTCATGAAGGTTATACTATAGGTGTCATTGAAAAAGGTGCGCAACGCTTTTACCGTAGTGGTGAAATTCATACAGCCGATACTAATTCTATTATTTTGGTTAATGCCGACGATGTACACACGGGTGAATCTGCTTCATCTGGCGGCTGGCAATATCGTGCAATGTATCCTTTGCCCGAACATTTTGAAAATATCAGTAATGACCTCTATGATAAGGGAAAATTTGCGCCGTATTTCAGTTCTTCAGTCATAAACGACGCGTTATTAACAGACCAATTAAGGCTGTTATTTAATCAAGTAGATAACAATGCTTCGCAGCTACTAACAGAAACTATCATGTATAGCTTGATGTTAAGGTTAACCTTAAGGCATTCATCACTTCGCCATGTGCCAAAAGATATTTCAGGCAGTAAAGCAAAACTGCTACGGGTAAAAGAGTATTTAGATTTCTATCCCGCTGAGGATATATCGTTGAAACAATTGGCGATAATTGCAGGGTTAAGTCAATACCACTTTATTAGACAATTCAAAAAAATGTTCGATCTTGCCCCGCACAGCTACCAGATACAGGCCAGATTAAAAAAAGCGAAAACGTTACTTAAAGCGGGTGTGAAACCCGTTATGGTGGCGAGTGATTGTGGCTTTCATGACCAAAGCCATTTTAATAGACACTTTAAAAAAGCCTTAGGTACTTCGCCAAGCAAGTTTCAAAAACAAGCAGTTTTGTACAAGAACTGAAAACGATTCCCCTGTAAACTCTTTCAAAATCTAGAAGGAGTGTTTTAATGCCAAGTAAAACCGCTATCGCGGGGGAGTCTGTCTCAAGCGATTTTCAAACAATGAAGCAAGCAATTGTTGCAATATTCCCGCTTTCACTCGCTGTCGTGCCATGGGGAGTACTTTGTGGCTCTTTAGCTATTAATGTAGGTCTTACACCGTTACAAGCTCAATTAATGTCATTGTTAATCTTTGCAGGGGCGGCACAATTAGCAGCACTCACTATTATGGGCGCTGTAGGCTCGTTATCTTCAATGTTTTCATCAACCTTTGTTATTAGTTCTCGACACTTACTTTATTCAGCTGTTTTTCGAGAGCACGTGAGAAAAAGCTCTTTCGGACTTCGTTGCAGTATTGCCTTTTTTCTCACCGATGAAATGTTTGCGGTAACCTGTGCTCATATAGTGAAAAATAAAAGATTTAGTCCTGTTTATGCTCTTAGTTCTGGTATTACCTTTTATGTCATTTGGAACATTTCAACCTTTGCTGGAATCGTTGCCGGGCAACATATCCCAAACCTAGAACATTTAGGGCTTGAGTTTGCTATTGCGGCAACATTCATCGCGATAGTCATTCCGCTCATTAAAAATAGATCTACCTTGGTATCAGTGGTCACAAGTGGTTTAAGTGCCATTATTCTTTCAATCTTTATGAAAGAATATGCGCTGATCGCGGCAACCTTTATAGGCATGATTTGTGGTTATTTAACGAAAGACAAGGAGAGTATTAATGAATGATTTTTGGTTAGCTTTAGCCGGCATGGCAGGCATCACCTTTTCATGTCGATATTTCTTTTTTTCAAAAACGGTCTCTTTTAAGCTTGGACCAAAAGTAACCCGATTACTCAGCTATACCGCACCCTCTGTTATGACAGCGATGTGGGTACCTATTGTATTTTTAGGGCATCAGGAGAGCGGTATTGATTTTATTACCAGTCCCTTTTTAATCGCAGGTGTAGCGACAGTGATATTTAGTCTATTGATAAAAAATACCCTGGCCGTTGTCATATTCGGTATGAGTGTTTTTGCCTTGTTGAAGGTGTTTTTCTAAGTAACATAAGTAAAAGCAAAGCGATGTGATAAAAAGCATAACGAGACATTAGTACTGGTAATGCTCAACGCGATAGTACTATTTATTGTCATCAAAAAAGTGTTGCCATCAAAAAAATCCTACTTAAGTGGCATGGACTTAAACTCATCAGAAGGTAAGCTGATATAGTATCAAGCCAGCCTATAATTGGAGTATTAAGATGTCTACAGTCATGAAGTTTTTTCTCACCAGTGCATTGATACTCGCTACTTTAGTTTCATCCGTCAGTTATAGTGCTTCGGTATTAAGCGGTACAAAAACAATAAACTTACTCACTAAAGAAGGTCAGCGTATAGCCATTGGCAGTATTGAATTTATACCTACGGCTAACAATATTCAGTATCAATTACATATTGATCATACTCGTTTTAAAGATTATTTTTTGTCTATGAAAGAGATGAAATGTCTCGAAGGGCCTGAGCTTTGGTGTCATATCAGATATCCCTACAAACAACCGCATACCTTAACAATTAGTGATTTACGCTGGTTAGAGCATGACTTGCTCTTTATGTTTAAGAAAAAAAATGAGTTTGGTGCTAACTTCTGGAATGGCGTTTATTATGCTTTGATGATTAAAGAAGATGTTATTTTAGGTGAAGCACAAGCAATAGATCTTAACTTGCTCGCAGCACCACCTGAAGATTTAGATACACCTTTTTACTCTGAAGACTTACGAGATGAAATAGAGCGTGTGCAACGTTGGTTACCTGATTTAGAAATCCGATAATCTATTGCAGTGCCCTAAAGTGTAGAAAAAAGGATAATAATCATTAAACGACAGGGTGTGTTTCTTTTAACGCTGCTATTTCATCTTCTTTGCGTTGAGACACTGTACAGCGGTGTAAAAGCCAACACAGCAGATAAATTAAACTATAAAGTACCATGCCACCAACAAGTACTCCATGCCAGGCGCCATATTGCCAACAGGCAATTAAGTAAAAACCACCTAGACTACCGCCAACGTAATAATGCACTAGGTATAACGCCGTTGCTGTAGCTTTCGCTGTATCCGCTTTTTGACTTACCCAGGCATAGGCAAGTGAGTGGGTGAAAAAAGCGCCAGAACTAATCAATAATAGGCCAATAATCATGGTATACAGAGAATCATAACTGGCGATCCACATGCCTATCACACTTACCGTTGTCCCTAATACCATGCCATAGATTGGGCTGTAAACTTGGCTCCACCTACCACTCAACTTTGCCGTAATGGTACCGGTGAGATAACACAAAAAAATCATCGAGGTTAAGCTGATAGACAGTGAATAGGGCGGCGCAACAAGACGAAATCCCATTACCGTATAAAGATTAACGAACAAAGCAAAATTCAGTCCACCAATCATCATCGCTAACCATAATTTACGCTGCTTTAAGTGACTAATAACATTTCGGTTATGGTTACGGAATTGTCCTTTTTTCGGAGTGAAATATTGTTGTTCAGGTAACAGTTGGTTAACTAATAACGCGCCGAATAAACTGGCAATAGCCATACCAATAACCGCCACTTCCCAGCCCCAATACTCAGTGACAAAACCGCCGTATAAACGCCCAGTAATCCCCCCTAATGAATTCGCACTAATATAACCTCCTATGGCAAGCATCAAGGCTTTCGGGGTGAATTCCTCAGCCATGTAGGCTACAGCAACGGCGGCAAATCCTGCCAGAGATATACCCATTAGCCCGCGGGCTAACGTTAACATCAGCAGTGAATCTGTCAGTAACATTGCCATACCAGCAAACGGCAATAGGAAAAGACTCAGCATCATCACCTTACGACGGCCAATCATTTCTGAACCAATAGCCCATGGCACAAGCGTTAGCGCTAAGGTTAGGGTACTTGCCGCCAGTAACCAGTTAATTTCAATGGCACTGGCGTTAAATTTTTCAGCCATCAAGGGCAACATAGGTTGGAACATGTACAAGTTACAAAATACGAGGAAAGATCCTAAGGCTAAGGCAAAGCTTGCACGGCGGTAAGCAGCTGTTTTTATTTCAATCATGGGAGAATACTTAATGACGAGTACTATTTGACGAATTGATAAAATAGTAGCAATATTACATCAATAATTAAAATATATAATAACTATCAACTCTATAGTTTAAGGTTATAGCTATGAATACACGTTTATTGACTTACTTTGTTAAACTAGTTGAAACAGAGAATTTCACTCGTGCGGCTGAGCAATTACACATTGCCCAGCCGGCATTAAGTGTTGCTATAAAAAAACTAGAACAGCAATTAGATCTGCCTTTATTTCATCGAAATGAACGAAAAGTTACCCTTACCCATGAAGGTGAAGTTTTGCTTGGACATGCTCGACTTGTTTTGCAGCAAATTAACGACGCTAATATTGCAATGGCTGAGTTAAAAGGGCTTGAAAAAGGCGAAGTAAAACTAGGGGTTCCTAGTATGTTGGGCTCTTACTTTTTTCCTGAAATATTAATGGGATTTAAAAGTAAATATCCTAATCTTAAGCTCACTATTATTGAAGCAGGCACACAATCTATTCGCCAAATGTTGCTAGATGGTGAATTAGATTTAGGTGTTATACATAACGAAGATGTGCCAGAACGTCTTGAAACTGAGCACTTAATCACCTCTCAAATGGTGGCAGTGGTTAGCGAAGAACATCATTTAGCGGCACAACCCTGCATGAAATTTGTCGACTTCTTTAAAGAAGAACTTGTGATGTTTAAGGCGGGATATTTCCATCGGGAATTTATTGATGACATCTGTCAAAAATATAATTTCACCCCGAAGATATCCTTCGAAACAAACCTGTTGCCGATGATGTTAAATATAGTGCGACATGATTTTTCAATATCAGCATTACTGGAGCTGGTGACAGACCATGAAAAAGGCGTTGTTGCTATTCCGTTTGAAGAGCCTGTCTATCTGAATATTGCCATGGCTTGGCGGAAAAATGGTTATTTGTCGCTAGCCGATAGAGCATTTCTCGAATTCGTTAACGAATATGGTAAATAAATTCTCCTCTAAGAAGCGAGATAAAATATCAGTTACTACACTTAGTTTATCTGTTCAGGTAAACTAATGAACAATTCTCCATTGCACAGTCTCTTACCGTTTTTATGCGCATTATTCATACCTCAGATTGGCATCTTGGCCAATATTTTTACGGCAAAAGCCGCGCCAATGAACATCAACAATTTCTTAGCTGGTTATTAGCACAAGTTAGCCTACATAACATTGATGCGATTATTGTGGCGGGGGATATTTTTGATACCTCAACACCGCCAAGTTATGCCCGCGAAATGTATTTTGATTTTATCGCGAGATTACAAGGGAGCAATTGCCAACTTATTATTTTGGCTGGTAATCATGACTCTGTGGCAATGTTGTCTGAATCACAAGCGGTATTAGCGAGTTTGTCTACTCGTGTTATTACGCAGGTAATACCCGCGTCACTCAGTGAAGATGCGCTCGAAGAGAAGGCACTTTCACAACAAGTTTTTCCATTACATGATGCTGACGGGAAAATCACAGCCATTATTTGCGCTATTCCTTTTGTCCGTCCGCGTGATGTTATTAGAAGTCGAGCAGGGCAGTCGGCTAGTGATAAGCAGCAGAGCTTACAACAAGCAATTAGTGACCATTATCAGTATTTATATCAACAGGCACGAAAGCAAGCTGACGCGTTTGAAAAAGCCGAGGGCATTGCCGTACCCATTATAGCAACCGGTCACTTAACGGCGCTTGGCGTTTCAATAAATGACAGTAAAAGTGATTCCGTTAGAGATATTTATATTGGTTCGTTAGAAGCCTTTCCGGCCAGTGCCTTTCCCCCTGCGGACTATATTGCTCTTGGCCATATTCATAGAGCACAACAGGTGGCGAAATCAGAGCATATTCGCTATTGCGGCTCGCCTATTGCCTTAAGTTTTGATGAAGCTAAGCAAGATAAACGTGTGCTGATGGTTGAGTTTACTTCAGGCAAACTTAATCAAGTTGACGCGTTTATTGTGCCGTGTTTTCAACCGCTATACATGGTGAAAACATCGGTAGATGAGCTTGAAACTTCGCTTCAACAAACACTGCTAGCATTTGAAAAACGCCAAGCAGCGGAAAATATTCCTGTGAGTGTTAAGGCTTGGCTTGATATTGAAATTGATAATGGCGACCACTTAAGCGATTTATCGCAACGGGTCAGTGAATTGGTCGGTGACATGCCTTTTGAAGTATTGTTGGTTCGTCGTTGTAAAAAGGCACGTCAACGCCGACAAGCTCAACTTTCACAACAGGATAACAGCACCTTGAGTGAGTTATCTCTAGCCGAAGTCTTTGATTCGCGATTATCACAACTAGATTGGCAAACGGATGAAGAAGTGGCGCGTAAAGTACGTTTAAAGCAATTGTTTACTGAGCTTTCCGTTGAGCTAGCATCAGAGAAAAAACAAACTGATTCAGTGGTTGATAAAAAAGTTGATAGTAAAAATAGCAAAGAATCTAAGTCATCAACTACGTCAGTAGCTAAATCTGAATTGACAGAGCAAGATGGCTCTTGTGATAGTGAAAGTACCGGTGGCACTAGCAGTGACAAGTTTGAAGAAGTTGGGCAACAAAATTTATGAGAATATTAAGTTTACGCTTTGAGAACATCAATTCACTCAAAGGCAGTTGGAAAATAGATTTTAGTGAAGCGCCTTTTGATAACAATGGTTTGTTCGCTATTACGGGTCCTACTGGTGCAGGTAAAACCACTATTCTCGATGCTATTTGTTTAGCACTTTATCATGAAACACCGCGTTTAAGTGTCTCTAAGAAGCAAAATGAATTAATGACACGCCATACCAGCCATTGCATGGCTGAAGTCGAATTTGAGGTGAAAGGTCAGGGGTATAGAGCCTTTTGGAGCCAAAAACGAGCCCGTAATAAGCTTGATGGTAATTTATTAGAGCCGGTTGCTGAGTTAGCTAAACTCGATGGCACCATAGTATCTGACAAACTTAGAACGGTTCGCAGTGATATTAGCGATTTAACCGGACTTAACTTTTCACGTTTCACCAAATCAATGATGCTTTCTCAGGGGGAGTTTGCCGCTTTTTTAAATGCCCCCGCTAATGAACGTGCACAATTATTAGAACAACTTACCGGTACTGAAATATACGGCGACATATCTAAGCAAGTTTTTGATAATCACCGCAGTGCCAGTGATGAGCTAAAGTTATTACAAGCCAAAAGCCAGGGTGTTACCTTGCTCAACGATGAGCAAGTCAGTGAACTTGAGCAGCAATTAGAGCAAACCATAAGTGAAGAGAAACAGTTAAACCAGCAGTTACAACAAGCGCAACTGGTCAAAACCTGGTGTTCGAATTTTAAAGCTAATGAGCAAGCACAGCAAACGGCTAAACAACAACTGACTGCAATCGAAGAGCAAGAGCAATTAGCTAAGAGTGAGCTTGATTTACTTAACCAATCTACAATGGCAGAGCCACTTCGTGCACCTTATGAAAAAATGGTTCACTTTCGTGAACAATATCAGCAAACCTTAAAAGACGTTAACAGCCAAACAGAACAACTAGCAATAGTTGATAAAGCTGTTGTGGTAAGCGAAACAGCGCTAAGCCAGCTAAAATCGAAACACCTTGTTGCTGAAACACAGCGTAAAGTGATTGAGCAAGCTTTGCATGAAAAAATTCACCCCCTTGAACATGCTATCACTCATCAACAAGTTGCTGTGCAAGAAACAAAAAATGCCGTTACCACACAGCGCCAAGCACTTAACGTAAATAACGAAGCTTTACTTGCAGCAGAAGCTGAACAACAAAAAGCCTTCACAACGGTTCAGCAACAACAAACGTACTTAGCCAATAACCAAGCTTTACAACAATTGCCTGAAAAATTACCCCTGTGGCAAAATCAATATCAGCAATTAACTCAACAGCAAGTTAATGTTCAGCGCTTATTAACTGAGCAAAACAATGCTGAACAAACGTTATCAGGCTTAGCGTCGCAGCAACAAGCGCAACAACAGCTGATAGTTAATAGTGAAGGCGAGTTACTCAGGCTCAATAGCGAAAAGCAAATAACGGCTGAGCAAGTACAGCAACTTGTGCAAAGTAACCAAGCAGCTCAGGCGATTTTTACAGATTTTATAGATAGAGAAACTGAGCCTAAAAAGCTTGCTGAAGTGAACAATACTGACTTAGCGGCTGTGCTTAACCAAGCAATTATTGATAGGAAAAACCAACAACTGACGTTAAAACAAGCGGTGCAGTTAGCACAACGTTTTCATGTCTTAGCGCAAGAACATCAAACATTATTAGTGCAGCAGGTAGAAGACAAGCAACAACTTAGCACTACAGAGCAAGGGCTAACTCAACTCCGTCAACGATATAGTGCTAACTCTCAACAGAAAAAAGATGTAGAAATGTTACTTGCTCAGCAACAAACTATTATGGCGTTAAGTGATCACCGAGCAAGACTTCAACCAGAAGAAGCTTGTCCTTTGTGTGGCTCTGTTGAACATCCGGCAATTAATGACTATCAAGCATTGGATAGTGATGAACATCAAAATCGCTTATCACTGCTCAATAATGAATTAACGACATTAGAAACACAGGGTAAAAAACTCAATAACGTGCAAGCACAACTTACCGCACAACTCTCTATGCAGCAAAATCGACTGCAAAGCATAGTGAAAGAGCAACAGAGTATTGAGCAGAATTGGCAGCCGTTGAATGTTGAACAACTCGTTATCATAAATCTAAATGGGCTGAATATTTCATTACAAAATGTAGACGTTGAGCCGTTATTAAGTCATCAATTAAATAGTACATTTAGTCAGCTTGATGAACTACTTTTTTTGCAACAAAAACTGCAAGAAATAAGTCATGTTCAACAACAAAATGCTGAGCAAACGATTCATGTCGATAAACAGTTGTCGACCCATAAAAGCCAATTGAATTTACTACAAGAGCAAGGTAATTCTCAGCATAATGTTAAAGCAAAAATCATTAACGATTTGGCCGTAGAACAACAGGCAATGTTTACCCTAAATACACAATTAATAGCAGACATAGCTACCACCGAAATAACATTGCCCAGTGACAAAGGTAATGAGCATTATAAGTCAATTTGTATTGATGATAACTGGCTTGCTGCCGTTGTTAAACAAGGGCAAGAATATCAAGGTATTGTAAATACTCATCAAGCAGCACAAGAACAGTTAATTAACCTTGGAAGTAACCTTGGTTTGTTAAAGCAACAAGTTGAACAGCAACAAAGCCATGTTAACCAAATAACAGCGCAGTTAAGTCAGCAAGAAAGTGAGTTACTAACCAATTCATCGTTACGCGTAACTATTTATAATGAACTTGGAATTGATGATGTAAATATGCAAGACTCTGTAATCTTAAGGAAAAGTATAAATATTCAAAGGGAAGAACACGAAAGTGCGTTTGATATTACCGATGCTTTGCATAATGACAAAATAACAACGCAACAGGTAAATAAAGGTCAATTGAGTACGGCTAAATTACAACTAGATAGTTTATTAATACAAAATGAACGCGTAAAAAATGATTGGGAAACATTATTTTTTAGCAGTCAATTCAGCGACGAAAATACATTTTTGTTAGCCTTAATTAGTCCAGAGAAAAAGCAGCAGTTAACTCAATTTTCTAATGAGCTTTTAGATAACAAAAAACAAGCACAAGTGATCATTGCTCAAGGCGAAAAAGTAGCACTTGAATTGGCTGTTAAAAAAGCTGAGTTAAGTGAAAGTGGCGTCATTGATTTTGTCGATGAATCAGTGTTAAATAATCTGATGGTTTTGTCAGAATCATTGAAAAAATGTCAGCAAAAAACAGGTCAATTCAGTCAACAAATTAGCCACGATAAAGCCAATAAAACTCAACAACAATCTTTGCTCGAAAAAATTAAACAAGCACAACTTTCCTTAGATGATCTTAGTCACCTTAATGCACTCATTGGCTCAGCTGATGGCGCTAAATTTAGAAAGTTTGCACAAGGCTTAACACTCGCTAATTTAGTTCATCTTGCCAACGCACAATTAGAACGTCTCTTTGGTCGATATCAACTGCAATGCCAACAAAGCGATACCTTGGCTCTTGAAGTTGTTGATACGTGGCAAGGAGATACGGCTCGCGATATTAAAACGTTGTCTGGCGGTGAAAGCTTCTTGATAAGTTTGGCGTTAGCATTGGCATTGTCTGATTTAGTCAGCAATAAAACCAGTATCGACTCCTTATTTCTCGATGAGGGTTTTGGCACGTTAGATAATAATACCCTTGAAGTAGCACTAGATGCACTCGATAACTTAAACGCCAGTGGCAAAATGATTGGTGTGATCAGCCATGTTGATGCGTTAAAAGAGCGCATTGGCGTGCAAATTAAAGTTAAAAAGCTCAGTGGATTGGGGGTCAGCAGTTTAGATAAACAGTATGAATTTCATGCTGAGACCGTGAGCTAATGATTATTGATCACAAATAGGAAAGGGTACATTTTTGGACGTTTGGATTTATTTCACTTTATTAGCCGCCACAATGCAGGCTGTAAGAACCGCAGGACAAAAGCAGTTATCGGGTAAGCTCAATTCAATGGCCACCACGGGGGTACGCTATTTCTTTGCCTTACCTTTTGCATGGGCTTATCTATGGTGGATACTTGATTTTAGACAAGTCGAAGTGCCAGAACTCAGTAACGATTTTTTACAATACGCCTTAATTGCTTGTGTGATGCAAATATGGGGCACCGCGTGTTTAGTCGCCGCTTTTCGTTATCGTAACTTTGCTGTTGCCACGAGTTTGGCCAAAACTGAAGCGATTCAAGTGGCTATTGTTGGCGCTCTGCTTTTCGGCGTGACACTTTCTGGCTTAGGTTGGTTTAGTGTTGTTGTCGGTGTTGTGGGTGTATTCTTAGTGTCTAAAGTGAGATTTAGCTTAAGAGATATTCTGGCTGATTCACAAGGTTTAATTGGCATGGGTTATGGTTTAGCTGCCGGTCTTGGTTTGGCTATTACCACCTTGCTTATTCGTGAATCAAGTTTGGCACTTAATACTGATTTAATGGTTAGTGCTGCGGTCACCTTGGTGTTTATGATCACGGTGCAATCGGTTATTTCGCTCATTTATGTTTATATCCAAGATAAATCACAATTACCCCTTATGATGAAGCACTGGCGATTATGCTTATTTGTTGGCATTACCAGTGTATTAGGTTCAATTGGTTGGTTTACTGGAGCGAGTTATCAAAATGCCGCCTATGTAAAAGCATTGGGGCAGGTTGAATTTTTTATTACCTTGGCATTAACTTATCGTGTATTTAAAGAAACGGTTACCGTAAAAGAATATCTAGGCATGTTTCTTATTGTTTTAAGTGTGGTTATCTTACTGCTATGGTCGTAAAGACTGGTCATCAAATTAGGTCATGAGCAAAGGGTATCAAATAGACTTGATTACTCGGTAAAGCAAGGTATTATGCTCAGCATAATATTAAATATTTAACCTAAATATTAACAAATGCACTAAAGAAGAGATTACTATGAAAATTGCTGATAAAACCGTTGCTCACT
>MAAF01000078.1:0-10097 GCA_002163005.1 Colwellia psychrerythraea | reverse complement strand
GTTGCTCACTTTCACTACATCCTTAAGAATGAAGCGGGTGAAGAAATAGAATCATCAAACGGTCATGAGCCTTTAACTTATTTACATGGCGCTAACAATACTTTACCAGGCTTAGAGAAAGCGTTAACAGGTAAAGCAAGAGGTGATAAGTTCTCGGTAACTTTACAACCTGAAGAAGCTTACGGTGAGTATCAAGAAGGATTAGAGCAACGGGTACCTGTTAAACATTTACACGGTTTAGTGAGCAAAAATGCTAAATGGAAAAAAGGCATGACTGCGGCAGTACAAACAGATGCAGGTCAACGTCAAGTTACTGTACTAAAAGTGGGTAAATTTATGGTTACTGTTGATATTAACCCACCATTAGCGGGTAAAGTATTAACTTTTGATATTGAAATAGTTGATGTACGTGAAGCGACTGAAGAAGAAGTTACTCACGGCCATGTTCACAGTGCTGATAGTAGCTGTGGTCACGATCACTAGTCTAACGTTCGATATTAATTAGCCGTTGTTACGGCTGAATAAAGACTAAATAAAAAGCGCTAAGTAGTTAAACTACCTAGCGCTTTTTGATTTCGATAGGTCACTTAAGTTGTAGATAGGCGCTATAATTCAGTGTGATCAACTATTAGTGTAATCTCTACCTACCAATACTGATGTGTATTACCGCATCTAAAAAATTACTAATTATTATTTTCAACTGAAAATTTCACACAACTTGATCTTTAATCAACTTAATGGAATTGGTATAACAGCAAGTTATAATGAGTTATTGTTCAGTTTGAAATCTTTTATTTAAAGTGTGAAGTTCTTTTGTCTATTATTCCTAACTTTATCGGTAAACGCTGGTTAAAAATATCATTACGCACAACCCACCTAGTTGGTTTTGCTGGTGTTTTTTCTTCGATTTTAACCGGAACAGAACAAGATGTGTATTGGGGAATTACTATTGTAAGTGGCTTAGGTTTATTAAGTCTTGAAGCGTTATCTAACTATGTCTGGTTTGTACAAATCAGAGCGCTTGCTATGTACATTAAATTGACTCTGCTTACCTGTGTTTTCTTTTTTGATGAATATGCTTGGCATTGTTTAGTTGCGATAATTATTATCTCAGGCATGATCTCCCATGCACCAAGTTCGGTGCGTTATTATTCATTTGTTCATGGTAGAAAAATTACCTCATTAAACGACACCAAAGGATAGCTTCAATTGAGTCACTCCCCGTTATTAGAAAAAGCTATTGAGTTATTACATGAAGTAAATATGCAAACGCCAGTGCTTGATCTTGCCTGTGGTAGTGGCAGAAATGGGCTTTACCTCGTAAATCAAAACATCCCTGTGGTCTTTGCCGATATAAAAGAGTCGGCGCTAGAGCAGGTTGAAAGTACAATAACTCGTCATCATTGCGAGGAAAAATCAACGGCGAACTTTTGGCAAATAGATTTTGAACAAGATGATATAAAACCTTTTGCGGGTAAGTCCTTTTCAGCGATTATCGTTTTTCGTTATTTGCACCGACCTCTATTTGAACAAATCAAACAAGCTGTTATCCCTGGTGGTTTTGTTGTTTATGAAACCTTTACCGTAGATCAGCCACAATTTGGCCGACCCAAAAATCCTAATTTTTTATTAAACCATGGTGAGTTGGCTGAACTATTTTCTGATTGGCATATTATCTATAGTTTTGAAGGTGTTATTGATGTTAATAATGAATCAGGAAAGCAAGCTATTGCTCAGGTTATTGCAAGGAAACCATTGCTCTAATAAAACCATTGCCGTAAGGGACTCTTGAACATGAGTAACACTTTTTCTCATCTCTTGTCGTAACATTCATCAATTTTTGCTTTTTACATATAATTTGTAACAGAGGCGTTAGATAAACACTAATTCACCAAAGTATTCAGGTCTATGATAATCAGGCTCAGATACATCAATATTGTTCCATACTGCGTATTGTGGCTCAGTTCTACCGCCACAACGATAAAAGTTGGCAAACCACTTAGCTTTATTCACGCTTTCGCCAGTCAGTTGTTCAATCGCTGTAAAGGGTAGGGCTATTTCAACACACCACTCTTTATCGTGTTCACTTTCTATTTTAACTGGAGAGCTAATGCTGCTTTTACGTTGGATTAAACCCGCGGCTTCAAGGCTGATAAATTGACGATTATCACGTCCTTCGCCATAAGCGAGGTGAAGTGTGCCACAGCAATTTACTTCTAAGTTAACGTAACTACTGCCCAACTTACCACTAGGGCTAAAGAAAAATTCCACACAGGAGTCTTCACAGACGAGCATGTTATTTAGTTCGGTTTGTTTGGCGAAGCTGTAGTTATCTTGGGCAATTATCTGGATGAACAAAGTCTCGTTATTTGCAGTAAGCTTTACTTGTGTGTTTTGCTTTCTGCCACCTTGGTACCATGGGAAATGATTAATTTCTATGGCATCTATTGTTTGCCAATCAGGAGTAAAGCTCGCCGCTTCGGTAATTGAGACTCTTTTTTCAATAATATACTGGCTCATGTCTATCTCTTTAACGGATGTTAGCTGATGTTAACTTATCGAGTGTTTAGCAAAAAAGGGCAAAGCCACTTTATTGCTTTATCACTTGGTTACTTGAGTCATATTAAGTACTAATACGGTATCCAATGTGATCAATTGCCATTGGATATTTAAGTCATATAAGCTCATGCCATAAATCTTGTCATCCGTTTTACCGCGTTTATAGGCAGGTCGAGGATCTTGTTTTAATACTTGCTCTATTAATAATGCTAATTCACTATCACGTTGTTGATATTTTATTAGATCAGCTTGCATTTGTTCACTAAATACAACGGATAAAGCGGCTTCAGGTTGCTCTTGTGCAAAACCCCCATTGGCATTTATAACTGCGTCAGAATAGGGCACATAAGGCTTTATATCAATAATAGGGGTGCCATTTAATAAGTCCAAACCAGAGATATGCAAAATGGTTTGTTTTTTTTCTGTCACAACCTTATCGAGATTCACTACCGACATACCAATCGGGTTTGGCCGAAAAGTTGAGCGGGTCGCCAGCACACCTGTTTTTACATTACCGCCAAGTCGAGGTGGGCGAACTAAAGGTTTCCACCCTTGCTCTTGTGTACCATGAAAGACAAAGAGTAACCACAAATGGCTAAACTGTTCGATGTCACGCACTAACTCATGATTATTAGCTTCACCAACTAGTACTACCTTACCTTTTGCCGCACTGACTAAATTTGGTTGACGTGGTATAGCAAACTTCTCTTTATAGGGCGATTCAATAAAGCCTATGGTATCAAATTTGAAACTTTGCACTGTTTGAGTAATATCACAGGTTTTTGACATTTTATTGCTCTATTGGCTCATGAGGAGGCCCTAAACGATAAGCTTTGCCGTAACAAACCACTTGTGCGACACAATGTTTGGTTTCAATATCAACACAGCTAGTAAAGATGACAGCATTGGCTTGTTGTAAAAAAGCAACTTGTCTTGCTTGAGTACGAGCGTTGATGACGTCAGGTGGTGCAAGGTGTTGCTCTTTTTGGCAATCCTCTCCTTCAACCAAACCTAGATATTGAAAACTTGACCTAAACTCAGTCTCATCTTTAAAAATTTTAACCTTACTAGCGCTAAAGTACTGCTTAGCTGTATCAGCTTTAACGTTGCTTTCAAAGGTATAGTTACCACTACATGCCCCAAGCATGGATGTTAAGAGAGCGACCGTTAGTGCTACTTTTAAAGGTATTTTGGGGGTAGAAATAAAGCTCATACAATTTCCTTTGGTCTGAGACCAATTTCATTAAATTATTGCTCACTTGTACTGGCTAAAATACTCCAAGGCTGCGTTGCTCTCAATCCCAATAGCCAGCTATTGCTCAATCGAGCGCCTTACCTTAATTTATTTTTTCTTCGCACAACAAGATCACAAACTTAATAATGTTGGTCTGAATAAAAAAAGCATTAGATAGTAAAAAAGGTATAGTGAAACACCATACCTTTTTAAATATTCGTACTTAAAATATTACTTCAAGTTTTACTTAACGCGCATACCAGCTTTAGCGCCATCATCTGGATTTAATATCCATAAGTCTTTATCGCCAGGGCCAGCAGCTAATACCATGCCTTCAGACATGCCAAAGCGCATTTTACGTGGTGCTAAATTAGCAACCATGACTGTGTGCTTGCCGATTAAATCTTCTGGCTGATAAGCGGCCTTAATACCCGCGAAAACTTGACGCGTTTCAGTACCTTCTTCATTAAGTGCTAAGGTTAGCTGTATTAATTTATCAGCCTTTTCAACATGTTCAGCATTAATGATTTTAACGATTCGTAAATCAATTTTGGCAAAATCATCAAAACCAATTTCTTCAGAAATAGGGTCTGCTGCTAAAGGATCAGCAAGTGCGGCTGAATTATCAACTACTTTAGCTGCTTTCTTTTTCTTGACTGGTTTTTTCTCTTCTTCTGCAGCGCCTAAGCTCTCTTTTGAAGCATCAGTCATAGCATTAACTTTATCCATATCAACACGTTGCAACAATGCTTTGAATTTATTTATCTTATGGTCAGTTAATAAGGTTTTGTGTCCGTCCCAAACTAGCTCATCATTTAAGAAAGCTGCCGTGCTATCGGCAAGTACAGGTAATACTGGCTTTAAGTAGATCATTAGGGTACGGAACATGTTGATACCTAATGAACAGATATCGTGCACTTCTTGTTGCTTAGTTTCGTCTTTAATTAGCTGCCATGGTTCTTTAATGGCGATATATTCATTTACTTTATCAGCAAGTGCCATGATTTCGCGCATTCCACGACCAAAATCACGTGATTCATAATGGGCAGCAATGCTATCGCCTGCAGCCATTACTTCATCAGCAAGCGTTTGATCATCAATGTTAGTTGATAACATACCATCAAAACGTTTGGTGATGAAACTTGCACAACGAGAGGCGATATTAACCACTTTACCTACTAAATCAGAGTTAACGCGTTGTGCGAAATCTTCAAGATTTAAATCTAAGTCATCAATTTTGTGCGTTAATTTAGTCGCGTAGTAATAACGTAAGTATTCAGGGTTTAAATGCGCTAAATAGGTACCGGCTTTAATAAACGTCCCTTTAGATTTGGACATTTTTTCTCCGTTCACGGTAACAAAACCATGAGCGAAAACAGCCGTAGGTTTGCGGAAATCTGCGCCTTCTAACATGGCTGGCCAAAAAAGACTGTGAAAGTTAATAATGTCTTTACCGATAAAGTGATAAAGCTCGGCGTCTGAATCTTTATTCCAAAAGCTGTCAAAATCGATACTGGAGTCTTTATTACATAGGTTTTTAAAACTACCCATATAACCAATAGGAGCGTCTAACCAAACATAGAAGAATTTACCTGGGGCATTAGGTATTTCAAAACCAAAATAAGGCGCGTCACGGCTAATATCCCATTGTTTTAAACCTTGTTCGAACCATTCAGAAAGTTTATTCGCGACTTCTTCTTGTAAGGTACCACTGCGTATCCAGTCTGCTAACATGGTTTCAAAAGCAGGTAAGTCAAAGAAATAATGTTCAGAATCTTTTAATATCGGTGTAGCACCTGAAATAGCTGAACGTGGATTAAGTACTTCTGTTGGTGAATAAGTCGCACCACAGTTGTCACAGCTATCACCATTTTCATCTTCACTTTTACATTTTGGACAAGTCCCTTTAACAAATCGGTCAGCTAAGAACATGCCTTTTTCAGGATCATATAACTGAGAAATGGTGCGGGTTTTAATATGACCTTTTGCATGTAAACTGTTGTAAATTTTTTCAGAGTACTCTTTGTTTTCATCGCTATGCGTTGTGTGGTAATTATCAAAGCTAATGTGGAAGTCACTAAATTCTTTAATACGCTCTTCACGCACACCTTTGATCATTTCTTCTGGTGTTATGCCAAGCTCTTGCGCTTTAAGCATAATCGGTGTGCCATGAGCATCATCAGCACATACAAAATACGTTTCATGTCCACGCATTCGTTGAAAACGTACCCAAATGTCGGTTTGAATGTGCTCTAACATATGACCTAAATGGATAGAACCATTGGCATAAGGAAGGGCACAAGTAACTAGAATTTTGCGCTTTTCTTGTAAAGAATGCGATGTAACGTTTGATGTAGCTTCAGATAAAGTAGTGTCAGACATGAAAAATAGTTGTTTTTGATGGTAATAATGTCGGCAATAGTACAGAATTTAGCGATGATTTTCATTAGTTGAATGCAACTAATTTCGCTATTTCTTTTATAAAGGTCTGCAAATGACTATATTTGGTAAAATTTTCTCGAAAAAAACGCCTAAAACTGGTGTAATATCAAACGGTGAGGCGCTTAACGCGTCTGAAATTGAACAACTTATTAAAGACTCATTATCGCATTATATTTCAGATAATTTTCCACAAGGTGTTTTGGCGGTTTGTCAGCAGTTAACTATTACTCAAAGTAATAAGCTAAATAAAAAAATCACCGTCAATCTTATTATGCCGTTTGTCTGCCAAGGCGAGTTGGACTTGGTTGCACAAACCTTAAGTGAGAATTTAGAACGTCCTGTTAAGATTGAAATCGCATTAGCGATAAAGCCTGTGCGTCAATTCTCTCTTGGTAATGATAAAAATAAAGCTGAACAAGACTCTATACAAGGAAAGGTGGCAAATATTATTGCCATCGCATCAGGTAAAGGTGGGGTAGGTAAGTCAACAACTACCGTTAACCTCGCTTACGCCTTAATGTGCGAAGGTGCTAGAGTAGGGATATTAGATGCTGATATATACGGCCCATCAATACCTTCGATGCTCGGTCTTAAAAATGAGAAGCCAAGTTCCAGTGATGGCAAGCTTATGACCCCTTTAGATGCTAAAGGTTTGAGTGCTATGTCAATTGGCTTTTTAGTTGATGAAGCTGATGCCACGGTCTGGCGAGGTCCTATGGCCAGCTCTGCTTTTAATCAATTATTAAATGAAACCGATTGGCCAGAGCTTGATTATCTACTCATTGATATGCCGCCAGGCACGGGAGATATTCAATTAACTTTGGCGCAAAAAGTACCGGTTGCAGCCGCTGTCATTGTTACCACACCACAAGATATTGCCTTAATTGATGCAGTTAAAGGTATTGCCATGTTCGATAAGGTTAAAGTACCTGTATTAGGCATTGTCGAGAATATGAGTTATCACCTTTGTGAAAACTGCGGTCATCAAAGTCATATTTTTGGTGAAGCAGGTGGCGAACATATGGCACAAGATCATGAAACAAAACTATTAGGACAATTGCCGTTAGATATTGCTATTCGCCAAGATGCTGATTTTGGTGAATCTGACATAATTGAAAATAGCGCTGGTGAAATAGCCAATCATTATCGTAAAATAGCCCGAAATATTTCTGCGCAATTATTTTTACAGTGTGACACTGCGAGCCCATTAACAGCGACGGTAGCCCATAAGGCTTAAGCGCAACTAAGGTAAAGACAAGCCATTATGAGATTATGTGATAAAGATATAGAACAATACCTTGATGATGAGAAAATAGTTATCGAGCCAAAACCCGACACTTCAATGATCTCAGGTGTTAGTGTTGATATCAGATTAGGTAATGAATTTAGAGTTTTTCAAGATCATACCGCTCCGTATATTGATTTAAGTGCGCCAAAAGCTGAAGTACAAAAAGCCATGAATTCTATTATGAGTGATGAAATTCATATAGCTGACGGTGATGCGTTCTTTTTACATCCAGGAGAGTTGGCATTGGCAGTAACTCTGGAGTCAGTGACACTGCCTGATAATATTGTGGGTTGGCTTGATGGACGCTCTTCATTAGCGCGTTTAGGGTTAATGGTTCATGTGACCGCGCACCGTATTGATCCCGGCTGGTCTGGTCAAATAGTATTAGAATTTTATAACAGTGGAAAATTACCGTTAGCGCTGCGTCCTCAAATGAAAATAGCGGCGTTAAACTTTGAAACTATGTCATCAAGCGCTGCACGTCCTTATAACAAACGCGAAGATGCTAAATATAGAGATCAAAAAGGTGCAGTCGCTAGTCGAATTAGTGAAGACGATAACGTTAATAAATAAACTGTAAAGCGTTCAGAAGAAAAATAGCGAGCACTTAGCTCGCTATTTCTATTTTAGCGGGACTGGAAACTTGATTTACGCACGTTTCCAACGCATGAATGAGTTTTTCAGTATCATGATGATGTGATACTTTATTATGACTCAAATCTTGACATATGATATTAACTTTATCTGAGCTGATTTTTTCATCTTGGCAAATAACGCTATCAATAGGCATGCAACCAATATTTCTTTCAATCCAGCTAAGCTTTTCATCTAAAGATAATTTAGCAGCAGGGCTCTTCTCTGCAATAATATTATCAATAAAAACACAATGTCCTTTACGTTTATCCAAAGTTTTTGCGATATCTCTCACTAAAAGCGGTGGCACAACACTGGTTAAGAAGCTGCCTGGACCAAGAATAATGAGGTCGGCATTCTCAATA
The DNA here is from genome assembly GCA_002163005.1 of Colwellia psychrerythraea. Lineage (GTDB taxonomy): Bacteria > Pseudomonadota > Gammaproteobacteria > Enterobacterales > Alteromonadaceae > Colwellia > Colwellia psychrerythraea_C. The sequence continues at coordinate 1,576 of MAAF01000078.1, read as the reverse complement.
GCTTCAATACAGGGTTTAACCGACTTAACTAATGGCGCTAACATTAAATCGGTAGGCATTATTGGCATTTCATCTACAGAGAGCTCTCCAAGGCGACAACGTCCCTCAGGGTAGAAAGCCATTAAGTCTGTTGGTGTTTCAGACATAGGCAATACTTGCGTTTTTACTCGCAGAATACGGCGCACTAGCTTAATAGAGTCCATAGGGCTTGATTGCACTCTCCCTAGGCCGTATAGAATCAAGTTGCCAAGGTTATGACCGCCAAGCTCATCTTCTCCTTCAAAACGAAAATTAAACAACTGGCTACCAATGGAGTTTTGATCCACTAGCTGAGTTAAGCAATTACGTAAGTCACCCCAGGCAATAGTACTACTTCTTTTTCTTAATCGACCCGTTGAACCACCATTGTCTGTGGTGGTGACAATTCCGGTGAGTTTATTGCCCATAAAGGATAGGGTACAGAGAACACGACCTAAACCGTGTCCACCGCCTATAGCGACAATGTTAAGTTTTTTGAGCTGCATACGGTTTACTGCTTTTATTATTGTATGGCTAAGTTATTTAAACCATACCGCTAAATAGCAAAAAGATAAAGTAACTAAGCGTAAGGAAGAAAATATATCTATACTCGTTACCGTTCAAAACTGATGGTATAAGGTTGTGAGCCATCCAATTTTGATGTTGCAGCAACGAAATAGGGGATAACCCCAATTTATATCGATGCGCTAAAACTGTAATGATTCACAAACTCTTCGAAATTTATCTTGAAGTAGCTTGGCTACCTATATTTCGGATGCTGGAATAGAGTGAACAATGTTTTGTATGTTACGGACTGATAACAGGGTATTTTTAGCTGCTCAATAATTACACTGTCATTACAGGAAGTTAGTTTAAATTAGACAAGAAATAACCACCTTGGTTATTATGCGATCAGTTAATGCAATTCTTTATAAATAAATGCCTTTTTTTATAAATAAGTGTTGACAGTTTCTTAGCTGCTGCTTAGAATGCGCCTCGTTTTCAGCAAGTGTTAGGTCCACTGGTTGAAAGCATGTTTGATAGCTATTAGGCCAGTTATTGAACGACTCGAATAATTCGGGGCTATAGCTCAGCTGGGAGAGCGCTTCGCTGGCAGCGAAGAGGTCTGCGGTTCGATCCCGCATAGCTCCACCATATTAGGTTTTTTGTTAACGTTAAACTCTTGGGTTTTCATTAACGAAAAATAGATAGTTTAATTGGTTTGTTAATATTATTTATAATATAAACACTAATTTGTGTCCCTATCGTCTAGAGGCCTAGGACACCGCCCTTTCACGGCGGTAACAGGGGTTCGAATCCCCTTAGGGATGCCACTATTTTCTTTATCTCATTGAGGTAAAGACAATTAAGTTTGCTTAAACTTATAAAACATTAAGCAATGTTTTGAAATAGTATGTTCAAAGTTTATTTTGAAAAGACTAGTTCTGTGTCCCTATCGTCTAGAGGCCTAGGACACCGCCCTTTCACGGCGGTAACAGGGGTTCGAATCCCCTTAGGGATGCCAATTCTCTTTTGAGAATGAGCATTAAGTATAAAA
>MAAF01000025.1 GCA_002163005.1 Colwellia psychrerythraea | reverse complement strand
AGTGGGATTTAATTGCTGATAAGTTTGTAGTACTTTGAAAACATGTCGATACAGATACCTGAAAGACCGCTTTAGTGGCTTTAATCAAATTGTTCTGACCCCTTAGATTGCTGAACCATCTCTCGAACGCTAAAAGGCCAAATTTGTAGAACCTATAACTCCCTAGATAGTTCCGCAAAGTGGTAGAACTTGTCACAAGCCAAATGTGAAATATTGTACAAACTACCTTTAGCTTTGCGCACTAAAAAATCATGCTTCTGCGATTATGTGAACGACCGCAATGGTGGCATTTTGCCAGTCAGGTTATTCGATTAATTGGTAATATTATAGTCAAACAATGCATATTTATATCTGTGGGGAACGTCCGCTAACAGGAAACTGTATGCGTAATGTGATTGTTCGAAACGTCCGCTGTAGTAGTCTTTCCCCATTTTCGTGGACAACTATTTATCACTTAAAAATTAAGTTTTACAATATTTTCTTTGTTGGTGACTTCAAGTCCATGTTGATTAACATGCTCAATTAATTGTGGAAAAAACTCTAAAAACACTGCTTCCAATGCATCATAGTGACTGTGTATATCCTCAATGCTTCCAGAAAAGCTGTTAGCAAAGCGAATACGGTTGGCAATGTTGTCAAGTGCTAGGCCTATACCTGTTAGGGTTTCGTATTCTTTGAACCAATCATTTGTTGTCATATTACCGACCACCTGTCGCATTCTACTAGGCATATCATCAAGGCGTTCGTTTAAAAGCTGATAACTTTTTCGCTTAAAATCTACTAATGGCTCTCGGTGAAAATGTTGCCAGTGCTGAATAAGAAAATGATCAAACACTACGTCAATAGCAATACTTGCGAAGCGTCTATGTTTAGCAGAAAAGAAATGCTTTGCACTTTTCACCACAGGGTGATTATCGGTAAACTTGTCTACTAAATAATGATTGGCTAGAGCTTTTTGTACTGCAATTGGCTGCTGTTTTACATGTTTATTACCGCCAAAGTCGCCTAGCAGGTTGCCAAAATGAGAGTCTGCATTGGGTTGTGCTAAAAAAAGGTGTGCCAAATAATTCAATGTAATACTCAGTTATATTTGATGTGATTTTGACCAAACCCTCAGCTTATCTAAAATACTTAATGCTGTTTTGCCAAAGTCTAATCAAAGGCGTCAGGGTTATTGATTTCGGTTAGTGTCAATCGCTATTCGCTGCGTTTAGCAATGCAGTACGTAATAATATTATTGAAAATCAAGCTGTCTCCCTTCAATACGGAAGCAGTCTAAAAATGATACACGATTATAACCAATTAATACTCCCGCTAAGTGGCAACTACTGTCTTTAGCTTTTTGTTCCAAAAATTTACTATTTCAACATTTATCCAAATATCTTGAAGCAGCTTTTCTGTGCCCGATATAACGGAAGCTACAACATCATTATAGTCGTTCATATTTGACTCTGGAGAGTTAAACTGTCATTACTTCAACCCCCTGCACAAACCTCAAATGGTATAATAGTAGCTAGTATTGTGGCTGAGTAATTTTGGCCACTAATTTATAGTTTCTATTTCACTTTTGGGGGCGTATGCGCCTTAGGAGTAATGCTCTATTTCATCTGGATTTTTTCAAAAGGGCAATGACTGCTGTGGTGGCTTTCTTGTCTATCAAGATGAAGGTGGGTCAACATATCAAGAATACTAAAAATTGCTCAAAAGGCTATTGATGTTAATGACCGCAATGTCGGATCACTTGCCGTTAGATAAGTAAAGGCTAACGTCAGCTTTCGTATCCAAAGTGAACGTAAATCTGAATGAATTCAAACGATAATTTAGGTCGGGTTTGTGGCAAAGAGTGACGATTAACCAGACTACCCCAAAGTGTTGCATTTAGATGATGCGGTCTAACTATAGGCCGCATTCTTTCGTTTAGGGATTAGTCGAACTGTTGTGAAATGTGCAACAGTTCAGTAGAGAACCGTTGCATTGATTCTTTTCGGCTAACTTATCTCGCATAAAGAAAGATGTTGGGCCCTGTTAAAGCAGGAAACTATTTCATTGTTTTTACTATCGTCTGCGCTTAAAAATACATTGTCTCCGTCATTTAATGCATCATGCAATTTTGAGCGTTCCTTTATAAGGTTTGAAACATTTAGAATCGATTCATATTGATTTTTTCTATTAAGAATTAAAATCACGCAAGACCTATCATTATTACGGTAATCAAGACTTCCTTCTTCTAAACAGATACCTATAAAATGATATGGTATATTCGAACCAGATCTTTTAATTAATACATTTTTAGCCATCTTAATTCCTTACTCACTTCTGACAACTATAAAGGTAAGTATAGATCAGGATTTTTCGCGGGACTATATTTGCAGATAATTGAATCAAATTATTCTCATACTTTTGTTATCTGTTCTATGGGAGACTGAAATTACGCGCCAGTCTTTATATTTTTCAGGCAATGTTAAACCTTCTAGGTTTGGTTTTACCGCGACTTTATTATCAGTAGCAAAGGTCATTGCAGGGAAAAGGAATAATGCAATGATCAATAACTGTCTCGTTTTCATTCTAGTCGTTCCTTGAGTTAGTTATGGGTTTATATTCGTAGCCTTAGTAGAACGATAATTAGTGGGAATTATTTCATTTAAAGTGATGTTTATGGCTTGTCACTATTGTATTAATTATTTACTTTTTTACATTTTATATTCACTTCATTAATTTTCTGCTTTAGTAAGGTTAATGAACTTTTCATTAATATCGACATTGCTTATGCCTTATTGATTACTGAATTTTTCATATTTTCAGCTTATCCAATTACGATCTGTTATCGAGTAAACCATTAATAAAATGCACCTTTCTTGTTTTGTTAGCACTTTCATTCTTTTTAATCATAAAATTGATATCAAGAGGTCTACACTAAATACCGAGGTGAGAACCCTTGTTTTATCATCGATGTTAATTTCATTTTGATTATTTATGCTATTCATAATAAGCTGACTCTGCTTGGATATCCGGGCTTGAGGCCAAGTTGCTGATTCGATCGTAGTTTTTGGCTAATAATACAACATTATTTGTTGTTATTAGCTCTTCAATGGAGGGGCCTGCAATCAATCGATACTCGCATAAAGTGCATTGGTTGCAAGTAAATGTAAGGCATCACAATTTCGGTCACACGATATGTTAAAAGGTTTACACAGAATTTTTACGTGATGGATGATTATCCATACGGGCATTTAAACGGACAAGTTATGGTTGGTTTTTCTCTGTTCACTATTATAACCAACTGTTTTGCCACTTGAGGTGGCATTTTATTGTTAAACTCAAAGACAAATACGAATTTAAACTTAACCATGGAAAGAAACGTAATGAAACTAGAATCAATAGCGTTACACGAAGGCTATAAATCCGAAGATACAACGAAAGCAGCTGCAGTTCCTATTTATCAAACCACTTCTTATACCTTTGACGATACTCAGCACGGCGCAGATTTATTTGACCTGAAAGTGCAAGGTAATATCTACACGCGCATTATGAACCCTACCACTGATGTATTGGAAAAACGTATAGCGGCAATGGAAGGTGGCATCGGCGCTGTTTGTGTTGCTTCAGGGATGGCTGCAATTACTTACGCACTGCAGTGTATTTGTGAAACGGGTGATAATATTGTTAGTACTAGTGAGCTTTATGGCGGTACTTATAACCTATTTGCCCATGCATTACCTAAGCAAGGTATTGAATCTCGCATGGTTAAGCATGATGATTTTGAAGGATTTGAGCAATCAATTGATGAAAAAACTAAAGCCATCTTTTGTGAGTCTATCGGTAACCCTGCCGGGAATGTAGTCGATATTTCTCGCCTAGCTGACATTGCCCATAAACATGGTGTGCCGTTAATTGTTGATAATACAGTGGCAACCCCTTACTTGTGTCGTCCGTTTGAGTTAGGTGCTGATATTGTTGTGCATTCACTCACTAAGTACATTGGTGGTCACGGAACATCAATTGGTGGTGTAATCATCGATTCTGGTAAGTTCGACTGGGTTGCCAACAAAGAACGTTTTCCTGTACTTAATGAGCCTGATCCTGCTTATCATGGCGTGGTATACACAGAAGCGTTAGGCGCTGCAGCTTACATCGGCCGCTGTCGTGTAGGTCCATTAAGAAATACCGGTGCTGCAATATCGCCAATGAATTCTTTTCAAATTTTACAAGGTCTTGAAACGCTTGGTTTACGTATGGATCGCCATTGCGAAAATGCGGAAAAACTTGCTGCCTATCTTCAACAGCACAGTAAAGTCGAGTGGGTTAATTATGCTGCATTACCTGAAAGCCCTTACCGTGCAAACTGCGAAAAGATCACTTCAGGTAAAGCATCCGGTATTTTAAGTTTTGGTATTACTGGCGGAATTGAATCAGGAACCAAATTTATTGATGCGCTTGAAATGATTCTTCGCCTAGTGAACATAGGTGATGCAAAATCTCTCGCTTGTCATCCTGCCTCTACTACTCACAGGCAGTTGAACGAAAAAGAACTTGCCGCTGCTGGTGTGAGCTCTGATTTGATCAGAATATCTGTGGGTATCGAACATATTGACGATATTATTGCTGATGTTAGCCAAGCCTTAGATAAAGTATAAAAACAAGCAATAATGACGCGTTAACGCGCGTCTTTATTGTAAGTTTAACTATCATTTTATGATTTTTATCATCGATTTTATTCAATGAATCCTATAGACAAATATTTCGTAACCTCACTCATTATTTGGCTTGTTGCTACGATTGAATCTCTTGGTGGCCTTGCGGGTTACTGGTCTATTACGGGTAATGAACGTTTCAGTATTCTGTTTATTGAAAGCGCTGTTCTTGTCGCTCTTTTCGCTAATTGCTATGCCATAAAAAACTGGGTATATCGTCATTCCACAGAAACATCACATCGGGTGATCGCTTGGGTTGCAGTTATTGCTTTGGCTTTGTGCATCTGTGGGGATGTGGTTAATTATAATTTACCGCTGACATACTATCGTTATGGCGGTATTGTTAAGCATGATTATCTTGCTGATTCAGTCACTTTTTTTGCCCCAGGTTACGCTTTATTTCTAACGGTTGCTTGCTGGCTTGCAATCGCCAATGGCATCAAAGCCAAAGTACTTTTTATTTGGGGTGTTATCGCATCATTAGTAGGTGCAGCATCCTTTGTTTCTATGCATTTGTCAGGTACAGGAGCATACGTTTCCATTGTAACAGCTAGTTATGCAGTGCTTATTACGCTTGTTGGTGCAAGTGGAATTCTTTTGTTAAGTTCATTTCGTAACTCAACTATAAAACGTGGCGTTTGGCTTGTTTCAATCGGCCTTGTGTTAGCTGCAGTTGCTGATGGCGTTATTGGCCAATTTTGGATTTACGGCAATGGTGGGGAAGGATTCTTTCCTTTAGCGAAATACGTAAATTGGTCACTGTATATTGGTTCACAGTGTTTGCTAATACATATAGCTCGTCTTGCGGTCTGGCATCAAAAGGGTAGGTATAATTCCGTAACCTAACTGTGGTTATTAATTGAGAATATTAAAAGGTTATCGTGACGCTCTATCTGCAACTAATTATTACACTTGAATGTTTAATGTAATAATCAATGGTGAAATAGTTATTAACTCTATGGTATCGTTGGTGACTTAAGCTATTGCTATAACTTAGCTAAGCGTAAAACGTCTACACCTAAAATAACAACGATAATGGGTGAGTTGTTATCGACATAAATGTCATAACAAACAATTTTTAGCCCATTTTATGGGGTGTTATAGAAATACCACTATACGGTATCTCTATATTTTAACGAGGAGAGAGACAATGTTTAGTCATATTATGATTGGTGCAAATGATATACAAGAATCAAAAGTTTTCTATGATGCCATTCTTGGCGCTATGGGATACGAAGCCGGTGTAATTGATGAAAAAGGTCGCTGTTTTTATTTTACCGACAGTGGTGTTTTTGCATTGAGTAAACCTATAGATGGAAAGCCAGCGTGTAATGGTAATGGCACCACGATTGGTTTTGCAGCTAAAACTCCCGCTATTGCTGATGCTTGGCATGCAGCTGGTGTCGCTAATGGCGGTACAACCTGTGAAGATCTTCCTGGTGTGCGTGAAGGGGTAATAGGTAAACTTTATCTAGCGTATTTACGCGATCCCTCAGATAACAAAATTTGTGCACTCCATCGTCTAGGTTAATATTTAAAAACCCTGATCATTTAAGCTAGCTTTCACGGTAATAAAAAATTAGTTTTTGTTAACCGTGAAACCTAGCCTATTAATAAGCTTTTGCGAATAGTAACCATCACCTTGTAGTTAAACGCCGTCAGGTTTGCTTATTGTTATGTTTATTGATTACTAATGTAGGGTTTACTCTATTTAGGTTCATGTGCTTTCATCCATAGCGGTACAAGCCTTAAATATTAACGTGTAATCACTCCGATAATTTTCTCACCCATGCCGTAAAGAGTGCGTTATTATAAGCACGGTTATCAACTATTCAGTTGTGTACAAGATGACCCCCTCATAAGTTGGCTAACTTCTGCCTACTACCTATTTTAGCTAACACTATTTACCCATTAATAACGGTGTTATCAGTTTTGGAGTATCACTGCGTGAAGAGTATTGATCTATTTGTAAAAAACTGGGGGACTAAACATACTATGATCCCAATTGATAAACATGATATTGAAGCGCTTGAAACAGAATTAACTGTTTTTTTACCAGACTCATATAAATATTTAATATCCACTTATGGTTTGGTTCATACGCCCAACGTATTGACTAAAATCGTTGATTTAAATGCCGAAATATCAGATGTTCAAGACTTTTTAAGCCTAGATGATGTATCTTCACTCTCCAAGTTATATGAAATGAGTGGTATGCCAAAAGGGCATGTTTTATTTGCTTCAGATTGTAAGGGAAACATGTTTTGTTTTAAACTTACTGAGTGTGACAATAAGCAAGTAGATGTACCGGTATGGTTTTATAATCATGGTCTATGCACTGTGACTAAAGTATCCGATACGTTTACCCAATGGCTAGCACAGTTCAATGAACTTGAAGAGAGTTAGGTGAATAATTCAAATGTAGAAGCCGAAGTAAGCTTCCGATTTCTGAGTTTAGATAAGTTTCAAGCTTATTCTTTAGTGCGAGAAATAGTGAGCTCTACTCATGAAGAACACAGTGAAAACAAGTGTTATGTCGCCTGTGTACCGTTAACGCAGCATAATTTTGAAGATATAAATGATTACTACGTGCGTCAAAGAATTGAGATTGAAGCCTGTGATATTTTGGTTTCAGTGAACTCTGACTCAAGGTCGGGGATTGCTGATGTGCCGGTAATAGTGAACCGTATGCTCAAGTATATTGACTGTAAGTTAACTTTTTCTTTTACTGCGGCGTAAATGTGCTGTAACAACTCGTGAAATAGCTATATATAGCGTATGCTAGCCGCCATTAAAACTTTTGTTGCAGTTTATGACCATTAACGTAAAAAACATTCCGGTTCCTGAAGTCACTTGTGCAAACTGTCAGGCATGCTGTTGTAGCTTAGAAGTGATGCTTCTCACCGAGACGGGAGTGCCTGATCGACATATTTATGTGGATGAATATGGCAAAGAAACCATGTTGCGCTTTGATGATGGTTGGTGCTCAGCACTAGATCGAGATACGCTCATGTGTAGTATTTACGAGAACAGACCTTGGGTTTGTCGAATATTTGAGATGGGGTCTTATGAATGCATAGAAGAGCGAGAAGAAAAAATGTAGTGTCTTCTGCATTAACTACCCCGTAAATTTACATTCCAACATTGATGCTGTACACATTCATTTCCTTAATGACCCCATTTGTGTTTTCAATAAAAGTACGATCTGAGTAGCGGTTACCTTTTTACTCAGTTTTTTTCACGGTACAATAGTAAAAAACAAGTGGTTGAAACTCACTTGTCTGTTTTCTGGGTGCTTTTTGCATCATCAGCTAATCCTATAAGAGCAAATAATTTTATGAATCCATATACAGATATTGCCAATTTAATTGCAAACCTTGAGTCAGAGATTAAAGCTCTTACACAAACAATCGATACCTTGAAGCAAGAGCCACAAGGCTTTAATGAACAAATAATCTTTAAATATATTGATACTGCAAGCACAGGTAAAACAAAAGATTATGTAAGATCATTAGGCGTAAAATCTGAGCGTGGTTCACTGTTCTCATCAGGTGACGTTAGCAAATTAATTAAAAATGGTGCTGAAGATATCTCTCCTGAGTTACTCGCTATAGCACGTGAAGTGGTTAAAATGAAAAAGATAAAACGCTAAGAACGTAGTCTGTAAAAAATCTATTTGAAATTTACTCTCTTACTTACATAACAGTAGGCTTTATTCTATGAAAAAACGTTTTACTTCAGTGGTATCAGCACTGATTCTTGCTTCATTAAGTTTTAATGTTGTACAAGCACATGGCAAATCAGATAACTTTTCAGCAGAACAGCTATCACACGTAACAAAAATAAAAGAACAAGCACTTGAGAGTGATCTCGCTTGGGACCTAGTTGAGTCTTTAACGACCGAAGTAGGACCAAGAATGCCAGGCACACCGGGTGATGAAGCGGGTGTTGCATGGGCCGTTGCTAAGTTTAAAGCAATGGGTTTTGACAAAGTATGGACCGAGCCTGCTACGTTTCCTAAATGGATCCGATACTCTGAATCAGCATCAGTTGTAAGCCCAGCAGCACAACAATTACATATAACAGCATTAGGTAATAGCATCAGTACACCTAAAGAGGGTATTGAAGCCGAAGTTATTGAATTTGAAAATTTAGCAGAATTAGAAAGTGCTGCTGACAATGCAGCTAAAGGTAAAATCGTTTTTATAAACTACCGTATGGATCGCGACCGAGATGGCAATGGTTACGGCCCAGCTGTTAAAGCACGTAGTCGTGGCGCAGTAGTAGCTGCACAAAAAGGTGCTGTGGGTTATGTGATGCGTTCAGTCAGTACTGCAACTCATCGTTTTGCGCATACTGGTGGTAGCTATTATGAAGAAGGCGTAACTAAAATTGTTTCTTCCGCTATTTCAAATGCAGATGCTGATCAATTACATCGTTTAGTCGCTTTAGGAAAACCAGTTACTATCAATATTAATGTGCAAGCCAAATCAATGGGTGAGGGTACTTCTTACAACGTTATTGGTGAGTTTACCGGTAGTGAATACCCTAATGAGTATGTACTTATTGGTGGTCATTTAGATTCTTGGGATCTGGGCACTGGTGCATTAGACGATGGTGCAGGTATTGCTATAACAATGGCTGCGGCAAAGTTTGCCACCTTAAAAGGTCAGCCTAAACGTAGTATTCGTGTAGTCTTATTTGCTGCTGAAGAATTTGGTTTATGGGGTGCTAAAGCTTATGCTAAAGCAAATGAAAAAACGCTTTCAAATATTGTAGCGGCGGCAGAATCTGATTTTGGTGCAGATAAAATCTGGGCTTTTGAATCTAATGTTCATGTGAGCTCATTACCTTTGGTTGGCGAAATTGCTGCTATGCTGAAACCGTTAAATGTTGAATACATCGCTAATAACTCAGCGCGAAACGGACCAGACCTTATTCCACTTAGACCGTTTAAGGTTCCTGCGTTTGCTTTATCGCAAGACGGTACTGATTATTTTGATTACCATCACACAGCAGATGATACGTTGGATAAAGTAGACCCTGTAAAGTTACGCCACAATGTTGCAAGCTATGCAATATTCGCTTACATGGCGGCAAACTCCAAAACGCGTATTATTGGTAAATAACGACACGGTAAATACAAAGCATCGTTATGTTACTTAAAAAAGCACTGGGCAATGTCTCGGTGCTTTTTTATTCCCGTAATAAAACGGTAAACTATCGAACTTGTTTTTAAGCCATGTTAACTTATAACTAAAATTGTGTATTTAGAGGAGTTTTCATTGGTTGTAGGTTATAAAATTAGTTCACAAATTAACGATATGGATTTATCCATTATTCATGGTTACTTGTCTCAGTCTTATTGGGCTAAGAATATTCCAATAAATACTCTGGAAACAGCCATTAAAAATTCTTTATGTTTTGGTGTTTTTACTGAGGATGGCAATCAAATTGCTTTCGCACGTATGATTACTGATACCGCAACGTTTGCTTATTTAGCTGATGTTTTTGTACTTGAAGAGCATAGGGGCAAAGGGATTAGTAAATGGTTAATGCAAAACATTATAGAACACCCAAAGTTACAAGGTATTCGCAGGATGACACTTGCTACGAGTGATGCTCATGGTTTATATCAGCAATTTGGCTTTACCGCATTAAGCTCTCCGGCATATTTCATGGAGTTGCATCAACCGGATGTTTATAGCAGCTCAAATTAAAGGTTAAAGTTATAACTTGTCACGCTAGAGCAGTTTCGCTTCACTTTATCTGTTATTCTACTCACTTTTACATCCCTAGCTTAGGTTTTACTATTATATGAATCGTACACTTCTACCGACACTCGTTGGTGTTTTAACTAGTTTGTTTGTCATTTGGTCGCTACATACCTTTTTAGTGGTTGACGATTGCTTAGATCACGGCGGCGCTTTTGATTATTCCTCCGCTAAATGCCTACTTGAAAGTGGTGACGTTTATACGTCTAATTTGGAAAACTTTGCGCTTGCACTATATTTCATTGTTGGTTTTGGCGTTTCATTTTTAGTGTCCACGCTCATCAGAAAATTACTTAAGAACAAAGATTAGTTAACTTATAGGGTTACTATATTAACTAAAGAAAGACTCGCTAATAAAATAGTCTTTAAGAAGTAATACAGTAGTCACTGATCCTTCTGTAAACGATTGATTTAGTTTGCTTTCAGTAATAACCCCTATGTTATTTACTAGCCAAAAAGCTAATGCCGTAACTTCATAACAAGTTATAATATTTAAGCAAATCACATATTCATAAAAATCTAGACAATATTTTACAAAATATAAATGAGGGTAATCAGGTCTATTAAGCTAGACACATTTACTTATTTCTGGAATTTCCTTTGCTACGAAGTTTTGCAATTCAAGCTATTATCTTTCTAGTTGCCTTTCAACTGCTCTCTTTTTTACGAGAAACCAGTATGTTAGCAACCGATACACCGCTGACAGATGTTGTTACAGCGACCCAGGGTTTAGACATAGATAAAGTACCAACCTTGATGGGCGATACCGTTTCATTAAACTCTCAAGGCAAAACTACCATATTGTATTTTTTTGCACCTTGGTGTCAGGTTTGTCATGCCAGTATCGGGAATTTACAAGCCTTATTTCAAAAAAATGAAAATATTGATGTAGTTGCCATAGCAATGGATTATACCGGTACGAAAGAAGTCATGGGTTTTACCAGCCAACATCAGTTAACCTTTCCTATTGCTTTAGGTAATGAAGCTATTAAGCATACTTTTGAAATCAGTGGATATCCCAGTTATTACGTTTTAAATGAAGAAAATGTGATTATTGGCAAATCTATGGGATATTCTTCAGAGTTAGGGCTTTATTTACGATCATTATAAAAAATTTTAGTTCGATCTGTATAGTGATCTTCAAATTGTTTGTGTACACTGTCTTATTCAATTAGTCATTGGTTTTATACCAAACAATCTAAGAAATAATTATTATGCAAATTACTGACAATTTTGACAGCGGTAACATTCGAGTTATTGACGCATCTGATGCAAGCAATATTCAACTAGAAATAAAAAAAGACAATCAGTCTGATTTTTATCAATGGTTTCACTTTAAGTTGCAAACTGACCTAAGTGCTAATGGCGATCGTCTAGAGCACGTAATGCATTTAAATAATGCTGGTAAAGCGGCTTATGTTGAAGGTTGGGAAGATTACCAAGCTGTTGCTTCTTATGATCGTGAACATTGGTTCCGAGTACCTACCCAATATGATGGTGAAAAACTTACTATCACATTAACTCCTGAATATGACTCAGTATATTTCGCCTACTTTGCACCTTACAGCTATGAACGTCATCAAGACTTGATTCATAACGCGCAAATGCACCTTGATTGTCAGCTACAAGTATTAGGTCAAACACTTGATGGTCGTGATATGACATTGCTTAAAATTGGTGAAGAAGGCGAAGGTAAACGTAAAGTTTGGATCACTGCTCGCCAACATCCAGGCGAAACCATGGCAGAATGGTTTGTTGAAGGGATGTTAGACCGTTTACTTGATGAAGACGATGGCGTTGCCCGTGCTTTATTAAACAAAACAGTATTTTATATAGTACCTAATATGAATCCAGATGGCAGTGCGCGTGGTCATTTACGTACGAATGCTGTTGGTGCAAACTTAAACCGTGAGTGGTTAGAGCCTACGATGGAACGAAGCCCTGAAGTATTTCTTGTACGCGAAAAAATGCTAGCTACTGGTGTGGACATGTTCCTAGACGTTCATGGCGACGAAGCATTACCAGTAAACTTTGTTGCGGGTTGTGAAGGCGTTGTCAATTACGATGCCCGTCATAAAGCACTTGAAGATAAGTTTAAAGAAATCATGATCGCTATCACGCCTGAATTTCAAGATGATCGTGGTTATGATAAAGATGAGCCAGGTAAGGCATTGCCAACGGTAGGGACTAACTGGGTTGGTAACCAATTTAAGTGTTTGGCTTACACCATTGAAATGCCATTTAAAGACAATGATTTATTACCTGATTACAGTGTTGGTTGGTCTGATGAGCGCAGTAGTATACTAGGTAGAGACTTCTTAACAGGTGTTTACCATATGGTAGATGATTTACGTTAGTTATTGACTTTTCTACTGTACAGGCCAATTAAGACGTTAAAAGCACTGATTGATTTAGATCAACTCTGTGCTTACCCTACTAATGAAGCTTGTACAGTTTTAAGTTAAACGCAAGTTAAAATAAAATAAGATAAAAAAATAAGAATAATAACAATCATCAGGAGTTAACTGTGCAAGAAATAGTCAATAGTATTAACGGTATCATCTGGAGCCCAGCGCTCATTTATTTGTGTTTAGGTACGGGGTTATTTTTCACCGTAGTTACGCGCTTTGTTCAATTACGTCACTTTAGAGAAATGTTTCGCTTATTACTTTCGGGTAAAAGCTCAGATCAGGGTATTTCATCGTTTCAGGCATTAGCTGTTTCATTATCAGGCCGTGTAGGTACTGGTAATATTGCCGGTGTTGCTGCGGCTATCGGTTTTGGTGGCCCAGGTGCAGTTTTTTGGATGTGGATCGTTGCCTTTTTTGGCGCCGCAACCGCTTATATAGAATCAACTAACGCGCAAATATATAAAGAAGAAGAAGACGGTGTTTACCGTGGTGGTCCAGCTTACTATATTGAAAAAGCGATGGGACAAAAATGGTATGCATGGATATTCGCTATTTCAACGATAGTAGCCTGTGGTGTGCTATTACCTGTTGTTCAGTCTAACGGTATTGGTGATGCATTAGTTAATGTCTTTGGCAACGGTGGTACAGTCCCTTCATTTATAGGAGATCTGCCATTAACTAAAGTCTATGCAGCAACAATGATTGTTTTAATCTTAGGTTTTATCATCTTTGGTGGCGTGAAGCGTATTGCTAACTTCACTCAAATTGTTGTTCCTTTTATGGCATTAGCTTATATCATTATTGCTTGCGTTATTATCGCTTTGCACATTGATATTTTACCTGCGATTTTCATGTCAATTATTTCTGATGCCTTTACGCCTATGGCTGGTTTTGGTGCTGCAATAGGTTGGGGTGTTAAACGTGGTGTTTACTCAAACGAAGCGGGTCAAGGAACTGGACCTCATGCAGCGGCTGCTGCAGAAGTTGAACATCCGGCACAACAAGGTTTAGTGCAAGCATTCTCTGTTTATATCGATACCTTATTTGTTTGTTCTGCTACTGCGTTTATGATTTTAATTACTAAGTCTTACAATGTAATGCCTGAAGGAAGCAGTGTTTTCTTAGTGCAAAACCTTGCAGCAGATGTTGTTATCAGTGGTCCTGCATTTACACAGATTGCCGTGGACAGTGTATTGTCTGGTTTCGGTAAACCTTTTATCGCTATTGCGTTATTTTTCTTTGCCTTTACTACAGTACTTGCTTATTACTTTATCGCAGAAAATAATGTTTCATACATCAACCGAACCATTAAAATTCCTGCATTACGATTTGTTTTGAAAGTAATTATGATGGCTGCAGTATTTTATGGAACAGTAGCACAACCAAGTGCAGCTTGGGGTATGGGTGATATTGGTGTTGGTTTAATGGCATGGCTTAATATCATCGGTATTATCATAATCTTCTTTATAGCAAAACCTGCAATAAAGGCATTAAAAGATTATGAAGCACAGCAAAAAGCAGGCGTGACAAAATTCACTTTTGACCCTAAGTCGTTAGGCATTAAAAATGCTGATTTCTGGGAAGAACGTTTCGCTAAAGAAAACCCTGAAGCAAGTAAAGCAACAAACAAAGACACTGCAGGTTAGTTAGCCGCAATGACTTAACAAAAGCCGTTCATGATGAACGGCTTTTTTATTGGGTGTTTTCAGGGGGAGTGGTAAGTTTAATGGCTAGCCCGCCAATTGGCTACGGTATTCTAGGGGAGAAAGTTGGGTATGTTTTTTAAAAGCACGGGCAAACGTACTGGGTGAGCTGTAACCTAATTGATAGGTGATTTCGGTAATTGAAATGCTTTTAATCGCTAATTTTTGCTTAGCTAACATCAGACGAACAGAGGTGAGCAATGCTAAAAACGATTGTTTCTCAACACTCAGTTTTCTTTGCAAAGTTCGTTTACTCATATGTAGCTTATAGGCAATCACTTCTTCTGTTGGGCATCCTAAAGGTAATAAGTCATTAATCATTTTAATGACTTTACTACTCGTTTCGCCATTATCCATAGAATCTAGGTGTTTATTAATAACGACTTCGTTCATTTCAACTAACTCTACATCATGGGTAGGTAGTGTCTCAGTGAGTAACGCTTTAGAGAAAGCTATGCCATTTACCGCTTGATTGCCATATACAGGGCATTGAAAATAATCTTCATAGGCTCTGTTATTTTCTTCAATGGGAAAAGTAAAATATACGCCAATAGCCGGTATATTTTTCCCCGCGGCTAATCGAAACATCTTCAAGAAAAAACCAATACCCAGTTCAATAGCGCAAGGGTGGGTTTTAATTATATTGCTGGAGGTTAATCGACGCTGGTATTGAATTAACACTTCTTCACCGTCAGCACCATCCCGCTCTTTTAACTCAATTTGCATTACGGTATTAATTAGCTGACTACTGGCAATAAAACGCTTTAATCCTTCTTCTAAATTGGCACTGGCAAGCCAAGCCATACCAATACTTTTCAAGTAAACCGGTTGAAATAAAGAGGCTGCGACTAAGCCAAGCTCATTATTCTGGGTTTCTTGTACTGAGAGTTTCCAAAGCGTTGCCATGTTTTCCATCGGTACTCGTGTTTGAGCATCACTAGTAGTATCAATATTAGCAGCTGAAAATATTGGTTCAGGGTCAACATCATAAATAGAAAGTACTTGGGCGATAAGACGAGGAATGGTGGAAAGGGTCGTTTGGCTCATAAATTCTCTATTGAGTTACTTATATAGGGCAACATTATGTTTTACCAATAATCAGTGCTAGAAATGAACCTACGTCAGTAGATTGTCCTATTTTGCACAGAAAATGGCACAAGATGTTCAGCTAGATTAGATGAATTCTAGCATTATATACCCGTTACCACTGTAAATAATCCATTTATCTAGGTTTGTTATGTTATTAAAAGTACAAAAAACGTTTTCTTCAGTAACCACTATTTCACTGGTTACTTTGTTGCTCAGTGGCTGTATGAATATTACTGATCAACAACAATCGGGTTTTCTCAAAAACTATGAAGGGTTTGAAGATGTTTATGACCCAGATTACACCAAGGTTTATCGGAGCGAAAATTTCACCATAGACATGCTTGCTGATATGCAGCGAGTCAAGTTGGTGCCTTTTGAAATGTGGGTGACGCCAGGTGCTGACGCTAAGTTCAGTGCTGAAGAGTTGAATGAATTGTCACAATATTTCCATCAACAAATGAGTGCTCGACTAAGCGCTAATAACTACGAAGTAGTGCATCTTATGGGTCCAAGAACACTGATCATTCAAGGTGCCTTTTCGGGGGTGAAATTTGAGGATCCAGAATTGATGCCAACCGATTTTATTCCTTTTCGCATGGTAATCAATGCCGGAAATTTGGCTTATTTGCAGATAGTCGATAAGAGCGATGTCACCACCAAGGTCTCTGTTGAAATTGAATTTTTAAAAGGCATTCGCCGAAAAAGAATTCTTGCTGCTATTAGCACTAAGTATGTTGATACCACTATAGCTAACTCGGGTGAAGATAATATGACGGTCGTTAAAGAGTTGCTCGATATGTGGGCAGAAAAGTTTGTTGACCGCTTAGTAGAGATACGTGCTGACAAGTATGGTGAAGTGCTAGTCACGTCATTTTGAACAGTAGATACACAATAATTAATCAGGAAGTTTATCTGTGATCAGCTTTGACCAATTTATGAAACCTTTAGTTATCGCCTTGTTGGCAACGATATTTCTAAGTGCTTGTGAAAAAACATCACAAGTAGAAGCAAAGCCAGTGTTAAGACCAGTAAGAACTTTATTAGTTAAGACTGTAGATGTTAGCCAGGCCTTAGAATTTACGGCTGTAGTGGATGCGGTGAATCGAGCTGATTTAGCATTCAAAATATCAGGTAACCTAACGCAGCTTTTAGTTAAGCAAGGCGATAAAGTTAACAAAGGTGATGTTATCGCAAAACTCGATGATACTGACTTAAAAATCTACGTAGCTGAAGCGCAAGCGCATTTTGATACTGCAATGGCGGATTTAACTCGAGCTAAAAACCTAGCTAAAACAAACTATATTTCAGCCTCTGAATTTTACCAGATCAGAACCAAGGCTCAATCTGCCAAAGCACAGTTAGCCAGTGCAAATAACAATCTAGATTATAGTAGGTTACGTGCTTCATTTGAGGGGGTTATTGCTAAGGTTTACAGCAAAAACTACCAAGAAATCAATGCTAAAGAACCTATCGTTCGGTTACATGACTTAAGTGAAATTCAATTGATTGTAAATATTCCTGAAAGCATCATGATCCACTTGAAAAAGAACGCTGCCCAAGGGGTGGTCAGTGCCACCTTTAATTCAATTGAAGATCACAGCTTCCCTCTACAATTTAGTGAAGTTGCCACCCTAGCTGATGAACACAGTAAAACTTACGAAGTGATATTTACCATGAAAGCACTTGATGGTTATGCCATTTTACCTGGGATGACAGCATCGGTTAGCGCACAAGTCGCGCTTCCACATCATGAAAATAAAGTACAGCCAAGCTTTTATTTACCCAGCCATACGGTATTAAAAGACAACCAAGGAAATTATGTTTTTGTTGTTAACAAACATAAAAACGGCGTTGGAAAAATATCAAGGAAGTCAGTGGTTATTGGCAATATCACCGCACAAGGTATTGAGGTGTTTACCAGCTTTACATCACCGGTATCGTCAGGCTCAAATGCTGGCTTACAATCAGGTGATCATGTTATCACTGCCGGGATGAGTAAGGTGTCTGCTGGCAGCTTAGTCAAATTTACTCAAACAAGTGATTTAGCCACAACGTCCACTAAGAAAAATATCAGAGACATTCTATGAACATTACCCGTATGGCAATTACCAACAATCGAACAACGTTTATGTTGTTGGTCGTTATTATTTTCTTTGGCGTAAATGCGTATAAAAATATGCCTAAAGATTATGATCCTGGTTTTATCATTCGCACCGCACAAGTTATTACGCAATTCCCTGGCGCTAGTCCACAGCGAGTAGAGGTGCTAATTACGGATAAATTAGAGCGCATTATTCAAGAGCTTCCTGAATTAGACTTTGTTAAAAGTGAGTCACGCACAGGTATCTCTATTATTAGCGTAAATATTAAAGAAAGTTACCGCGATTTACATCCTATTTGGGATAACTTACGTCGCAAAATTGAAGCGGCTCAAGTTGAGTTACCACCAGAAAGTCAACCATCAGTGGTCAATGATGAATTTGGTGATGTTTTTGGCATCGTTATTGGATTAACTGGCGAAGGCTATGATTACCGTGAATTGAAAGATATTGCTGATCAAACAAGAGATGCCATGCTTCGTTTATCCGAAACGGCAAAAGTACAAGTTTTCGGGGAACAACAAGAACATATTTTCCTTGAATATGATAATGCACACTTAGCCAGCTTAGGCATTTCTCCTAGCCAATTAAGTGAGCAGTTATCCAGTCGAAATATTATTATTTCAGGTGGCAGCATTATCTTAGCCAATGAACAAATCACCCTTGAACCCAGTGGTAATTTTGAAAACATTGATG
This sequence comes from Colwellia psychrerythraea, assembly GCA_002163005.1. GTDB lineage: Bacteria > Pseudomonadota > Gammaproteobacteria > Enterobacterales > Alteromonadaceae > Colwellia > Colwellia psychrerythraea_C. The sequence continues at coordinate 213,909 of MAAF01000025.1, read as the reverse complement.
AAATAAAAAGAACGATTATTCAAATACCCGGTAGTGATCGTCTGCTTTATTTAAGCGATCTAGTTACTATCAAGCGGAGTTATGTCGATCCTATGCAAAGTAAAGTCAGCCTCTCAGGAGAGCAGGGCTTATCGATTGCCATCGCGATGAGGCAAGGCGGTAATAATATTTTACTCGGCCAGCAGGTGAATGAACTTATTGCGACATTGAATCAAAGTTATCCTATTGGAGTAGAATTTGAAGCAGTATCTTTTCTACCTTTTGATGTAAAGCAGAAGGTAGATGATTTTTCTAGTAACTTAATTCAAGCTATTATTATTGTCACATTAGTGATGTTACTCAGCTTAGGCTTTAGAACTGGACTTATTGTTGCTGTGCTAATTCCATCGAGTATGATTTTTGCGATACTTATCATGTCTTTTTTTAATATAGGTATAGATCAAATCTCTTTAGCGGCATTAATTATCGCGCTTGGCATGTTAGTTGATAACGGCATTGTTATGTCAGAAAGCATTATGGTGTCGATGGAAAAAGGTAAAAAAGCTATTGAGGCGGCAGTGGACTCTGCTAATGCATTAAAAATACCACTATTAACCTCATCACTTACCACCGCTGCAGCATTTTTACCTATATTTTTGGCTGAATCGGCTACAGGTGAATACACCGCCTCACTTTTTAAAGTGGTTAGCATTACTTTATTATGCTCTTGGGTGTTGTCTATGACAGTTATCCCTATGCTTTGTGTCAATTTTATGAAAGTTAAAAAGACAACGGCGTTATTTGATAGGCCATTATTTGTTGCATATCGTGTTTTATTAACTAACTTACTTCGTTTTCGCTGGTTAACGTTATCAATAACTGTAGTGCTATTTATTATGGCGGTTTGGGGATTGTCATTTATTCCTAAATTATTTTTCCCTCCTTCTGATCGTGCTTTTTTCAAAATGGAATTAGAAATGCCTATTGGTACCACGTTAGCGGCGACCGAACGTGTTACACAGCAGATTGAAACCTTTATTACTGATGAACTAAAAGCTAACTCTGATGAAGAAGCAGGAGTCACTAACTGGGTTACATACTTAGGTAACGGTGGACCAAGGTTTTTGCTTACCCATAACCCTAAACCGACCAGTAGTAATTACGCTTTAATGATCATCAATGTAACGAGCAATGTCTTAGTGGATCAAACCATGGAAAAACTGGAGCGCTATAGCCAGGAAAACTTTCCTGATTTATTAGTTAAACTTCGTAAAATAGAAAATGGCTCGCCCATTGAAAATCCAGTAGAAGTACGTATTAACGGCACTGATGCGCAGCAACTATTTATACTTGTTGAACAAGTTAAAAAGCGAATGAGCGAAATTAAGGGCGTAAAAGCGATTAGTGATAATTGGGGCATGCCCATTAAAAAATTACAGGTCAATATTAACCAAAGTCGCGCTCGTCGGGCTGGGGTCTCAAGTAAAGATATTGCCATATCATTACAAACAGGACTTTCTGGATTAGAGCTAAGTCAGTATAGGGAAGGGGATATCGTCATTCCTATTACCCTGCGCACTCAAGCTGGCGATCGCCAAGACATTGGCAAATTACAAGCACTGGCGGTTTACTCTCAAGCTAATGGCAGTTCAGTACCCTTAACACAAGTTGCCGACATTAAAGTAGTATGGGAATCAGCTAAAATTTTACGTCGTGATCGTTTAAAAACCATGACTATTGGTGGACAAATTGATAACACCATTACCGCAAACCAAGCCTTTAACGAATTAATACCTTGGCTTGAAGAACAGCAGAAAAATTGGCCTGTTAGCTACACTTACGAGCTGGGTGGTGAATATGAAACGTCAGGCAAGGCGAATAAATCAATAGGGGATAAATTACCTATTGCTGGCTTTATTATCCTTTTATTGCTTATTGCGCAGTTTAACTCGGTAAGAAAAGCATTTATTATTTTATTGACTATTCCCTTAGGTCTTATTGGGGTAACCAGCGGCTTGTTAGTGGGGCAATCTTTTATCGGCTTTATGACACTGTTAGGCATAATCTCTTTAGCCGGTATTGTTATTAACAACGCCATTGTATTATTAGAAAGTATTAAAACAGAGGAGCAAGCGCTTCCTAATAATCTTTACCAAGCCATTATAAATGCAGCTCAGCAAAGACTTAGACCGATTGTATTAACGACAGCTACCACCATTTTTGGCTTAATTCCGCTATATCTTGGAGGGGGGGCTTTTTGGCAGCCCATGGCTATTGCTATCATTGGAGGGTTACTTTTCTCTACTGTATTTACCTTAGGCGTTATTCCGGTAGTTTATGCGGTATTGTTTTCTGTCGAGGGGGAAAGAAAATAGATAAAGTACGCTCATTTAAATAAATATTAGTGACTTGTTAACGGATGCTTAACTCACTCTTAGCTATTTCCACCCGCTAGCTTAGTGAAATAGCAAAATAGGTCAGGTATACTAAGCGACATTAAATTAGGTAGCTTTACTTTTACAGCTATAAAGGCAAAGGTAAAGTACGTGCTTAAGCGTTTTAACTATCATTACATGAGTAACTAAATGGCCGTTATTAATTGTCCGGGTTGTAAGAAAAAGATCTCTGATAAAGCAAAAACTTGTAATCACTGTAACCTTGATTTATCTGAATTCGACTCCGATAAACTTGCCAGCCTAAACCGTGTTAATTTAATCAATAAAACTCAACGTTTGATGAACTACTCTTTCATCGCCATGTTATTATTTTGTGGTGGCTTTCTCTTTATGTTTTGGGACGGTGTAGAACCTGGCAGCTGGCAGCATAATTTAGCTATGGTCAGTGCCATTATCGGATTTGTCATGTATATAATCATTCGTGCCATGTTGCTCTTTACCAAGCGCAAAGCAAGATAGCTTTTCTAATACAAGACTTAGCTACAACGAATAGATGCTTATAACTAATTTTCATACAACTTATACCTCGGAATTCTAATGGATGTAATCAAAACCATAGACGCCATGTCAAATGACATGTATTTACGCCTAAAATGTGCTGCGGAAACAGGAAAATGGCCTGAAGGTACTGTTGTGGACGCAGCGCAACGTGCTACTGCTTTACAATTGAGTATGGCTTATCAAGCCCGACATCTGAAAAATGATGAAATGCTTACTATCGGCCCTGATGGCCACGTTGTTGAAAAAAACAAACGTCAGTTAAAATCTGAATTTTCTAGCTACAAAGCTGAAGAAGAATTGAAAAGCTGTACTAAACCAACACAAGCTGATATCGCTTATTTCAGTAACAATGAGCTGTAAGCCTGCTTAAATCGCTCTCGTTATTCTCCAACTGAATGAATTAAAAAAAACTATGATCTTCTCCAAATTATTTAAAACAAAAGTTAAGTGGCAACATAAAGATGCGACTGTTCGTATCACAGCGATTAATGATGAGTTGTCAGCGGATAACAATGAACAGCTGCTCATATTAACTGATCTTATCAAACAAGATATCAGTGATTTAGTTCGTCGCGCTGCCTTAATCAAAGTGGGATCTCTTGATTGCTACCTTGAAGCCAGTCAGGATAATGACCAAGTAAAAGTAAAACAGTTTGCTGCCAAACAAGTACATGATATTTTAACGACTGATCATAATGTCATGATCAGCGCACAGCAGAAGCAAACGCTATTAACCCAACAAGAAACAACACCGCTATTGGGCACGGCTTTATTAGAAGCTTGGCTTGCCCATGAACAAGATAGCGCAATTATGATTGCGCTTTATCAGCAAATTAGTGCGCGTAAAACAACAACACATTTATTAACGCATAGCTTTAGCCAAAAGCAAAATCCTGATTTTCAAGCTTACATAATTAATCAAGTTGATGATGCTAAAGTTTTAGAAAAGCTAAGTAAAAAAGCATGCAATGAAGTATTAGCGCAACAGATTCAAGATAAACTTAGTGCTATACAAACCGCGATTGAGAAACCTCAAAAATTAGAAAAACAAATACAACTGACACTAGCAAAACTGCAGGCGCTAAAAGACGTTGGTGATTATGGTGTCTATAAAAACCGTAAGGCACAGTTAATTAATGAATGGCAAGCACTAGCACTTGATTTAGACGTTTTTACTGAAGAAAAAAGCTTAGCGTTTAGTGAAAAATATCAAAGTATTATTACTCATTTAGAAAAACTGTTCATTGCCAAAGCTGAAAACTATCAGCAGCAAATCATTGCTGATAAGTTATCGCATGATAAACAGCAAGACAAAAAAGATTTTACCCAACAACTCAACCATATTAGCCAATCGATTACGACAGCCGTTTTTTCAAGTGATAAATTTGATGAAGAATCTTTTAAAGAGTTATTGCGTGAGTTAACAACCAACATTAGAGCTTCTGTACTTAATAAAGATGAACAACAAGTTTTTATTGTTCAAGTTGTGCAATTAACTAAACGTTTGAATGAAATACCTGAAATAGCTGAATCGGTTAGCCAAGCAACCCACTTAATTTCTAAAATATCACAACTGACTTTACCTAAGTCATTAGATGAGTTGAACGATCGTCAACAAACATATAATGATTGGTTAAAGTCTTGGCGCGTTATAGAGCAGAAAACAGCGGGTATTTTACCTGAATCGATTGTGCAAGCTCAAAAAGAAATTATCACCACTTGGCAGGGCGGCTTAAAATCACTGCAAAGTCAGCAAAAAGAATTATTTTTTCAACACAAGAAAAAGCTACAAGACATAAAACGCTTACTCAACAATGGTAAGTACAAAGTTTGTTTTGGATTGTTTAAAGGTGTGAAAGAAAGTATTCACCAGTTGTCTGTGCAACAACAGCAACAATTGCAACGTGATTTTGATCAAGTAAATGAAAAGATGATCGAACTGAGTGATTGGGAACATTATATCGCCACACCACGTAAACAAGAGTTATTATTGGCGATTCAAGAACTTGTTGATACGCCATTGGATAATCCCAATGAGCAAGCAGCAAAAGTTAAAGCGTACCGCGGTACATGGAATTCGTTAGGTCATGCCGATGAAGATGTAGATAAGCAATTAAATGAGCAGTTTAACCAACGTTGTGAACAAGCGTTTGCGCCATGTCGTTTATTCTATGCTGAGCAAGATAAAATGCGTTTGCAGCATTTAGAACAACGTCAAAAAATAGTAGCAAAAGCAGAATTATTTGTGACAAAGCTTAATGATTCGCAAGAAACACCGAAGCCAGATTTTAAACAACTTGACGGCCAGCTAAATACTTTACAACAGCAATGGAATAATGCGGGTGAAGTGGATCGTAACCAATATAAAAAATTGCAGTTGAAATTTAAAAACGCTATTGCTCCCATTAAAAGTGCCATTAGCGTTTTTCATTCAAGTAATACAGCAGAAAAACAAGCATTAATCGCTAAAGCTGAAGAGTTACTGACAAATGATGATGTTTTAGCCGCAATTGAAACGGCTAAACAGTTGCAACAAACATGGCGTGAAGTAGGTTTTGCCGGAAACCATCAAGAAAATCAGTTGTGGCAAAAATTCCGTCAAGTTAATGATGAATTATTTGGTAAAAGACAACAGTTTAAGTCTGAGCAACAAGCGGTGTTATCGACTCAACAACAAATGTTTACTGAAAAAGTAGTTATCATTGAAGAGTCTTTTAAAGCCTTAACGAATGCAGATGATAAGCATGTTTTGCAATCTGTTGAGCAACAAGCACAAATGTTACTTAAAGAAATTATTGCGAGTAAACCCGTTATTAAGCCTGTCGCTGTTCGTATAGAGAAAGTAATTAAGGACATTGAACAACTCATTACTAGCCAAACTCAGGCTAAAGAACAACAAACATGGTTAAACTTGTTTGAGTTAATGTCCTTACACGCTCAAAACAACCAAGATACGGAAGCATTAAAAGCATCAGCTGTTTTCAATACTATGACCAGTTTTTGGCAAAAACGTTTCCAAGAGCATGTTAAATTAACGAAACAAGCTCAAAGTAGTTCACGTTCTGAAAAAACCTTAGAAATTGAAATACTTGCACAAAGTGATTCACCAGTTGAGTTAGCTGAGCAGCGTATGAAAGTTCAAGTTCAATTAATGCAAGAACAAATGCTTTCCGGTACTGGGATTAATTTAAATAAATTACTGGTTGATTGGTTAATGTTAGGTGCGCTTGTTGAAAGTGACTTACCACTAATAGAGCGTTTAAAGACAATTTATTGTTAATAGATAAATTGAGTCATTGAACACTGATGCTTAACGAAAAATCAGTTTGCTTTTTATCAATACCCAAGCCACTTGGAAATGCTCGATTTCAGCAAGACGAGAAGCGTGCCAAATACTAGGCTTAAAATGTGTGGTGTGGTTGTTCCCCACCTCCATTTTATAACGACGTAGTGGGTCGCTTATCGCCTTGCCCTTTGGGAGCTCAGGTATATAAGGCAAGCTGATTTTTTATTTTAACGGAAAGAATCTGGAATATTGCAATGAAAACCTACGTCACCCTCATGCTGGTTTTACTATCCCACTCGGTAACCGCAGCGAACTTATCTGAAACGAATATATCTGAAGCAGAACAACAAAAAATCAGGATAGTGAAGGGTATATATCAACTTACCGATGGCGCGCTAGCATTGTGCCCTAAAGAAAATGCAGCCAGCTTTAATGATACATTGTCGTTATTTAAACAACGCTTCCCAGAAGTGATGGACTTAGTTAAAAACTCCCCATATCGTCCTACAGTCAAACAAAAAAATGTTGAAGCTACCACTGCATTAACGCAGCAGTGTTTATTTAAACAAAGAATGCTTAATAACATGATAGTGACAGAAGAAGGTAAACAAACTATGACTAAAGCATTGCAAACACTAACAAGTGGTGAGAATTAACGTTATTTGACATGATTACAAAAAACTAAGGTAGTTGTGATGTCTAAGACTACCTCCGTGACTCAACGCTACCTTCTCTTATTACACCAGTCTAATAATTACTCTGCCATAAAGATAAACCAGCAATCCCAACGCTTCTACAACGCTAAGCTGACCAATAAATTAATCAGTTTGGTATTATTACTTTCCTTCTTTAATACTTCCGCGTACTCTTACCTCTTGTTTTACCTGATAAAAACTAAGAGAAACAAAGTATGTACCCGTATATTAAGTTAATCGCGACCCTGTTTAAGGCCAAAAATCTTCCTAAGATGAACTTGGATGATAAAAGCGTGATGAACTGCCGCGCAGGGCTAACCGATATTGATGTCTTTGTTGAACTTAATAATGCGCGTCATTTAACTTATATGGAGTTTGGTCGTTGGGATTTCGCTCTACGCACGGGTTTACTTAGCCTCATGAGAAAAAACAAATGGGCCTTTGCTGTGGGTGGTGCTAGTGTGCGCTATCGCAGAAGAATAGCTTTTTGGAAAAAATTTACCGTCACTACTCAGGTTATTTGTCATGATGGCCGCTGGTTTTACTTTTTACAAGAAACCCATATTAAAGATAAAATTTGTTCTTCGGCATTAATTAAAGCGGCGTTTACCGCAAAGCAGGGTTTAGTACCTGCTACTGAAGTTTTAGCTGCCTATGGTAAATCTACACCAAACTTTGATGTACCTGACTGGGTTAATGCATGGATTGATGCAGAAAGTCAGCGACCTTGGCCGTAGTAAACAACCTGAGCAGTACAATAGATTTTTTTACTGCTACTATCTAAAATATTTTAACCATTACAATTTATTAGAGTGACCATTATGAAACTTATTTTTGCTTTGCTTTGTACCTTTTCACTTTCATCCTGCGTGTATTATGGTGTTCAACGAGACTTTGGTGGTGATTCGTCTGCGCCGTGTACTAAAGGATCTAGTAAACAAAATGCAGAGTGTAAGGCCGAAATCAGAGCGATTAATCATGAAATTGGAAACAAACGCAATGATTAGAGCAGTACATGCGCAAGACGCTAGCAGTATTAGTGCTATCTATAATCATTACATTGAAAATACTGTGGTGACTTTTGAAGAAGAAGTTGTAACAGCATCAGAGATAATCAAACGTATAACACAAATTACCGCCAACGATTTACCTTGGTTTGTTGCAGAAGATGAGTCGGGCAATATTTTGGGTTATGCCTACGCGACTAAATGGCGAGATAGATTTTCTTATCGATTTTCAGTTGAAGTGACTGTGTATTTATCCCCTGACCATATTTCAAAAGGGCTTGGCACGAAATTGTATCAAGTATTATTTGATGAACTAAAGCGTAAAAAAATTCACAGTGCTATTGGTGGAATTACCCTACCTAATGAAGCGAGTATCGCTTTGCATGAAAAATTTGGCATGGTGAAAGTGGCTCATTTTAAAGAAGTGGGTTTAAAATTTGATCGTTGGTTAGACGTTGGTTATTGGCAAGCAACGATTTAGAAGTTATTGGCTTTCTATAGACCAATGTTTCAATAAACAATTAAGAAAATAACCAAACAAAACTCACAGATTGCTTACTACCCATTCAGACTGGCAGCAAAGGCGTACAATACGCCAATTTTTTACTTGTGCTATGTATCTTACAATTTCTACTTACCAACGTAATTCACTTACATCCTATCGATGATTGTGGTTAAGTAGAGGTAATTAAAAAATAATAAATTTAACTTATATACCCGTTCCACTTGAAGATGCATGATTCAGCTGGAATTAGAAACGCCTTTAGGTAAGGCATTGATTGAAGAGAATAGTTATTCTATTGTCTAAATCAATAACGCAGCTTAAAGCGTTTCTAAACCAGCCCTTGGGGAAGGCTGAGCAAATCATACTCTGCGTTACATTTCTTTTTAAGGGAATAACCCTTAATAAAAAAATGTGCCTTGATTATGAGTCGCTCAGACTTCCTGAAACGAGCATCTTCAAGTGGAACGGGTATATACGCGTCTAAGGTACTCATTTATGCCATCGAAAAACATGCTCTCTAAAAAATTATTACTTTCAGGTGTTGCTCTCAGTGTATTGTTGGCTTTACCAGTCACTTTTGCACAGACACCTATTGATACAGCGACTACAAAAGAAACAATACCTAAATGGTCTGTTAACTCGCCACAAGGTAGCTTTACCACGGCTGATATAGACGTACGTTCAGGTACTTGGATGAATGTTGACTTAAGTCCTGATGGCAAAAGCATTATTTTTGATTTATTAGGTGATATCTACACCATGCCGGCTTCTGGCGGTGAAGCAACGCCATTAATGACTGATATCGCTTGGCAAATGCAACCGCGCTTTAGTCCGGATGGTAAGTATATCGCTTTTACTTCTGATGAAGATGGTGGCGACAACTTATGGATAATGAAAGCGGATGGCAGCGATGCAAAAGCGGTAACTACTGAAACATTTCGTTTATTAAATAGCCCAGCATGGTCGCCAGATGGTAATTATATTGTTGGCCGTAAACATTACACAGGTACTCGCTCTCTAGGTGCAGGTGAAGTGTGGATGTATCATAAATCGGGCGGTAATGGCGTAATGCTAACTAAACGCCCGAACGAGCAAAAAGATTTAGGCGAGCCAGCATTCTCTCATGATGGAAAGTATGTTTATTTTTCACAAGATGCTACGCCAGGAAAATCCTTTCACTATTCTAAAGACTCTGAAAAGGGCATTTATAAAATTAAGCGTCTTGAGCTTGAAACGGGCGAAATTAAAGTGATTGTATCAGGTAAAGGTGGTGCTATAAGACCGACACTTTCACCCGATGGCAAGTATTTAGCGTTTATTAGCCGTGATGATTTCCAATCAAACTTATATTTGTACAACCTTAAAAGCGGTGAGCAAACCAAAATTTATGATGGTTTAGACCGTGATATGCAAGAAACTTGGGCTATTCATGGGGTTTACCCTACGATGGCTTGGACACCTGACAGTGACGGGATCGTTTTCTGGTCAGGGGGTAAAATCAACAAGTTATCACTTGACTCTAAAAAAGCTAAAGTGATTGATTTTCATGTTAAAACACAGAAGAAAATTCAAACAGCGGTACGCTTCCCACAAGATTTAGATCAAAAAATCTTTGATACTAAAATGCTGCGCGATGTCAAAGTATCGCCTAATGGTAAGCTTGCTGTTTATGAATCTATGGGGCACCTTTATACCAAAAGCCTGCCCAAGGGGAAGCCTAAGCGTTTAACTAAACAAAAAAGCCAATTCGAGTTAAACCCAAGTTTTTCACGTGATGGTAAAAAGATTGTTTATGTGAGTTGGGATGATAAAAACTTAGGCCAAGTACGTGTTGTTTCTAGCCGGGGTGGTAAAGGTAAAGCGATAACGCGTGAACCAGGAAAATACGTTGAACCAAGCTTTTCTCCAAACGGTAAAGTCGTCGTTTATCGCAAAGTCAGTGGCGGGTATATTACTGATCCAACTTGGGGCTTAAACCCAGGGGTATATGCGGTTTCAGCTAAGGGGGGCAAGGCTAAACTTGTCACTGAAGAGGGTATACAACCGCACTTTGGTGCACGAAATGATCGTATCTATATAACACGTGATGGAGAAACACCTCATATCTCACGGATTGATATAGATGGTCAACATGATACCAAGTTATATCAAGGCAAGTTTGCTTCAGAATATCGGGTATCACCGGATGGTAATTACCTTGCTTTTGCCGAGCGTTTTAAAGTCTTTGTGACACCTTTTGTCGAGCGTGGTGATGTGATTGATATTGGTCCTAAAGCTGAAAACTTACCGGTAGAGCAGTTATCAATACGTGCTGGTGAAGGTATTAATTGGAATGGCAAATCAAATGAGCTTTATTGGAGTCTTGGTGCTGATTTATATCAAGCATCAATAAAAGGTTTATTTGATATTACGGCTAAAACGTCTGATGAAAATGCTGATGAAGCAGAGCCTGAAACTAATGTAACTACTGTAGTTAACGACATCAATGTCATTAACTTAAGTTATAAACAAAAAGTTGATATTCCATCTGGTCATCTTGCTTTTGTTGGCGGTAAAGTTATCACTATGGAAGGTGAGCAGGTTATTGATAACGGGGTTGTCCTTGTTGAAGGTAACAAAATCAAAGCGGTAGGCATTAATGGTCAAGTAAAAATTCCAAATGATGCCATCATCATTGATATTACTGGCAAAACAGTAATGCCTGGGTTAATTGATGCACATGCCCATGGTCCACAAGGCAGTGATGAAATTATTCCGCAGCAAAATTGGAAAAATTATGCAGGCTTGGCGTTAGGTGTAACCACAATTCATGATCCTTCAAACGATACTACAGAATTTTTTGCCGCCAGTGAAATGCAAAAAGCCGGTAAGATAGTCGCCGCACGTTTATTCTCAACAGGTACTATTTTATATGGTGCCACTATCCCTGGGTATACGTCACATGTTGATAGTCTGGACGATGCTAAATTTCACGTTGAACGTTTAAAAGCGGCAGGGGCCTTTAGTGTTAAAAGCTATAACCAGCCACGTCGTAACCAACGCCAGCAGTTTATTCAAGCAGCACGTGAATTGGAAATGATGGTTGTACCTGAAGGAGGGTCATTACTACAACATAACTTAACCATGGTTGTTGATGGGCATACGACTCTGGAACATTCTATTTCTACTGCTAAAATTTATGCTGATATCAAACAATTATGGTCACAATCTGATATGGCTTACACGCCAACTATGGGCGTGGCTTATGGCGGTATTTCCGGCGAAAATTATTGGTATGATACGACTAATGTTTGGGAACACCCACGTTTAAGTCAATATGTGCCTAGCGAGTTTTTAGATCCCCGCTCTATGCGTCGACCAAAAGCACCGCTTCATCATTACAATCACTTTAACGTGGCAAAAGTAGCTAAAGAAATGCAAGACTTAGGTGTAGTAGTTAATGCTGGTGGTCACGGACAGCGCGAAGGCTTAGCAATGCACTGGGAAATGTGGATGATGGCACAAGGTGGTATGACACCACTGCAAGCCATTCGTACCGCAACTATTTCTCCTGCAAAATCACTTGGTTTGGATAAAGACTTAGGTTCGATAACTGTTGGTAAACTCGCTGACATAATTGTCATTGATGGTGATATCACTAAGGATATTCGCCTAAGTGATAAAGTCACTCATACTATGATTAACGGCCGCTTGTATAATGCCGACACCATGAATGAAATTGGTAACTACGATAATAAACGTGAAAAATTCTATTTCGAAGAGAAGTAGAAACCGTTAACAACCAGTAAAACAATAGCCAGTAAGGATCTCTTACTGGCTTTTTTACTTTCATAAAAGAGATGTTTGTAAATATTAAAAGGAAATTAACGCATGAGAAAGAGTTTACAAGATAAGATTATTGAAGTGTGTGATAAAAAAGTGGCACAAAAGGGGGATAATGTCGGTTTATCATTCTATGCATTTTTTGCCAATAAAAACGATGATCCTGATTTATTAATGGAAGCTGCAACATGGTGGATTATGACTCATAAACTCGACCACTTTGAAAAAGCCCTAAAAATTAAAACCTTGATCATTTCAGAGATGTAAGTTGCACTGTGATGATTGAATAATCAATCAATATAACCATACAATAATTATGGACTTATAATAACGAACGACCTAGTATGAAAGTAAAGGTATTGCTTTAATTCAAAAAATTAATATTAGCAGAGCTAAAAATAACTAATATTTATCACCATTAATTATGGTGATATACCGACTTACATTATTGTACTTGACCAAAGGATTGGGATAAAAATGATGATTACTTTTCTCTCTAAAAAGCTGCTAACGGAAATAGAGCTGGTATGAATTATTTTGGATACTCACAAACTAAATCCTCTATACAGGTCATTTCGGTTGGCTTTATCATCATAATTTTGTTGGTGGTGTTATTCGCCTTCATGACGATACAAGAAAACAAAAAGCATGCTGAACTCAATGAAAAAATGTATAAACACCCCTTTTCGGTCAGTATTGCTGTATTAGAAGCAAATGGCGACATACTTGCTATGCACCGATATATGAAGGACCTTGTATTAGCTAGCAACAAAGATGACTTGAACGTAGCTATTTCCTTGGTAAATCAACATGAACATGAAGTCTATCGCCATTTTGAATTAATCAAAGATCGTTTTCTTGGGGATAAAGAAAAAATTAATATCGCATTCATGACCTTTGTTGAGTGGAAATCTATTCGCGACGAAGTACTTGCTTTGAAACGTAATAACCAAGATCAATTGGCTGCTAGTATTACCACAGGAAAAGGTGCCGATCATGTTAAAAAGCTAAACCAGAACATGCGTTTTTTAATCAATTTTGCTGGTAATAAAGCGCTTGAGTTCAAAGACAGTAGTCATGACTCTCATGATTTAAGTAAAACCTCTTTCTACTACTTGCTCACTTTCACTATTTTATCGAGTATCTTAACCGCATTTCTTGTTATCTTTCTGGTTAGAAAAGCTGAGTTTTCTCGTAATGAAAGTGAAGAACGCTTTGAAGCTATTTTTAATAACACTGAAGTTTCTATTTGGAGTGAAGACTTTTCTAGCGTTGTAATAGCACTAGAAAAATTAAGGCAAGAAGGAGTTGAGGACCTAAAAAAGCACTTGTATGAAAATATAGACCTTGCTTGGAATTTAGCGGCGATGGTTAAAGTTAATTCTGTCAATAATGCAACATTAAAACTTTTTGGGGCAACAAGCCAAGCTGAATTTATAAGCAAAATTGAGCAAACTTTCGGTGCAGATGCAATTGATGTATTTATTAACGAAATGTGTGCCATATGGACTAATCAAGAAACTTTTCTATCTGAAGCGAATTTTCAGACGTTAGACGGGCAAGAAATTAAAGCACTTATCTCATTTCAAACACCGTCAACAACAAATAATTTCCGCAATGTACCGGTAAGTATTGTTGATATTTCTGATCATAAAAGACTCGAAAAGAAGCTCAAGCTTTCATCTCGAGTCTTTAGTGATACACATGAAGGCATCATAATTACAGATGCGAATAAAATTATTGTTGATGTTAACCCTGCGTTTTCCAAGATTACTGGCTATAGCCGAGAAGCAGTCATAGGTAAAAACCCTAAGATTCTAAGTTCTGGCAAACAGCAACCTCAATTTTATTCTCTGATGTGGCAACAAATCACCGAATTAGGATATTGGCAAGGTGAAATTTGGAATCGCAGAAAAAATGGCGAGATTTACGCAGAATTACTAACCACCTCATCATTGAAAGATTCAGAGGGTCGTATAGTTAACTATTTAGGTATGTTTACAGATATAACGCATAGCAAACGCCAACAAGAAACTATGCGCCGGATGGCTCATTACGATCCGCTGACCGGATTACCCAACCGAACACTGCTACTAGACCGTTTCAATCAAGCCATTGCCCACTCAAAGCGTTCAAGTACATTGCTGGCAGTTTGTTTCCTAGATTTAGATGACTTTAAGCCGGTTAATGACATTTATGGTCATGATGTAGGTGATAAACTACTGATTGATGTAGCGCATCGCCTTGAATTAGCCATCAGATCGGAAGACACAGTTTCACGTCTCGGTGGGGATGAGTTTTCTATACTTTTGGGTGATATAAAATCAACGAGTCAATGTTATGAGATGCTTGAAAGAATTATTCACTCCGTTAGTGCCACTTACTTTATCGATGAAAACTCCATCAACATCAGTGCATCCATTGGTGTTAGTCTCTCTCCGTTAGATGGCGTGGAATTAGACTCTTTATTACGCCAAGCTGACCAAGCTATGTATCAAGCGAAACAACAAGGTAAAAATAATTACCAGCTCTTCGATATAGAACAAGCACAAAAAACAAGTCGACGGCATGTCAAATTACAAGAACTTCAGCAAGCTTTAATTAATCATGAACTTTGTCTATATTACCAACCTAAAGTAAATATGACCTCGGGTAAAATAATTGGGCTTGAAGCTTTAATTCGTTGGCAACATCCTGTTAAAGGGCTTATATCACCGCTAGAATTCTTACCCTTGATTGAAGGTACAGACTTAGAAATCCAAGTTGGTGAGTGGGTAATTGATCAAGGCATGGCTCAGCTTGAACGATTGAATAAACACGGTATTAATATAGAAATGAGTGTTAATGTCTCTGCTATGCAGTTTTTAAATACTTGTTTCCTTGATAGTCTTAATGCTGCACTCAATCGCCACCATGATATCGATTCTCGCAATTTCAAATTAGAAGTTTTAGAAAGTAGCACCCTAGGGAATTTAGAACGTATCAGTAACATTATTCGTGCTTGTCGTAATAAGTTGGGTATTAGAATTGCATTAGATGATTTTGGTACAGGGTACTCATCACTATCCCATCTTCGACAACTTCCCGCTGATACTATCAAGATTGATCAAAGTTTTGTTCAAGATGTTTTAATAGATCCGGATGACTTCGCCATTATTGATGGCGTGATTGGGCTGAGTAAATCATTTAGCCTAAACGTCATTGCAGAAGGGGTTGAAACGACAGCACACGGGCTGATGTTACTTTTGATGGGCTGTAAAAATGCGCAAGGTTATGCAATTTCAAAACCTATGCCGGCAAATACGTTAGTGGATTGGATTAAAGAATACAAACCTAACCAAACTTGGCTAGAATACAGTCAGGTGGAAATGACGCTTCCAGTAAAAAGAGTGAAACAACTTGAATTGATACTCAATCACTGGCTTAAAAATGTAGAACGATTTTTACAAGGTGATATGGAAGTAACAATGGGTGAATGTGTTATGAGCTGTCATTTTGACAAATGGATTATTCGGTTAAGACAGGAAAAATTATTCGAAGATTTATGGATTAATAAATTACAGCAGGCTCAAAATGTCGTGCACTTTGTTGCAGAGGAGTTGGTAAGTCATCGTCAGACGAGCACTAATCCTCCAACAAAAGATGAGTTAAATAAGCTACATAGCTCATTTGATAAATTATTATCAGTTCTGGATAAACAAGCTGTTTTAGAATGTAAAAAATAGCGCCTTTTTAGGCGCTATATTATTTAGAACATACCGTTATCATGAGCCATTTTTTCTGGGACTTCTTGAATTATGTCCCAGTGCTCAACTATTTTACCATCTTCAATGCGAAACAAATCATAGAAGGCTTGTGCTTTACCATTCCATCTACCTTCGCTTTGCGTTAGGACAAAGTTGCCTTCACCTAGAATACGGTGAACTTTATGGTAATCAAACATATTGTTTTGGGAAATCAAATAAGCTATTGCTTCATTTAACCCCTTTAATCCATCCTTAACCATCGTATTATGTTGGTCGTATTGCTCAGTACTGATGTATTCACTAATTTTTTCAGGCGCTTTCCCAAAAAACACATCTCTCATGAAGTCGGCAATTAACTGCTTATTCTCTTTAGTTTTATCTATATCAGTAACAAGTGTTGATCCATCAAATTGTGAACGACCACTGGCAGTCTCCTTAATAACGGGTGAAATTGCATCCCAATGCTCTGCAACTTGTCCATTTTCCATGCGCCAGATATCAAAAGTTACCACATCTTTAGCGCCAAAGCTTTCTGCATTGCTGTAGGTATTATGCATCACAATAAACTCACCATCTTCTAATAAACGATGTGTTTGATAGGTGGTTCCAGCTTTTTTTAGTACAGGTAAAAAACCTAACACAGGTTCAATACCGGTAGGGACATGAGGATTATGCTGAATATACCCCTCACTAAAGTATTTTTTTATCTCATTCGCATCGTAATATTTAAAGAACGCATCTTGCGCTTTTACTGCTATTGCTTTCATTGGGCTATTTACCTTTGGGTCATTCAGTTCAGTTGCCGTGCTATTGCATGCACTGAGCATTGTAGTGGCTGCAAACGCTGCTGCGGCAATATATGAGGTTGTTTGTTTCATCTTTGAGGTTCCTATTGGTCAAATTCCATTTCATGGTATCATTAGGATACTAAGTGTCAATTAGGCACCTTGAGGTAACTAGGTTATAATTATTTAAAAAAGGCTGGCTATGCATGCATAAAGTAACTGTACTTGATAAAAAAGGTGCGCTCGATTGTCCTATTCGTGATGTAATTAACCGCATTGGTGATAAATGGAGTTTGCTCATACTGGTTGTTTTATCAGAGCAACCAACACGTTTTAATGAACTTAAAAGAACAATTGGTGATATTTCTCAAAAAGTTTTGACTAAAGTACTAAAAGAATTAGAACAAGAAGGCTATATAACACGTACTGCTTTTGATGAAAGTCCACCAAAAGTAGTTTATGACTTAACGGAAATGGGATTGAGTGTATTAACGCCCGTTGGTCAATTAATTGATTGGGCAGAAAAAAATCACGCATTGATAAAAGAGCATCGAAATAAAACAGACTAATTATCAACCACTATGATTGGCAGGCTGTTAGGCAAGGAAAATTGATTAATGGCAGTTTCATTTATGCTAATGAAAAATTAATAGGTAGACTATTCATTCAACAGTCGACTATTTATTACTTTACGTTATACTGCCGCGCTTAAATCAAGTTTTTAATATTAGCGGAGAACATTATGCACGATCTTTATTACAAAGGGCGTATTCACACCAGACATAACCATATAACCACAGGTTATAATAATAAGCGTTCCGTTAAGCTTGGTAGTGAAAAAGAACCATTAACGCTAGTGGTTAGTAGTGAAGAAAGAAAAGTAGAAATAACAAAGTTAGTTAGCGATAACGACTTATTTGCTGAAATTACGGTAGATAATGCTGCAGAAGAAAATATTATCGAACTTGAAGGCCTATTAAACAAGCCAACAACGACTCGATTTGACAAAACCCCGAATCGTAATGATCCTTGTTCATGTGGCAGTGAGAAAAAATATAAAAAGTGTTGTGGTTAATAACACTTTCCCCCCCAGCACTTCAAGATATCAGCCTAGGAATATAGTGGGGAGAACAAGGCACAAGCTTTAGATATACGGCTTTAATGATGCGTAGAATTTTAGAGCGGCCTTTAAAAAATAGACTGGGCAAACACCATCAAATCTTAGGCAAATTAATTAATCGCCTAAATATAGGCACATTTATCTCTCTATTGACTGAGTGGATAACTAATACACTTCAGTAATATCCAATTATTGATAAAAAGTTGATCTTCATTGTTTCTAATTATTTGACATTGTGGGATATTAACTAGTATTCATATCTCGTAGTCTTTATGACAACGTGACAATAGCTAATGTAATAACACGCAGTACCAAATAAAATCTAAGGAGTTAGTGATGCCAACAAATAAACACAAACGAAAAGCTTCTGCCCATTCTAAAACTAAAGCAGTTAAAAGTTTCCAATCATCTGGCTTGATAACATCACACCCAAAAGCCTTTGCTATAGGTGGCTTGTTTTTTGTTGCGCTAGGTTTATATCTGTTGGCTTTTGAATCTCAAAATAATGCAATGTTTGGTGTTGCTATGCTTTCTCTTATAGCGGGTGGTGCGACCACCATTTATGCAAACTTTGCTGTACCTAAGAAAAAAATAGATTAGGGCAGGGCCTTATCAAAGTCCACTGCTTTAAATTCAAGCGTTTATTTATTTTTATCCCTAAAACTACATCGTTAAAACAATAATTGTAATTGTATGATTTTTAACATTAACGTGTGTTTTTTGAACGTTATTGTCTAATCCTTCCATGCGTTGAAAATTGTTACATAAAATACCGTAATAATCGTGCTAAAGAGTAGCATTCTGTCTCACTTTAGATTAAATTTGCGCCTTTAATTTACTACAGTTAACAAGAGCGCCTTATGTTAGAAAATACTCTCCCTCAACTCGAACAACTGATTGAAGACATCATTGCAAAAAATAACCAACTAAAAAGCCAAGTGGCTGAACTTGAGCAGCAAAAATCATTGCTGCTTGATGAAAACGAAACTTTGCAACTTGAAGCGCTTGACGGTGAAGAAAAGCAAAAACAAACCAACAATGTATTAACCAGCCTATTAGGTAAATTACAAAGTGTAGAAGAGGTTAATTAATGATTGCTGAAGACTCTAAAGGTATCAGCATTGAAATAATGGGCAAGCAACACCAGTTTAATTGCTCAGCTGAACAAGCAGAGGATTTAAATCAAGCAGCTAACAGCCTTGCTGTTATGTGTGCTGACATTAAGAAAAAAAATGGTATGGCTAACAGCGAGCGTGCTTTATTGGTTGCGTCAATTAATTTAAGTTATTCACTGTTAATAGCGAATAATAAAATTAAGCGTTATCAACATGGTGAAGATGCTTTGATTTCTACATTAAAAAGCGCCTTATACCAAACGGATTAATTTTCGCCAAGTGATCAATACGTAGCCCTAAAGGGCTTATAAACGCTGTTGTTTTTTCGGTATTGCCGTTATCTGTTAGTGAAGGTAGCAGTAATACTGGGAATTTTATGTCTAGGTACATTAAGTTGTCTTATTTAGGAAAATCTTCATTATGGCTGATGCCAGCATTGAATTTAAAGGTACAAGCTTTACCCTGTCTGTTTTACATTTGAAAACATCAACATTAGCGGATATTCGTGCTGATTTAGTAAAAAAAGTGGCTCAAGCCCCCGATTTTTTTTACCTTGTTCCTGTCGTAGTTAGTATAGAGCAACTAGATTGTTCGGTTGATTACCAAGCGGTAAAAACCTTAATTGAAGAATTCAATTTCACCTTCGTCGGTTTTACTGGTTCGGTGGATAAAGAACAACGTAAGCTTATTCGTGAACTTGGTTTTTCTTTTGTGAATACAACAAGAGTTGATACTTCAAAAAAAGCAGCTATTGCGGAAGAGGCTCTAGCAACAGAGACCAAAGTAACGCCTGCTATCCCTGAATGTAATTTATACACAGACAAAGTCCACCGAGGGCAAATTCGTTCTGGTCAGCAACTTTATGCTAAAGATCAAAACCTCGTGGTAATTGGCTCTGTTTCAGCAGGCGCTGAAGTTATTGCCGACGGTAATATTCATGTTTATGGTTCATTACGTGGTAGAGCCATTGCCGGTGCAAAAGGTCATCATAAAGCGCAAATTTATTGCCAAAATCTTGAAGCTGAACTGGTCTCTATTAATGGTAACTATTGGCTCAGTGAGTCGATGGAGCAACACTGGGGTTCACCGGTATATATTCATTTGACGGACAGCGAACTAACGTCATCAAAACTTATTTAATAATTAACTTATAAAGGATATTCGGTCTATGGCGCGGATAATAGTAGTTACATCAGGCAAGGGTGGTGTTGGTAAAACAACGTCTAGTGCTGCAATTGGACTTGGTTTGGCGTTAAAAGGTCATAAAGTTGTTTTAATCGATTTTGATATTGGTCTACGTAACCTTGATTTGATCATGGGTTGTGAACGTCGCGTTGTTTACGACTTCGTTAATGTCATTAATGGTGAGGCAACGTTAAATCAGGCATTAATCAAAGATAAGCGCGTTAGTAGTTTGTCTATATTACCTGCCTCGCAAACGCGTGATAAAGATGCGTTAAATAAAGAAAATGTTGGTAAGGTGCTAGAAGAGCTTGGTAAAAGCTATGACTTTATTGTTTGTGATTCACCAGCAGGCATTGAAGCGGGCGCTATGATGGCACTGTATTATGCGGATGAAGCGATAGTTACTACCAATCCTGAAGTCTCTTCGGTACGTGATTCTGATCGTATTTTAGGCATGTTGGCAAGTCGCTCACGCAGAGCTGAACTTGGTTTAGAGCCAATAAAAGAACATTTATTATTAACCCGTTATTCACCTAAGCGTGTGGAAGAAGGTGAAATGCTTAGCGTAGAAGATGTGGAAGATATTCTGTCGATACCTTTATTAGGCGTGATTCCAGAATCACAAGCAGTACTCAAAGCATCGAATGCCGGTGAGCCGGTCATTTTAGATACTGAAAGTGACGCTGGCAAGGCTTATCAAGACGTTATTGACCGTCTTCTAGGTGAAACAGTTGATTTTAGGTTTTTAGTTGCCGAGAAAAAAGGCATTTTCAGTCGTATGTTTGGAGGGTAACATGGCACTTTTAGATTATTTTTTACGTAAAAAAGAAAAACAGGTAACAACGGCGTCTAAAGCCAAAGAACGCCTGCAAATCATTGTTGCGCATGAACGTAATAGTCGTAATAAACAGCCAGATTATTTACCACAGCTTACTGAAGATATTCTTAAGGTTTTACGTAAATACATTAAAGTATCGGATGAAAGTTTTTCGATAAATCTTGATAAAAAAGATGGCGATTTAAACGTGTTAGAGCTAAATATCGAACTGCATGATGAGCAAACCGCTGATTAAGGTTTTCTCTATGTTTGGCTACCAAGTGGATTAATGAAATAGTCCGCTTGGTAGTATTCGTATTTCTATTTTAATGGCTAATTTTTCTAATGCTGATTTAATCTGCTTACTAAATTCAATACTTAAGTAAGTTCACCACGTAAACTTTTATCCATCTGCTGGCACATTTCATCATAGCTTAGGTTTTTACTTAACAAATAATGTAACTTGGTTAATGTCGCCTCTAGGGTCATATCATGGCCACTGATAACACCTGTCTCACTCAGGGCATTACCTGTTGCATAACCCGACATATTAACTGTACCTTTAATACATTGACTGCAATTGACCACTACAATACCTTGTTCTTTAGCTTTGCTTAAACAAGCGAGTAAGGCTTTATCTTGTGGTGCATTACCAACACCATAACTTCGTAAAATAAGGGCTTTTACCGGTTGTTTTATTACATTCTCAATAACTTCACTGCTAATACCAGGGTATAGATGAACCACACCAACGGGCTGTGGAGTCATTGTTGAAAGCTGTAAAGGTTCAACATTATCTACCGAATGGGCAAGGGTACCTGCAACTAACTGAATATTGATACCCGCTTCAAGTAATACTGGCATATTAGGTGAGTCAAAAGCATTGAAACCATCAGCATAGGCTTTAATACAACGGTTTCCGCGATAAAGTTTGTTATTAAAAAACAAACTCACTTCACTGATTGGGTAATTAGCGGCAATGTATAAAGCATTTAGTACATTGACTTGCCCATCAGAACGAAGTTGACTCAGCGGAATTTGTGAGCCTGTTACAATGACAGGTTTACATAAATTCTCGAACATAAAAGATAATGCTGAGCTGGTATACGCCATGGTATCTGTGCCATGTAAAACAACAAAACCATCGTAGTCATCATAATTAGCTTTAATATCGTCAGCGATACGTTGCCAGTCACTTGGAGTCATGTTTGATGAGTCGATTAACGGATGATACTCACTGATGGTAAATTCAGGCATTTCATTCCGATGAAATTCAGGCAGGGCATTTATAGACTCAGTAAGATGGCCTTTGGCGGGAACAAAGCCTTGTGTGCTTTGCATCATGCCAATGGTACCGCCAGTATATGCAACGTAAATTCTTTTTTTTATCATAACTTTGACTACTTATTTTTTCGATAATTGATGGCTTTAAAATAACTTTATACGGTATTAAATAATCGAAACATAATGACTATGCTTAAATAATCTACCTTGTCTAAAGTGATTTTAATTGCCACTGAAACCCTACACTTTGAATGGTATTGGGTATAGGCTTTATTCTCGAGTAATATTCCTCCCCCTAAATAGTGGTAGATAGTACGACCATATTTAGGGAAAACAGAAAAGATTATACCTTAAGCCAAAGGCCAGGCCTCTAAGATATACACGGACTTTATATCAGAAAGTTGTTTCAGGCATAATCATCAGTATTATAGTTTGCTCAGCCATTCTTGACTATTTGAACCGACTACACACTCGTTATTTACTCGCATTAATAAGCGCTTTAAGCACCGCGAAGATACATCAAAAAAGTCTTCTTTCGGAAGATTCTTTACTGATCCAACAAGTGAAACCAAATGTGGTTGTGTTTGTTTCGCTAGTGTGTAGTAAACCCACTTTCCTCGTTTTTCTTGAGTTAGCAAGTTAGCATTAAACAGCATCTTTAGATTTCGGGACACGTTATATTGGGTCTCTCCTGTTACGTCCATTGCTTCAGCAACAGTAATGTTCTGATCTACATGTACTAAAACCCAGAAAAGGCGGAGCCTGTTGAGTTCGGCAAGTGCTTTGAGAGCATTTATATATTTTTCATCCATATATTGTTTTTTCGCTTTATTATACAAGCTGACATTAATAGTGACTGCAATTTAGAACACGATACCCGACTGCTTCATCGTTTGCACTGAAAAAGTGGACAACAAATAAATTTTAATCCTTTGTTAGTATATCAATTCAACTCATTCAAAATCTATTATAAAAAATAAATTCTATAATGCCTGTTCAAAGAGAGATATTTCACCAGTCACTAACGCAATCTAATGCTGATACTTTAATCAATGAGTTGATTCAGCCTGTTTTCTATAATTCACCACAATTAGTATTGGATCACCATTAAATTACACTTGCACAATAGCGCATTTGTGCATATATTGAGGTTTATCTATAAAATAAATATATTACAGGTGGTTTTTGAATATGAATAAACTAACAATCGCGCTGAATGAATTCATTCATGTTGGCGGATCTCTTATTATCATAATAGCAGTGGTTTCTGTTTTAACAGGTTTCATGCGTGAATATATTCCGCAAGATAAGTTGCAAAAGAAACTCACAAAACATGAGAAATGGGGGTCGGTATTTGGGGCGTTACTTGGGATGTTGACACCTTTCTGTAGTGCATCAGTAGTCCCAGTTACGATGGGAATGGCAACTATGGGGGTTTCGCTTGGTACTGTAATGAGCTTTTTGATTTCAGCTCCCTTATGTAATTTTATTGTATTAGCAATGGTTTATGCTACGTTTGGATTAAAAGTGGCAGCAAGTTACTTAGCAATCACGTTGTTAGCTGCAATTTTTGGTGGCTGGCTTATAAGTAAAACGCCTTGGAGAGATGAAATAAAACGTGGAGAGGAGCTAGAATCTAAAAAAATACAACCAAGCTGTTCAGCGATGCCAAAGGTAGTGCAATGCAGTGCTGATCCACAACCTATTCAAGCCTGTAGTGTTAATATGAATTACGATTCATCAGTAACCGCAACTCTCACAGAGGTACAACCAAGTAAAACTCACAATGCACTGCGCTTTGCTTTAGCCTTATTTAAAAAAATTGTCCCTTATGTGCTTTTAGGTGCGCTAATTAGTGGTTTGTCTGCAGCGTATTTACCTTCAGAATGGGTCGAAAAATACGTCGGAGGCGATAATGTATTTTCTATAGTGATTGCTGCAGTAATTGGCGTCCCACTGTATTTACGTATTGAAATGGCGATCCCGTTATTAAAGGTGTTGATTGTAAAAGGGATGGGATTAGGTCCTGCTATCGCCCTTATTATTGGTGGTACAGGAGCAAGTCTTCCTGAAATAGCACTTGTTTCGTCAGTACTTAAACCAAAAGCGGTTGTCGCATTTGTTTTCATGATAGTTTTCACGGCAATCGTTGGAGGTTTGCTCTTTCAGTACGTTATATAAATGAATAACGGGAAGTGCACGCCCAACGGTAAAGCAGTAGATTAGGGCAATCTATATAATAAAGAATAGGTTGCACGCAGCGGCAACTTAATCCTGCTGCTGGATAAATACCATCTACATACATAAGTCTTAACTTTATATTTTGATAACTTGGGAACGATGTTATCGCTGCTTTTACTACGTCAAAATATACTTGTATTAGCTTTCATATAAAAAAGAGGTAGTTAATTGCTTAACTACCTCTTTAAATTAACACTGCATAATGGTTAATTAGTTATTTTCTGAACCTATGCCTGTTCTTAGTTTGCACCACAAGCAACACATAAAGTATAACGACCTTGTGGATCATTAAACTGGTTCATGAGACTTAATTCGCCTTTCATCATAGTGATAAACTGTGATAATGGTTTGTTATTCACTGAATTAGTCGCTAAGTCGATAGCAACGTGTTCTTCATTCGCTGTGAATAAATTGACCACTGATGATGATTGCCCTAACAACTGCTGTATGATTTTATTTCGTGAAGATTGTTCTTTTTCAATCAATAACGTGTCGTATTGCTCAAGTTTTGCCAATGTTGCGGCAGCAACGACAGCATCAGTTAAATTACCAAGTTCATCAACTAAACCAAGCTCTTTTGCTTTTTTACCTGACCAAACACGTCCTTGAGCAATCGCATCAACTTCTTCCAAAGTCATATCACGGTTAGTCGCTACAAGTTGTATAAACTCTTGGTAACCTCTATTAATAGATAATTGGAATAAATTAGCCATACCCGGTGTAAGGGCTTGAGTCGGGCCAAAACCGGCTATATCAGTAGTACCAACACCATCGGTGTGTATGCCCAATTTGCTTAATGAATCTTCAAAAGTCATCATCATGCCAAATATACCAATTGAACCCGTGATAGTAGAAGATGCAGCATATATTTTATCTGCAGGTGCTGAAATCCAGTAACCACCTGAGGCAGCATAAGTCCCCATTGAAGCAACAACCGGCTTTCCTGCTTTTTTCAATAACTCAACTTCTTGACGAATAATTTCTGAAGCGTATGCACTACCCCCCGGGCTATCGACACGAAGTACCACCGCTTTAACATCATCATTATTTCGCGCTTTACGTAATAATTTAGCCGTACTATCACCACCAATGGTACCAGGCTTTTGTATACCATCTAAAATGGTACCTTTTGCAACAATAATGGCAACTTTATCGCTACTTTTAGCGGTTAGATCAGCATTTTCTTCTAAAACTGAGCTAGAAGCAGCGATATAATCTTTGTAACCGATATGGTTATAGCTATCACCTTTTTTGTTTGTACCAACTAAATCGATAAGCTCAGTCCGCATTTCTTGTCGTGACTTTAATTGGTCAACCCAGTTATTGCTCAAGGCATATTTTGCAAAACTACTATCTGCCGCACTAAATTTGGCAACTAAGTTATCAATATTCTCATCAAAATTGTCCACACCAAAACCACGACGCTTAGCAACATCTTCTTTATATTGCATCCATAAATCGGCTAACCACAATTTATTCGCTTCTTTGGCTGCATCAGACATGTCATCACGAATAAAAGGTTCTACCGCTGATTTGAAAGTACCGACACGAAAAATATGTTGGTTAATGGCTAATTTTTCTAATGCTGATTTAAAATACATTTTATAACGGCCATAACCATCAAGTAACATAAAACCTTGTGGGTTTAGCCAAATGTTGTTGGCTGTACTTGCGAGGTAATATTGGTCTTGGGAAAATTGGTCACCAAGGGCAATAATTTGTTTGCCTTCACTTTTAAAGTCTTCTAACGCAACGGCAATGTCTTGCAACTTAGTTAAGCCAGCTTTACTTAAGCCTTGTAGCTGTAAAACTAATATTTCTACCCGATCATCTTTTTTAGCTTTACCAATAACATCAAGGATATCAGCAAGTAAAATTTCTGGCTGATCCTCTTGTTGTTCCATCGCTTCACTTAAAAAAGCTTCCATAGGATCAACTTCACGTTTTTGTTCTACCACATCACCAACAAGGTTCAGTACTAAGGCTGTTTTATCCGGCACTGGTACTTGCTCTTCGCCACTTGATAGAATGACGCCAATGAATGAAAAGAGCAGTATAAAAAACACTAGGTTTAGCACCACAGAGCGGGTAATACTTAATACACGCCAGATTGAAGAAAAGATCCGTTTTATAATGCCTGGATTATTATTCATATATATTTATCTTAAATTGATTAAATTAAAAACTCATAGCTATACTACCTTAATGCTTACCAAAACTTAACAAATGACCTTAGCTAGATTGTAACTATTTATGGCAATTGGCTTTATTAAGACGTTCAAATTTTTTTTGAAAGTCTTTACTGGTTTAAGCGTTCTTATTATTAATCGTATTATTTATTAAAAGATAACCACTATGCAAAGATTACAATATTACTACCAATGCTTTTTAGCACAACTTAAAAACTTTGACGGTATCCCAGCCTTATTACTAAGACTGTACCTTGCCCCCGTATTCATCATGGCTGGTTTTAGTAAAACCCAATTACTTAATGAAGAGGTTACAGGTTTTAGTGCCTTTATGGCTGATCCTAATATTATTGCTTGGTTTGGTAATAGTGATTGGGGTTTAGGCTTGCCATTCCCGGTTTTCCTGGCTAATTTAGTTATTTTGGTAGAATTTTTTGGCGGTTGGTTATTATTATTCGGTGCGTTAACCCGTTTAATTAGTATTCCGCTTATGTTCACCATGATAGTGGCTGCGACCTCTGTTCATGCAGATAATGGTTGGTTTGCGATTACCCCAACAAATAGTGAAATTAGTCCCGCTAAAGTTGCGATTTGGCTTGGTGTTGATAGTGCACAGGCGAGCTTAGATAACAGCGAACAAACGGCTACCCGTCTTGAAAAAATGCGAGAATTAATTGAAGAGAATGGTAATACCGATTGGCTTTATGAAAAAGGTAATATTGTAGTGCTAAATAACGGTATAGAGTTTTCTACTACCTATTTCATTATGCTGCTGTCATTATTCTTCATTGGTGCAGGGCGCTATACCAGCGTTGACCATTTTTTTGCGAAGCGATTTTTGATCGAAGAAAAAAGATTTAGTTAGTGAAATTAATCTAATAAATATATGTATGTATAAAGCCGAACTGCTCTTAGAGTGGTTCGGCTTTTTTTATCAACAGATCATTTATCACCCCGGCATTTTAAAAGTAACAGACGGAGTAATAGGTGAAGAGCCAGCTTTTAAGAACAATGCATTCCAGTTTCAGTGACTTCTTCAATGACCAATCTAGTTATTATGTTATATCGTTAACTTCTTACACGTTTCTTTTTAAAGCGAGGAAGTAAATGGCCAAAGTGATAAATACTTAACCCCAGCAAAACCATAAACGCACCTACTATCAACTTGTTATTTATTACCTCTCCATTTAGTACTGCACCTAAGGTCAAGGCAATTACTGGTGTAATTAAAGTAATCAAAGTCACGTTGCTTGCTGATAATTTTTGTAACACAGTAAAGTAGGCATAAAATCCAATCAATGAACCAAAGACACCTAAATATAATGTTGCCCAAAGTGACTTTGCTTGCCAAGTATCAATCGGTAAAGTGCCATCGAGTAATAACCAGCTCAGTAAAAATAGTGGTGTTGCAACCGATAGCGCCCCGATCGTGGTTGCTAATGGATGAATAGCCAATGAGACACTTTTAACTAATACACCACTTAAACTAAAGAAAAATACCGCCATTAAAATAAAAATGACTCCGTAAATACCATCATCCGCCAAGGTAAAATTATCAGAACAAACCACGGCTAAACCAAACAATGATATAGCCATAGAGAATTTACGCATCCCACTGATATTAGGCTCGGCTAATATTTTCTTTGCTAATAATGCAGAAATAACGGGCGACAGGCCAAAGACCAAAGAAATAATACCAGAAGATAGATAAGCGGCAGATAAGTAAGAGCAGAGCATGCCACCAAAAATACCTAATGCCGAAAAGCTGTATAACTTTAATGCCTGTTTATGCCAAGGAATATTAATTCGGCGTACTTTAATCACTAGCGTGCCCAATACTAAGGCTATCAGCATTCTTAGTAATACCGCTAAAGTTGGATTAATTGACTCACTACTCCACACTATACCCAATGGGGTGGTAGACCATATTAATAGTACCGCCAAATAGGCAATTGACACTGACATTTCTCTCTCCTTTTATACGTTTAAAATTTATGTCGTTAAAGTTAGCTTTTAAAGTAAATATCAAACGGACTAACTTATTAATTCGTTTGATATAAAGCAGACAGTTGCGGTTTTTTGTGAGGGACAGAGAAAACAAAAAAGCCGCAAGAGATGATTTCTGCGGCTTTAAAAGTGAACTAATTAAAAATTTGATTAATTCTGATTTTTCAATGCTTCGCAGAGGGGAGGCCAATTTGACTGGCGCTTAACTAGCCACAGTCGATTGACCACAAACAGATAGCTGATAGCTAGCGGTTTAAGGTTTCGAATATTTATCATGGCGAGTAAGGTATTTTGCATTGTTTAAGTAATCTTATTTTATCTTAAGTTTTAATTTACAGTTTAGTTACGTTTTATACCAAGTCCATTAAGTTATTTCACACTCAGCGAGAATTAAAAGGCTTAGAGGCAAGGCATTGATTGAAGAGAATAGTTATTCTATTGTCAAAATCAATAACGCTGTATGTAAGCCTTTTCAACTCGCCCTTGGGAGCTTGTCATAAAAGCAATAACTGCACAAATTTGTTAGATATAGAATGACTATACCAGCACAAATTTTATTTGTTATAGCTTCTTTGACATAGCTCTGAGGTGAGAATAAATTTAATGGAATTGGTATTATATTGGCGGTTGGGTAAATTTAAGTCAAGGATAAAAACCATTCCATGATATTTAATTTTAACTTTTTATTATAACTACGTGCACAAGCACAAACTTAACGATAAACTTCTATGATAACCACTTGTTAGAGGTATTTTATGGACGCTATTGAATTATTATTACAACGACAGTCAACGCCAGTTTTAATAGATCCTGCACCAACTGAAGCAGATCTAACCACTTTATTATCAGCCGGCATGCGAGTACCTGATCATGGAGGATTAAAACCTTGGCATTTTCATGTTATCACTGGGCAAGGCTTACAGCGGTTAAGCGAGCTTTACGTTGAAGCAACGACTATCAATATAGCTAGCCAAACAGGGCTAATTGAAGGGGCAAGTATTGATGAGCAAGCCTTAAGTGAGAAAATGGCGAAAGTTGCTAAAATGCCATTTAGAGCACCGATGATCATTGTTATTTCTACGCAATATGTTGAGCACAATAAAGTCCCTAAGCAAGAACAATTAGTCGCCGCAGGTTGTTGCGTGCAAGCAATGCAAATGGCGGCATTTTCACTTGGTTACGGCGCTATGTGGCGTACGGGTGATTTAGCATACAATGACACGGTTAAACAAGGTTTAGGGTTAGAGGAAGGTAATGATATAGCCGGATTTTTATATATAGGCACCCCAAAGAAAGTATGTAATACAAAGCCAGCCAAAAGTTATCAAGATAATGTTACTTTTTGGCAATAGCTAATGACGTTTTTAATAGTAGATTTATACTAGGTAATTAATCAACACGGTTCATTGATTGCTAACAGCATTGAATATAGAAAAAACCCGTTTGATAAGACAATAAAAAAGGCGACATATTGTCGCCTTTCTCGTGTCTAACACGCTAATTTTAACTAATGCTAAAATTCTTAATTAGAACGCTGCGTTGTTAGGCGTTCTTGGGAATGGAATTACGTCACGTACGTTTTGCATACCTGTTGCATACGCTACTAAACGTTCAAAACCTAAACCAAAACCAGAATGAGGAACTGTGCCATAGCGACGTAAATCTCTATACCAACCGTAATCAGCAATATCTAAGCCCATTTCTTCTAAACGACTATCTAATACGTCAAGACGTTCTTCACGTTGGCTACCACCAATAATTTCACCAATACCTGGTGCTAAAATGTCCATCGCAGCAACCGTTTTACCGTCATCATTTAAACGCATGTAGAAAGACTTAATATCTTTCGGGTAGTTTTGTAAAACAACTGGACCGTTAAAATGCTCTTCAGCTAAGTAACGTTCATGCTCAGAGTTTAAATCTACGCCCCAAGACACTGGGTTTTCAAATTTCTTACCGCAGGTTTCTAAAATAGTGATAGCGTCAGTGTAATCAAGGCGAACAAAGTCGGTATTAATTACTGAGTTTAAACGGTCAAGAACAGTCTTATCTACACGTTGTTGAAAGAAAGCCATATCATCAGCGCGTTCTTCAAGTACCGCTTTAAATACATACTTAAGCATTTCTTCTGCTAAGTCAGCCGCGTCTGATAAATCAGCAAAAGCGATTTCAGGCTCAACCATCCAAAACTCAGCTAAGTGACGGGTAGTATTAGAGTTTTCTGCTCTAAAAGTAGGGCCAAAAGTATATACTTTTGATAACGCGTTACAATAAGTCTCTACGTTTAATTGGCCAGATACCGTTAAAAAGGTCTCTTTACCAAAGAAGTCTTTGTTGTAGTCAACTTTACCTTCGTCGTTACGTGGTAAGTTTTCCATATCTAAGGTACTTACGCGGAACATCTCGCCAGCGCCTTCACAATCACTGCCAGTGATAAGCGGTGTGCTGATCCAGAAGTATCCTTTGCTATGCAAGAATCTATGAACAGCTTGCGCTAAACAGTTACGTACACGTGTTACGGCACCGCCAATATTAGTACGAGGACGCAAATGCGCTTGTTCTCGCAAAAATTCAATGCTGTGACGCTTAGCTGCCATTGGGTAAGTATCAGGGTCTTCAACAAAACCTAGAACTTCTACCGAAGTTGCTTGAATTTCGAATGCTTGACCTTTACCAGGAGATTCAACCAAAATACCGGTTACTTTTACTGAGCAGCCAGTCGTTAATTTAAGAATGTCGCTTTCATAATTGTCGAGTTCATTAGGCACAATGGCTTGAATAGCATCAAAACATGAGCCGTCATGTAATGCTAAAAATGAAATACCAGCTTTCGAGTCACGGCGTGTTCTGATCCAACCGTGGACGGTAATGCTCTCATTAACAGGGAAGTTACCTGCTAATACATCAGTAATTGCTATAACTGACATTTAATGACCTCTTATTCTTATGTAATTGATTGAAATTGCGTTTTACCAAGTCAAATAAGTTATTCCCCAATCACGCTAAGTGAGGGTTAAATTTACAATAATTGGTATTACGCTAAAAATGGGGTGATATGTTACCGTGACAAGGCGTAAATGCAATGCTTAATTGCAATGAACAATAACAAATAGTGCTTTAATAGCAAACAGTCTAATTTATTGAGCATTTGCTATAGTAAACTAAAGCGCATAAATGGGTGAAAGTAACGGTAATGAAACAAACCAAGGTAAAACAAAAAATCGACAGAAGAACAGCGGCAGATTTTTGGAGTTACGCCCAAATTACCTTAGTGCTGCTAAGTTGGTTACTTTTTATAATCGCGCTGGTAATGTCTTATTATGCAGCGCCGGATAAGGATTATGGGGTTTTACGCTATTATGATATAGAGATCCGCCAATTTTGGTTAACACCATTAACGGGTTATCTTTATATTTTGTTATGGCTTAGTGCACTGGGCAGTTATTTAGCGCTAATGACGGACAAATATCGCAGTCGGCGGCGCAGTGACGCGCCTCTTGGTAATTTGATATTCTTACTAGCTGTTAACCTGACTTGGCTAGTGTATATATTAGTTAAGGTACAGTAATTGCCAGTTACACTGACTACTGCACACTGAACTAATTGAACAATTAAAAACTAAAGCAATCAATTAAAACATTCATCTTCATCTAAAACTGTAGCCATGGCATTGACCAAGGTTGTTAATTGCTCAGTACTAATGATAAGTGGCGGAATAATATAGATTAGTTGGCCAAAAGGTCTGATCCAAACACCTAATTCAACGAAACGTTTTTGTATCTGCGCTACGTTGACACTTTGCTTGCACTCTATTGCGCCAATACTCCCCAGCACACGCGTATCTTTGACTCTTGCATGTTTTGCTAAAGGCGTAAGATGGTTAACAAGGGTATTTTCAATAGCTTGTACTTGAGATTGCCAATCATTTTCTAATAATAAATCAATGCTCGCATTAGCAACAGCACAGGCTAGGGCATTGCCCATAAAAGTAGGACCGTGCATAAAACAACCTGCAGCGCCTTCACTGATGGTTTGTGCTATGTGCTTGGTACATAAGGTTGCCGCTAGCGTAATATAGCCACCTGTTAAGGTTTTACCTAAACACATGATGTCTGGATTAATGCCAGCCCATTCACAGGCAAACAATTTCCCCGTTCTACCAAAACCTGTAGCAATTTCATCTACTATAAGTAACACATCATATTTATCGCAGAGCAACCGACAGGCTTTTAAATACTCAGGGTGATAAAAACGCATACCACCGGTACCTTGTACTATAGGTTCGATAATAAACGCGGCTATTTCATTATGATGTTCTGCAAATAAAGCGGTTAACTCAGTAACATCGTCAGTTGACCATTCTTCATCGAACTTAATCGAAGGCGCCGGAGCAAAATAGTGCTGCATTAATACTTGCTCAAATATTTGATGCATACCGGTAATTGGATCACATACCGACATAGCGGCAAAGGTATCGCCATGATAACCATTCTTAACCGTTAGCAATTTCGTTTTGGTTAGTGTTCTCTTATTTTTTTCAGCCACTGCATGTTGATATTGCAATGCCATTTTCATCGCTACCTCAACACTTACCGAGCCAGAATCAGACAAAAAAACTTTATCTAATCCTTCGGGCGTTAAACGAATCAATTTTTCACACAAGGTAATAGCACTTTGATGTGTTAACCCGCCAAACATAACATGCGACATTTTTGACGCTTGTTCAACAAGGGCTGCATTTAACTTAGGGTGATTATAGCCATGTAAAACAGACCACCAGGAGGACATACCATCAATGAGTTGTTCACCGCTGGCCAAATTGATTGTTACGCCTTGTGCGCTATCAACCAAATAGCTTGGTAGTGGCTCCGACATGGAAGTATAAGGGTGCCAAACGTTCTCTTTATCAAATTGAAGTAGTGAATTTTGCTCAGACGGAGTCATTATTGTATGTTTATTGTGCATTTGTGAACCAAAAGTATTATTAATCGTTGACATCATGAGTAGTGTGGCTAGACTACTCGTTAAGTTAATTAGATGCAATTGAGTTCTATGTCAGATTTAAATATGTCCGAAGCAGTAGTAACACCACCGTTATCACCACAAATACATTCGTTAAACTCTATCGTTCGCCACAATTGGAATTTAAAAGAAGTAGAAGCACTATTTGCTATGCCTTTTAATGACCTAATGTTTAAAGCACAGACGGTTCATAGAGAAAACTTTAATCCTAATGAAGTACAAGTCAGTACTTTATTATCGATTAAAACCGGTGCTTGCCCAGAAGATTGTAAATACTGTTCTCAAAGTGCACGTAATAAAACAGACTTGGAAAAAGAAAGTTTATTAGCCGTTGAAAAAGTACTCGAAGCGGCACAAAGAGCCAAAGAAATGGGTTCAACCCGTTTTTGTATGGGCGCTGCTTGGCGTAATCCTAAAGAACGCGATATGCCTTATGTACTAGATATGGTCAAAAGTGTTAAAGCGCTTGGTATGGAAACATGCATGACCTTAGGTATGTTATCGGAAGACCAAGCAGACCAGCTAAATGGTGCCGGTTTAGATTATTATAATCATAACCTAGATACTTCCCCTGAGCATTATAATCAAATTATTACTACTCGCACCTTTCAAGATAGGCTTGATACGTTGAGCAATGTGCGTAGTGCCGGTATGAAAGTATGTAGTGGTGGTATCGTTGGTTTAGGTGAAAAAGCCGTTGATCGCTCTTCTTTATTAATACAACTTGCGAATTTAAGCCCACAACCTGAAAGTGTGCCAATTAACATGTTAGTTAAAGTTGAAGGTACACCTTTAGCGGATATCGATGATTTAGAGAGTTTTGATTTTATTCGTTGTATCGCTGTGGCACGTATCATGATGCCAAATAGCCATGTTAGATTATCAGCTGGACGTACCGCCATGAATGAACAGATGCAAGCTATGTGTTTCCTTGCTGGCGCAAACTCAATATTTTATGGTTGCAAATTGCTTACTGCGGAAAACCCTGAAACGAATCAAGATATTGCTTTATTTGAAAAATTAGGTATAAATACTGAGACAGTGGCTGGTGATACTGAGCTGTCTGACAAGATTATTAAAACTGCGATTGTTGATCAGCAAAACAGTGACTTATTTTACAACGCATCTGCATAAATAGTTATACCCAAGCCACTTGAAGGATTGGTAGCGGATATATACTTTCAGACTAGATCGCTAGCAAAAAATGGCTAGCGACTTAAAACCGCTATCCCTTTGTTGAACTTGACCATTTTAGGTAGATATTCATTGATGAATTTTGATTTTATCCGACATGATGTTAATGAGCAAAAAACTAAGTCTCGCTATCGTCAGTTGGTTTGTAATAATACAACAAGCCAAGGTAATCAAATTGTTATAAATGGAAAGTCGTATCTTAATTTTTCGTCTAATGATTATTTAGGTTTAAATAATCATGTTGAAATAAATAAGGCGCTTCAAGAAGGGACTGACAAATATGGTATTTGTTCCAGTAGCTCTAGTTTAGTTACGGGCTATCACTATGCTCATCAAGCTTTAGAAAATGATATTTGTCAGTGGTTAAATAAACCTAAATGTCTTTTATTTTCTAGTGGTTTTGCCGCTAACTTAGCGCTATTTCAAGCATTAGGTAAAAGTTCAGAAAGCCATTTTTATCTAGATAAACTTAGCCATGCGTCTATGATTGATGGTGCTTATCATAGCAAAGCAAAGGTTAAACGTTTTAATCATAATAATATTGAACAACTCACAACATTACTAAGCAATGCAACAGACTCTCCAAATAAATTAATCGCCTCTGAAGGTGTCTTTAGTATGGATGGTTGCCAAGCTAAAGTATTTGAACTCGCACAGCTTGCGAAAGCAAAACAAGCTTGGCTTTATTTAGACGATGCACACAGTATTGGTGTTATTGGTAATGAGGGACAGGGCAGTAATTACTTTGCTGACATTGATATTACGATGGCAACACTGGGTAAAGCCATTGGCACCAGTGGCGCATTTTTAACATGTAATGAAGATCTGCATGAGTACTTAGTAAATTTTTCACGTCATTATATTTACTCTACAGCAATATCACCCGCTATTGCTTGGGCAACAAAAAAGAGCATTGAGCTTATTCAAAAAGAGCATTGGCGTAGAGAAAAAATCACTGAATTAAGTACCTTGTTTGCTCAGTTATTGGCACCTGAAATAGAGTTAGTTTCCACAAAATCTTCAATTCATGCCATAATAATTGGCGATGAGAAAAAAGCGCTTACGTTAAGTGATAACCTCAAAAAACAAGGTATTTGGTTAACAGCAATAAGGCCTCCAACGGTTGCAATTAACAGCTCTAGGTTACGCGTTACTATTTGCGCTAACCATAACACTAAAGATATCAAATATTTAGCAGAATGCATTAATAAGGCAATAGCTTAATGGTTCAAACGGAACATAAAAACGCAAACAGAGTAAATATTGGTAAAAGTTTTGGATCTGCCAGTAAATCTTATGATGTATCAGCAAGATTACAACGTTTTTCTGGTAAGCATTTAATGCCTTGGTTACCAAATCGTAATGATCTTACTGTTTTAGATTTAGGCTCAGGCACGGGGTTTTTTACCGATTTATTAGCGAGCACTTATAGCCAAGTTATTGGTTTAGATATTTCAAATGAGATGCTTAACTTTGCCAAAGAACACCGTAATAAAAAAATATTATGGCTAGAAGCTGATGCCCATAAAATACCGCTTCAAGATAACAGCATAGATTTTATTTATTCGAATCTAGTGATCCAATGGTTTGATCCGCTCGATGAAGCCATTACTGAAATGTTAAGAATATTAAAGCCGGGTGGATTACTTATTTTTACCACCTTAGTAGACGGTACTTTACACGAACTAAAATCTTCTTGGAAACAAGTAGATGATGACCAGCACGTTATCGATTTTAAAACTGTCACTGAGCTCAATACGTTATTCAATAATGAAAACGGTAAGTTGGTCGAACAAAAGTGCCAAGATATTATTTTGGAATATCAAAACGTCATTCATTTAGCACGTGAGTTAAAAGGCTTAGGTGCTAATCATTTGGCTCAGAAACAAAATAGAGGTCTGTCAGGAAAAGATAAGTGGTTTAAAATGACAGAACATTATCAAGATTTTCTAGAGCCTAATGGTATTTACCCAGCTACCTATCGTTTGTTTTCTGGTTTAGTAGTTAAATTAAATAACTAGCTTATACAATTATTTCAGATAAAGAGATTTTCAAGCCTTAGCCTTTCTAAACAAAGTTCTAAGGCTTTTTATTATTCTCGAAATATGAGTATCGAAGCCACGCTGAACAATCGAATGAATAAAACTAAACAACCAACCAAATTAAGAACCTTTACTTAAGAGCTAAATATGAAACAAATTTTTGTTACTGCGACCGATACCGATGCCGGTAAAACATTTGTCAGCTGCGCTTTGATTCATGCGTTGACTCACCATAACAGCGCTTCGACTAATGAGACAATGAAAGTTGCGGTGTTTAAACCTATTTCTGCCGGTTGTGAATTAGTCGATGGTCAGCTTATTAATGAAGATGCAAAATTACTCAGTGAGTTTGCAAACTGCAATCAAAGTATTGCTCATATTAATCCGATAGCTTTTGAACAACCTATTGCGCCACACATTGCGGCAAAAAAACTAAATCAGCAGATTACGATTGCAGATATAAGTCACCATTACCAACAAGTGAAATCACTTAACGCTGATGTTACGTTAGTAGAAGGTGCTGGGGGATGGCGTTTACCTTTAGGTCCGTCACCACATAGTCCTGTAACACTTGATGCGAAGTCGACTTTTTCTAATCATAATACCGAAACAACTAGTGATAATAAAAAGCTGCCTTATCAATTTTTATCTGATTTTGTCAAAGGTGCTAAGCTAGAAGTCATTTTAATTGTTAATATGAAATTAGGGTGTTTGAATCATGCGCTGTTAACGTATGAAACAATTAAGGCAGATGGTCTGGAGTGTATCGCCTGGATTGCAAATTGTGCTGCTAGTGATGCGATGAATAATTTATCAGAAAATATTTCTGAGTTAGAAAAACTTTTGCCTATACCTAAGATTGCACAGTTCGACTTTATAACTGATGTAGATGAAGCAGGTAACAACATTTCTTACCATGAAAAAATTAATCGTGCGGCCAACAAAATTAATTTATCTGTGTTGGTTTAATAAAGTTTTTTATTTTTATTTTCTAAAGTTGATTTAACGTCACTTAAATCAACTTACCTAAAATACAATCCACCTTCGTTTACATTAACTCGGCCTAGTTAGAATTAAAGTAGGGGTAAGCGAATGAGATGAATAAAATTTAATCTCTCTGTCGACCACATCAAAAATTTTACAACATCAAATTAATTTCTAAAAACTAACCGACACTATTTTTCCAATTCAGTAAAACAAGCACTGGCAATAAATCCAGATCGCGTTTTGTAATCTGAAGACTTACTCACTTTGTCATCAATTTGAGCAATGAGTAACTCAGGTAGAGTTACATTTATTTTATGGCTCTTACCAAGGTAGGGGGTAATATCAATACTTACTATTGCCCAAAAAGCTTGTGAAAATGTATGCGGATTTTCCAGTATATAGTTTTGTCGATGGCTTTCTAATCCCTTTGCATTAGGCACTTTTTCACCGTATTCGGCCAATATGGCAAGGTGAGATTTAATCGCTTTTGTAATTTCTTCCATGCCTAAATCAATGGTTTTTTCTGTAATTGCACAGCCTGGAAGATCGGGTACTGTCACCTGATAACCAAGTTTTTTTTCATCGTAAATAAATACAATTGCATACTTCATTTTTAACTCCTAACACGACTAAAACGGCCTATAAAATATAATACCCCCGATAACCCCTTGATGCAACATTTCTATAACCCTAACAACCCTGTATACCCGCCCTGCAATAACCCCGCTAACCCTGCATATACATACTTGATAACTCTGGCAACCCTTAAACTGTCCTGTGTGTGACTGTTTACTATTAATAAAGCTTTTTGGTAGTCAGTATTAATATTTCTATTTAAATTTTTAACGTAAGATTTAATGAAGATACTGGTCATAAGAATTGAGTTGTTTATGAATTATTAAGCTAGAGTGCTTAGAGTTATCTATTTAGTCTGGATCATGCAGAATTTGATCTCTATAATGAAAGAAATGAGAGATTAATTCGTCAGAAATAAGACCTAAAATTAGCGAGTAAATAGTTGGCTTTCCCTAGGCTTTAATTAAATATTAGGGAGCAGATTAGGCGATTGCTTTATTGATCGAATAAGGAATGTTATGAAAGAACTTTTAAACGGTAATCCAGAATTATTGATAACTGTGATCGGTATAGGTGGCTGTGGATGTAACACAGTAAATATGCTTCATGAAAATAATCTATCAAGCCAAGTTAATCTTGTTGCAGTCAATACTGATCTTGCTGCATTAAATAGCATTAACGTTGAAAACAAGATCCTAATAGGTGAGAACTTAACAAATGGATATGGCGCAGGCTCTGATCCTCGTATCGGTTATCAAGCAGCACAAGAAAGTGAGGGGCTGCTTCGTAGTGCGATAATGGACAGTGACATCGTTATTATTACCGCTGGTTTTGGTGGTGGCACGGGTACAGGTGCAAGCCCTTTAGTATCTAAAATAGCCCGTGAGCTTAATATAAACTGTTTAGCTATTGTCACTTTACCTTTTGAGTCAGAAGGGAAAATTCGAATGGATTATGCCCTGCAAGGTATTGATGACATTAAAGAGCCAATACACGCCTATATTACGCTTTCAAATGATCTTTTACTTGCAGGCTTAGGTGAAAGCGTTGGTTTGTTTTCTGCCTTTAACCAAAGTAATGAAGTGCTAAAAAACCTACTAATTGCCTTAGTACAAATGCTTAAAGAAACAGGTTATGTCAATGTCGACAAAAATGATTTCTCAACTATTTTGTCTTTTGAAGGTGAGTCTATTTTAGGCGTTGGCAAAGCCAACTCAGAAGAAGAAGCTTTTGACGCGCTCGATCAAGCCCTTAATAATCCGCTAGTTTCTATTGCAAACATAGCGTCAGCGAAAGGTATTATCTTTCAATTATTTTGTAAATCAGAGCCCAAATTATCGACTTATAATGGTTTAATTGATCACATCAGAACAAGGGTAACGAATCAATCTGTTCTCATTGTACCGGGTGTTAGTCTTGATCCTAATTTATCTTCAGAAATTGAAATATTGATCATAGGATCAGGCATATGTAGTGTTGAACCTGAGCCTATCAAAGCCGTGGTTGTCACTGAAGACGAGGCAACTTTAGCGCAAAACTATGAACCAACTGAGCCAGAATATATCGATGATGAGCTGAGTTTTATTAATCAAGGTGAAACAATGACCGATATTCCGGCTATAACGCGCAAATTAATGGCAATCAATCGCAATTAATGAAACAACCCTTTACATGATAATCATTCTTATTTACAGTCTTTATTAAATAACTGTTATAGGAATGGTCGAGTAAGAAATTGTCGGCCTCAATGAATGAAAGATAAGACATTACTCAGCCCCGAGTGTTTAATCGACCTGATTGAAAATAGACGCTTTGGTGTTGAATATCAGCCAATAGTAAGTTGTAAAAACCAAGAGATTTTTGCCTACGAGTCGCTGGCTAGATTCTATTCTGCTGATAATGAGCTTATACGGCCAGATCTTGTTTATGAGTCACTACATAGCAGTCCGCTGAGTTTGTTCCAAGTTGAATACCAACAGAAAAAATTACAACTGTCCTATGCCGTTAATGACCACGATATTTTCGTTAATTTAGATCAAGACTCCTATTTTTCAAGCGGTGTCATTGGTCAAAGCAATCCTTTTCTAAAATTATTTAAAGAATTTCAAAAATCTAATGTTGTAGTTGAGTTAATTGAAAACTCAGAAATTAATGATGCCATCATGAGTTTGGCCATGATTGATAACTTAGCGAAAAGTAGTATTCAGACCGCGATAGACGATGTCTGCAATCCTCAATCCATGATTTCTACCTCTGTTATTCAATTAGTTAATTACATCAAACTGGATAAGTTTGTCATAAAAAACAAAAAGAATCGCAATTTCATGTTTCTCGTTAAATCCATAATCGATTACGCGCACAGTACCAATAAAAAAGTGATCCTCGAAGGCGTAGAAACCTATGAACACATACAGATAGCTCAAAAACTTAATTGCGATTTTGTTCAAGGATTTTATTACCGTGACCGATTTAAGAATGTCACTTAATAACTTTTAATCAACGAACTAACACCATACACTGTAGCTAATTCTTTAATTAAAGAGTAAACACATGAAAGTTAACATGAACCTTAATACGAAAAATAGCATGAACATTAATATGAAAAAATCAATCCTAATCATTTGTAGCTTAATGAGTCTCGTTGGGTTTTCGGCCTTGGCAACTGATTTAAAAGTGGGCGATACCGCACCAAATTTCAAACTCCAAGCAACGACAGGTGATTATTACCAATTAAGTGATTATAAAGGTAAAAAAGCAGTAGTATTAGCTTGGTATCCAATGGCAAATACACGTGGTTGTACGATTGAATGTAAGTCGTTGACTGAGCAAGGACACCTTATTCGAGAGTTTGATGTCAGCTACGTTATGGCTAGTGTTGATCCCATTGATGATAACAGAGACTTTGCTGAGAAAACGGGTGCTGACTTTCCCATGTTAAGTGATCCAACTAAATCAACAGCAAAAGCGTATCAGGTACTTAATATGTTCAAAGTTGCTAGTCGCATCACTTTTTATATTTCTAAAGAAGGTAAAATCATTAAAATTGATGACGATATTTCACCAAAGTCTGCCGCTCAAGATATGGCTAATAATTTAGGTGCTTTAGGTATCGCTAAGAAATAGAAATGTCAAAGCCCAATAAAAAAGGCCCTAGTAAAACAGTCGATATATATTGTAAAGGCTGTAACTTCCTTTTGTTTAAATATCGAAAAGGAGGTAAGGGCGCTTTACTTAAATGTTTTAAAGAACGCATCAGTCAAAACTTTACCGAAACGCCTTGTATATGTCCGCAATGCCATAAGATATTCGCCCGTGATTGCTTAATTAGAGGCACGCCTGCTTATAAAATGATCGGCGGTAAAGTTTGGTGTAAATAGCTTGTTATCTCTTTGTTATCATAGTGATTAATTCTGTAAGCAAAAACAAAAAGACACAATTGCAGAACAACTTAAAGCAGTTATATATTTTGCGCTAGTTATCATACGCATAAATAACTTCTATTAGGATTGGATCATTGGATATCGAACAAGCACGAATAAAAGCAATATGCCATCACATGACCACTATCAGCATTGATAACAAACCTTTTGTGCCATTAGTTAAGGTCAAACGAAGTGAGGCTAAACTCGCAGGACATATTAGAGTGATGTTATCGAAAAGACGGTCTAATCGGATTCATTATTTTTTGCAGACTTATTCGAATAAAATCACTTTGGTTAATGATGATTAGCGCGATGACATTTATCAATTAAACCGAATAATAAAACCCTCTATTTATTAAAACGGCAGGTTTTTTTACTCAATTATATTAAGAAAGACTCTAACTGTACCCGAAGTAGTAATATTCTACCGTGCTATTTTATGACGACGTAAAAAATAATAACCACATGTATAACAATACCTTATACGGTTACGCGTTGCCACTATAGGTATTTGGTATGGTTTGATCGATATTGTAGTAGCCATCAATTATCCCAAAGTACTTTTTTAAGTGAATATCTTTACTGCTTTTAGGTTTTTAATTTTCTTTAAATAGCATAAAGTTGTCGACTCTCATTTTTAGTGGATTAAATAACTTGTGAAACCCCCATCGGCATTTATTATTGGCGCAGCTAAACAACAAGATTCGGTAGGTAGTCTTGATCAGGTTCTATTGCTCGAGTCTCAATTACATCAAAGTGGCATTACGCCAAAACATTTAGTTATCGAGCCTTTACAGTCTGATTGGCATAGCCCTGAGAAAGAGCATCACTTTAGAAGTGGTTGCGCTCCTATTGAAGCGTTGGCTGAAGCAAAAAAATTAATTGAAAGCGGCGAAGCTGCGGTTGTCATTAGTGGTGAAGACCATATAAAAACGGGTTATAGCCGAGAACAGCGGTTAAGTAAAATGGCTGTTTATGGCCAAAGCTATCCATTAACGCAAGCTTATACCGATTTGGCGCGTACCTTCAGTGAAAATCACACCATTACCGAACAACAATTTAAAGAATTTTCTAGTGCGCTATTCGAAAATTACCAAGTGAGTTTTCGTAACGCTTTGTCAGATAGCTTTACCCCAGAGTTATTGCCCGATCTACGTTGGCATAAACCGATAACAGATTTATTTAGAGGGGTTGATT
This sequence comes from Colwellia psychrerythraea, assembly GCA_002163005.1. GTDB lineage: Bacteria > Pseudomonadota > Gammaproteobacteria > Enterobacterales > Alteromonadaceae > Colwellia > Colwellia psychrerythraea_C. The sequence goes on along the minus strand of MAAF01000025.1, from coordinate 170,729 downwards.
GTGCAAACCCTATGGTAGATTTTTCAGGCCGCTTATTAATAACGCGCGCAGATATCGCCGAGCAATTGGGCGTAGATAAAAGCCAATGGTTAAAGGTGAAAGCCGTAGGGCTCAGCCGCCTTGATGGTGATGGACGAGACTTTTTAACGGATATCTCTCGATATGAACATTTACAACAAGCTTATCAACTAGCCTGTGACGAAGCGAATATCGACTTTGTACAACGGTTCAAAAGTGGTGATGCTTTATTAGAAACTTACACTTGTTATCCTGTTGTGCCAATGGCCTTTTTATTAGTAAGTGGTTTGGTTGAGGTGTTAGAGGATATTCCAGATTTTCTTGCTAAGCATAGTATTACCATTACTGGCGGCATGAATTTAGCCAGAGCTGCATGGAATAATCCAGCGCTTAATGCACTGGTATTAATGCATCATCGCTTATGTGATGGCCAAGAGAAACTTGGTTTGATACATGGAAATGGTGGTTTAGGTTATCGACAAGGAATCGCAATTGTAGAGCGCTACCTGTAAATAATCTTAAAACAACGCGCTAGAAGGTTTTGTGTTATCCAGACACAAAAAAGCCACTTGAATAGTCATTTCAACTACTGTTAAGTGGCTTTATGTTCTACTAATAATATGGTCTGAGTAGACAGGTTCGAACTGTCGACCTCACGCCCCGCAGGCGCATCACCAATAATATAACACTGATAAAACAATCGGTTATACTGTAACGCGTTACGGCTGGCAAGGTGTTTTACTACAGTTTTACTGCTAAAGTGTTAGATACCTGTTAGACAATATCACTTTAATAATGACTACATTAATACTCGATAACATCTATTCAATCACCACAAAAAAACGCCTAATAAAGCAGTAAAATTAACTAATAAATTGATCTCTGATACTGTTTCTCGTGTTAAAAGGTACGCTATAACCGATATTGATATTCAACTAAGTAAATTGTTGTTCTATCGGCGTCAAAGGCTACATCGTTACCAAATACCTGCAGTTTGACATCGTTTTTTGATAATATTATTTTTACTTTTTTGCAGGCTAGTAATCTTCTTCGCTCTCGCGCACTCCCAGTCATCTACGGGGTGCATCTTATCCCAAGCACTCATTAGCTGGCGCTGTGATTTACTCATGCTATATCGTTTATAAGCGCCGTCCATGTATAGGTATGTGCGAGCTATTTGACCTCTAGCTATTTCAGGTGGCTCTGCTTTACGATTATCTATTTTCATTGCGCAACTACCGAAGTCGTTTTTCACAGTAGGTAACATGGTGAAGTTATAATTACTTCTTAGTGCGTTAACCGCACCAATGGCTGGGTAAAGGTTAAACATATCGGCTTGCATATAGCGATATTCAATGTTTACTTTTTCAGCGCACTTACGGCCTTTAAATGCTTTGCTTTTGCTATTAACGCACAGTTTATGGCCATCACGCCACTCGCTAAAGGTTCGACCGAAATTCTCTGCTGGTACAACATGCTCCCACTCGATTTTTTTAGCTCGCTTAACATATTTAGTTGTGGTGAATCTTTGTGGTGGAGTTACTTTTTTCTTAGCGTCAAACGTCGCACCGCAATAAAGTGTTGTGCGATGATTGTTGTAAACCTGCTTTTCTAATATTTTTTTAGCTTTACTAAATGATTGTACTTCTTGGTTGGCCGCTAAGGTTGTTGTGGTGATTAAAGTTGCTACTGATAAGCTTATTATTTTCATTATTGTACTTTGAGTTTAATTATGGGGTGAATATGCCAGCAATCGCGGGCGAGTACAATGCAGGTGTAGGATAGATAAGATAATTATCTCATGAGGTTACTTTTGATTTAACTGATTAACCAACCCAATAAGCCCTGAATGCTCTCTGTACCAGGCTATAACATTATTAATACAGTTATTAGCCCCCCCACCGACCACAGCACACAAGATCGGCGGGGGCAATTATATAGATACATGGGTGTTTAATTATATGCGTTGATTGGTTAAACCAGCTTGAGTGGTATCTATCATAACCTTGTGCACATTTCAGATGAAACATAGCCTTAAAAACGTGCGCCAACAGTCAAATTTTGATTAGACATTGAGCAGCAAAGTAAATCACTATTTTAAAATGCAACTCCCTCGCCATATTTCACATATTTAATATCACTTTTTCATCATGTCTAAGTTTTATTATAAAAATTATTGTTTTTGACTATACTTAGCTCAGCGGTGGATTGTTCAATTGCAAGATTTTGTCATTCTACAGCTTCGCAACCACACTTCATTCATAGCATTAGGGAAAACGCTTTGCCATTAACAACCTCTCGTTCAAAACGCAGACTTCTGAAGGGCTTAGTAGCTCTATTTGTCACTTCCATTTATACGTCTGCATCCTTTGGTGGCGAACTTTTACACCGCCCATCAGATCGCACACATTGGCCAGAAAACTTAATCCGTGCAGTACAGGAAAAACTTAATTCTATGGGCTTCGACGCGGGTACTGCCGACGGCATCATTGGGCCCAATACGCGTCGAGCTATCCGGTCTTTTCAGCATGATAAAGGTATGGAGATCGATGGACAAATTAGTTCTGTTTTGCTTAAACAGTTGGGATTTGAGCGATAATGATGGACTGCCGAGTTTGTGGACATCCTATACCGGAAAAAGCCCAGAAGTGTACCAAATGTGGTGAATTTCAAAGCCTTGGATATCGTTGGTTGTCAAGCAGTATGCTCAATAGTTTAATTGCATTGGTACCTATTTCTACTCTTGCATTCGCATTTATCTACGATAAATTAGAAACAAAAACATCAGATTTACAATTTACCTTGGCCGCGTGTATGGCAAAACAAATTGAATTATTTGCCAGTAATCAGGGGAATCGCGCTGCTATTTTTACCCATGCTGAATTTACCACTAACAAAGGAAAATTTAAGCCGCTTCAAATGCAGCTTAGTGCAGAAAAAAAGCTTATAGAAGGCGGACAGACGCGTTCAATTTTATTGACCACAGATGATCATATAAGTCCTGGAGGCTTGGCGCCATACTCAGCCCGTCAGCAAGAAACGTGTATTGTTCAAGTTCGTTTGTACAGTATTTCTTTCAACCAAAAATCTTCGTTTAGAGATGTGAAATGTCCTTGTCCAAAGTCTTAATAGGCCTAGCTTTAGTAATAACGGCTTCCCACTCAACGGCTGAGCCGCGCGCAAATATACATCTATTTCAATATGGACTGACCACGACTAAACAGCGTGTAGCCTTGTTTGAGGACTTTCGCTATGTGTTAGAACAAAAAATGCCAAGGTTGTCAGATGAACTGGCACTGGGTGATGACTGGCCCGCATTAAATGCCCTTATGGTTGTACCCGTAATGGACAAAAACAAAAAGTTGCGCCGCCCAGCAGACCTAATTGGAAATTCCCAGCTAAAACAAAGGTATTGGCGAGATACTGGCGCATTGGCATTACTTACTGGTGTAGTAAATGATCGTGGTGATGTACCCAACATTCACACAACTCTCTATTGGGGAGAAATCGAATCGCCGAGCAAACAGAAGGTGATCGACTTACAATTGCCTTTAGTAGGAAAATTTTATGATACTACTTTTGATAGTCACTCAGTTGCCATTTTATATGCCATTGCTAATCAACCTGATGTGCAATGTACGCATTTTACCTCAAAAGTAGCCTTACTAAGTGAAGCACAAAAGCGTGCTAAAGCAGTTTCCGAGCAGCAACCCGAACTCGGCGAAAAGCTGGAAACAATGATTGTAGATAGCATTCAAGCCCTTAGAGTGGAGTGCAATCGATGAGAGTCCTAGTATATTGCCTCTGCTTGACTGGATGCTTCTTGCCCCTTAAAGCGCAGATTAACCCCGATCAAATTACTGTGTATTTTCCTGCCTTTACGGGCCAAGAGTCATTGGGCCGAAATGTAAGCACAGTACTTTCGCTGGAACTGGCGCAAACAACACGAAAAAAGCCTTGGCCACATAATCCTCAAAACTTAGATTTTGGACGAGGCATGATCAAGTGGGACGGTGCGGCTTACGGTGTGAGCCAATACAAACAGGCGCTTAGCATCGCACAATCGAATAACTTACTTGCCCAAATGATTGTTCTAGGCAACACACAGCAATTTGGTAGTGAAGTGGTAGTTGAAGTCGATATATTGCTTCCTAGTTACCAATCTTCTCACAAAGGTTGTGATTTCAATGTCAATCAGCCTTGCGATTTTCGTCAAAAAAACCTCGAGGTTTGGCCATTACTATGCGGAGAACAGGAGCTCTACACGCCGTTGCCAAGACGTCGCTACAATATGGCGGGCATAGTTTTAGATGAGGCTGTAGTGGCAAGATTTCGTGAAGTCAAAGGATTGCCTATTACCCCGTCAATTCATAGTAAGAAGGTAATAGGCTACACAGGTGACGATCTACAATTTCTAGAATTTAATCGCCACTTACCCAACGCCCCTACCAAATTGCGTAGTGAAAATAATGAAGGCTACGTGTCACTTCCTAAGATATCGAAGCAAACCTCTGAATTCACCGATATGGCTGGCGGTATTTTTCAAGTGCTTCGAGGCGATTGGCAAGCTGCACACAACAGTTTTAGCCGAGTTTTAACCAATCCCGTCACGCGTATACCGTTGAAGGTGGATGCCTATCTATTACGCGGTATGGTGCAATTTAGGCGGGGTATGGATGGCTTAGCCGATTTTCGTCAAGCAGTAGAACTAGCCCCTTATGATGCAGGAGCTACGCGATATCAATTAACGGGTATGCTGGCGGCTGGAAACTCATTGGATAAAGTGAAGTCAATACTGAGTGAAAAGCGGTTTTTGTTTGAAAAAGATGATGAATGGCTAAAAAATATGGATAACTTTGTTGCCTGCCGTGCTAATGCAGGCTAGAGATGGGTGTGTACATATCACCTCATGATACTTTTGGGTGTTTGTACTCATTCAGTTAAACGTAACATTTGATAGTCAGCAAAAAACTACAACTGACGGTAGGTAGGGAAATGACCAATAAAACATAATTGAAAATAATTAGTTGAGTGTTAGGCATGTGTTAGACACAATCAACTTTCAGTTAGTCCGTCAAATTTACCTCAAACAACAGACACAAAAAAGCCACTTGAATAGTCATTACAACTACTGTTAAGTGGCTTTATGTTTTACTAATATGGTCGGAGTAGACAGATTCGAACTGTCGACCTCACGCCCCCCAGGCGCGCGCGCTACCAAGCTGCGCTATACCCCGACAATGTAAACTCTAGGGCTTAACAAGTTTACCGCTTGTATATTAATGATTTATCAACGTAATGCAATGACAATTAAGAGAATAGTTAGTTTGGATGAACTAAATGGCTAACTATTACTCAATATTACACTCAAACACCTTTGTTAAAGCCTTTACGGCTTTTCTTGCTGGGTAAACAGTTTAATAAAGTGTACACCATCAATCATTAATGGAAAGTCAGAATTAACGGTTATTGGCGATGAAAATTGACGCGAATAACTTTGAAAGTTGCCATTTTGGTCAACAAAAACAGATTTATCTTTATCGAAGATAATAATGCCTTTATCAGTGGTATTGGCAATAACTCTATCTTTATTCAAGGCTGGTAAATCACTACCATTACTATTAATGGTAAAGTTACACGCTAACCATTGATTCATCAACGTTGGCTGTAAGTCCATATTACTGGTGTTAAAACTTACATCCTTATGGCGAACCTTGCCAGGCTGCGGGTAAATAAATAACGCAGGTTTGGTATTTAAACGCGTTTCGTTACTTTGATTGCCTATAGAGCTAATCCAAATAATATCTTTTTGACTTTTTTGTTTTTGAGCTAACAACAAAGCATCAATAAACAACTCAAATTGGTATTGATTATTATTTTTTACTGCTTTATTAGCATCAACAGCAAGGCTATTTTTAAAGTAGATAATATGCAAACCCGGTGCTTTATTATTTAATTTTTCAGCAAACAGTAAACTTGAGACATTTTCTAGTTCCGTTTTTTCACTGAATAATGCTTCGAACCAACGAGGCTCAATTACAGCATCATTTTCAGATGGGGAGTTATCTTGTGGGACTGTCGCTGAAAATTCATCAGAGATAACCGTTAAGCTCGTTGTAAGGGCTTGTTGGTCAAGGCGCTGAAACAAAAGTGGCTTAACACCTTGCTTTAAAATATCTTCTTGATAAATACTCGGTAAAGAATATAACAGGTTAAACCAAGCATCATCTTTAAGACCAGTATCAATATTGTTGGTTAAATGTAAGGTGGTAGCACTGGCTCGGTTAATAAATTGATTAAGCTGAGTAACCGATACTTGTTGCTCCGTTAGAATCAAAAAAGTTGAATTAGTCGGGGGGGGATCAGCATTTTCACTGAGGCAAAGACCAGAATCAATAGTCGGGTAAGTAGGAATAGCATGACTAAATGATAGTGGGCTATTTTTACGCTCTATATAATCTTCAATGTTAAATAAACCGTATTTGGTAAGTAATGTTTTTGCTGTTGCTGGATAAGATAATGGTAAAACCGTATCTTGACGTAAAATATCATAATCAAGGTTAGCATCAGCCCAAATATGACTTATATGGCTAAAGAAGAATGATAAGACTAAAGCAAAAATAACAAAACGAGCAAAAATTGTTTTTTGTAATTGCTTTAAATGTTTCCACGCGTAATTACTTACGATGAACTCAAAGCTTAAAACAATAATAGCCAGAGCACCAATAAAGGTATACAACAGGTTGTTTTCTTGAGCTATTTCTTGTATCAAGCTTATAATTTGTGCACTAGAAGAAGCATTTAAGTGATAACCCAAGCGACTATAGATAAAACCATCTAATACCAAAAGTAATAAACCAATGGTAAAAATGATAGAGCCACTGGTTCTAATAAACTTTGTGTGTGGCAGGATCAGTGTTAAAGGAAATAACACCAAAACAAAACTCATAAAGGTTAGAAACGCAATATGACTCACCCAGGTAGTTATTAAGTAAGCTTGGCCAAAGAGTGTCGTTGGCGCAGCTTCACTAAATAAATAGTAAGAGGAGAGAGCAATTGCTGCTAAAATATTGAAAAATGTGAACCAATGGCTCCAACTGATCAAATGTAATAGTTTTTTACTGTAGCTTTTTGTATCAAATGAAACCATTGATAATAATTCTTCTTGTTGCAGGTAAAATTAAATAAAAGGGTTTAAACCGATTGTTTTAAGGCTTTAGTAAAGTTGTCTACAACAGCAACACGTTTGCTTTCAGGTACTTGGGCAATAATGTTAGTAACAGCGTTACCCAAGCACATTAGGGCTAAATCTGGTGTTACTTCTTCTTTCACAAGAACATCTAACAAATCTTGGATAATTTTTTCTACACGTTCGTTCGAATATTTAGATACAATAGGCATAATAATAGTTTTCGTTAATGATAAATTTAATTTCTCTAGTTTATCAAAAGCCTGCACACTTTAATATATACCTGATATAAAAATAGCAGCAGCAGTAGTACAAAACACCAACTTTAATTAACATCAGTAACTGAACATAAGAATCATATGAGCTTAATAATTAATAACATTGCACTACATTTTTTGTCTAAAAAAGAAGGAACAGGTGAAGTAGTATTACGCCTAGGGCCAGAAAATACTGAATTCGCACAAGAAAATGCGAAGGTAACTAACTTTGTTGATGGTTTACATGCCATTTATAATGCAAAGGGTAGTAAGGCTTATGGCAGTTTTTCATCTATGCCTAGTGAAGGTGATTCAGCGCGCTTTGTTGATTTAATGGAAAGCTACTTAACTGAACAACAAAATTTTTATGATTTTAGTGTGCAGGCGGGCAATGTATTAAAAAATGAAATCGAAAAATATGACATAGAAGAGACAGGTTATTTTGTTATATGTCATTATGAATACATGGGTGGTCGTTACTTATTTGTTGCGGTTATCCCTGTTTCAGAGCATTACAGCGTTGACGGCGAGTTAAATATTTCAGCCGCGCAGCACCTAGATACAAATAAATTACAACTCGCTGCTCGAATTGATTTATTCGATTACAAAGACAATAGCCAAGGCAACCGTTATATTTCTTTTGTTAAAGGCAGAGCCGGTCGTAAAGTATCTGACTTCTTTTTAGACTTTTTAGGCTGTGAGGAAGGTTTAAACTCGAAAGAGCAAACACAAACATTAGTACAAGCGGTTGAAGATTATGTTTCAGTTAATCAATTAGACCCAGCAGAAAAGCAAAAAACACGTAAAGATTTGCTCAGTTACTGTAAAGAGCAAAAAGCGAGTTCTCAAGATGTATCACTTCAAGAGGTAGGTAAAGTTATTGAAAGTGCAGGATCAGAACAAGATTTTTATCAGTTCTGCCAAACGCAATCATACCCCATAGAAGAATCGTTTCCGCATGAACAAGCAGTGGTGAACAAAATCACTAAATATTCAGGTTACGGTAATGGCATAAGTTTAAGCTTTGAGCGTAGCCATTTTGGTGAAGATGTCGTTTATAATCCGCATAATGACTCGTTAGTGATCTATAAAGTACCGCCGAATTTAAAAGAACAGTTAATGGCGCTTCTTGATAGTGAAAAAGTCGAGAGTGAATAGAACAACGAACAATAAATAGTAGACTACTTTGGTAACACGTTACTTTACTGGTGTCGCGTTACTTTTATTTTACAATATTTACCAGTGTAATTTAAACATATAAAACAATTAGTTACCTTTGATTTGAATGAATGAATATCACTTCTCGAAAATCAACGGTAATTTGATTGTACCTAAATTGTAATTAGAAAAATTGGAAGTTAAATCATGACAAATGAAAATAATAGTTCAGGAAATACCTCAATTAACACGTTAACTATCGCTCGTCCTGATGATTGGCATGTACATTTACGTGACGGCGCCGTATTAAAAAACACCGTAGCTGATATTAGCCGTTATTTTGGTAGAGCTATTATTATGCCAAATTTAGTACCTCCTGTAACAGATGCAGCTTTAGCAGAAAGTTACTATCAGCGAATTATGGCAGCAGCACCTAGTGCTCATTTCAAGCCATTAATGGTTTTATATTTAACAGATAACACCAGCGCACAAGATATTATTGAAGCGAAAGAAGCAGGTTTAGTTTATGCGGCAAAACTATATCCAGCAGGTGCAACGACAAACTCTTCATCGGGTGTAACTGATGTTGCCAATTTAACTGACGTCTTTGCAGCAATGCAATCAGTTGGTATGCCACTATTAATTCACGGCGAAGTAACCGCTGCTGATATTGATATTTTCGATAGAGAACAAGTGTTCATTGATACAATTTTACAGCCGTTAGTTGCTAATTACCCTAATCTGAAAATCGTGTTAGAGCATATCACCACTAAACATGCGGTAGATTTTGTTAAAGCTGCTGGTGAGAATGTTGGCGCTACTATTACCGTTCATCATTTATTGTTTAACCGTAATCACATGTTAGTTGGTGGTATTCGTCCACATTACTTCTGTTTACCTATTTTAAAACGCAACACGCATCAACAAGCGTTAATAGAAGCAGCAACCAGTGGCGACAAAAAATTCTTCTTAGGTACTGATTCTGCGCCACATGCTCAACATGCCAAAGAGTCTGCTTGTGGTTGTGCAGGTGTATATTCTGCCCACGCAGCGATTGAGTTATATGCCGAAGTATTCGAACAAGAAAATGCATTGGATAAATTAGAAGCATTTGCCAGCCTTAATGGTGCAAACTTCTATCAATTACCGGTAAGCACAGATAAAATAACCTTAGTTAAAAAAGCATGGAAAGTACCAGCCACAATGAGCTTTGGCGATGATGTTGTTGTACCTGTTCGTGCCGATGAAGATATTTTGTGGCAAGTAGAAGGTTAATGATTAACCCCAAGCTACCTGAAACAAGTATCTTCAAGTGGCTTGGTATGAGTTAACCCTGTAAAAATGATTAGAGAGCTAAAAGTAAACCTAAGTTTAATATAAGGAAAAAAATGCAATTATTTGTAGATGATCTTACCGTTATTGATTTCTCATACCTGTGTAAACAGCGCGGTATAGTTGGTGAGAGCTGGATTGTGGATGTGTTACTCGATGGATCGTTAAACGAAATGAGTATGGTGCTTGATTTTGCCGTAGTAAAAAAGCAAATCAAAGCCATTATTGATGATGCTGTTGACCATAAATTGTTATTACCTATTCAAGAGCAAGCATTAACCTTGGCAGAATCGCCGCATAATGACGGTCATCAAACGATAGACTTTATCAGTGATGCAGCAAGTTACTATTTACAATCTCCAGCGTGTGCTTTTGCCTCAATCGATTGTTTAACCATCACGATACCTGAGGTGACTAAACACTTAACGGCTATTATTTTGGCGCACTTGCCAGATAACGTACAAGGTTTGACACTTGTCTTGCGTCCTGAAAATATTCCAACGGATTATTATCATTATACTCATGGCTTAAAGTTACATGATGGTAATTGTCAACGTATTGCGCATGGTCACCGTTCTAAAATTCAAATTTTAGTTGATGGCGAACGAAGCGCTAAGTTAGAAGCTGCGTGGTGTCAGCGCTGGAAAGATATTTATATTGCCAGTGAAGCCGACAGAATTTCTGTCAACGATATTCAGCTATCAGCTCAAGCAATAAACAATTTAACACCCGATCACCAATATTTTAGTTACCATGCACCTCAAGGTCGATTTGATATCGCCGTTGATAGCAAAGTACTTGATGTAGTTGATTGTGATTCAACGGTAGAATTATTAGCAGACTTTATTTTAAGACAAATAAAAGCACAACATAGCGAACTGGCAGATAACGAAGTGAAAGTTATTGCTTATGAAGGCGTTGCTAAAGGGGCAATTGTTCATGGTTAACCCGATAAACAATACTTTAGCTAAAACATTAAGCAAAACCTTAATTTCCTTAGCACTTATCACTAGTTTTACTGCCAGCTCTGAAGCAGTGGCAGCGCAAGAACAGATAGCATTAACCGGTGAAATTAAGCAGGGCGGTTTACTGGTTGGTAAAACATTAGCGCAAAATACAGTGTCCTTAAATGGTAAAGCGATCACCGTTTCAAAATTCGGTGATTATACCTTTGGCTTTTCCCGTGATGACAAACAAAGCTATCAATTAGTGATCACCTCGGTTAATGGTGATCGGGTAGAGAAAACATTAACGCCCGAAAAACGCAGTTATAATATTCAGCGTATCGAAGGTATTAAAAAAAGCATCATGCAACCCAACCCAAAATCGGTTGCCAGAGCGAGACAAGACAGCAAGCAGGTTAAAACAGCTCGAAAAGTTGCCAGTTCACTCAACTATTTTGCCCAAGGTTTTATTCCACCCATTGAAGGGACAATCACAGGCGTATATGGTAGCCAACGTGTTTATAACGGCGTACCTAAAAACCCACACTTTGGTTTAGATTATGCTGGTAACACTGGCGATCCGGTTAAAGCTCCGGCATCAGGTACAGTATTACTTTGGGTACCCGATATGTTTTACTCGGGTGGAACCATGATTATTGACCATGGTCATGGCGTAAGTTCTACCTTTTTACATCTAAGTAATTCTTATGTAAAACAAGGTGATACTGTTGAGCAAGGGCAAGTAGTCGCCGCAGTTGGTAAAAGTGGCAGGGCAACCGGACCTCATTTAGACTGGCGTATAAACTGGTTCAATGTCAAAATTGATCCCGCGCTAGTTTTGAAAGTAAAACCTCTTCATTAACATTATCGACATTCACTAAATTTCTCTAAGGTTACACTATGGCAGAACATGGCTATTCGCTGCTACGCATTATTATTATTGACAGTTTTTGGCAAGGACAAGTCAACGAGCTTGATTTAACTGGCCACACTCAACTTGAAGGCACTAACGGCGCAGGTAAAACCTCATTAATGCGCTTGTTGCCACTTTTTTACGGTATGCGACCGAGTGATATTGTCAGTAAGGTTGATCAAGCAAAAAACTTTGCAGATTTTTACTTACCACGCGAATCCAGTATTTTAGTGTACGAATATGCAAGACCATTTGGCCAGAAATGCCAAGTATTAGCGACCAGTGATGGTAGAGGTGTGCATTTTAAATTTATTGATGGTGCTTATGACAGTCAGCATTTTATTTCCAGTACTCAAGGTAGCAAAGCTAAGCCTTTTACTATCAATGAAATAGAGAGAAACTACCGTAATATCGGTAGTGAAAGTTCAAAGTTTTTAGGCATTGATAAATACCGTCAAGTTATTCAAAATTTGCGCAGTGGCCGTAAACATAAAGAAATAAGAATACTGCAAAATCGTTTTTCTTTTAGTGAACAAGCTTGCCCGCACATTGATAAAGTAATCAACGGTACTATAGAAAAAAATCTCGATTTTGAAGCAGTTAAACGCATGTTAGTGGCGATTGCCAGTGATCATCTTGCCCGTAATACCAGCGATGAAAAAGAGCAACTCAGTTTAAATAAAGCCGATATAACTGGCTGGCTTGCTGATATCCAGGCTAGTCGTGCCATTAAAAAGGTAGCTGATAAAATTTCGGTTTGGCAAAACGATTTCAGTGCATTTGCTAGCTTAGTCAATAAGTTACAACATCTTCATGCGGAAACAATAGCGCATCAAGGTCGCCTTGAAGTAAAGCAACAACAACGAGACGAGCTTAAAAAAAGCAGTATCGCAATTCGCAGTAAACTTGAGACTGAATTAGCCAATACCATTGAACAATATCAAAAAGCTAAATCAGATCTCAATGCCAAAATCGAAGCCGATTTAAGTAAAATTGAATTACTCGATGATGACAAACTTAACTATGATGACGATGATGCCAGTAGTTATCAAATCAAGGCCGAGCAAGCACCACAAATTCAAGCGGAGCTTAATGAAGTTATTGCCGTTATTGATGCTTTTGAAGGTAATATCACCAAAATAGGCCAAAAGTTTGATAAGCTGATTCAAAAAATTGAAGTAGAAAAACTTAAAGCCTTCAGCAGTAATAAAGAAAAGTCAGCCCTAATTACTAGCCAATCGAATGTGCAACTAGCACATATCAATGAAGTTTTTCATCAACAAGAACAATCGCTTAATGCCCAACTTCATAAAGAAGAGTTGAAGCTACAAAAAGATCAGCAACACTTACAACATCAATTAAGTAGTGCTCAACAGCAATTAACACAGCCGGTAATATCTACACAGTTAACGAGTGATATTGAAGAAAACATACAAGCGTTATCTCAGGCACAGCAAAGTTATAATCAATTGCTGCAACACGAGTCAACCCTGCAAAAACAGCAATATCAATTAGATAAACGACAAGATCAGCAATTAACCCTGCGCAGTGAAGCAAATCGTTATCTTGAACAATTACGACAAGATTATCAACAAGTTGAATTACAACTGCTGCCACAAGCTGACTCTTTGCACCATTACCTAAATAACGAACCTCAAGCCGCTGATTGGCAAAATACTATTGGTCGTTTACTTACTACAGAGCAACTTTCGCGTACTGATTTAAATCCGCAGTGGCTAGAGAGTAACAATACTCCGGTAAGTCTTTATGGTTTATCGATAGATTTACAACAACTGCCTTGTGACGATTCATTATTTTTAGACGAAGCGCAGCTACGAGAAAAGCGCCAAATAATAGAAACTAAGTTACAAACACAAACAGATAAAATTTCTCAGCTTGATGAACATCTTAAATTTATAGCTAAAGAGATTAATCAGTTAAAAATTAGCGTGAGTGAACATACACAAAGTGTAAATCAAAAAAAATTAACTTTAGGTCAGTTGCAAACACAACAAGAAAACCTGGTAGTAAAAAAACAGCTAGCCATTAAAGCTCATCGCCAAACGATTGAGACACAGTTACAAAGTTTTAATCAACAATTAAAAACCCTTGATAAAAAGCAGCACAGCTTTGAAGAAAATAAAGCGGAGCAATTGCATGAATTGACTAATGATAAATTAGAAAAATGCATGGTGGTTGAAAGTGATAGAGATAATCAATTAACATTATTATCTGAACAACTAGTCACATTAAAAACTAATGCCAAGCAACGTACCGCTGAACTTAAAAAGCAGCAAACCAGTGATATTAAACATCTTGATCCTGAAGGTGAAGTCGATAAAAGTATTGCTAAGCGCGTGCTTTTAGAACAAGACCTTCAGCAATGTGCAGTGTTTGCCCAAAAAGCACGAGACTATCAAAGTTTTATTAAAGAACGTTACTGTCACCGTGATGCTTTGGTTGAAGAAAACCAAAACCGAAAAATTACCAAGCGTAATCTAGAGTCAAATCATGAAGACAGTAATATTGAACTGACAGCAAAAATTAATGACTTAAAACTGTTAATCAGAAAAAATAATCAAGAAAAACAAGCAACTGATGATTTACTCGTTCAACTCAATGATAATAAACGCCTGTGTGAAATGTCAGCGATTGATAGTGAACTATCTGAGCAAGAACCAGCAAACCAAGCGGATTTAACCGTCAGTTTTTGTCATGATTTTTATCAACAATTTAAAACCATTGAAAAACGTTTGACCACGCAACTAAATACCTTTAGTGAACGTTTTAGAAAAGATCACTCTGGCAGTGAGCTTTATGAAAACTGGCAAAAACTACTGCTTGATAACGACAACTTCTCAGGTGCAAAAGCTTTATTTAAGTATCGCGAGCCTATTAGCGAATTGTTAAATAGTGCCGAACAAAAGCAGCAAAGTACTTATCAACTGGTTACTGTTAATGCCACCATGATTAACGAGTTTTATCAGCACATTGAAAACTTTGGTCGCCGTATCAAACAAATTGGTAAACGTTTATCCACTAAAGTGACTGCGTTAGCACATTTTGAGGCCTTAGCCGATATCAGTGTAACCACAGTAATGAAGCAAGAAGAGCTAGATTACTGGGGTCCTTTGCAAAAATTTGCACAAGTGTTTGAGTTATATAAAGATCAATTGCGTGATGGTTTGGGGGATGTGCCCGATGATTTAGTATTCGCTATGCAAAAGCTGGCAAGTTACTTACCCAACGAAGGTTTTGTATTAGCGCACAATAACTTGTTTGATTTAGAATTTACTATTGTCGAAAAAGGCCAAGTAAAACACGCGCGTAATGCTAAGCAGCTTAAAAAAGTGAGCTCAACAGGTTTATCTTATCTAGCTATGTTGTCTTTATTCGCCGGTTTATTAGCGATGTTACGTGGTGACAGCAAACATGCTAGCCAAATAATTTTACCGGTTGATGAGCTTGGCGAACTGGCAGCAGAAAATATTGACCTGTTATTACAAATGTTTAATGACAACCATATCAGTATGTTATCTGCATCTCCATCAACAGATCGCCATATTTTGTCCTTATATCACCGTCATTATAAGTTAAAAGATAACAAAATTTATCATGCAGATATTCCACAATCTCGTTTAGACGAATTACTCGCGCAACGTAATCAAACAGTAACAAGTGCACAAGAAGATAAAGCAGGGGAGCCAAGTCATGTTTAAAGAAAGTATTCAAAAGCTACTTTGTGGCGCAGTTATCTGTCAAACGGCGCATGAAGCCGAATATTTGTACTTAAAAGCTGAAAGTCATAATGACAAAGTGAATGACTTTTTAGCTAATTTAGATAGAAAACTAACCTACCTTGATAGCGCCGATGCTTATTACTGTACATTTAATCAGGTCGATGAAAATAACCATCACGAACTCAGTATTTTATTTAGTGAAATGCGCAGCACCTTCAGACCTTTAGTCGAATTTTTAGATTTACTGTTAACGGCAACGCAAGCTGATTTACCTATTCGTGCTAAATCTGTTTTGAATATCAATGAGCTATTCGAACCCTTTGAACATGATCAAACCTTGAGTGAGCAATTACGTAGACTGACATCAATAAAGCCTTTCAAAACCAATAAAACTGAAACGCGTGAGCAATTAGTGATGGTTTTTCAAAAGCTTGAAGAAATGCATTATTTTGTCCGTAAAAATACCGGTAGCAGTCGATATTATGCCACCGCACGGTTTGACTTAATTTATTTACTGATTGAGTTTTTAAATGATGCCGAGCTGATCAGCTTACCTGAACAAGAAAAAAGCCAACAAGATGAGTTACTTTTTTAATGACAAGCCTTAATGGAGAGTTCTAATGGCTGGTTTTGATTCAAATCAGGTAGCAAGCTTACTCAGACAAATTGGTGCGTACAATGAATTGCTTGCCAATGCTTATGTTTATGGCTCGATAGCAAGTGACGATCAAGATGCTAACACCCTTAGTTTGTTACATAAATCTGGCTTGATCAGACCTGATGATTCTCCTAGCGAGTATCGAGTAACAACCGATCTTAAGCGCATGTTAAATCGACTGATGCGCAAACAATCAAGCTATCGACAACTTACCGATATGGGTAAAGTGATTGATGCAATTGATGAAGTCGTTATCGATTATCAATTAGCCATTACGTCTAAAGAGCAAGAAGATGCCGAGTATTATCTAGATCAACTCGATGATTTACTCTATGAAACAAAAGATAGCTTAAACAATAACTTAGACACAATGCATTTTGCTATTGTCAGTCAGTTTGGTTTCGTAAGTAGCTTGTCTAACAAAATACGCCAAAATGAACGTTACTTATCTCATGCGCAAAAATTACTAAATGAGCTGCAACAGATAGACCCACATGACTGTTATGAATGGCTTGATTGGCTGGCTTGCCCAAATGAGTTTGCTCGTAAAATAACGAGTTTTGTTTACTGGTATAACCAAATATTACCTAAGCTGCGTTTGATCATTGATAACATGCGCATTAGTTTGTTTCGCTTACGTCGTGATGAAAAACAAGCCAGCCAATTACGTAATATGGCGCGTTTTTTACGTAAACACCCAGAATTTAGCTTGGATGATAATCTTTTTGAGTTACCAAATTTACCTGAAACATTAAAATACGCACCACCAATGCCGCTTAAAAGTTATGTTGATGCCAAGAAAACGGATATTGAACAACCTTTACTTGAATTGGTGCAATCACTGCGTAAACAAAGTGTCGTTACGCCAATTAAAGCAAGAGAAACTAGCGAAGTCAGCGTAAAACCAATTGAAAGAATTGCTGCAGAAGAAGACTTTTTTGAACAACAAACTGAATTATTGTTTGAACGCGTGATCATTAATAACTGCGCTATTTCAGCGCTGAGTTTTTATCAAGAGTTTCAAAATATGTGGCTTGATCAATCACAAACCATTGCACCCAAAGCCTGGATTGAATTGGTCTTTAGTTGTTATTGTAAATTAACCAGCGCTCAGCAAAATGCTTTGAATATAAAAATGAAAGGCGTTGCGGTAAGAGGCACTACAGATAACTACGGTTATAGTGATGTAGTTATCGAACTAAGAGCTGAATTAAAAGCCGAACTAAGCGCCTAATTGAAAACCGAATTAAAACTCAGTTAAGCGCTTAGTAAAATTTATAGTGTCGTCGCAAAGGAATGCAAAATGAAAACAGCAATAAACAAAACCCTTTATAAGTTCGCACAACATCAAATTCAAAAAAGCATTCAAAAAAATATCAACGGCGGACGAATAAAAAATTCTGCGCTTGCAACAAGGTTGTATGAAGAGTTTCACTTTGGTCAGTTTGATCTTACTAAACAATGGTTGACGTTTAGTCTTACTGATATTTTAGCGCTGACTAATGAAGTGCAGAGTAGTCATGGTGTTGATATAAGAAATGATCCGTATCCAAGTAAAGAAGACAGACTTGCTACAGCAGAAACAAATCGAAATGAAAAAGAAAATAGTTACGCTGTTAGCAAAGATTTCATTTTAATTAATAGTTTAACTGATATAAACGTTAATCAAAAATGCCACAAAATATCTCCGTTAACTTCGTTAGGCATCTATATAAAAGCTGAAGAGATAAAGTCTATTGAACACTCGGCCATTGTTTTAGTTGAAAACCTTACTGTAATGGCTAATCTCAATGCGATTAATTTAGCCTCTATCAAAAGTAATATCGATTTAAGTAAGGCTTTGTGGCTTTATCGAGGTGATGTTAAAGCACAACAAACAACTAACACCAGTTATCAATTTTTTCGTCGTTTTAAAGGACATATTCCCTTAGTTTGTTTTAGTGATCTAGACCCTAAAGGAATTGAAATAGCATTGACTAGTGATGCCGATTATTGGTTAACCGTTGAAAATAAAAATGAAATCACGATGGAATTATCTGGCAACGAACAAGAATGGTATAAGCAGGGCGCTTCAATCTCTTTTTTACAAAAAAAGATAAGCACTATTCCTGATCAAGAAGTTGCTCGCTGGCAAAATGTATTTGAAAACCTACGAACCTATAGAAAGACGCTTAAACAAGAACATATACTTAAGCACAATGTCGCTTTAGCCTTGCTTGAACTGAATTAACAATTGTAATTAATGTCGGCTAAAGTGAGAAAAATAAATATTGATCTACCTCATCAAAACGTGACCATTCAAGGTTAATTAGACAAGATTAGTAGTAAGATAATCGTCCTCATTTCAAAAATTAAGAGTTATCATGGTAGTTGATCTAAATAGCCGTTACGGCTTAAGCCCTACACACAGTGAAGTGGTAGAAGCGTGTAAAATTATTGAGCCGTGCGATACGTTAGATATGGGTTGTTCAAATGGACGAAACGCTGTTCACCTTGGCCAACTCGGATTTAATGTAACCGCCATAGATGTTAATCCCGGTGCCATTAGTATGCTACAAAGCATTATTAATGAAGAGAAGATGAACAATATTAAGGCGCAAGTGTACGACATTAACAATGCGAACCTTAGTGAAGACTATGGTTTTATTAGCTGTACTGTAACGTTAATGTTTATGGATCCAACTCGTGTTGATGATATTATTGCCGATATGCAAAAGCGTACAGTGGCCGGTGGTTATAACTTGATTGTATGCGCCATGAGTACTGAAGAACACCCATGTCCTGTTGGTTTCCCATTCACCCTAAAAGCGGATCAATTACGTGAAACTTATAAAGGATGGGAATTCATTAAGTACAATGAAGATGTAGGTACTATGCACAACGGCGCCAAATTACAGTTTGCGACAATATTGGCGCGTAAACCTAGCTAACGTTTTGCAAAACTTGTTCTAACTCTTATCGAAGCCTCTTTATTGAGGCTTTTTTATAATTTTTATTTAGTGAATAGATTAGTGTTGAGCTTAATTACAATCCTTAGAAGTTAACATGTAAAAACAAAGGTAATGAGCGTAGGAAAAATATTCTAAATCAAACTAAACTTATTTAAGGAATACTATAAAATGAGGGTTGTGATTATGAAAATGTTAGACATCCACAGTGAAATTCAAACAGGTATTATCAATTACCTTTCAATTCACCCAACAGCATCAGCTTCAGCACAGCGTATTTGTAATCAGTGGCTTGCTAATGAAAGGTATTCTCATAATATTGATCAAGTACAAACTGCAATTAATGGTTTGCTTGCTCGAGGTGAAATGCATAAACGCTCAGATGCAGATATATACACATTATAGTAATTGAGAAAACTGAGACAACGTTTGATCTATAGGAGTCTGGTATGTTCTTAAAAAATAGAAATAACGGCGATATAGTAGATGTAGAAAACCTTTGTGATTTAACTAATTTATTTCACGATAAAGTTTTAGGAAGTTATCAAGTAGGTGAAGAATTACAAGATCCTCAAGAATTTAATAAAGTGGATTTAATCTTTCTTTCAGGAGAAGAATTACCTAAGTGTTGGACAGATCCTAAATATCGAAAGCGTCAATAACGGCTCAGGTGTATAGGGGCATATTAACGATGTGATGACAGTGACTGAATTGGTCAACTTAGTGACTTTTTTATAGTCTAATTATTAATTAATTCCTTTTAAAAGAATTGATTACCCGTATTATGGCTATAACGAGAGGGTTAAATAAATCATATTCAGAATATAAGTTATTGGGAGAGTTAACATGAGTAAATCATTGTATCTCGTTGCTGTTGATGGAAGCCAATGGGGAGACCGTGCTGCTGATCGAGCAATTCGTTTAGCTGAAAAAACACATGCTAAAATAAAGCTAGTTACTGTCATAGATTGGCCATATTTACATCCTATGATTATTGAAGGTGCGGCTCCACCAGTATTAGATAAGGAAGCGGAAGAAATATCCGTTAGAGCCAAGGTATTAACGCCGTTGGTAGAAAAATATAACAGTGTAGCAATGGACATCAGCACTGAGTTATTTTGGGGAGACCCAACAGTTATCATAAAAGAAGAAGTTAAAGAAACACATGCAGTTATGTTGTTTGTTGGCCGTCATGGAAGATCTTGTGTTGTTGATACTTTATTTGGCAGTGTTGCAAATAAACTTGCTCATACTGTCGGTATACCTATTGTATTAGTGCCATGATTTTCTTTTAAGAACCGCTCAAACATTTTAGGATTCCTATATCTTTTTCGCTGCGAGCTAATTGTTTTCCCTTTGATAATTTTTCATAAGCGTTTGAGTAAACAACGCCCCTTTGTGTTCCATTCACCAACGATAGAGCATGGTGGGGTGAATACCCAAGTGGTACAAGACCACTATTCTACTGCCGTAAAGGCAACAATTTATCAGGTGCTAAATAGTGCATCGGCTGGATATTACGCACCATCTAATCACAGATTCATTATTAAAACACGATAGCAAAATAAATTAGTTGCTATAAAACAATAAGTTACATTGTGGTATGATAATTGTAATACTGTTAGTCGTGGGGTAGTCAACGCAGTAAGAACATGCTGTTTAATGCGTTAATATAACCATTTGAACTGACTAGCCTGACCACCTTACACTTAAATTATCAAATAAAAATTAGTGTCATATTATCGTCACAGATCATTGTTAAGTTATACACAGGATGAAAAAAGGCGCACTGGAATTGTATTTAAAACACACTAAACGTGCTTGGTTTTTGAAAAGTAGTAGCAAGACTGGAAGAAAGTGATATTAGGAGTTGTAGGGTCTACCGTAAATAAGCGTTTAATAAACCATCGGGGCTAACTGCCATATCGGCAATTAATTTAAGCTCCGATAATGAGAAGAATATATTACCTTAAGAAGCTATGGAGGCTCGTTATGGAAAATATGAATATTGCTTTAGTTACTGGTGCTATGGGTGGAATTGGCACGGAGATATGTCGTCAGTTGCTAGAAGATGGTTATAAAGTACTGGCCACTCATCGCCCGGGCAAAGAGGATGTCGCAATGCAATGGCTTGAAGATGAATCATTTGACTCGGGTAAACTAAATCTTTTAGCCCTAGATGTCACCGATTCAACAAGCTGCGTTGAGATATTAAAGCAGGTAATGAAGGACTATGGCACTATCGATGTCTTGGTTAACAATGCTGGCATTACTCGAGATTCTGCATTTAAGCGCATGACTTTTGATAAATGGAACGATGTTATCAACACCAATCTTAACAGCTTGTTCAATGTTACCCAGCCTGTCTTTTACCCGATGTGTGAGCAAGGCAGCGGACGCATTATCAATATCTCCTCTATCAATGGCCTTAAAGGACAATTTGGCCAGGCAAACTATGCCGCTGCCAAAGCCGGTATGATAGGTTTTTCAAAATCATTGGCGCTAGAATCTGCCCGTAGTGGCGTGACAGTCAACGTGATTGCCCCAGGTTACACGGCAACACCTATGGTTAATGTATTGAAAGATGAAATTCTCGATTCTATTAAGGCGCAAATTCCACTGCGTCGTCTGGCTATGCCACAAGAAATTGCCAAGGCAGTCAGCTACCTAGCTAGCGATCATGCGGCTTATATCACAGGTGAAACGCTTAATATTAATGGCGGCCAATACATGCACTAATCCCAGTACATCACACACTTACAGACTTAATAAAGGAATTATTGATGAATAAAGTATATTTAGTATCAGCAAAACGTACCGCAATCGGAAGTTTTGGCGGAGCATTAAAATCGGTACCGGCCGCTAATCTAGCTGCAGCAGCCGTTAAAGGTGTCTTGGTGGAAGCCAATGTCAATCCAGACCAATTAGATGAATTGATTATGGGTAACGTTATTTCTGCCGGGCAGGGCATGGGACCTGGTCGTCAAGCCGCTATTGCAGCTGGGGTTCCCGAGACAATTCCTGCTTATACCGTTAACATGATTTGTGGCAGTGGCATGAAGGTGGTCATGGATGCTGCTTCACGCATCAAGGCCGGTGATGCCGACCTTGTGATGGCCTGTGGCGGTGAAAACATGTCACGTTTCCCTTATATCGTAACGTCAGATATTCGTTTTGGCAGCAAGATGGGCAATCTGGAATTAGCTGATTCGCTGATCACCGATGGCCTGACTGATGTCTTTAATAACTACCACATGGGCATTACCGCCGAAAATATTGCGGAACAAGTCGGTGTTAGTCGTGAAGAGCAAGATGCATTTGCCTTAGAAAGCCAACGCCGTGCTGTTAGCGCCATAGAAGCCGGCAAGTTTAGCGATGAAATCGTGCCTGTTGAAGTAACAGTGCGCCGCAAGACTGCTGTCGTGGCTACAGATGAATATCCGCGCCAAGATGCCTCACAAGAATCTTTAGCTAAAATGCGAGCCGCCTTTAAAAAAGAAGGTACTGTGACCGCAGGCAACTCCTCAGGTGTTAATGATGGCGGCGCTGCAATTTTAGTTGCCTCGCAGGCAGCTGTTGATAAGCATAAGCTTAATCCTGTTGCCGAGTTGGTGAGTTATGCTCAAGTAGGCGTCGATCCAACCGTAATGGGACTGGGTCCAGTGCCCGCAATAAAGCTGGCACTGGCTAAAGCCAATCTTAAATTTTCTGATATCGAATTGCTGGAACTCAATGAAGCCTTTGCCGCTCAAGCATTAGGTGTAATGAAGAAGTTATGTGCTGAGCACGATGAAGATTTGGATAACCTAAAACAACGTACCAATGTTAATGGTGGTGCTATTGCGTTAGGACATCCGTTGGGTGCCTCAGGTAACCGGATCATCGTCACTTTGATGCATGAAATGAAAAAACGTGGTAACAAGTTAGGACTGGCATCACTTTGCATCGGCGGCGGTATGGGTACTGCTGTCATTGTAAGACTGCTTGACTAATCACCCGATGCACCATCGAATTATATTTTGATGGTGCATAATTAACTGCATATAATCAACGCTATGGTAAGCAAATTAACGATAAATGGAGGTACGAATGGATAAGAGTCTATTGCGGCAGGAAAGAGTGCAGACAACTAACAAAGATCAATATAACGGCCTATCAACAGATGATGAGAAGTTAAAGGTTAAGGCTGTACCATTTAAAGTCTCTTACGAGACACTTTATAACGATTTTGTCACCTGTAATTATATTCGAGGTTATAACTAATCCTTGAGCCTAAATTCAGCGGTTTACGGGGGATTGTTATTATTGCCCCCTTTTTTAATTGGTTAACTGTGGAGTTTTGGGGCGTGTATGGTATCGCTTGTGGTACTTCTGCTTTGAAACATGACTAAGCAATTCTCTTAACCTTTCAATTTCATCTGACATCGATTCATTTTGACCACGCAATATTTCGCATTAAATTTCTAATTCATAAAACTCATTTAGTGCGGCTTTAGCTGCTTTCGAGTTTGCACCTGTCTTATATTTCAATCTGAGTAAATTGATACGTTCTTGAAATTCAGGTTCGTCTGAAAATATTTTTATTAGCATTCGAGCATCATATATTATTTTTTGTTTAAAGTGAGCAACAAAGAAGAGGAAGTGCGAAACATATTTTCATTAATATCGTATATTAATACGCGTTAAAACATAAATACATTGTTTTTCAATAGTTTACAGTGGGGGTATTTAGGGGGATTTTATATTCTCATAGAGTTGTTGTTGATATAATAGGAACATTAAAGCAGATTATATCAATGAAAACTAATGCTTTAAGGGGATAATAATGACTGATAAACGAAAGATTATAGACGCAAAAGCAGATAGTGATGGTAATATTTCAGCGGTTAAATTAGCTGGGAATAGTACATTTACATCAATAGATATAGCAAAAAGAATGACTCGAAATGGTCAGGTTGATGCTGTTTATGTTGCAGCTACATCGAAGACAAAAGATCATTTAAGACAGCCACGAAATAAGAGTCAGCGTGATAATCTGGATTATATGGCAGGTCAATAGGTTATAATGTAGTCAATTTAAAGGTAGCCATAACGGCTACACCTGTAGAAGTTAAGAACTTAGGGAACACTTCCAAATGGAGGTGTTTTTTGTTTTGGTACTTTATTAGCTTATTGGGCAAGTACGAACGCAATGTTTATAAAAATTAAATAGTACCAAAATCAAAACCGGTTGTTGTTCCTGGATAAACTTTTTGGTACTAAAATTATTTAGATTAATTTTCAGCTTGGTGATGCGTAGCGTTACCAGCTGTGAATAATCAACTCTTATTCATTTGGTGTTTAAAGTGATGAACGAGGAGCAGCTGCACCGCAGTGAAAAACATGAAACACCAATATAACGAGGATAAGTCAGAGTGAATATTTGGTATAATGAAATGATGATCGGAAACCATTATTAAACTTTTTCTAATCTGAATAACGACAGGGACAACCACCCTAGCATTTATATAGCCCACTATGTCCGATACTCTTCAGTATTGGACATAGTGGGTATAATGATTTAAACTAGCTTCATCTGCCTTATCTGCTTGGTTTTACAAATAATGTTATTAAATAAGCCTGTCCCTTTATATCCACCATATGTTGATTTATGTGATTTCGATTTTGATGACTATCCTGAGTTAGATAAAATATTTTCATCAAATGAACCCTGGTGGCTTGAACAATTTAATTGGGGAAAGATTTTCCTAACTTATATTGGTAGAAACAAATCTGCACATACTTATGAGCGATTTAGAAATGACGTTGAACGTTTTCTTTTATGGTCATTCATTGAAAAGAAAAAACCAATAGACCAATTACGTAAATCAGACTTACTTGAATATGCTGACTTTTGTTGGCAACCACCAGTTGACTGGATTGGTACGTCAAATCAGGAACGTTTCAAAATAACTAATGGTTATTCTGCAGCTAATGAACTTTGGTTTCCATACAAAATTCAAGCACCTAAAAGTCTAAAAGCTGACTACGTTATTGATAAGAAGAAATATCGTCCATCACAACAAACACTTTCATCAATGTTTACCGCCATTATCGTTTTTTATAACTATTTAATGGCTGAAGATTTTTGTATTGGTAACCCTGCGCAAATTGCTAAAAAAGATTGCCGTCACTTTATCATCGATTCTCAAGTCAAAGAAATCAAACGTTTAACCGCTAGCCAATGGCAATATGTTTTAGACACCGCTGTTGCTATGGCTGATGAAAACTCCATGTTTGAACGCAATTTATTTGTTATTGCCGCCTTAAAAACTCTCTTTTTAAGAATTTCAGAACTATCTGAGCGACCCAATTGGTCCCCAACAATGGGACACTTTTGGCAGGATGATGATGAAAATTGGTGGCTTAAAGTCTTTGGTAAAAGCCGTAAGTTACGTGATATCACGGTTCCTATCGACTTTTTGCCCTTTTTAGAGCGTTATCGTGCTTCCCGTGGTTTGTTAGGTTTGCCATCAAGTAATGAAAATTCAATTCTTGTTGAAAAAGTCCGTGGCCAAGGCGGTATGACATCTCGACATTTACGACGTTTAGTACAAAGTGTTTTTGACCAAGCCCATGAAAATATGCGTAGATCGGAAGGTGAAAACAAAGCGCTAAAATTGAAAGAAGCTTCTGCCCATTGGTTAAGGCATACCGGAGCCAGCATGGAAATTGAACGTGGGCGCCCTCTTAAGGATATTTCTGAAGATCTTGGTCATGCAAGTATGGCTACAACCGATACCGTTTATGTTCAAAGTGAAAACAAGAAACGTGCTGAAAGTGGTAAAAGAAGAAAGGTTGATTAAGGTGATCAACAAAACATAGATGATGATAAGTTAGCCAATATAACGAGCTAAAACAGCACGCTACGTGATTATTCCCCTGTAATAACAGCTGAAGTTAATCAGAATTCACGTAGCGTCAGTTTAATATTTGTTCTAAACAACCTACAAGCTATTATTTTAAAGGGCTAGAGCTAATAATAGTGTGATTTAAACAAGCTGTTATATGCTTAAAATTGACTAAAATCAGACCATTAATACGGAATCTAAAAAATTTAGATGGCGATTTAACATTCAGTCGTCACATTTAGAGCACAGAAATCAAACATAAGTGCCCTTTCAACCTAGGTTTTTAACCATCGAAGGCATGATACTGAATAAATAACAAACGAATTGAGACTAGCTAATTATTTTCGTTTTGCAATCAATAGAGCAGCCACAATCAATAGTGATCCGATGGCAAGCCTGCCAATTTCTTCTGGCGTTCCACCCTTAGCTTCACCAAAAATAAACAAGGAGGCAAACATAGCCAGTGGCACAACCGCATTATTAAACGCTGCTAATACACCAACACTTGTTTGAGTTCCGCCTTTATTCCAAAGAAAGAAACAAAGTCCTGATGCAATTATCCCCATATAAACTAAAACGAACCACTGCGTTGGTGTTGCGTTTAATGGAATTGGTGGTTGCTGAGAAATTACTAGCGTAGCAATGGTGGTAAAAATTGCAGCACCTAGGTATAAAAAGCCAAATATAGAGCTGTCACTAATATTCGCTCGATTTTTTTTCCAATCGCGATAATAAACTTGCCCAAAAGCAAAGGCCATATTAGCAATTTGCATCAGGCCAAACCCTAGCCAAATTTCGTTTGAGTCTATATTGCCCATCTTTATAATCGCGGCGCCAAAAACAGAAAGTATCGTGGCCAATAAATACCAAGGCGTAAAACAACGTTGTCGAAGATCGTTGATAATAACGATATAAAGTGGCGTAAGCACGCTAAATAGCGCAACCAGATGCGATGGTAAATAACGAAAAGCGGAAAGATAACAGGTGTACATTACCCCGTATTGAAGTGCGCCAAGCAGTATGAGCTGCCACTTTTCTTGCCAGTTGGTGTTACGTAACTTTATAAAGGGAAGAAAAGCAATTAGCGCAAGTAACAGGCGGGTATCTGCTATTTGAAGTGGGTCAATACCTTTGAGCGCGTTGCCAATAAGACCAAAGGAAAAAGCCCAAATCAGCGTAGGGATCACTAGATAAATCATTAAAAATCTCTAATAATATACCCGTTCTACTTGTAGATGCTCATTTCAGGAAGTCTGAGCGATTCATAATTAAGGCACATTTTTTTATTAAGGGTTATTCCCTTAAAAAGAAATGTAACGCAAAGTATGATTTGCTCAGTCTTCCCCATAGGGCTGGTTTAGAAAACCTGTATGCTGCGTTATTGATTTCGACAAGGGAATAACCATTCTCTTCAATCAATGCCTTGCCTAAAGGCGTTTCTAATTCCAGCTGAACCATGCATCTTCAAGTGGAGCAGGTATAAGTGTCAATTTGACCCCAGCCAATAAGCTGTGGCCGATGCAAAGTATTTTACCAGTTGTAAGTAGCACTGATAGTGTATTGCTCTCCACGACCCGGTGTACCAGGTATCTCTTCAAAAGATTCATCCCAAAGGTTGTCTGCTGCAAGCATAATATCCAGACCTTTAATCTGCGTAGGAGAAACCTTTAATGAGAGGTGGGTGAATAAAGCATCGTCGTCACTGTTTCGTAAAATATTTTCTTCTTGTTTGCGCCACTCATTATCAACACGCACTTCAACGATGTCGGTAGGACGCCAAATAACACCTAAGGTTACCCGATGATCTGGGAAGTTCAATGCATAAAAGCTAGCATCTATATCCGCAGCGCCATAATTTTCCGATTTTTCAAGGAAGGTATAACTAGTGATTATTTCTGCGTTGTCGAAACGCTTTACCGCAAGTAGTTCTAAACCTAACGTATCTATATCGACTGGATTTGCAGAACGAGCAGAAGTTGAACTCAAGCTATAAGTCCAATCGGTTAAATCATTATCTTGTCGATAAAAAATAGCAGAATCAAGGCGCCACGTTTCGCGATCTAATGCCAAACCTAGTTCTATATTTTTAGTCGTTTCTCGCTCAAGATTATAGTTACTTCTGAACAATCCACCGCTATCACTACCACCTATAGCGGTATAACCTGCTACTTGACTGGCTTCTGCATAAGAGAGATAAATCGTTTGAGAGGTATCGTCAGCATTTATTGTGTCCCACGTTATATCACCAATCAGTGATACTTGTGAATCGTCTCGGTTAGTATCGTCAAAAGCAGCGCCAAGACGGAAAGTTAATCGTTGATCGTTTTGTAGATCTATTTGGTATTCAGGTAATACACTGAGCTTGTAATAATGACGAGAGGTAAAATTATTTTCAAGCGTGGTTGATTCAATGCTGTCTGCTATAAACTGTGTTGAATAATTCAGTGCAAAGGCTGCGGTTTGTGCATGACGACCGGATAACGCTATCGATTTAACATCAGTTTCGTGAAAAGCTTCAAAAATATCAGGGTTTTCACGGGAAAAAACATAATGATCTTTGTTACGACGATAATAAGTGGAAATTTCAAATGTGCTGTCTTGTGCATATTCTTGTTTATGATTAAGTATCAATAGTTGTGTTTCAAGGTCTTCAGTTTCATTGACATTAAATGGCGTGTACATATTTGGCCAGCCAAAGAATTTGTCTTGAGAACCAAAAAACAGATCGGTCTGTGATGATGGCCCAACTAACTGAATACGACCAGAGGCACGTTGAAAATCATGATCGCCATTTTCTATAGTTCCATCACTTTCAGAGCGAGAGTATTCACCTTCAAAACCTATACTCCAATCGGTAGAGTCACCAAGTGCCATACTTACACCGCTGTATACTCGTTGTAAATTAAAGTTGTTATTACCTGAACCAATTGAAGCACTACCTGCCGTTTTTATTGGTGTCCAGTCGCGGGAAACAGTACCTACCGAGCTATTAACACCGAGAAGCGCATTATCTGAGCCAGTCAGTACATTAGCGTTACTTAACATTTCCTGAGCAATAGGAATTTCAGCAAAATAATGTCCGGTTTGCGGATCAAGTAACGTCGCGCTGCCCACCCTAAAGCCAGTATTTTCGAAAATGCCACCACGAATAGTTACATCGGCTTGAGCTTCTGCCATATTGCGTGACTGTAGGTCAACGCGTGGGTCATATTCTAAATTAGAAACTGGCGAACCAAAGGTTCCCACAGGTTTAGTATTAGCCGTGGTTGAGCCCTCAACCGTAATTTTCTCAATATCATTACTGACTTCTTCACTTACTTTAGTGCTTACTTCATCACTTCCGGCATGAATATCGTCGGAGGCCGATGAAAAAGTCGATAGGCTAAATAACAAAGCGGGCAAAGTGATTTGTACAACTCGAATCATGTTAATGTTCTCTATTTACACTGTTTTATCTATTTGTAAAAACGATTATTTTTCACTCAGCCAACCATATGACCAGCTAGCAGAAAGAGTCATTCCGCATACTTGTGCTATACAGTGGGCTTAACATATTAGAACAACTACACGAATATATCGTATGATAGGCAGGGTTCAGTTGAAGGTAGTAATCGTTAGGTTAATCAGGATTATATCTTAGCGAAACAAAATATTACACATGATAACCATTCTCAATTAATAATTGATTTACAACTGAACATATAATAAACAGAATGATAATGCTTTATTCGCTATTACAATAATCTATAGGTTTTGTTAAGACCAAATATGAAAACACAACAACATAATAAGAATGATGACCAAGAACGAGAAGTTATTTATTTTGCTGGGGGCTGCCTTTGGGGCGTGCAGGAATTTATTAAGCACCTACCTGGCGTTGTTGCAACAGAAGCAGGTCGAGCTAATGGCTTAACCGATACAACCAAGAGTAGTTATGATGGCTATGCTGAATGCGTAAAAGTAATTTTCTACCCCAATGTTGTTAATGTTATTGAGCTTATAGGTTATTTTTTCGAAATAATTGACCCTTACAGCATCAATAAACAAGGCGAGGATGTTGGCAAGAAATACCGAACTGGAATATACAGTAAACAAAGCAGTCACCTCAAAACCGCTATTGAGTATATTTCTAGCCGCGATGATGCAGATAAAGTGGTAGTCGAAATTTTGCCATTGCTAAATTATGTGAAAAGCGATGAGGAACACCAAGAAAGATTAACTCGGTTCCCCAATGATTATTGTCATATTCCTAAGAAAATATTACATAAATACAAGTAGTGCTGACAAAGGGGCTAATGTGCCCTGCTCGTTCTCCGTGTTCTTTATTTCCTTTACCAACGATAACCGCTAAAATGCCATATGCTAACAAGGAGTTACCGTGATTGAAGTAAAAGATTTGTGTTTTATTCGTAATGATGGCGATAACAAACAAAACATTTTAAATAAACTTAATTTGTTTGTACCCGCAGCACAGCACCTTGCATTGCTCGGTGATAGTGGCT
Source organism: Colwellia psychrerythraea (assembly GCA_002163005.1). Lineage (GTDB taxonomy): Bacteria > Pseudomonadota > Gammaproteobacteria > Enterobacterales > Alteromonadaceae > Colwellia > Colwellia psychrerythraea_C. Next base: position 140,180 of record MAAF01000025.1, on the reverse strand, counting down.
CAGGTAAAACCACCTTTTTACACATTCTAGCCGGCCTGTTACAAGCAGATAGTGGTTCAGTCCGTGTTAACAACCAAGAGTTATCATCACTTAATGAGCGAGAACTTGCGCTTTACCGCCGTAAAATTGGGCTAATATTTCAGCATTACCAATTGCTTGATTGCTTAACCGTAAAACAAAATATTTTATTTCAGTACAAGCTAAACTTTCCAGGGCAAGTGGCGAGTGAATTTGATCATCTCGTCAAAGAATTAGGGCTACAAAACAAGCTCAATGCGTTACCTCATCAGCTATCTGGTGGAGAACAACAAAGAGTCGGTATCGCTAGAGCCTTACTGAATAAACCTCAGATCATTTTTGCTGATGAGCCGACAGGCAACTTAGATCAAAAGCGCTCGCACCAAGTTGTTAAACTACTTACCGAGTTATGTAGAGCGCGACAAATCAACCTAATAATGGTGACTCATAGTCATCAATTAACGGATTATTTTGATCACGTTAAAGTGTTAAGAGATGGCCACTTTGACTAATTTGACTAATGAAATTAAACTAATTTTAGCCACTCATATAGCGTTTTATCGACGACACCCTTGGTTGATGGCATTGTTTATTTTAGGGTTTAGTTTAGGTAGCGCCCTATTAACCGCAATTTCTGGGCTTAATCAAGAAGCAAAAACACGCTATCAACATTCCTCCGCATTAATCAATAACCCCGTTACGCATTTAATTAAACCACTCACGGGAAAACAGTATATTGATGGTAATTTATGGATAAATTTACGGCAACAGGGCTTTATAAATGCGCAACCTGTTTTACGCGGTAGATTAAAAACCAATGAAGGCAAAACCCTTGCAATTCAAGGTGTAGATACCTTGTTATGGTTAAACAACAGGCAATACCAACAAAGTGATAAAAACGACAATAAAACGCCCTCGCGCTTTTCCCTTTCTACCTTGTTAGTAGACTCGCAATTTGCCGATCGAATTTACCCAACAACGGGCAGCCAAGTACCATTTATGCTGAAAAATGGGCAAGTTCAACCAGACATTAGTTTAACGGATGGTATTGGACTTTGGGCAATTACCGACATTGCCCATGCTGATTATTTATTAGCGGCTAAAGGACAACTTAGCTTTATCGAATTGTCACACGTTACCGAGCAGCAATTAGTTCAAATAAAACAGTTAATTGCTGGGCAAGCACAACTCATTGATGCAGAACAACAAGCGTTTGATGTATTGTCACAAGCGTTCTTTTTTAATCTTACCGCACTTGCCATGCTTGGCTATATTGTTGCGGCATTTTTGAGTTTTAACGCGATAAAACTCACCTTAACCGCACGAAAAAAATTGTTAGAGCAAATGCAATTGTTGGGCTGCACCAAACGAAGTATTCAACTTAGCCTTACTATTGAACTCGTTATGGTGAGTATTTGTACCGCGCTTATAGGGTCATTTGGCGGCTATTTCATTGCTAATGGGCTAGTGCTTGATGTAAATCGCACTTTGGTGGGCTTGTATCAACTCGATAAAGCGCTAGTTATTCATTGGCAGTGGTCTAATGTTTTATTGGGCTTTTCACTCAATATCTCTGCGCTAGCGGTAATATTGTTAACACAAGCCAAGCAGGTTGCTAATAAAGGTCAATTTATGTTTTACGGCTTATTGGCAAGTACATCGGTGGGGCTAATTTGGTTGCTCAATTACGCGACTAGCGAATACCAAGCTTTACTGCTGTGTTTTACCCTGTTGATGTTGTTTATTTTACTTGTGCCTAAAGCGCTATCGGGTTTGGTAGCATTACCTTTTGCTATAACTAATCCCCTAACCCAGTGGCTACATGCTGATACGCGATTCCACATAAAAGATCTGCATATTGCCATTATTGCCATTTTAGTTGCCCTTGGTAGTGCCATAGGCATGCAAATTATGGTGAAAAGCTTTAGTACTACCTTAAATGCACACCTTGAAAAACAACTGAGTGCAGATATTTATTTGCGCTCAAATACGATCGATCAAAATTTAAGACAAACACTCAGTAACTTGCCTGAAGTTGAACAACTCAGCATTTATATGAAAAGCGAGGGCAAAGTAAATAATGTGCCTGCAAAGCTTTCAAGCTTTGGTGAAAGCTTTGAACATTATCAGCAAATATCACTTACATCAGGTTTCCCTATCAGTGATAAAAACTTCATTGATAAAGGCTGTTTGGCTAATGAACAGAGTAAAATTAAATTTGGTTTTTCTTTAGGTGATGTGACTGTATTTGAGCAAAACTTAACGCATTTTAACTGCCGCATAACCGGTTTTTTTTATGATTATGGCAACCCAAGTATGTCGCTACTCACCTTGGAAAAACGACAAAAAGCAGCAGCGCTAAATACGGAATATGTTGGTTATTCAATTCGCCTAAAAAGTAGTACCACTGTTGCGGTATTTAGCGAGCGTTTAGTTAACGAGTTCAAACAAGACAGCACATTAATTTTGCCCAACAAACGATTCAAAAAAATAGCCAATGCTTTATTTGACGACACCTTTGTCGTCACCAAAGCGCTTAATGGTTTTATTCTCGCGATTGCTCTATTAAGCCTGTGTACCAGCCTATTAAGTTTAAGTGTTAACCAATTAAAGCAATTAACCATATTGCGCAACTTAGGGGTAACACAGCAGCAATTATTAACCATGAAACTGCTACAAACCGGAAGTATCGTGCTATTTACCGCCTTGTTTGCTGTTCCTCTTGGTTTTGCACTTGGTTTTGCCTTATTAAAGTTTGTTATGCCCATTGCGTTTGGCTGGACCATTCACTTTAGTTTAGATTTAACCAGTTTACTCATCATGTGTTTAACGCTGGTTGCTGTATCTGTTTTATGTGCTTACTTGCCAATTCGAAAATTAACCAATTTAGAAGTCAAGGAGCTATGATCACGTGATGAAGAAACGAATAGTGAAAAGAGTATTACTTACCGGCTTTGTTGTTATGTTCTTTGCTTTTGTCTTTGTTTTTTTACTGACTGCTTGTCAGCCGGTAGAGCAAAAATCGACACCATCTACATTGCAAATGGCCAGTGGTAAGCCCGTAACAAGAGGCACTGAATTAGTCTTTCCAAAGGATCATGGTATTCATTCTGAACAAGGCATTGAATGGTGGTATTTAACGGCTAATTTACAAAGTGATACTGGTGAAACCTTCGGTGTTCAATGGACACTATTTCGCACCTTAATGCCAAGTAAAGTTGAATCAAAATGGTGGGATAACAACCTTTATTTTGCCCACTTTGCTCTGCAACACAAACAAGAACATGTTGCTTTCGAACGTTTTTCACGAGCGGGTCAAGCCAAGGTGACTAGCTCACCGTTTAATGCCGCCATTGATAATTGGCAATTGAGTAGTATCAATAGTAATTTTTTACCACTGAAGCTAGCTGCAGCACATGAAAATTACCAAATAGCGTTAACACTAAGCGACAGTCCAATAACATTACATGGCGATAAGGGTTACAGCCAAAAAACTCAAAGTGGCCATGCGTCTTATTACTTTAGTTATCCATTTTTACAGGTAAAAGGCAGTCTAACATTTGCTGGAAAAACGTATAAAGTATCAGGTAATGCCTGGTATGACAGAGAATGGTCCGCCAGTTTACTCGACAAGAATCAACTTGGTTGGGACTGGTTTAGCCTAGTCGATTCCCAATCAGAAAAATCAGAACAAAAAGGGTTAATGCTTTTTTGCATTCGAAATAACGAACAAAGAGCCGAGCAAAGTAGCGATAAAAGCAGCAGAGACAATAACGAATATAGTTATGATTATTGCCGCGGTACTCGCATAGCGCCCAATGGTGAAGCAACGGATATTTCGAAAGAAAGTATTAAGCTGTCTGTCGTTGAAACCGTGACAATAGATAACCGCAATTATCCAAGCAAGTGGCAAGTTGAATTACCAAATACCCCTGCCATTATAATTGAAAGTATCACCAAAGATTCGCGCAATAAATTAACTATTCCCTATTGGGAAGGCCGAGTTAAAGCTACAGGAGGCTTTAATGGTAAAGGCTATGCCGAGATAACCGGATACTAAATACCAGATATTACAGATTGAACTGACTGCTTTTTGACCGTTTTATGCTAAAATCACGGGAGTGACTGTCATTTATGCGGAGATAATTTCGATGTTAAATAAAACAATATCAGCGTTTTTCCTTAACGATAAAATCCAAGCCCTCCTTTGTTATTCTTTACTGATATTTTTGCTTAGCCAGTTAAGTTTTCCCGTGCAGTCAGCCGTTGATAATATTATTGATACGCCGTTTCCTGAGCCAACACAATCGATGCTTAATACAGATCAGCATTTTTTATCAACCCAGCTAATCATCAGCTTAAAACAAGAATCCTCCCTAACCACAGACGGGGCAAGGCAACAGCTTCATTCCTTATTTAAACACTTTAATTTTCAAACTGGCGAACAGTTAACATTAATCCGCGAACTGGCTTTGGCCGGTCGTTTTGTTGTTAAGTTTAAAGACGGAAAATCCCCGGTACAGATTGCCGCGATAATTAAACTTTTACAGTCATTTTCTCTGGTGGAAAGTGCTGAAGAGGATTCGATTATTCGCCATACATTTACCCCTAATGATACTTTTTATGCCCAGCAATGGCCGTTATTTGAAACTACCGGAGGTATTGCAGCTGATGTGGCCTGGCAGCACAGTACCGGACAAAATGCCATAGTGGCTGTATTAGATACAGGTTATACAGATCACCCGGATTTAGTTGGCTCTTTAATTGCCGGTCATGATTTTATTTCTGATGTTACTATGGCTAATGACGGTAATGGCCGTGACAGTGACGCTCATGATCCGGGCGACTGGATGGATTCCTGGGACTGTGGCTTTTTCAACCCGCCTAACTTTGTATCCAGCAGCTGGCATGGTACTCATACCATGGGTACTGTTGCTGCCGTTACTAATAATAACCTCGGGGTCGCCGGACTTGCTTTTAACAGCAACATTGTCCCAGTACGAGTGTTAGGGAAATGTGGTGGAAGGACTTCTGATATTGCCGATGCTATTGTCTGGGCATCTGGCGGCAGCATCAGCGGAGTGAGCAACATTGCTAAACCCGCTAATGTGATTTCAATGAGTTTAGGAGGTAATGGCCCTTGCAGCTCAACATTTCAGGCCGCAATAAATCAGGCGATTAATAATGGCAGCACTGTGATTGTTGCCGCTGGTAATGATCAACAAAATTTTGCCAATCATCAGCCATCAAATTGTGCCGGGGTAATATCCGTAGCCGCTACTGATCGTCAGGGCAACAGAGCTTATTATTCCAACTATGGTGATCTCACTGTTAGCGCTCCAGGCGGGGAAGTTAATGTGCTGGCATCAGATGGTGTTTTATCAACGTATAATACCGGTAGCACTACTGAGCAAAACAGTGCTTATGCTTATGCACAAGGAACCAGTATGGCCACTCCCCATGTTGCCGGTATTGCAGCTATGCTTTATCAGAAGGATCCTAACCTGACTCCGGATGCTGTCAAAGATATACTAATTACTACGGCCCGTCTGGCACCAGGGAATTGCAGCGGATGCGGTGCCGGCATTGTTGATGCAGGTGCCGCAGTCATGTCACTCAATAGCGGGCCTGAGCTTAATCAACCACCAGTGGCTGATTTTACCTATATAACCGATGGCCTTAATGTTGCATTTACCCAAACCAGTACCGATAGTGATGGCAGCATTATTTCCTGGGTATGGGACTTTGGTGATGAAAATGGCACCAACTCAGCAAATCCGCAACACAGTTATTTGGTTGCAGGTAATTATCAGGTAAGTTTGAAGGTTACTGATGATTCAGGGGCCACTGATACCATCACTCAGACAGTAACCGTATTAAATTATACTAATCAACCACCAGTTGCTGAGTTTAGTTTTAGCACTAATGAGCTCAATGTTATTTTTATCGAAAACAGCACAGATGATGGCACTATTGTTTTCTGGCACTGGGACTTTGGTGATGAAAATGAATCAGCTGAGAAAAACCCTCAATATACTTACGGAACCAACGGCGATTATCAGGTCAGCTTAACAGTCACAGACGATTTGGGGGCAACAGATACTGTCACTAAAACAGTCAGTGTTGTCAGCGCGGCGCTTAACCCTATTGAGTTATCGCATTCGTGGAAAAAACTATATACCAGTAGTCGCTTGCGGGTAAGACTACAATGGAGCGGTGCGACCTCGGCCCAGGTTGATATTTATTTTAATGGTCAAAAAGTGATGACTACCCGAAATGATGGCCGGCAAACTCACAGGGTAAGCAATATTGAGCCGGGTACTGTGACCTATCAGTTATGTGAAGCAGATAGTAATAATTGCTCAAATCTACACTTGATAGATTTATAGCTTATATTTAGTTGCACTTGCTAAGTACAATAAAGGTTGTGAAAGTGGTCAGATACTTTGTTGCTGCAAAATTTTGACGATTTTGTCATTTTTAATATTTAAAAGGCAGAGTATCCTTTCTATCACAACTAGATCTTCAATGCTTGCAATGATCTTAACCACAACACCTTGTTGATACCAGTATCAATATCTCCCTCTAAAATTCCGTTTCAATCTTTGAGCTATAAATATTTAGTTTTTAAAGAGACGTCTCACTAACATGACGAAATAACCAAAAGAAAGAGAGCCACTCTGCAAAAATGGATCTCGTTTAAATCACTTCGTTACTGTGATTATTTATTCGGAAGTAGAGTGAAAGAGAATTACCACCTAACGACTCGGCAATATGCAAGGATAGTCAAAAAGTGGATAGCGAGTATTGGTTTGGATATAACATCCTACGGTACTCATTCAATGCGACGCACCAAAGCAACCTTGATCTATAAAAAAACTAAGAACCTGAGAGCAGTTCAGATATTGCTTGGTCACACAAAACTAGAAAGTACAGTTCGTTATCTTGGTATCGAAGTTGATGACGCACTAGAGCTGTCTGAAACTATAGATATTTGAATCATGAAGAACTCAGGAAGTATGACGCTTCCTACCACTAAGCGGTCATAAGAACTTAAAATCAAGATGACAGCTTTTCCAACAAAACAGCTATAAAGCTCCTTACCTAAAATGCTAATTTTCTTATTTGAAGAATCTTTAATTCAGCTCATTATTAAACCACAAATTGTAATGAAGAATTAATTTTATCTGTTCATCTTGATCATCGCTCCCCTTAAAGATTTACACAATTCCATAAACATACTTCTGATATCGAGCACTTTATTGATATTTATTGTTGACAAAAGACCACTAGTCTCTTACATTGCACTTAAGAGACTAGCGGACACTTATTAGGTAAGTATGAATTGGCAACGAGCAAGAACAGACGAAAAGAAAAATGAGCGGAAAGAGGCTATTTATCAAGCTGCTTTTACGCTTTTTAAAAACAATGGCTACGATAAAGTGAGTTTTAACGCAATTGCTGTTGAAGCAGGTTTTACCAAATCCAACATGTATCGTTACTTTAGTTCGAAAGATGAAATTTTTTTGAATGTCTTTGCCGACTTATTTGAACAGTGGGTAGGTGATTTTAGTCAGCAGTTACGAACGCTTAAACAAGAAGTTGCGGCAAAAGCTTTTGCTGATATTTGGGTAAACTCGATGTTGTCACAGCCCAATCTGCTAGATTTAATGCCTATTCTTTTTACTTCTTTAGAAAGAAATAGCTCATTTGAACAGTTGCTGGAGTTTAAGCGTTTGGCGATGAAATTGCTTTATGGCCTCACATTGGATATCACGAGAGTTTACCCTGATATTGAAGGTGAAAGGGCTTTTAAGTTATTGAACTTAAGTTATGCAGCCACGACAAATTCTTGGACAGCAACCACACAAAGTGACGCACTAAAAAAACTTTATCAACTTGAAGAATTTCAGGCATTGAAACCAGATTTTGAAAAAGATTTAACCACATCAATCGAAATAATTATTCAAGGTTTAAAAGCAAGCAATCAACCCAACGGGTAGAGAACAACAGGCACAATCATTCCACTATCTAATCATTTATTAGCTAGCTTGTAGAAATTAATTAAATATAAGGTAAATATCATGGCACATCATTGTGAAAAGACATTAAAGGTAAACGTACCAGCAGAAAAAGTTTGGAAGGTTCTTGAGGACTATAACAACATTAAAAAGTTTGCTATGACGATTAAATCATCAGCTAGCGCCAATGAAATTAGCTCAGGTTTAGGCGCAAAAAGAACCTGTACTTTTAATGACGGCTCAAGCCTTGTAGAAGAGATTATTGAATACCAAGAAGGGCAAGGCTATAAGATGGATATTTCTAATCATTCAATGCCACTAAAAAGCATGCAATCAGAAATGAAAGTGACGCCTATTGATGAAAATAGCAGTGAAATCTATATGTCAGCGGATTTTGTTGTCAAAGGTGGACCGCTAGGTTGGGTTATGGGGCAATTGATAATGCAACCTGTAATGAAAAGTATATTTAAAAAAGTGATGGCAGGTTTAGCGTACCATAGTCTGACAGGAGAAATTATTAGTGAAAAATTACCATCTAATGAAGAGTTAGCTCAAATAATTCACGCTTAATATATCTTTCTAGACCTAAGTGCTAGCTCCACAACAAGTTGATTAAGGCATACAAAATGACTGACTTTGTCTGTATGTCTTTATTAATGCCTAAAAAATGATATTGACCTCTATTACGTAGCTAAAATCAGCATTAGAAAACCTGCTGATAAAATTTTCTGAAATCTAAGGGGTCAATCTAAGGGGTCAGAACAATTTGATTAAAGCCACTAAAGCGGTCTTTCAGGTATCTGTATCGACATGTTTTCAAAGTACTACAAACTTATCAGCAATTAAATCCCACTAGCTGAAATCAATCGCTCTGACCCCATTGATTTCACTAGCTGAAATCAATCGCTCTGACCCCATTGATTTTTGATCTATAAAAAAACTAAGAACCTGAAAGCAGTTCAGATATTGCTTGGTCACACAAAACTAGAAAGTACAGTTCGTTATCTTGGTATCGAAGTTGATGACGCACTAGAGCTGTCTGAAACTATAAATATTTGAATCATGAAGAACTCAGGAAGTATGGACGCTTCCTACCACTTTGCGGACGTTTTTTATGAACCAAATTCATCTCAGTTAAGGGGCAGTTTAGATACGAAAGCGGACATTAGCCTTTACCTATCTAACTGCAAGTGATCCGACAATATAGTCTTTTAGTCCTAGGGGGGGGGGATTTAGCCTATATCCATTGAAATACTAGAATCTATAGCCAACTTCAGCAGTTAAATTACTTGCTTTCATATCACCCATTGTTAACCATTGATGCTCTAAAGAAAGTTCAATTTTGCTCCACTGATATCTATAACCTAAAGAAAATAATCCTCCAAATCCAGAATCATCTACACCTATTTTAGATGTTTCATAATCCCAGTTATACCTAGCGACACCTAAATTCCCATAAAGATATGAGTTTTGTGTAATTGATTTCCTTGCTTGACCTGATACTGAAAAAGTAGAGTAATCAATAGACCCTTCTAATAAGCCAAGAGAAAGAACTTGTTTAAAGCCAAAAGAGGAGGAGTTGATATATCGCGTATCAACAGAAAATATATCTGTAAATTGGTAGCGGTAACCCATTTGGATTGATGCATTATCATCAAAATCGTAAGTTATATTTTCAGAGTTTTCACGCTTAAATTCTGTATCACCGAATCCAGCGGCAATAAATACAGAATGAGGACTTTCAATTACTTGATTTTGATTAGCCATGGCATTAGCTGATAAAACGAGAGTAAGGGTTAGTATGTTTTTCAACATGAATGAATACCTTTGTACTTGAGCTTGTTAATATTGTATTCATTATACAGGTTAGGGGGTGCTCTTTAAGTAAGTACGTGTGATCAATGTGTAGACAGAGTGTAAGTAAGTGTAAGATTGCATTCCACTTGTATCAATGAGAAAATGAGAATATTGTAAAACACATAATAAAAAACAGAATTAAAACTCATGGCTGTTTTAGGCTCATAGTTAACATTCACAGACCTAATGTTAACGTCAGCTTTGCAGATTGAAGCAGACCTTGGCTACAGTGACTCTGAGACTTCCGCTTAGCGCTAAAAAAATTAGTGCTAAAAAACTACGCCGTTTGGGGAATTTGTTTTAATCGTTACTTATGCCACAGGCTGTGTGAAAACTCCCAGCGTAAATTTTTTATGCGACGCTACGTAAATTAATAGGTGGTTTATTATCAAACGCACTTCAGAATTTAATCTACAGCGCCTTATTTCGTTGATATTATCGAATTACACCAGTTCAAAATAGTTTTCACACAGGCTGGCCACACTGCGGAAGTTAGCATTTGATAATTTTCACTAAAATTTTTAGTCTGTTTTGATCTACAGCTGACATGGCTTAACAACCACATTAAGTTAGCCGCTTCCTGATAGCAGACGTTCGATATAGATATGGACATCTGTATCTTGATGATGGTTTTTGCCAGTAACCCGTTAAGCCTGAGTGCTAACTAAGTCACCACAGCGGTCGTTCGCGTAATTGTATTAGCATGACTTCCATAAGTCGATTATGCAAAAAATATTAAAAATTTCCTATTGGTGTGCAAAGAAAAATTAACAATTTGAACAACTCTGCCCTTTTGACTGAAACTTCTCCAAGTTTCCTTTTTGATCAATAGTTAATTCGCAACAATCATTGAATAACTGAAAGAGCATTTGACGGCTTTTTTGTACTCTCGATTTTAGCGTTGAATATTTGATGTTATTTTTCTCTGAAAATTGCTTTTGTGATTCCCCTTCTATTTCGATAGCGATAAGCAAATTAGCTTCTTCATCAGGTAAGCCTTTAATAAACGGCAATACGCATTGCGATAATTGAGTGAGCACTTCCTCTTCTGCTTCCTCGTACCAAAGATCGCTTGATGTAACCTCTGATGTTCTAGCTCGTTTTCGGTAAAAATCAATAATCGTGTTATTAGCTATTTGGAATAACCAAGACTTAACTTTTTTTGTGTCTTTTACAGCATTAAAATTCTGATAACTTTTAATCAAAATTTCTTGTAGAAGATCATCAACGTCAGCAGGGTTAGAGACATTCTTACGTAAGAATGCTTTCAGTTTTGCTTGATACTCTAACCAAATTTTCTCTATATTCATCAACTATCACCGTTTATGTTTTTATCATTTAGCTAGGTAGCTAGCGGAAAGGTAGAAATCTACAAATATTTGTTCAAAATCGGGAGAAACTGATTTTTCGGCAATATCGAGAAATAACATCGCTTTCTGCCATGCTTTAACTTTAGGGTATTGAGCTAGAAAGTCTACCTTAGCGTGCTTTTCTATTAAGTGTGCTCGATACAAAATAGGCAACCAAGCAATATCTACGAGACTAAGTTGCTCACCATTAAAGTAAGTATACTCACCTAGTTGTCGCTCGATATTGACTAAAGATTTAGTGAATATCGTCAAATTTGACTGATACTCATCCTCGCTCGCGCTTCTCATTGTACTACACTGTGGTACGTAATTTTTTGAACCGTAATTTGCCCAAGCTTCAATTAATGCAGATTCCGCTTTGGTTTTTGATATGTATAACCCTTTATACAGTGCGCCTAAATAACTAACAATAGCATCGGCATCAAATAGCACTTCTTTGATATCCGTAATTAATATAGGTGCTTTCCCGTTTGGTGAAACATCGAACAAACAATTGTCAAAATCAGCATATTCGACTTCATAAGGTGTATTGGTGGCTTCAAGCATCGCTGTTACATATTGATAAAATGGACAAATTTTAAAACTAATCACTTTAATCATGATGATTTCCTCATTAAAAAGTAAGAGAAACAAGAGGTGTATTTAACGACCTCTTGTTCAAGGAATTATCCGCAGCAACTAGTAGAGCCACAACCTTCACTTTGTTGAACATCTTTTCCTTCACCAAGGTATGTATTTGTTAAGTAAAAATCTTTAAATAACTGTTCGAAGTCCTCTGAAACTGTTTTTTCTGAGATACCTGTAGCTAACACTGCTTTCTGCCATGCTTGTGTTTGGGGTAATCCACATAAGAAATCATAATCTGTATATTTTTTTACAATGTATGCTCGGTGTAATAGTGGCAACCATGCAATATCTACATTGCTTAACGTGTTTGATTTGTAGAATGTAGAATTGCTAGATAATTGTTTTTCCATTTTTGTAAATGCAGTAATTAATTTCTCAGAGCGTTCTTTAAAGGTTACATCATCTTTACTACTCATCGTTCCACATTGAACAAGATAATTTTTTGAACCTAAGTAACTCCATGCTCGGTCAAGAGCACGTTGCTCATTAATCACGTCTTTTTCTAATGCACCGTATTCATCTTCGATATATTCAATAATGGCATCTGACTCAAAAAGTGTAGTTCCTGTCTCTGTCACCATGATGGGTACTTGTCCATTAGGGGATATATCCAAAAACCACTGTGGTTTATCTTTAAGACTGATATATTCAATTTCAAAGGGTATTTTTTTGGCCTCTAATGCCGCAGTAACACGTTGTACAAAAGGGCATATTTTGTAACTAACTATTTTAATCATTTTTAGGTCTCTTCATATTAAGTTTAAGTGATTTATACCTAGTAAGACGAAGGACGTTAAAAAAAGACGAAATTTAAGTGAAATATTTTTAAACTAATTTAATTATGATGTTGAAGAGTAAAATTATGTCATTTATATCTCGCAAAGAAGACAGGAATGATCGTAGGTTTTACTAAATAATTGCACGCTTATAGCTCAAAGTTAACACCAAGTAATGGAAGGTTAACGGCAGGAATGAGCTTGCAGCAGTCATAGAGATTGTTCTCGCTCTATAACTGTATTTTGATTTTTTGATCATGAAATTAGTCTCAAAACCAATTTTTGGAACGTCTGCTATGCCAATGATTATCAAGTTAGCTGCCTACATGCTTAAGTCAACTAACTGGTGTTCAGTTGACCTCGACCAACACAAATAATTTCAAAATTTTTATTCCGCTTAGCGCACTGAAAAGCCGTTAGGGTATTTTTTAAATATTGAGTTTCTAAAGTTAAACTTACAGTGCATGCACTAGACTGCTCTAAGGGCAGTAGCTGCCACAAATCGGTCTAAGACTTTTACTAAAACATCATTTTATTATTGTCTCTCTTTCTGAGATAGCAGACACAAGCAATATTTTCTAAGGTGCTTTCGACCTAGTCAGAGCTATCCAGTAAAGGCTAGTCTTGAGAGGGAGAAATCGACACAAACTTGACGCGGATGTATTTCTGTTTAAGCAGTGTAACCAACGCCTTGGATGATATGAAATAAAAACTATCTGGGACAACAGAAGCTGTCTTGGTCAGCAGGATGTAGTTTATTTTGAGGCTGGAGATCACCAACACCTAGTACGCGTTGCGGGAAAGCAGTTCCATGAGCTTATGGCTCCGGCGGAACGGAGGGAGTTTAGCCACCACATTTGAACTAGGTACACCCTATAGAGAGGTCTATAAAGCGCACCAAGGGAACATTAGCAATAACGCCGAAATAAGCGGCTTGTAATTGTTGGCTATAATGTGAAGCGAAACGGAACTCGGTAAACTGTTACAAGTCCGTTTGATTACCTTGATATGTATGACGTCACCGCAACATTTCATCTAGTTGATTTACTATCTCAACCCAATCAGCATCTTCATCTAACACCTCCTTTAAAAAGGTCGCTTGTGAAGGGTTCCAGAAGGATGCCTTGTGCAACTCTATACTATCCGACAACGAACCATTTTTTTCTATGAAGTTGCTGATGCCTTCTTCTGTGCTGTTTAGCCCTAATTGATCAAATAATGAAACTATTGAATGAATAGGTGTTTCCATAATTTTATCCCTTAATAATATTTAGTGTTTTATTGAAAGTTTAGGTTTAAATACATAACAGCTTATTACTATTTAAATGTTATAATATGCTTTAAATCAATAAGTAGTGATAAGCCACCAAGATGGTTTAGACACTGTGTAGTCATTAAGGTTCACATCAAAACTATTATTATGACAACAAATACCACAGAGTGAGTTTTTATATCCAATATTGTGTCAAGCTATTAATGAATTATCAATGACGGCCTTGAGCCTTGAGTTCATTGTTCTAAGGTCACTAGCTACCACATTCGAGACATTAGCACTAATGGGCAAAAACTGAATTCGGATTAGTGTTTTGTATCGATAACATTGGAATTCACCGGAACTTTTGGGTGCAGCCCTAAAATTTCCGGTGCAATGAGTTGTTAGTAGAGGTTTGGATTTACAGTAGACCATGCGCCCCCGCAACTCCACCAAAAATTGAAAGTAAACTAATTAGCAACAGCACGATATGCATTACCTGTAAAATAAAAAATGATTTTTCTGGGTTTACTTGAGCTTTTAGATGAAACCATTTATGTAAAAATAGTGGCTCTAGGACAAATAACACGAGCGTAAATACAAACCATACAAATATCATTAAGTACGTCCACCATGACATGGTTAACCAACCGCCCATGGCATGAAGCATGTAAAAACCTGATATACCCGCCAGTAAAGTAGTGAGCTTTGATTGGAAACTAAATTTACTTTCTAGTAATTCGAAGGTTTTTAGCCTTTCTTCAGGAGCCTGAGATTTTCTTATTGCTGGAATTAGAACGGTTGTAACAAAGGCAACCCCTCCTATCCACAATACGACTGCAATAACATGTAGAACTCTTGCGATTACGAAATTTTGATAATTCATATTGAAACTACTAACGCCCTGTTAATGACTTTTAGAAAAGCTGTAATTAGATACGCATCAATAATTTACAGTATTAACGACCAATCGACACTCTTTATTTGTAGCATGTGTGTAGCTGATTGATTTACAAATTTATTGCTTAAACAATATCACTTAATCGTCACTAAACACCACATTCAAGACATAAATTTATACATGAAATATCAAGTTTGGATTAGTTTTTTATGGGGAACTCTCATTGCTATATCTGCAAAACTCAAATACAAAGGGATGATAATCTGAAGTGCGATTGGTTGATTTAACATGCCAACACATACCTTAATTTAATCATTCTTGCTAACACTAAATGTAGCACTCTTGTTAGGGGTTGCGTCTGGGTATATTGTTAGTATTCCGTAAGTAAGCTTATCTAGTGGATCTTTAGCTTTGCATATCACTTGATAGTCAACTTTCTCATCAGTATCGTTGATATAGAAAACCTTATCGAAATTGGACTTATATGGCTTCCAGTTTGCATCGTTATTGCAGTATTCAAACGCGGTAATACCAAGAGAAAATAGATCTAATCCGCTTTGTTTAAGGGCGTATCCTTTTTTATAGTGTCGATTGGAACCATCTTTACTAACTACGCCGATTGTATATATTTTGCCATCAATAACTTCTTCATCGGGAGACTCTTTGTAGCAAGCTTTTCCCTCATTCTGCAATTGCAGATAGCGGCCTCGAAAATGGAGACCACCGATCAAACCATCGTCCCAATCACCACAAAAAACATGATTAAATCCATCCTGAGTGAGCCATATCTGTTTAAGCTTGGATACAATTTCTTTTTTAGGTAAAATTGACCAATCTCTGGGATACAATTTGATCAAGCTGTTCCAATTATCGTCAATTAGTGCCTCAAATTCATGACTACTCACTTTTCCCCCGATAGCACCACATGCTCTTACAATACCATCCCCAAAATTTGTCATAATAGGAGGCTCTGGAGCCGCACTTGTCTTACTGTCATGGTCAAAAAATGGCTCGCACTTTACGGCAAGTTGATTTTCATTTTGCTCGATGATGGCCTTTTGATTATTGTACTTATAATCCCAATAACTATCGTCACCCTTCCCTGATACCATTTTAGGAAAATCTATGACAGGGTTTTTCCGTAAAACCACAGAAAATGTAACCATTGGAATTTTCTGATTATAAATGTCTTCATAGCCAATATACTCCGCGAGTATTAGATACTTATAGGAAGTACTCTCTAGGCGATCGCCTAAGTCAATCCAAAAATCGCAAAAATCATCTTCTCCCAGACAAAACGCTCCACCTTTATCGTTTGAAACATCAATATGAAAGCGAAAGTTATTTGGGTCAATTTTTTTAACTGATAATATAATTCCATCAAGAAGTGAAGATTTACATTTACTAAGACGCCCGGAAATCCAAATAGGCTTTGATTCGCCGTCCCAAGTTAGGTTTTCACAAATAATTGAAGCAACTTTAGCTGTTTGATATAACTGAGCATATGAGTATCTGCGTTCTACCGAGGATAATGAAGAGCGAAGAATTTTAAAGTCCATTCCCTTGTGGTTATCCTTCAGGTGTTGAGTTAGGCCTTTTGCTAAAAAGGCAGCTTCTTTGTGCTGAAGGATACGATTTAAATGTTCTGGTCCCGACTCACTGCTGAGAATGATTGGCTTTGCTTGTAATAAATCTTGAGCAAGGAGACTTATAGTCCTCAAACTAATTTCTCTTTTTGAAACTTCATCTTGATAAATAGATGTCACTACAGCGGCTGCAATTCCACCTATCAACGTGATTATTGCCACATAAACAGTTGAATTTATCCTTTTATCCATGTAAGTATTCTCGATATATCTGAGTTAGATGAAGATATTGGTTGTACACCTCTGTAAAGACTTGGCTAAAAATCGTCTGCTAATGCGTGACATATTATCTTTGAATTCATACCACGAGTTTGATTATTCAGCAGTTTATTATGAGTACGGATCAGTAATAACCTCCTTAAAGAATAGTGTAGTTTATAATAAGATCAATTTAATAGATGTTTATTCGGTATATGACTGAAGAATATCAATATTATGATATAAATAATTCATTAGAAAATATATGGCAAATGATTTATCGCCAATGTCAACTAAGGCACCAATAAGTCATTAACGCTGACTTGTTTTTCATTGCTCATTGATTACGAGCTAAGGATCACTCTTGCCAAAAGCGGTCCTAATTCTCGCTTGAATTCACCACAATAAATAGTCCGCTTCGCCACCACAGCGGTCCTTCACATAATTGCTTTGGCATGACTTCAAAGTTAAGGTTTCTAGCGATTTGTGAAGATTTTTGTAATTCCCTCTCGATTTCTGACGTAAAATCTTCAATTAATTTATCCAAATCTAGCTACAGCCCTGAAAACCCTTGAACAAGAATTCTCACTTTATTTGAAGATCCACATATTGTCTTTTACCTTTAATTAGTCGAGTGATACCAAAAAACAGACTGAATTGCGATGGTTCATCGAAATAAAAGAGGAATAATAGCAGAGTATGAAATCTAAAGATTGACTCCATACTTTAGATTTTATGAGAAATGGCGTTTATTCTTCCTATACTCCACCTGCTCGCTCTTGTTATCGATTTGCTCCAGTAGTTGCTCGAGTACGCAGCGGCGCTGCACCAGTCCGACCACTTTGCCTTCCTCAACCACCGGCAGCACCCGGCGATTGTTGTGCAGGAATTTCTCAGCGACATCGACCAGGTTGGTATTGGCACCGATCGATTCGACTTCGGTTGTCATCCGGTCGCGTACTAACTCGCCGATCGTCGAGAAGTAGCCTCCCATCAGCGCGCCGCGCATACAGTCAGCTTCGGACAGAAAGCCGATTAGATTGTTATCGGCATCAACCACCGGTGCACCGGACAGACTAGCGGTTAGCAGCTGGCGCAGGGCGACGATCACCCCGCTATCGGGGTGAAATGATAACGGTGAACGGTCCATGATGGTTTCAGCGGTTATGGTCTGCATGTTGGGCTCCTAAAGCGGTGGGTCGCTCGTTTGGGTATTGTTATTTGTTGTCGAATAATACAAAGCAACAGCCGTGCCATCTATTGCGATTTAATAATTAACTGTTTTATTACAAACAGTTAATTATTTTATACGGCAAAATAAATAACCACTGTCTGGTAATGTATAGCGATTACCGGGTTGAAGGGTTCTTTTTTGCACCAAAATAGTGCTGTCTACCTGCTTGGTGTACAGTTGACCTCGACAAACAATCACAATTTAAAACTCTTACTTTTTCTTTGCACACTTAACAGCCTTTAAAAAAAGTTAAACCTCAAGATAAGTAACCAATTGATGCAACCAAATAACCTGCAAACGACTATCATTCCATTGTGAACATTAGCTGAAAGCTGTAAATAATGCTTAGGGGTAGTCCTTATATTGATAAACGATGTTCTATTTCACCGACTAACCAGCATCAACTTCTTCTTTGTAGATTTTAAAACCGCGCGCTTTGTAATTTTGTAGAGCACTCAGGTGGTCAAGACTACAGGTATGCAACCAAACACGTTTTACATCAGGCAGTGACCATGCCGATTTAATAGCACAAGTAAGAAAATAGCCGCCAAAACCTTTACCAATAAAGTCTTCTGCCAAGCCAAAGTACATGATTTCTACATCACCTGATGAAGTATTTTGTAGCTCAAAATATCCGGCAATAGCACCTCGATAATAAGCGACATAAGTACTGACCATTGGACTCTCAGCATAAGTTTTCCATGATCCATCACTGTGGGTAAGTTTATCAGTCCATTCCCATGGTTCTCCAACATACTGATATAGAAAGCGATTGAATCGAAAATTCTTAATTTCAACTTCTGTAATGGTTAAACCTCTAGACTCCAGCTTGGGGTTTAATTCATTTAGTGTGTTCATTTCAAGATAATAAGTAATGACTTCAGACATCTGTTAATCCTGTTAATATTTTTAAGTAACGAAATACAACCAACGCTCATCATGTTGTAAACATAAAACCAAGCATGCCAAGAACAAAGCCCAACACAGCGCCCATAGGTGGAGCCCAATGTTTTTCTAGTTTTACTTGGGGTGCTAAATCTTGGAATATTGAATAGAGAATACCGCCCGAGGCAAAAAGCATGATAGCTGCGATAACGTCTGGGTAATCGGATAACCATAAATAGCCAGACACGCCAGAGATTGGACCAAGTAACGCCATTAAGGTAAACATAATGATAATTTTTCTCGGTTTATAAACCGCAGTCGTACTTAATTCACGATAAGCGCTAAACCCTTCTGGTACATTTTGTAGTGCAATTAACCCGGCAAGTAAAAAAGCACTGCTATCTCCCGTTGCAAATGCCGCACCTAACGCAATTGATTCTGGAATAAAATCAGAGAGCATTGCGGCAAGTTGACTCGCTGGGGTATCTATTTTTTTAAGGTAAATATCAAGGAACATAAAACTAAGCCCCCCTACAATAAACCAAAAACATACCGATAACGGGTCAAGCGTAGCCATGCCTTCAGGTACTAAAACTAGCGCAACGGCTGACAATAACGCCCCGCCCCCAAATGCCATAACACTGTGTCTAAATTCTTCTTCTATCCACTTTTCTTTGATACTTTCAAAGTGCGCAATGACAGCACCTAAAGGCATAGCTAAACCAGCAATTAAGGTTGAAACGATAACGGTTAGTAAAAGATACATGTGTTTATCCGTGTTGGGGTATAACACCTATTTAAAAGGCAGGTAATGGCTGAAGTTATAGTTAACTGGTTACGTTGTCAGCCATACACTGCAGGTTATCTCCTTCAACATTATGAATATTGGTAGTGTAGTAATTCAAACTGTATTCAATGTTTAACGAAAAATATAAGCTTTGTTTCAAGTGGGCTTTTATCACCTTTTCTATTTCACTACTTAACTTTTGGGTAAATATTTTGTCTCTGTGTGGTTTAGTTAATAATGTGACGGTAACAAGTATGTGAGCGTATTTATATTGAGAGCAAGGGTAAGCTCTTGATTTGCATTCCCCTGCACTATTGTCTTTCTTGTTAATGACTTCTTCTATTGCATCAAAAACTTTGTCCATATCGAACTCTACATTATCTGAATATTTAATTTCTACATGAGGCATTTGAATAATTCCTTAAGCGCACAGGCTTAATAAAGGACTAAAAATTTATGACTAAAGTTGGGACACAGCAAAACTGAGCGACGACTAAACCACTACTATGTAACTAGTAGCTGTCTCGATTTAATTGCTGGTTACTCTTTTTAATTGGTGATTATGGATTTTTGATAAGACAAGTAATGAACAAATAGCCCCTAACAAGGCCAAGCCCATATCTGACTGAGTATCCCACACATAACCTTGTGTACCTAAAAATGCTTCCGCATCTTCACCAGACATTAACGCAACCCACCATTCAATTAATTCATAGAAGGCACTGAATGCTAAACAAATAGAAACAATAATAACATTTCGCCAAACGTTACCATTGACGACATTTTTACGGATTAAGATTTCTCTCGCTAATAATGCAGGAACAAAACCTTGGAAGAAATGGCCAACTTTGTCGTAATTATTACGTTCTGCTCCGAATAAACCATCAAAAAAAGGCACTTCAGCGTAGGTATAATGGCCGCCTATCATTAACACAACGCAATGTAATAATATAAAAAAATATAACATTGATGTAAGTCGGAATGAGTTGTACGTCACCGTTAATAAAGTAGCGCCGATTAACGCAGGAAGCACTTCGAGAAACCAAGTGAACTGATCTTTAGGGGATATTCCCGACCAAATTAAAATAGTTAAAAATATGACTATCCATAGAGATTTAATGTGTAGATACTCCTAATAAATGTAACGCCCACTTAAATGAACAACTCTTTGTATTTCTTCAGTTTAAAATATTGTTAAGCATTTTTAAACAAAAATAAAATACATTAAAGAATAGGTAAGTATACATCGGTGATCATTTCCGATTCCAGCACTTGAGGACCTACATTAACGTAGTGAAAAAAAACAGGAAACGCTGCTAGCTGTTCACCACTTTGTGGTAACCATTCTTGGTATAAAGTCAGTGCCGCTGATATGTTTTTGCGAGAGCCGAGGTGGCGAGTTTTGGCACAACGATTGGCTGGTATTATTTTTGTTACCACACCCTGCGAATTTTTCTCAACATCGTGAACAATCGACACACAGAAGTCTACGCGATAATCAGCGGGTGCGGTTTTATTAGGATCATTATAATGAACCCCATAACTTCGGTGTAAATTAGAAGGTGGTAACTTATTCTCTATACACCATGAAACCAGCTTTATAACAGATTCGTGTTCAAGTGCTAGCGAGCCATGGTGTTCAATAACTGCTACTTTGGTTTCTGGAAAGTTAACTATTTCAACGTCCATTTATATTCCATATCGATAAAAGCCTAACGTCACTTTAAATGAATTAGTTTAAGACTTAAATACCGTAGTCGCGTTCTACTTTCGAAATACGAACCTTAAAAGAGTCATACCAAGACTTACGACCCGTTTTTTGAGCTGCTAAATGTTCAGAATTCGCTTTCCAATTTTTAATAGAATCTAGATCTGCCCAGTAAGAAACCGTGATGCCAAGCTCTTCTCTTGCTGATTCCACACCCAAAAATCCTGTTTGCTGTTGTGCTAGTTCAACCATTCTGTTGGCCATTTCACCATAACCATTATCCCCTTCAGTCCGTGTAGACGTGAAAATAACAGCAAAGTATGGTGGTTTAGGTGTATTCGCGATCATTGACATTGTTACTCCTAAGTAAATTATTGTGCCCCAATAAGGCTAAAGCGGGTTGATTAAAAACTGTTGATTAAATTTAGCAACAGCATCCAAAAGTGTCTAAATAAAATATGAGTTAGCAAGTGATAGTGTTACTTACTTTACATTAATTCCCACGAGTCTCACTATACTGCTAACATAAATAATGAAATCCCATTGATTTTAGAGAAGTAATTATGCGCTTAATCATTTCATTAATTTTATTATCATTCAGCATGAATATACTCGCTGAACCTAATGCTGAAGAAAAGCCCTGGGGTTTAGGTCTTCTCATTAGGAGTGCGAGCATTCCATTTGATGCCGAGGATGATAAAGTTAACAGTATCGTACCTATGATGTTTTATGAAGGTGATACTTTTTTCCTTCGCGGCATCGAGGGTGGTGGTCACTTGTTAAAAAGAGCTGATTGGGAACTGAATGCCCTGGGTCGTCTGCGCTTTGTCGATATTCCCAATGAATATCAAAATGAAACACAAGCAGATACCTTTGATTTTGGTTTTCAATGGCGTAAAAATACCCGTGACAGCCATCATTTTGATGTGGAAATCTTGAGTGATCTTGATGGTAAGCCGTATGCAAACTTCATCAGTAGTTGGTACTTTCAACATGATAGCTGGGAATTTATGCCCAAACTATCAGCACGGTATAAAAGTGCTGAATTTAATAGTAACTATTATGCCTTAAATGAATTAACAGACGAACGCATTGGTGCGGGTATTGATGTAAACGCAACCATTGAATCAAGATATCATGTGATTTCAAACTTATACTTCATTGGTTCTCTCGGTGTAACCAGATTAGATAATAACGCTTATCAAAGTGCTATTGTTGATAAACGCTGGCAAAGTGAGGTTTACCTTGGGGTTGCGTTTTTTGATGATAAAACTAAAAGCAAAAAAAACACACTCAGCAATGGTCGTTATCTGCGCGTTGCTCACGGCTGGGCAACCCCTTCTAATATTGGCGATATTCTTGCGGGTGACACTGAGAAAGACGAATTTAACAATCAACTAACCTCTGTTTTCTATGGTTTACCGCTAACGGATGAATTATTTAGTTTACCCATTGAATTGTATCTGATAACCGGTATGGCTTGGCACTGGAAATCAGAGGTACAAGATAGCGAACAGGAATATCAACTCGGCATCAAAGCTTATTACACCATTCATTGGCCCGTACGCTGGCGCTTAGGGTTTGCCGAGGGATTATCATATATCTCTGATGTGACTTATATTGAGAGAACCGAGATGGAAGAAAAAGGTTATAGTCCAAGCAAACTTATGAATGCAATAGATTTCTCTGTAGATATAAATTTAGGTGATATTTTTAATGCTCATGCCTTAAAAGCGACTTGGCTTGGCTATGGCATTCACCATCGATCTTCTATATTTGAATCAGCTTCACAGTTTGGTCGTATTAAAGGTGGCAGTAATTACAACACTGTTTATCTTCAATTTGATTTTTAGCATCTAATTCTTGCACCATTTTAACACAGGGAGTTTTCTTATTCCCATAGTCAGAATGACATTTATAGCGTAAAATTTACCATTCAATCAGTAATAAATTCTTCAGGAATATTATCTAATTAATGGTTTCAAACATCCCGAATTCTCTCAACACTCTTTCTAAGGTTTTTCAACTAAAAACCAAATTATTAGTGGTTGCCTTCCTACTTATATTCTTCACTGATGTCGCTATTGCCCGTAATTTAACCGTGACACTTGATGGCGAATTATCTAAGGCTATTAAAAAGAATATTCACTCTTATTTAGGAACGCTGCCAGAATCAGAATTAGAACGTTCAGCATTTATCTATTCCGCAAAAGAGAATACCCTCAAGGCATTAAACTCATTAGGTTATTATCAAGCAGATATCCGTGTTGTCGTTGAAAAAGATCCTTGGAAGCTGATACTCATCATCAAATTAAATGAGCCAACCTTAATGGATAATATCAATGTCAAAGTAGCTGGAGAAGCGAAAAACGATCCTGCTTTTATTGCCTTGATAAAGAATATTGATATTCAACAAGGCGATAAACTCCATCATGGTAAATATGAAGACTTGAAATCTGACTTATTGTCCTTGGCGCTACAACGTGGCTATTTCGACGGTACTTTAATCGACAGTAACATCATCATTAAAGAAGGTTATCATTATGCAGATATCAATATTGCCTATGAAAGTGGCCCTAGGTATCGCTTTGGTGAGGTAAATTTCAACAACTTTGCACTTGAAGCTAACTTACTATCCAGTTTGATCCCTTTTAACAAAACAGATTTTTATAACACCAATGATTTTCATAAATTACAACAGCAGCTTCAATCTACACAATATTTTAGTAATGTGCAGGCTCTACAAGGCGATAGAGTTCAAGATAAAGTAAATGATGATTATGCAATTCCTATTAATGTGACACTGACTCCAGCAAAAAGTCATCAATTTGATTTTGGTGTAGGTTATGCCACTGATACTAAATTTCGTCTTTCCGTTGGTTGGCGTACACCACTTATTAATAAATACGGGCACTTTCAAGAAACTAAAATTGAATACTCTTCCATAAATCCTACCGGTAATTTTATTTACAGTATTCCATTAGGCCACCCGACTGAGGACCTTTTGCAATTTAAAGTAACGGTCGAAAATGATGAATACCCTGATTTAACATCAAAGGTTTATTCTGCACAAATTGGTCGGGTGATCAGCAAAGACGATTGGAATAGACAAATTTATGCCCGAGTACATCAGGAAGCATGGCATTATGATTTTGATGAAAAAAATCCTAATATTGATTGGTCTGAAGAGGACAATGTGCAATACATTATCCCTGGCGTTATTTGGTCTAGAACAATTCGCTCTGGCTCTGCTTTGGATCCTAGTTCTGGCTTTAGACAAATTTATAATATAGAAGGGGCACATTTAAAAGCTGGCTCTGATAATAGTTTTTTTAGAATACACGGACGTTGGAATTATATTACCACGTTGAAAACAAACCACCGTTTAGTTACCCGCGCTGAGTTAGGCGCTATTTATATTGATAGAGACGCCGAATTGGCCCCTTCATTACGGTTTTATGCCGGTGGAGATCAAAGTATTCGTGGCTTTGCTTATCAATCCATTGGTTCTACTATTCCATCATCATCAAATCCTGATAACCCAGATCAAGTTATCGTTGGCGGTACTCGCCTGATGGTAGCGAGTATTGAATACCAATATTATTTAAACAAAAAATGGCGTGTTGCGTTATTTTCTGATGGCGGCAGTGTGGCAAACAAAGGTGAATTTAATCCGGTATATTCAGTTGGCTCAGGTATACATTACCTGTCACCTGTTGGCGCAGTTAAATTTGATTTTGCCTACGGCATAGATGATGACGACAAAAATTGGCGTATTCATATTAGTTTAGGTGCCGAGTTATGATGTGGCGCAGAATCAGTTTAATCGTATCCAAGTACCTGGCAATTTTACTTTGCTTTATCACCGTATTACTCACTACCCCATGGGGCACACAGCTCACGTTAATATTACTCAATAATATTGATGGTATTACCTTTGACTATAACAGTGGCTCTTTAGTACGAGATGTAAAATTAAACTCATTTAAGTTACAGCTAGATAATATTGATATTAGGGTTGAGGAATTATCAACAGAGATTAACTTTGCTTGTATCTGGAATAAAACATTATGCATTAAATCAGCCAAAGCTGACTTTTTCTATTTACGTTATTTTTCGGACGATCAGAGCAACAATCAAGTTTCAGCAGACAAAAATTCCTCTTCTCAACTTTTTGAAATGCCCTTTTCAATTAAAACCGATTCTGTTGAGCTCAAAGAAACTCAGCTAGTTATCAATGAAACTGAGATAACAATTGAGCAATTCATTGCGCAACTGTCGATTAACAAGAGTGAGTTTTACATCTTGCAACCAACAGCAAAGCAGTTAACTTTAGTACTTGATGAGGATGAACAAACAGAACCTGTCACAAATCAGAGCACAACCACTTTAGTCAATAACGCCTTTACTCAATTACCCGAAATTAACTTACCTATTGCGCTGATTATTGAGCAATTACACCTTGATAACTTCGCTGTAGACACTAAAAATCATCAAAACAACTCTCAAAACATTGGGCAAGATTATGACCAAGGCAATTATCAAGAGAATAAATGCCAACAAAGCTGCCCACTCTGGCGTTCAACAAATAATCACTTAAGCGGAAATTGGGTTAACACCGATGTCAGTATCAGCCAATTTGAAACCACAACATCAGAATTCTCTATTAGCCAATTAACTGCTGAGGCTAAGTTACAACCGCCCTACCAGCTAACAACCCACTTAGTGAGCCAACTACACAAGGTGTCATGGTGGTCAGAAATTGATGACAGTTCTCAGCAACTTTCAATACAAGGTTCATTTGAAGACTTATCCTTTGACGTGATTAGCGAAGGTAACTTAGCGCTCAAAAGCCAAGGAAAAATGAACTTAATTGATGAAGCCATGCCATTTAGCCTCACCCTTGACATTCAGAAAATTCCAACGCCTTTATCGTTATCTAGGTATGGTGAATATTCCTCATTGTCTTTATCGCTGTCGGGCGATGTAAAAGAACAAACGATGGATTTAACCAGTCAGATTAAAGGTTATGGCTATAACAATGCACAGGTAAAATTTAAGGCAAGCCACCAGACAGCTCACCTTACTATTGATGAGTTTCTTTTTAATGATAAAGATTCAACAAGCCAATTAAATTTAACGGGTGCTATAGGCTTATTACCCGATGATATTACCTGGCAGTTATCCGCTAAATCAACAGGATTCACCTTACCAGAAATAAACATACCGACTTTATCTGAGTTAGGAACAAGTAAAGAACAAGCTGACTTGTTGACAGAATACCTTCCTGAGACGATTACCGGCAGATTACAAGGAAACATAACCAGTAATGGTGCATGGTCAGATAAAAAATGGTCTGTCACGCTTAGTGATACTGACATTTCAGGAAATATAAATGCGTTAGACCTAACAATACAAGCAGATATTGGTTTGAATCAATTAGGTAATCTACAACCAGGTAAACTGTTTATCGACTTTAATAATAGTGTATTAACACTGCAAACATCTAATCGTAATTTTTGGGATATTAAGGGTCAATTAACCGTAGACAATATTAATCAGTGGCATCATGCAGTCAATGGTGGTTTTACCAGCCATTTTTCGGTTAGCGGAGAGCAAGACAAGCCTACTGTTAGCCTACAAAGTCAATTGACCAAGCTAAATTGGCAGCAATGGTATAGTAATTCGTTAGCAATTGAGGCGAGCTATCAACCAATGAGTGGTCACGAAATCCAATTAACAGTAAACAATGAACAACTGGATTGGATTAAAGACAATAACAGTTATCGTGTTGATAATTTTATATTCAATGTAACAGGCAACGCCAGTAATCATCAAATAGATGCACAGTGGTTAGGAGATTTCGCAGGAACACTTGTCTTATCTGGTCATTGGGATGATGAATTTACCTATTGGCAAAGTTCAATCGATAAAGCTGCATTCACCTATAAAAATATTACTCTTCAAAATGATAAAAAATTTGATGTTAATATCGATTTAACGAAAAGAGAAAGCATCGTAGCAAGTCATTGCTGGCAAGGTGAAGGATTAGGGGTTTGCTTACCTCATCAAGTTAACCTAGGTGATTCCGGCGATGTCGCCCTTAAATTGAATATCGACTTCACTGCCATTGATGAACTATTTTTACCGAAAGACACTGAGATAATCAGCAAAGTTGACGGTGATATCAAAGTAAAGTGGTCTACTCAACAGCCCATCGAAGCAAAAGCACACTTTGCCTTGTCGCCGGGGTATTTGAAAGTCAGCGATGATTTCGGTGAGCACATCCTCTCACAATGGTCTCAAGGGCTGTTTACGGTGACTGTTGATGAAAAGCAATTGACTAACAAATTGGAGTTAATAGCGACCAACGACCTACCCTTAGTGCAAGCTATTTCAACCATTACTTTTATTGATAATAGTTTTATTGATGATAACTCAGCTGGTAACGCCGTTAGTAACGCTGCTGATGATTTCACTTTTACCGACTCTACAGTGAATGTACAAATATCATTGAATCAAATTAACTTATTACCTTTTCAAGGCATTTTAACGGATGTTATTACTTTACAAGGTAAAGTGACAGCAGATGTATCGGTTGATGGCACACTTGGATCCCCTTTAATTAATGGTGACATAGCATTAACTAAAGGGAAGTTTCGATTACTACAAAATGCCAATACCTTAGACAATATCTCTACTTCAGTCGCCATTAAAAATAATCAGGCAATACTGGATGGTGATTTTTATCTCGAGGATAAACAGGCAAAATTACGGGGGAATATGTCATGGCAAGACAGTTTAACTATGGATATAGATTTAACTGGCGAAGCATTACCGTTAGTTTTCCCTCCACAATTAGTCATGAGTGTTTCACCCGACTTGAATTTTTCTCTAGTAGAAAAAACATTAACCATCAGTGGCAATATAGACGTCTTAGATGGCACGTTTAATATTGAAAAGCTGCCCGAAAGCAGTGTTTCATTGAGTGATGATGTCATTATTCTCGATCAATATGGCAAAGCAGTAGTCAAAGAATCTTCTGGTTTTGACATAAAAACTAACATCAGCGTTAATATTGAGCGAGCATTTGAAGTATCAGGCCAAGGATTAAAAAGCCACTTATTTGGTCAATTACAAATTAGCCAACAACAAAAAAACCCGTTCCAACTGTTTGGCAAAATACAGTCTTCCGATGGTACTTTTCAAGCGTATGGTCAAAAACTTAAAATAGAAAAGGGAGAGTTCACATTTAATGGGCCTATGGATAACCCTTACTTTAACTTGCGTGCCAGTAGACATATTAAATCTGAAGACATTGATGTCGGTATACAAATAACCGGTTTAGCCAATGCATTAGATATGCAGCTTTTCTCATCACCTGCAATGGAAATGCCTGAAATTTTATCCTACTTAGTTAGAGGCAGAGGCTTAGATACCGGAGCAGAAAACAGCAGTGCTGCAGCCAGCTTGTTGGTTGGCTTTGGGGTTACCAATAGCGCGGGTTTATTTGATCAAATTGAAAAAATACCGCTGATTAATAATATCGCCGTTGATACCGAAGGTGAAGGTGATCAAACCCAAGCGACTGTTAGTGGTTATTTAGGCAATAGAGTGTATTTAAAATACGGTATTGGCGTTTATGAGCCAATTAATGAACTCACGGTGAGAATGTTCATTCTGAATCGATTTTGGTTAGAAATTGTCAGTGGTATTGAGCAATCTACGGATCTTTATTACTCCTTTTATATTGAATAATTCCTCAAGGGGCATTATTGTCATTTTATATACCCAACCTTGAAATTACTGCACTTCGTTAAGTGATAAGTTAAAATAAATTTAAAGGTATGTTAGCATGCTCGCTAATATGGCTACCAATATAAAATTCGACAGCCTTAATTAATAAAATATTTAATCTAGCTCTTTTCTTACAGGAAAAAACCTTAAAATGCGTAAATTTGACGACTCTTTACCAGTAAACCTTTTAAAAGCTCGCGAGGCAGTAATGGTTTTTTTCCGGCCTGTTTTGCAAGAAGTCCCCCTAACCGAACAACAGTGGCGCATTATTCGAGCATTAAATGAATTTGGTCCAATGGAATCAAAACAACTAGCTGAATGTTGTTGTATTTTGAGCCCTAGCTTAACAGGTATTATTAAACGTTTAGAGCAACAAAACTTTGTTCAACGTCAAAAATCTACAATAGATCAACGCCGAGTGCTGCTTAGCCTAACAATGCATGCTCAACAAGTGTTTGATGACATTAGTCCTAGGTTAGAGCAATGTTATAAGAAAATGACCGAGCAAATAAGTGAAGAAAAAATGTTACAACTTACTGAGCTACTCACAATAGTAGGTAAAATAAAGCCCTGATTTCTTTTAAGTTAAAGATAATATTGAAACAAAAATAAAAGTGTTTCCTCTTGACAATAATTAACATGTTAATTAGATTGCTACATAACTAAATTATTTTCTCCAATTAACGAGGAATATCTCATGGATGAAGTCAATTATGCAGCTAAAACCGCTTATGTGCCCACTATGCTATCTTATAACAGTCTTGAGAATGTAGGATTGAAGACACAAGGTAATTTGCTTTACGGCATACTCAGTTGCGATACCCCCCCCAGAATAAGCAAAATTATTGGCGAATACTTTCCAAACGCAGGTACTGCACTAATCAATATTATTTTTCCTATCGATTAATAGTTAACTCCACAATATGAATAAATATAACACCAATAAGCAGCCCTCATTAATGCTGCTTATTGTTATAGCAATGACCAGCCCATTAGCATTGAACTTATTTATTCCAGCAATGCCTACGGTAGTTAACGTTTTACATACTGATATAGCTACAATGCAATTAACCTATAGTTGTTATTTATTAACACTAGCATTTGGGCAATTAATATCAGGCTCTTTAGCCGATTATTTTGGCCGGTATCCGGTATTAATTTCTGGTTTACTTATTCATTTCTTTGGCTGTATTTTTGCAGCATTATCGACGGATATAAATTTGCTTATCGCTGCAAGAGTACTTCAAGCATTAGGCGGTAGTGCTTGCATGTCTATGGCTCGCACGATGACGTTAGACATATATGGCCGAGAAAAATCCGCAAGTAAAATGAGTTATCTGGTGATGGCAATAGCGCTTTCTCAAACGATCGCTCCAACGTTAGGTGGATATATTAATTTATATTATCACTGGCAAACCATCTTCATTATTTCTGCAACGATTGCCTTTTGTGTTTGTTTGATTGCCGTAAAAAAGTTAACTGAAACATGTCCAAGAAAAACATCTAGCTTGAAGTTAAAAAAAGTATTGCAGCAATATAAAGAAATAATAAAATCTAAGGAGTATCTTGGTTACGCATTATCTAGTACATTTATTGCCTGTGGTTTTTATATTTTTATTGGTAGCGCACCTTATATAGTTATCAATAAGTTAGGTGGTAATTCTGCTGATTTCGGTAATTGGTTTTTATTGGTTGCACTTGCATTTATGTTCGGTAGCTTTTGCTCTGGAAATTTAGCTAAACGCATTCCAATTGATGCCATGATCACTTTAGGGCACGGAATATCTTTATTAGCTGCAAGTGTCTTATTGTTGTTCGTTTATTTTAATTTACTTGACTACATTTCCCTTTTTGCCCCCATGGCATTACTTACCTTTGGAAGAGGGTTAAGCCAACCAAGTGCACAGTCAGGTGCTATAGCTTGCTCACTATCTACCGCTGGAACAGCTTCTGGGCTGCTAGGATTTATCCAATTAATTATTGGTGCACTTGTTGCCCAACTGGCCCCCTACTTCATGTCCTATGGTTTGTTTACGCTAGCTTTTTTTATTTTTACTTCCCCTATTCTTGCTTTATTAAGTCATCACTTGACTATTAACTTCAAAAGTAATGATCAAAACAAAACTAATTAATATATTAATTAGTTGACAACAGGTAAGGCTACAGTCAATACTATTTAACATGTTAAGCAATGAGCTGCTTAAGCATACAAAAAAACAAAAAAAATAACATATCTAATAGGGGAAACAGTAATGTTTAATAATAAGTCTAAAAAATTATTACTCGCTTCGAGCTTACTTGTTGCAGCAGGCGCTGCCAATGCAGGCTACGAAATCAAGTTATCTGAAGAAGATAAAATTTCTTTTGGTGGCTACATTAAAGTAGATGCTCGCTATGTTGATGGTGATGTAGCTTACCGTCCATTTTGGTTAGGTGCTGGCACAGCCGTTGCGTTATCTGAAAGCAAATCACAATTTAACTTATTTGCTAATGAAACTCGTTTCAATATGAAATATACCCACGGTGAAGTAATGGGCTTTATTGAAATGGATTTTTGGGGGGGTGGAGGTAATGAAATTATTTCTAATTCTGCTAATCCACGTATTCGCCATGCCTTTATCAAATACAAAAGTGTTTTGGCTGGACAAACTTGGACCACCTTCATGAATACCAGTGCTATTCCTGAAACAGCGGATTTTGCCGGTCCTGCAATGGGTTTAGCGTTTATACGTCAAGGTCAAGTACGTTATACCATGGGTGATTTCCAAGTATCACTTGAAAACCCACACACCTTTGGCGGCGACGACACCATGGATAATGTGCCAGATGTTGTTGCTAAATATAGCTTCAAAGGCGATTGGGGTAATATTTCTGTTGCCGGTCTTGGCCGTAAATTACATACCGCGTTAGGTAATAGCGAAACAGGTATTGGTTACTCTGTGGCAGGTCGCATTAAGACTTTTGGTAAGGATGATATTCGTTTCCAAGTACACGGTGGTAATGTTGGTCGCTACGTAGGTGTTGTTTCAGCAACTGATGTCGTTGGAGAAGAAGCTGAAGACACCGTATCATATATTGCCTCATATCGTCACTTCTGGACCGAGGATTTAAGAAGTACAGTAGCTTACGCTAATGCTGAAGCTGATATTTCGGGTATGGAAAGTACTCAGTGGAGCGTTAACTTATTCAAGAACTTAACTAAGCAGTTAGCTGTAGGTTTTGAAATAGGTAACTACTCAAGAGATGACCAAGATGTTGACTCTAACTACGGTCAACTAACAATGCGTTACGTACTTTAGTAAAAACCTTGATTGCGTAACAGTGCCCATTTTGTTGTTACGCTTTTGGAGGGGGATATCCCCCTCCCTTTTTTATAACGAACATCATGAAGGACACCAAAGCGTGTACCTTATATTGAGTAATGTGAATACGAGAAAAGCACTACTTAAAGTAAAGCGCACTCGCTAGAATCTAGTGGTAAACCAAAATAAAATTATCACTAATAAAATAAAATTTATATAAAAAATAAATAGCTACAAAAAACATTAACTTTAGGAGAGAAAACTATGAATAAAGCACCTTTAATTAAAGTCACTGCCGCATTAGGTTTTTGTTTAGCATTATCAGCATCTGCTGTTGCTGAAACTGTTTTACGTGTTGCCACTTGGTTGCCACCTGGTCATGCAATGAATGCAGAAATGTGGCCTACTTGGGGCAAATGGATTGAAGAAGCGACTGAAGGTAGAGTAAAAATAAAACTAGAATACGGTATGGGTCATCCCAAAAGTATGTTTGATCTAGTAGAAGATGGTGTAGTAGATGCTAGCTTTAGTTATCACGGTTATGTGCCAGGTCGTTTTAAATTACCACAAATTGCAGAACAACCGGGTCTTGGCGTTAATGCTGAAGCTGCTTCTGTTGCCCTTTGGCGTGTACAACAAAAATATTTTAATAAAGCAGAAGAATTTGAAGGTTTAACCTTAGCTGCCATATTTACTCATGGCCCTGGTTATGTGCATACCATAAAACCAATCTCCACCTTAGCTGATTTAAAAGGTAAAAAAATTCGTATCGGTGGTGGTATTCAAAGTGACTTAGGTAAACGTCTTGCAATTACACCAATCGCAGCGCCTGGTTCTAAAGTATATGAAATGTTACAACAAGGTGTAATTGACGGTGTATTTATGCCTATGGGTGAACAACAATCTTTACGTTTATATGAAGTAGCGCCTAACGTATTAGCGGTACCCGGTGGCATGTACCTAGGCAGTTTCTCAATT
This sequence comes from Colwellia psychrerythraea, assembly GCA_002163005.1. Lineage (GTDB taxonomy): Bacteria > Pseudomonadota > Gammaproteobacteria > Enterobacterales > Alteromonadaceae > Colwellia > Colwellia psychrerythraea_C. The sequence goes on along the minus strand of MAAF01000025.1, from coordinate 106,823 downwards.
TTCATTAACCCAGATTTTTTAGCTGATTTACCTAAAAAAGATCGTGACGCTATCATGAGCGTTTCAGGTGAAAAACTTTCAGCCATGGCCGGTAGTGCTTGGGATAACGCCGACGCAAAGGGCTTAACTTTCGCTAAAAATAACGGTGTTACTGTTACAAGTAATAAGCAATTAGCTCAAGAGTTTAAGCAAATCAGTAAAGGCTTAGATGATGAATGGGTAGAAAGCGTTAAAAGTAAAGGCGTTGATGCTGATGCTGCATTAAAAGAATTGCGTAAAATCGCTCGAAACCAGGCTAAGTAAGGAGTTGTTCTATGTCATTTAGTGCTTGGTTATCAACGCACTACGAAGAACGAGGCTTAGTCAAATGGCTAGCCTTTTTTCTAGAAGTTGTTGCGGCTTTAACCTTATTATTATTAATGTTACTCACGTGTACCGATGTGTTAGGTCGCTATTTATTTGATAACTCATTAGATGCCGCCTCTGAATTGACCGAGATATGCATCGCTATTTTGGTCTTTGCTGAAATGCCCATCATCACGTGGCGCGGTGGCCACGTTGTTGTTGATATTTTAGATAGGTTCATTGGTAAAAAAGTTATCAAAGTATTGGGCTTATTATCCATTTTCGTGATGTCGAGCTCGCTTTATTATGTTGCTCATCGCATATTTTTCATTGGGGCACGTTCAATTCGACGTGGTGAAGAAAGTGAATACCTTGCTATTCCTATGGGTCATGTAGTGCAATATATCGCGATTATGAGTTGGGTTACGGCTGGTGCTGTAATCACTTACGGTATTTATATTTTGCTCTTCCCTCATACCCCCGAACAACAATCAACTCACCCTTTATCAAGCTCACAGGAGGCGAAATAATATGACAATTGCACTCATTGGTTTTGCTATTCTATTACTGCTTATTATTGTGGTACGTATCCCTATTGCTTTCTCTATGGGTCTAGTTGGTTTTGGTGGCTTTGCTGTATTACAAGGACTCACACTAGATAATATCGCTGACTTTCGTTGGACAGCGAGTCTGTCCATGGCATCAAAGCGAATTATTGATACCGCACAAGAGTATAGTTTGTCTGTTATTCCTTTATTTATTTTAATGGGGAATTTAGTCACAAAGTCAGGTTTATCACAGGAGCTTTATCGTGCTTCTTACGCATTTTTAGGCCATAAAAAAGGTGGTTTATCAATGGCAACTGTTGTTGCTTGTGGTGGTTTTTCTGCCATTTGTGGCTCAAGTTTAGCTACATCGGCTACTATGGCTAAAGTGGCCATGCCGCCTATGCGTAAATATGGTTATGCTGACTCTTTAGCAACAGCGTCTATTGCTGCTGGCGGGACTTTAGGTATTTTGATTCCACCAAGCGTTATTTTAGTGCTATATGGATTGATGACTGAAACCAGTATTCGCGAATTATTTGCCGCAGGTTTTATTCCTGGATTTATTGGTATTTTAATGTATCTCGGCGCAGTAAAATTTACGGTATGGCGTGATCCTTCAACAGGACCTTGTGGCGATAAAATGTCTTGGCCTGAACGTATAAGTGCTATGAAAGGTGTTTGGGGTGTACTCACATTATTTACTGTGGTGATGGGCGGTATTTATATTGGTATATTTACCCCGACAGAAGCGGCTGGTGTTGGCGCTGGAGGTGCATTTATAATCGCACTCGCTAGAAAATCACTTACTATCCTAACACTTTTTGAAACACTGTCTGATACCGCTAGAACCACTACCATGTTGTTCACTGTACTTATCGGTGCATTGATTTTTTCTGATTTTATTAACCGTGCTGGTTTACCAAGCGATTTATTTGCCTTGGTCAGTGGCCTTGATGTCTCTCCGATGTTGGTAATATTTGCTATTTTGGCAATATATATAGTGCTAGGTATGGTTTTTGAAAGTTTATCTATGATGCTATTAACCGTGCCTATTTTTTATCCTTTAGTGCAAAGTTTAGGGTTCGACTTAGTTTGGTTTGGTATTGTTGTAGTGGTTGTTACAGAAATTAGTTTAATAACCCCCCCCGTTGGTATGAATGTATTTGTATTAAGTGCGGTGCTAAAAGACGTCAAAGCAGGCACCATATTTAAAGGCGTAACACCATTTTGGTGTGCCGATATATTACGTTTATTATTAATCACGTTAGTTGCTCCTATCGCCCTAGCCTTACCTATTTGGCTCTATCGATAATAAAAAATCGAAGGTAACATTGTTTAACCGTATTAGTTAACGATGTTACCTTTTTCATTTTTAGCCACATGCATTAAAGACAACTTATTCAAAAGGTAGAAACATGACAACTAACACTAAAAGCAAAACAAAAATCAATAAAATCCTTTACGCTTCTGATATAGAAAAGGGCTCAAGACCTGCTTTTCGTGCAGCGATTAGCTTGTGTGGTAAGTATGAATCTGAAATAACTTATTTACACGTAATAGAGCCGTTATCAAGCTCTGCGCAAAACCTTATTAAAAATCTAGTTGATACCAAAGATGTTGAAGGGATTTATCAAAAAAGCTTGGTCAATTTAAAAACTAAAATTGAACAACGTATTAGTCGCTTTTTCGAAGAAGAGGTTGAATTTCATGATTGCCTTGATATCAGCAAAGTAGAGTCGCGTATTGAAGACGGCGTTTCTTGGGAAACTATCATTAAAGTAGCGGATGAAATAGACGCTGATGTGATTGTTATGGGAACACGTACTCACTCTGCTATGGGACAATTTTTCTCTGGTTCTACCGCTAACAAAGTGATGTTAAATACCAAAAGACCACTATTAATTATTCCATTAGGCAAATAAATACTATTAATACCCAAGCTACTTCAAGATACAAATTTCAGGACGCCTAAGCGAATTCAAAAAGAATATGTTCCTGCATCTTGAGGTTACTTGGCTATAGCTATACCCAAATAACCCCTCCTGTTTACTGACTAGCTGCTTGCTGACTATAATATTCTGCAACGGCTTCTATCTGCTCATCTGTTAACTCTTGTGCTATTACCTGCATTATAGGTGACTGCCGTTTACCACTTTTAAATGCATGCAATTGTTTTTGTAGATACTTTGCTTGCTGCCCCGCTAAATTTGGCCATAATTCTGTCACAGTAATCCCCTTCATGCCATGACAAGAAATGCAGCGAGCTCGAACATTTTCTCCTTTTTTATTATACGTTTCACTCGCTTTTGCATCATTTTTTTGCTGTGAGAAGTAATGCGCTAACTGCGTAATATCATCATCACTGAGCGAATTGACAAAAGGTAACATTTGCGGATTATCTCGTTTACCATCACGAAACGCTTTAATTTCTTGATTAAGATACCCCTGTTTTTGTCCCGCTAAATTCGGAAAAGTTGTGTCAGTAGAAATACCCTTTTGACCATGACATGTAATACAAGCCTTGGCTAAATCATCAATATTACTTTGCTCATTAGCAATGACAGGTTGATTCATGACAAAACAAGTTAAAAAAGCAATCGGTGATATTTTATTAAATTTATTGTTGGTAACTGTTTTCATCGGTTGTCCTAAATTTATTAATGTAAAGTAAACTAAAAGCTATTTAACTGATAATTTTTTTACTAACATTTCTCTATACTCTACAACTTCAAATAAGGGGTGCTGTCGTAATTTAGCAACCTCATTAGCTGTATAATATTGCATGTTTTTTGGCACACTCTCACCACCAAGTTCAATAATCATCCAGTTGAGGACTTCCGCCAACTGTTCATCATTTAGCGACGAATTAGCAGAACCAGGAACTCTGACTAAATACTCGCGAGCAATTTGATTCTGTAGAAAGTAACCAATATAGTTTTTAATTTTAGGCACTGATTTCCCACCAGTACCATCAGGCGTATGACAACCTTGACAGAACATTTGATAATTGAATTTAGCTCTGTCGGTATTCATCTCTAAAAGGTTATCTGCAGCATTAGTTTGGACACTACAAAAAATACATAGGCCCCAAACAACGCGTTTTACGCATAAACTTAACGCACTCACTTGCTACTACCTTCATCAAAGGCAATACCAACAACAATCGCGGTAGAACAATGATAAACAGAGCTAGTTGCCCCTAAACACCAATTCACATCGTTTGATTTATCAGAGCGGTATAAAGGTCTGTCACCTTCATCGCGTTGACATAAACAAGTGCCACATTGGGTTTTACCACAACAATCATTGTATGAAATAACATAATTACGACCGTCGATAGGGTTCCGACAGGTGCCAATCCACGTGATAGGTGACATTTCTGTTCCTGGTGGACAAGTATTGTAACTGCCTCCACAACAGTCACATAAAAAACCGTCAATGGCGCAATAACGCCAATAATCACAGCTTGATGGATCGCCAGCTTCTTGCGGTAATACCGGAGTATCACTGGCTCTAGCCACCGGTAATAAAGGAATGGAAGATGCACCAACTAGTGTGGCAGCTACCCCTTTAATAAAACCTCGACGATTACTCAATTGCGCAACATTACGCGCTCTTTTTTCAAAAAATTTATCAATAAAATTCATGTGTCATTTCCATTATTTAGCTGGGTAGGCTTGTTTAGACATAAACTCTTGAATAGAAGCGACTTGATGTTCTTTTGCTTCAAACAAACTATCAATATGCTCTCTAGAGTTAATAATGCCCATCGATGCAATAACACCTTGTTGATCAATCAATACTGCATACGGCAATTTGGCAATCCCAAAACTTTTACCCAATACTTCTGAAACAATATAAGGAAAATTTGCTAAACCTTGTTGATCAATTAAGCCTTGATGGTCGTCATTTTTGCCATCACTAGCAAACACGACATCAACCCAATCAGCTTCAGCTTTAGCCGCTGATTTAATTGCCGGTAATAATGTTTTACACACAGGACAAGTTGGCGAAATAAAAAACAACAGTTGTGAGTGGCCATTGTCACGCGAACCGCCAACATTAACTAACGTTGAGGCCATTGTTTGTAACGTTAGCTCAGGTGCTACTTGGCCAGTTTCAAGCTTTTGATTAATAGCCAGCGCGCCAGCAGGCGCAACACGCTCATAAAGTACGCCTATTTGGCGAGTAAGAGCATAAATAACCACAGCAAAAACAACTACTATGATCCAAAGAACTATATTTGATATAACGAGTAAATCCATATTTACATCCTCAATTTTTAGTGACTAAGCACTTTTAGTCGTTGAGCATTAACAATAAGCTGCTCAAACGTTAAATTTAATAAAATCATCACCAAAGAGATAATTATCGTCATTACCATTGCGCTGGTAAAAAAGTTGTTTCCGGGTGCTAAACACAACAAAGCTAAAACAGAAAAAATACCATTACGCAGTAATAAACTGCCACTTATATTTATCTGCCCTGCTGGGCCCATACAACCACAATCTAAATTTTTCTTACCTTGCACTATTTGATAAGCCATCAGTAACAAATAAGACATTAATATAACGATTGCTAACATGGCGGCAATCGCTCTAGTACTTGGTATAACAAGTACTAAAGCCAAGGTTACTTCTATTAAGCCAATAGCTTTAGCGAGTAATTTAAGCTGTGACTTTGCTTGAATATTATGATCTATGTAAGCCTGTAAATTTAAATATTGTGCGATCAAGTTTGCATAATAAAGACCATTAACAGACTGCACTTTGTGCAAACCTGCTTGCGCAAAAACCCACATTAAAAACAAAGCACTCGCATCAGAAAACACATAACTCATGATTAATACGCCTTATGTACAAGTAGTGGTGTTGAGTTACCAAAATCGCTGATGGTTTGTATCAACTTTCCTGTTCTTGGGTTAAAGATATCAAGCTGTAATTCACCGTTAGTAATAACCATTAGGGGCTCCTTACCTCTAGTTACCGCGACAGAAACCGCCCAACTAGGTATATCAATCACTTTCAGACGTTGCTTAGTTTTCATATCAAAAAGCCAAACCTGACTACCGCCATGGGTTTGTGAACCGTCATAGCCATCGGCATGCATAATTTGATACATGATCCCTTGTTCATCAACATCATTTAACGCTAAGCCACCCGGTCGCCAGTTTTTCTTCTTTTCATCCTCAGTAACTAAGCTCCAATGCTCTAGATATTTAGCCACCTCACCTGAAAAATCAAACACGTGAACTTCCCCAGTAAAGCTCGGAAAATAAGCGATATCATTAATAATTACAGGTCTTTCAAAGATAGGCGTTTTATCGGTATCAAAAAAGGCTTTGATCCTATGTTGTGATTTAAGCCTTCCTGCATCATTTAGCACGGTAGTTAACATGCCACCATTACTACACAATGAAGAAACACTTCGACTACCGGTAGCAAAGGTTAAAACACAACCTGGAGTACCTATAGTTGCGGTAATTTCTTTTGTGTCTAAATCAACCACAGTAATAGATGCCGCTGGGCTAAAGTTAGCAACAAATAAAAACTTTTCATCAGGCGTCAATGCCATTGCATGACGCCTAGGTAAAGACTGTAAACGAGTGTCTGGCCAAATAATTTCTTTAGACGTGGCCATAGTCGTTTTGTTATAGATAGTTAGCACATCTGTTTTCGGCCCTCTTGCGCCACGAGTATGGAATGACTCCATAATATAAAATTCAGGCCGTTTCTTCGCCTGAATAAAATTACCGAGCAAGTTTTTATCTGCAGTGCCTTTGATACGGTCAGCATGTTTACTTTCTGCAACATCAAGTAAAATCATTTTGCCGCCAAACATACTCATAAAGCTTGATTCATCAACATACATCCACGTTTCTGGAAATTGACTCGGCAAGACTTCTACGTTACCTGTTTTTTCTACTGGCAATGGGGGCAAATCCGTCCTTGGTGCCACATCATCAGCCGCTTTTTGACTTGCCTGTGCAGTCATAAAAACGCTCATAGAAAAAAAGAGGCAACACACTAAAAAAATTTTCTTAAAGTGTGTATCTACTTTCATATTTTATTCCTTAAATTAATAATTTGTATCACTACTGCCATTGCACTATTTAGGAATTCTCAATGTCTGAATTGAGGTATATTCTTCTAAACCATAAAGACCAAACTCTACGCCAAAGCCTGACTGTTTAATACCACCAAAAGGTGCATTAGGTTGAATAGCGCCATGAGTATTGATCCATACAGATCCACATTCCATCTGCTTGGCTAACGCTGTTGCGTTAACAACATCTGCTGACCATATTGAACCACCTAAGCCAGCATCATTTTCATTTGCTTTAGCTATCACTGCGTCGACATCAGTAAATTTAATAATAGGTACGATAGGACCAAATGGTTCTTCATCAACCAAGCGGCAACCATCGGTTAAATCAGCAACGATAGTCGGTTCAAAAAAGTAACCTTCGCCTGCAATTTTATTACCGCCAGCTAAGAACCGACCACCACAAGCTTTCGCATCTGCGGCCAGATCAACGACAATTTGTAACTGCTTAGCATTTTGGATAGGTCCTAATTCAATACCTTCTTCTAAGCCATTACCCACGGTAACTTGCTTAGCAAGTTGAGCCATTTCTTGACAAACTTCCTCATAAATATCTTCATGAACATAAAGTCTTTTTAGCGCGGCACAGGTTTGTCCATTATTATGAAAACAAGCAGAAAATAGCTGATTAGCGGTCGTTTTAACGTCTACATCAGGCAATACAATGCCTGCATCATTGCCGCCCAACTCTAAAGTCAGTCGCTTAAGATTACTGGCTGAAGACCTCATGATATTTTTACCAGTTGGTGTTGAACCGGTAAAAATAATCTTACTCACATCTTTATGTGTTGTTAGCGCATGACCAACATCACCCTCACCTGTTACAACATTTAATACACCTGGGGGTAGGATCTCATTCGCCAATTCAACAAATCGTAATGTTGATAATGGCGTTAACTCTGACGGTTTTATTACCACAGTGTTACCTGTTCTTAACGCTGGGATAATATGCCATATGGCGATCATTAATGGCCAATTCCATGGTGTTATCGAACCAACCACACCTAACGGTTTACGATGAACCTCAATACGTGCATCTTTATTATCTTGAACAACATCTACCGCTAACTCAAGTTCAGCTGTCATCTGTGTCCAAGCAATTGACCCACCAACTTCCATGCCTGAACCAACATTATTCAAGCCACCCATAGGTTTCCCTGTTTCTTGGGTAATTAAGGTCATCAATTCAGGCATATTTGCTTCTAACGCGCCCGCCAGTGCTAACATTTTCGCTTTTCTTTCTGCGGAGCTAGTTTGACTCCACGCGTTGAAAGCACTTTTTGCTGACGCGACAGCTTGATTTAAATCATCAACACTTCCCTGCTGACATTGCGCAAAAGCTTGTCCCGTAGCAGGATTAATGACATCACTATACTGCGTAGACTGGCTTTGTTGACCATTTATAATCATTGTAAACTTATTCATAAAACACCTATTTAATTTTAATTTGTCACAAAATCAATGTGAACTTAAATGCTTATCAGCCCTATTCAAAGGTATAATTCAAGGTAACGCCTACCCAACGAGGTGCGGCATAAAAGTTTTGGTTGTAACCAGCAGCACCGGTAAAATCAAAACTGTATACACGGTATTCTTCATCTGTTAGGTTTTTAACAAATGCTGAAATAGCAAAGTTCTCACTAATATCAAACCCAATTCTGGCATTAAAAACGGTATAAGCACTTTCGTGAGATACTTCGCTGTTGGTAATGTCAAAGAACTGTTCATCTTGGTGATTAAAATCAACTTGTACTGATAGTTTTTCTGTTGCTTGATAACGCACTAAACCATTTAAGCTATAGCTTGGTGCTAACACCATTTCAGTATCTTGAAAAGTTTCTGCACCACGTATTGAAATTTCATCTACTTCCGAATTGATAAAACTTGCGCCTAAACTGATGTCCCAGTTTTCTCCCGGTAACCAAATTAGCTCTAAATCAGCACCATTAATTGTCGCGTCAGAATTATCAATAAATTGGCTTAAACCCGCAAATGTTAGCGCTTGGTAGTTTTCATAATCGTAATAAAAAGCGGTCGCATTAAAGCGAATATCGCCATCTGCGAGGGTTGATTTAAAACCAAGTTCATAACTAAGCAGTTCTTCAGATTCAAATGGTACATCTTCGATGGTAACACCGTCAGTAAAATCTAAAAATCCGCCATTAAAGCCACCACTTTTAAAACCTGTTGCCACATTAAAGAACACTAATAAATCTTGTGTAGGCGTATAATCTAAACTAATTCGACCAGAAATATTGTCATCATCAATTTTTCCTAAACTGCCAAAGTCAGCATTACTGCTAGAAAAATTTAGGTAATGGTCTGTGCCCGGAAAATCTGATCCAAAACCGAAGTCACAAACATCTCCAGCGGGAATTATGCAAGAATTAACAACAGCATCTGGATTACCCGTCGCTTTATTTTGATAAGTCATGGTACGTTCTTCAGTGGTATATCGAAGACCAACGGTTAAATTTAATTGTTCATTTAATGGAATTTCAACTTGACCAAAAATAGCAGATGACTCTGTTTCTTGAACATAGTCAACATCATAATCAACAAAGTTCACCATGTCTGATCCAAAAGATCCCTCTGGAGCACCTGTAATAACATCAACTAAAGGCCCTGGAAAGTTAAGTGCTAAATCTAATGCGCCTGTCACTTCATTTTCAAAATAATATGCACCAAACATCCAGTCCATTGAACCTGTTGAGAAGGCAACCCTGAACTCTTGGCTGAACTGTTGATTTTCTGAAATAAACTGTGGCGTAATACCATCAAAAGGCCCTACGTCAGTATCTTCTTGGTGAATTTTTTCAACATCTTCAACTGCGGTTATTGACGTTAACGTGTAATCACCACCATCATAATCAAGGTGAATTGATGCACCTTTTGAATCAATTTTTAATAATCCTTCACGATCATATTCACCTGCCCATACATCGCCGTCTGTGTCTTTATAACCATAATAATCACTAATGCCTGCCGTGCCAGAGCCATCGTCGGTCGCTTGATGTTGATACTGCGGTGCAATTGTATCGGATTTAGCACCATGAACATTTACCAACGCTTGGAAGTTATCGGACAAATCAAAATTTACTTGCAAACGATAGGCTAAATTATCAGCCTCATTAGCATCTTTTCCTATCCGGTTAGTTACATAACCATCGTGATTATTTGTCGCTAGCGATAAACGAGCTTGTATAGCGTCTGTTAAACCACCTGATATCGCCGCTTCTGTTTTGATTTGGTTATATTGTGCAAAAGTGACACTAGCAAAACCTTCAAGTTCGTCAGTTGGTTTTTTAGAAATAAAATGGACTAATCCACCCGTAGCATTTCGGCCATAAAGTGTACCTTGTGGCCCTCTAAGTACTTCAACGCGCTCTAAATCAAATAACTGAAAAGTTAATCCCGGCATCGCCGATTGGTAAATTTCATCACGATAAACAGCAATAGGGCCTTCATTATTATCATTGAAATCATTGAGACCAACACCACGTAAACTAATGGAAGGGTTATTCCCTTCCCCAACAGGCGTACCTATGTTCAAGCCAGGTGTTTGACTGGCAATATCTGTACTATCGGTCAAATTTAGCTCGCGTAAAGCGTCACCAGAAAATGCTGTTACCGCAACGTTACTGGCTTGAATAGACTCTTGCTTTTTTGAAGCTGTAATCATTATTTTTTCGATAACATTTTCTGCTTGTACAACAGCAGAACTACAAAATGTAAACGCTGCACTGATGGCTATAGCTACTTTAGCTTTATTTATTTTCATTTCTTTCCCCATAGATAATTTTGATAAATTAGCTGTAAATTATTTTTTATTTTTATATCTAATTATTTACTAACAAATTAACAACATCTGTACTCCACATGATAAAAAACATCTTTGAATTATCATTTAGATATAATACTGTTAACATGTTAACAGTATTATTAAAGCAAGCTTAAAACTTAATATCTTGGTCTAGAGAGAACAATAAAATTGACTGAAAGTGCAACGAATAAAAGTAAAAACACAATTGAGACTTGTTTTAGAAAATCATAAATAATTGTTTTATAAGCATAATCTTTTAGGAGTTAGTATATGACAACATTGATCACTAGTTTGGATTCATTCAATCATGAAGTATCAAATAGTTTTTGTCCCATGAGTTGCAGTGCATTATCTTCACTTAAAAATAATGAATTTAACGCCTCTATAAGCAGTAAAAGATTGAATCGTTTTAGCCTTGCTCAAGTATCAAGTAGCCCTATTGTTGCTCAAAGATCAAAAGTTGATATTGCTCGCGTTACTGATGCTTATTACTTGATAAAGTTTCAACTGACAGGTAACTGCAGTACCAAACACTATGGCAGAGAAGCAAGATTAGCCCCAGGCGACTTTATCATTTGCAGTTCAAGTGAACCCTATCAACTAGAATTTCAAGAAAGTTATCAACAAGCGGTATTCGCAATGCCACAACTGGCTTTACAAGAAATGTTTCAAACACCTGATGACTATTTAGGTTTGAGAATGGGTAACGAAGAGCCAACCAACGGCATGCTGGCACAATTTGTTTATTCGTTGTCGCAACGTATGAGTCAGCTCAATCCTGAAGCATTACAAAGTATGGAAGCTAACCTGCTCGATTTACTAATAACCTCACTTAAAAATCAAAAAAGCAGTCATACAAAAATTATAGAAAGCTCACCTGAACAACATTTACAAAGAATTAAACGCCTGATCAATATGCATATCAAAGACTTTAGACTGGGTGTAGATTTTATCGCTCAAACTGAAAACATTAGTAAACGCTATTTACATATGCTGTTTAAAAGCCAAAATATTTCTGTTTCTCGTTATATTCAACAATTACGATTGGAAGGGTGTTACAAAGACTTAACCAATAAAGAGTTTAATAATATCTCTATCAGTAATGTTGCTTTAGCGTGGGGGTTTGGTGATTTATCGCATTTTAATCGTTGCTTTAAAGCCCAATATTCACACACTCCGAGACAAATTCGTCTACGGGGTGCATAAATATCATTTTTTAATCTATTCATACCCGTTACCAGTCAAGATTCTCACTGAAATTCTGCACTTTGAGTGGTAACAGATATATACGTTAGATATTACGCTTTACGATGATCAATCACTCGCTGTGCTTTACCTTGTGAACGAGGTAGCTCATTAGGCTGTTTCAATTCGATCGCGCATGATATACCAATAAAGGTTTTAATTTTATGATTTAACTTTCTTACCAGCTCATCGTAATTTTCATTCACAGACTCAGGTGCAAGTTCAACCTGCACTTTAATCGTATCCATATTACCTTTTTTACCCACTTCAATTTGATAATGAGGCGTTAATCCTTGAATTGCACAAATTTGTGTTTCAATTTGCGTTGGGAAAACATTTACACCACGAATAATTAACATGTCATCACTACGGCCCGTTATTTTATCCATACGACGCATCGTTCTTGCCGAGCCTGGTAACAAGCGCGTTAAATCACGGGTACGATAACGGATCATTGGCATTGCTTCTTTGGTTAAGCTAGTGAAAACTAATTCGCCTTCCTCACCATCAGCCACAACTTCACCCGTTACAGGGTTAATGATTTCAGGGTAGAAATGATCTTCCCAAATCGTTGGCCCGTCCATAGTTTCTATACATTCTTGTGCAACACCTGGCCCCATCATTTCTGATAAACCATAGATGTCTACAGCATTCATTGACATACGTGATTGTAGATCTTGACGCATGCCATCTGTCCAAGGCTCAGCACCAAAAATCCCCGTGCGTAGTGCCATTTTTTCAGGGTCAATACCTTGACGAAGAATTTCATCGGCAATATTGAGCATATAAGAAGGTGTCACCATAATTAAGTCAGGGTCAAAATCTTTGAGTAATTGTACTTGTTTTTCTGTTTGGCCTCCGCCCATAGGTATAACCGTACAACCTAAACGTTCTGCACCATAATGTGCGCCTAACCCACCAGTGAACAAACCATAACCATAAGCAACATGCACCTTATCTTTAGGCCTTCCGCCAGCAGCATAGATAGAACGAGCAACTACGTTAGCCCAAGTATCAATGTCATTTTGACTATAACCAACTACTGTTGGTTTACCCGTAGTACCGCTTGACGCATGTACACGTACTATTTGCTCCATTGGTAAAGCAAATAGGCCAAATGGATAATTATCTCGCATATCTGCTTTTGTGGTAAAAGGAAACTTACTTAAATCTGCAAGACAAGTTAAATCATCTGGGTGAACACCATGCTCATCAAATTTCTTTCTATAGACTGGTGAATGATTGTAAGCATTATTCAGTGTTGTTTTGAGTCGACCAAACTGTAAATCCCGTAATTCATCTACACTTGCTGTTTCAATAGCTTCATAACCTGGCTTTTTCGATGACATTTTGTTCCCCTAAAAAAATACTTTCGATGTTAAGTAATTGCTGATAATATAAAACACTTCTTTGATGTAAATCAATATAAATGTATCACTTTTTAAATTTAGCTTTGTAATTATTTAATAAAAGTAGTTATGAAAAATAAAAATAAACAGTTGGTTAATGAGGATTAGTTAATGATATCAAAAAGTTATTGTTGCGGCACTTGGTTTGAAGGCCAAGAGCAAGGGGTTAAAGTTTACGATGCGCTTAATGGCAGTGAAATCTGTGAAGTTAGCAGTAGTGGTATAGATTTTAACAAAATGCTAGAACATGGTCGAAACGTTGGCGGTAAAGCACTACGCGAAATGACTATTCACGACAGAGCTAATGCCATTAAAAATGTCGCTAAGCATTTAATGTCAAAGAAAGAGCATTTCTATGCGGTATCAGCTAAAACAGGTGCAACTAAAGTTGATAGCTGGATAGATATTGAAGGTGGCTTAAGCACAATGTTTAGCTACTCAGGTATAGCACGCAGAGAATTCGCCAATGAAAAGTTTATCGTTGAAGGTCCCGCTGAAGTGCTTTCTGCCAAAGGAACCTTTGCCGCCCGTCATATTTTAACATCAAAGCCCGGTGTTGCCGTACATATAAATGCCTTTAACTTTCCATGTTGGGGAATGCTAGAAAAGATTGCCCCTAGTTTGATTGCCGGTATGCCCGTTATTGTTAAACCAGCCACTGCTACTGCATATTTAACCCAAGCCATGGTAGAAGAAATTATTGCTTGTGGCATCTTGCCAGAAGGTTCCATTCAATTAATTTGTGGTGGTGTTGGTGATTTACTTGCACGATTAAATGAGCAAGATGTTGTTACTTTTACTGGCTCTGCAAGCACAGGTCAAAAATTACGTAGCCACGAAAACATCGTTGCCAATAGCATTCCCTTTACCATGGAAGCTGATTCATTAAACAGTTGCATTTTAGGAGAAAGCGTTGGAGTAGAAGATGAAGAGTTTCAATTATTCATCAAAGAAGTCTCCAATGAAATGACGGTGAAAGCAGGACAGAAATGTACCGCTATTCGACGTATTATTGTGCCAAAAAGTAAAGTATCTGCAGTACAAGAAGCCTTAATTGCTCGCTTGAGTAAAGTGACCTTAGGTGATCCAAGTGTTAAAGGTGTTCGCATGGGACCTTTAGTGGGTAAAAGCCAACGGTTGGATGTTGAAAATAAAGTTGCACAACTGAGTGATTTTTGCGAAGTAGTTTACGGTGGTGATTTAAGTAAACTTGAACTCACTGGTGATAACCTTAAGACCGATGCTTTTTACCCACCAACGTTACTTTATTGTGACAAACCACTAGAAACCGATGCACCTCATAGCATAGAAGCTTTTGGTCCGGTAAGTACGCTTATGCCATATAACTCTATTGATGAAGCAGTTGAGATTGCTCGTTTAGGCAAAGGTAGTTTAGTTGCTTCACTAGTCACTTATGATAATGATGAAGCCGCTAAAATAGTACTTTGTGCTGCTGCGTACCACGGTCGTATGTTAGTACTAAATAGAGATTGTGCCAAAGAATCAACGGGTCATGGCTCACCATTACCAACCCTTGTTCACGGTGGACCTGGTCGTGCGGGTGGCGGTGAAGAATTGGGTGGTTCACGTGCTGTAAAACATTACATGCAACGTACTGCCATTCAAGGCTCACCAACAACGTTAATGGCTATCACTAAAGAATATATGTCTGGTGCTGCTACTACTGGTAACGATAAACATCCATTTAGAAAGTATTTCGAAGAATTACAAGTTGGTGAAAGTTTAACGACTCACAGGCGTACCGTTACTGAAGCTGACATTGTTAACTTTGGTGCGGTGTCTGGTGATCATTTTTATGCTCACTTTGATGAAATAGCCGCTAAAGATTCTATGTTCGGCCAGCGTGTTGCGCACGGATATTTTGTTATTTCTGCTGCTGCGGGCATGTTTGTTGATCCTGCTCCTGGACCAGTATTAGCAAACTACGGTTTGGAAAATTTACGCTTTGTTGAACCAGTTCCTATTGGCGATACCATTCAAGTAAAAATAACCGTTAAAAAGAAAATTAAAAAAGATAAACGTCCAGAAGAAGAAAGAGCGACAGGTGTTGTGGTATGGGACGTAGAGGTCACTAACCAAGATCAGGTAATTGTCGCTTTATACGACATTATGACGCTAGTAGAAAGACAAGAAGCATAATTAGCTATTGATAACATCCTCTTTTACTGAGGATGTTTATCTAGTTATACCAGTTTCATTAATTAGGTGATCTATTTTATACATAGGAAAAACGGCAAAATACAAGGCGTTTATTTTAATAACTAGTTGTTCTAATTATTAAATAAATAACGAAGTAGTTGGGCGTTTTAACAAGTAGAAATGATCACTTAGTTAGTGAGATTGGTATTAGTTTATTAGCCTTCATGCTTAGGTTTATAGGCACTGTCGGTAAAGCGTGGTCGATTACTTTGAATTTCAGTTAACGGTTCTATTTGTTGCAAACTTTGTAGGCAACGTTTTGTTAAGTGATGATATTGCTTGGTGCCATTGGTTTTCCAAGCAACTTCTTTATCGCTCAACTGACGTTTAATCGTTGCAGGGCTTCCCGCTAATAAACTTCTTGGTGGACATTCAAAAGCAGATTTAACAAATGCTGTTGCCGCAACTAAAGATTCAGCGCCAATAACAGCATCGTCCATGATAACCGCGTTCATGCCAATTAAAGCATTTTCGCCAATATGACAACCATGAAGAATAGCACCATGACCAATATGGCCATTTTCTTCAATAATACAGTCTTTTTCAGGAAAGCTATGAACAACGCAAGTGTCTTGTACGTTTGCACCTTGTTTAACAACAATACGGCCAAAATCGCCACGTAAAACGGCATTAGGGCCAATATAACAATGTTTATCAATAATAACGTCACCAATTAAAACTGCCGTTGGATGAACATAAGCAAGCGGATCAACAACAGGTACAAGATTTTCAATAGCATAACTTGGCATAAAAGATTCCTTAAAGAGTTACTGAGAGTTACCGAATAAACAGATACTTAATAAGTTAACTAGTGTTACTGATCTACAACAAGGTGTCTACTGAAATACGGCTAAGCAGCCATAAATTAATATTGACATAAAATAACAACGACAAAAATGCGGAGAGTAAAATGAGTTTTTCAACCATCACATATCAAAAAGATCAGGGCGTAGCTGTTTTAACCTTAAACCGCCCTGCTTCACTCAATAGTTTTAATAGCCTAATGCATGACGAAGTACGTGAAGCAATGAAAGATGCTCGTGACAACAGTGATGTACGTTGCTTGGTTATCACTGGCACAGGTAGAGGCTTTTGTGCCGGACAAGACCTAAGCGATCGCTCAGTAAAAGTTTCTGATGAAGCGCCAGATTTAGGTGAGTCGGTTGAAAAAAATTACAACCCACTTATTCGCAATATTATGACCATGGAAAAACCCGTGTTGTGTGCTGTTAATGGTGTTGCCGCCGGTGCAGGTGCCAGTATTGCTTTAGCTTGCGATATTGTACTCGCGGCTAAAAGCGCTAAATTCATTCAAGCATTTTGTAAAATAGGTTTAGTACCTGATTCGGGCGGAACCTTTAATTTAGTACGGGCATTAGGCTTACCTAGGGCTAAAGCGTTAGCATTACTTGGTGACAAGTTATCAGCCGAGCAAGCACAAAATTGGGGCATGATCTGGCAATGTGTTGATGATGAAAAATTAATGGATGAAACCATGACTTTAGCACTTCATTTAGCAACGCAACCCACCAAAGGTTTAGCGATGATCAAGCAACTCATGAACAATTCATTCTCAACACCTATGCACCAACAATTAGAGTTAGAAAAGCAAGCGATGCGTACACTAGGTCGCACCAGTGATTACCGTGAAGGCGTTAGTGCATTCATGGAAAAACGTCAGCCAACGTTTACAGGAGAATAATTGTGACAGATTTAGCCACAACGTTGTCAGTAACAGAAGAAAAAAACCTGAATATCAGCGAAGCCGATCAGCTAGCTCAACGCTGCGCCAGATATATGTTCGAAAATGATGCCGCTTCTCAAGCCTTAGGCATTGAGTTAATGCAAGTAAAGTGCGGTGGTGCAATTGCTGTTATGAACGTAAAAGACTCTATGCTAAATGGTCATAAAACCTGTCATGGCGGTCAAATATTCTCGTTGGCTGATTCCGCTTTTGCTTTTGCCTGTAATTCACAGAATCAAGCAGCGGTAGCGTTAAGCTGCACCATTGACTTTATCCACCCTGCTTTTGAAGACGACACACTAACCGCCACCGCTGAAG
Source organism: Colwellia psychrerythraea (assembly GCA_002163005.1). Classification (GTDB taxonomy): domain Bacteria; phylum Pseudomonadota; class Gammaproteobacteria; order Enterobacterales; family Alteromonadaceae; genus Colwellia; species Colwellia psychrerythraea_C. The sequence continues at coordinate 89,066 of MAAF01000025.1, read as the reverse complement.
AGTTACACCAAGGCGGGCGTAGTGGTGTTTATCACATAAAGGTCACTAATCAAAACCAACAACTTATTGCAATTTTTAAAGGTAACTCTGCGCGTATAAAACGCAGTGTATTACCTGAAAATAAATAGCCAAGGAAATTATTATGAACAATACATACATTTGCGACGCAATCAGAACCCCATTTGGCCGCTATGGTGGTGCATTATCTAGCGTAAGAGCGGATGATTTAGGTGCTATTCCGATTAGAGAATTAATCAAACGCAATCCTCAAGTAGATTGGGCTAGTGTTGATGATGTTTTCTACGGTTGTGCCAACCAAGCCGGTGAAGATAATCGTAATGTTGCGCGCATGAGTGGCTTACTTGCAGGCCTTCCTATTGATGTACCAGGCGTTACCCTAAACCGTTTATGTGGCTCAGGTATTGATGCAATTGGCAGTGGCGCGCGTGCAATAGCTAGTGGTGAAACCGATTTGATTATTGCTGGTGGTGTTGAATCAATGTCAAGAGCTCCTTTAGTTATGCCTAAAGCGACTAGTGCTTTTAGCCGTCAAGCAGAAATTTTTGATACTACGATAGGCTGGCGCTTTGTTAACAAGTTAATGGCGAACGAATATGGCGTAGATTCTATGCCCGAAACGGCAGAAAATGTTGCTGAAGAATTTAATATAAGCCGTGTAGATCAAGATACTTTTGCCTTTAATAGCCAAACAAAAGCGTTAGCGGCACAACAAGCTGGACTTTTTAGCCATGAAATTGTACCCGTCCACATTAAACAACGTAGAGGCGACGATATCATCGTTGCAGATGACGAACATTTGCGTTTAAGCCCAATCGAAACATTAGCCAAATTAGCCACGCCTTTTAAAGAAAATGGCACGGTTACCGCCGGTAATGCTTCCGGTGTAAATGACGGCGCTTGTGCCTTATTACTTGCTTCAGAAAAAGCAATTAAAGCGAATAACTTAATTCCAAAAGCCCGCGTAGTAGCGATGGCAACGGCAGGTTTATCACCGCGCATTATGGGTTATGGGCCCGTTTCGGCCACTAATAAAGTACTGAAAAAAGCAGGCTTAACCATTGACCAAATGGATGTAATAGAATTAAACGAAGCCTTTGCCGCACAAGGATTAGCAGTATTACGCGCCTTAGGTTTACCGGACGATGCCGCGCATGTAAATCCAAATGGTGGCGCAATTGCTTTAGGGCATCCATTAGGTGCTAGTGGCGCTAGATTAGTCACTACCGCCATGTACCAGCTTGAACGCGCACAAGGTCGTTATGCGTTATGCACCATGTGTATTGGTGTTGGACAAGGCATTGCTATCATCATCGAAAGAGTTTAATCACACGTAACCAACTGAAAATTATGCTGATTGAAAATAATACAATTTATTGTGATACACGGTATTGACATAACTAAAAATAATCGTATCATTAAAGTAGTTAACATATTAACGATAGGAATAGAAATGGCCGAATATAATAAAAGTGAAGCAGAGCTAGAAGCTGTTTTCCAACAAAAAATAGATAGCGAGCAAAAAATCGAACCAAAAGATTGGATGCCAGAAGCCTATCGTAAAAATTTAATCCGTCAAATGTCACAACATGCCCATTCAGAAGTCATCGGTATGCAGCCAGAAGGCAATTGGATAACGCGTGCTCCCTCTTTACGCCGTAAAGCAGTATTGCTGTCTAAAGTTCAGGATGAAGGTGGTCACGGTTTGTATTTGTATAGTGCAACTGAAACCTTAGGTATTGAGCGCAGTGAATTGATTGCCGCTTTACAAAGTGGTCAAGCTAAATATGCTTCTATCTTCAATTATCCTGCACAAACATGGGGTGATATGGGCGCGATTGGTTGGTTAGTTGATGGCGCTGCTATCGTTAATCAGGTGTCATTACAACGTACCTCTTATGGTCCTTATTCACGCGGTATGATCCGTATTTGTAAGGAAGAAAGTTTTCATCAGCGTCAAGGTTACGTGATCATGATGGAACTTGCTAAAGGTACACCAGCACAGAAACAAATGGCGCAAGATTCGCTAAATCGTTTTTACTGGCCTGCATTGATGATGTTTGGTCCACATGACTCAGAATCAGCCCATAGCGCTAAGTCAATGAAATGGAAAATAAAACGCGAAACTAATGATGATTTACGTCAAAAGTTTATTGATCAAACCGCGCCACAAATTGCTTATTTAGGCCTAGAACACCCAGATAAAGATTTAGTGTGGAACGAAGAAAAAGGTCAACATGACAGCGGCGAAATTAACTGGGAAGAATTCTACGCGGTAATTAATGGCAACGGACATAGTAACCGCCAGCGAATTCAACATCATGTAAAAGCCCACGAAGAAGGCGCTTGGGTACGTGATGCAATGTCAGCATACCAACAAAAAAAATCACAAAAACAAGCCAAAGCAGAAACAGCCGCCTAACAACGATAATCTAAAGGTTGTTATTAAAATTAGTATTGAGGAGAAAGAAGATGAGCTTAGAAAAATTAGAATTATTTGAAGTATTCCTTCGTTCAAAACGCGGGTTAGATCATAAACATGCTGGCAGCTTACATGCCGAAGATAAAGAACAAGCCTTAGAATATGCGCGCGATGTTTATACTCGTCGCAGTGAAGGCGTTAGTATTTGGGTAGTTAAATCAAAAGATATTTGCGCATCACAAGAAGATGACAGTGATAGCTTTTTTGATCCCTCTGATGATAAACCTTATCGTCATGCGACTTATTATGATATTCCCAAAGAAGTTGGCGCAATGTAATCAGGAGTAAAAGATGACTAGTTCTACAGAAACAGTGAGCAAACAAGATACGATTGATTACGCTGCACGTCTGGGTGACGATGCGATTGTTATCGGTCACCGTCTTTCAGAATGGGTATCAAGAGCCCCATTTATTGAAGAAGATGTTGCTTTAGGTAATGTTGCACTCGACTTCATTGGTCATGCACGCATGTATTACACCTATGCAGCACAGCTTAGTAATGAACAAAATAGCACTGATGATATAACCGAAGATAACTTTGCTTATTTGCGCGATGAAAGACAATTTCAAAACCATTTATTACATGAGTTACATAAAGGTGATTTTGCTTATAGCACTGCGCGCCAATTATTAATTGATGTTTATAATAAATATTTTCTTGAGCAATTGAAAAAATCAAGCGATGAAACCCTTGCCGCTATTGCCGTAAAAGCAGCAAAAGAAACGAATTATCATTGTCGTCGCTCAAAAAGTTGGACCTTACGTTTAGGTGATGGCACAACCGAAAGCCACGAAAGAATGCAACTAGCCTTAAATGATATATGGGGTTATAGCCATGAATTATTTGAACTTGATGATTTAGAGCAACGTCTTGTTGATGCTGGAGTTGCGGTTGATTGCACACTATTGAAAGCCGATTGGCTAAAAGAAGTAACGGCGATCATTGAGGAAGCAACGTTAACGGTACCTGATCAAGAGTGGGCTGTTAGCGGTGGCCGACAAGGTTATCACACCGAGCACTTAGGGCATTTATTAACTGAAATGCAATTTGTTCACCGTTCATTCCCTGGTGCTAAGTGGTAGTTTTATGGAGACTATAATGCAAGTTATCCCGACAAAATCCCCAACACAATTTGAACGTGAACAGTTTCGTCGTAATTCTGAATTTCCTGAGTTATGGCAATGTTTAGATCAGGTTAAAGATCCAGAGATCCCTGCATTATCTTTGTGGGATATCGGTATTTTAAAAGATATCAAACGTCAAGGTAAACAGGCAACAGTCACCATTACCCCTACTTACTCAGGTTGTCCTGCTATGGATGCTATTGCTGAAGATATCACAATAGCTTTTAAAGCACATGGCATTGAAAAAACGGTAATAATCACCGAATTATCACCTGCATGGACAACTGACTGGATGACAGATAAAGGTCGAAATCAGCTAAGAGACTATGGTATTGCTCCACCAAATGATGTGATTGGTGGTCATGAGCAACCCCTTAATAGTGACAGTAAAGTGCTTTGCCCGCAATGTAGCAGTGCTGACACTAAGTTACTCAGTGAATATGGCTCAACTGCATGTAAAGCCTTATTTCAGTGTAATAGCTGCCATGAATCCTTTGATCTTTTTAAGCATATTTAATCGCAATAATACCAACTGAAATAATGATAGATTCAATTCATTATTTCAGTTGGTATAAATAACAAGAAGGTGCGACATGACAAATTTTTATTCTCTTACTATCGCCGATATTAAGCCAGAAACTGACTCGGCTATTTGCTTGAGTTTACATATTCCTGACGAGTTAAAGCAAAAATTTTCTTTTACTCCTGGGCAATTTTTAACACTACAAGTCTCTATTGACGGAGAAATCATTCGTCGTTGTTACTCCATTTGTTCCGGTATTGATGAAACGCAATTGTCTATAGCAATCAAGCGAGTAGATAAAGGTGTATTTTCTAACTTCGCAAATGATAATTTTAAAGTTGGCAATAGCATTAAAGTAATGCCTCCACAAGGCGATTTTACGTTAAAGCTAAATGAGAATGAGTTAGATAGCCAGCGCAGCAAAAAATATATGTTACTCGCTGCTGGTAGTGGTATTACACCAATTTTATCGTTAATAAAGTCAATTTTTTCTCGCGAGCCAAATTCACAAATAACCTTGGTTTATGGTAATCAAAAAACCCACACTATGATGTTCAAAGAAGAACTAAGCTTTATTAAAAATCGTTATTTAACGCGCTTTAATTGGGTCAACATCATGAGCCAAGAAGATCAAGGCGCTGATTTACTTAATGGACGAATTGATAACAAGAAAGGCTATCAATTACAAAAACAAAAGCTTATTGACATAAACACAACAGATGAAGCCTTCATTTGTGGACCTGAATCAATGATATCTGAGGTATCTCGGGGTTTTAGAATTGAAGGGTTAGCAGAAAATCAGATTCATTATGAGTTATTTGCTAGCTCATCTGAAGACGCACAACTCGTGTTAGACAAAGCCAAAATTCGTGTCCATGAATATGGTGAAGACCGTACCAGTAAAGTAACAGTAATTGCCGATGGTCGTAGCAATAACTTTGACTTAGCTACAGTTGGCGCCAATATTTTAGATGCAGGTATGGCTAATGGGGTAGAACTACCCTACTCGTGTAAAGCTGGAGTATGCTCAACCTGTAAAGCTAAGTTGGTCAAAGGTCAAGTTGACATGGATATTAATCATGGTCTTGAGCAACACGAAATTGATGCTGGTTACATTCTTACCTGTCAATCACATCCTATTTCAGATGAAGTTGTTGTCAGCTTTGATGATAGATAATCATTTGCTTGAACATTACATTATTCGGTCACCGTCTTGCTAAATATTAACTTTATCGTTATTTCCTAGTTGCTTGCCACTTACTAAATTGACTACAATTTAATAAGTGGCAATACAAGATAAGTATCAAAGAATATAGGAAAAAGCATGACAAAAACCAGTAAACTTAACCTTACTATTAAGCAACATATAAAAAAAAGTAGCATTAGTTGTACCTCAATGGTGGTCACTATTTTTGGTGACACTGTTTCTCAACATGGCAGCTGGCTTTGGCTTTCAAGTTTGATAAAAACACTTGAGCCTTTAGGCTTTAACGATCGTCAAGTACGAACATCAGTCTATCGTTTAGTACAAAGCAACTGGTTACAAGTAAATAAAGTTGGCCGGTGTAGTTATTACTGTTTTACCGATTTTGCCATGGCGCATTACGAAAAAGCAGCAAGAAGAATTTATGCCGCTGACCAAGCTGACTGGAATGAAAACTGGATTTTAGTGTTGCCCATTTCAGTGCCGGAAGATAAAAAAGAAGAATTTCGAAAAAGTTTACTATGGCAAGGTTTTAATACATTGGTGTCAGGACTTTATGCACACCCTTCTTGCGATGCATCATCATTAGATGAAGCTATTCACGAACTAGGCTTAGCAGGCAATGTTATTATACTTAACGGTAGTATTGCTGATTTAAACTCACAAAGTGTGATCAAATCACTGATTAAAGATCGTTGGAAATTATCAGCGTTAGAAACGAGCTATCGTGATTTTCTTAATTTTTATCGACCTCTTTGCCAACAACTTTTAAATACACAAGATAAGTCTGAGCAACTTAGTACTACAGATTGCTTTTTACTTAGAGCAATATTAATTCACGATTATCGACGGATTTTATTACGTGATCCTGATTTCCCACAGGCTATGCTTACACAAGGCTGGGTAGGATATGAGGCCCATGATTTAGTAAAGAGAATGTATAAAACATTAGTTGAGCCTTCTACAACTTACATAGGAGAAAATATGAATAATGCTCAGGGAAAGTTGCCTGAAGCAAGCAATAAGTTTTTTCAGCGATTTGTGTCTTAATTTTAGTTTTATAAACCCAGCTAAGATACTGCATGATTAAAAATAACAAAGCGCTTCATCTCTTTCAAAAAAGCGCGTCATTGTGTGCTTCTCTTATACACAACTTTGTGCATTACCCCTAAACGTCTCACTGTAACCACATGAGGATGATATTAGGTAAATCAATACAATTAAATTAGGAAAGCAACAATATGACAGCCCCTGTACTACTTATACCAACGACACCTCATGCGGATAACATTGCGATTATCAATATTGATAATCCACCAGTCAATGCGCTATCACATGCAGTTCGACAAGGAGTTGTAGATGCTATTGCTCAGGCAGAACAGAATGAAAATATCAACGCTATTGTTATTTATTGCCAAGGTAAAACGTTTATTGCTGGGGCTGATATCAAAGAATTTGGTAAAACGCCAAAAGAGCCTCATTTACCGGATGTGTTACAACGTATCAACCAATGTAATAAACCCATCATAGCGGCACTATTTGGTAACGTATTAGGCGGAGGTTTTGAGTTAGCGCTTGCCTGTCATTATCGAATAGCAGTTAAAGGCACAAAACTTGGATTACCTGAGGTTAATCTTGGTCTCATTCCAGGTGCTGGCGGCACACAGTTATTACCAAGAATTGCGGGCGTTGAATTAGCGCTAACAATGATCACATCAGGAAAACCGCAAAAAGTAGAGCAACTTGATGGCTATGGCATTATTGATCAACTAATCAGCGCAGATAATACTAAAAAAGACCATTTACTTAACGAAACAATTACCTTTGCCAAAGCGCTGCTTGAACAAAAGCAAACAAGTAAAATAATCACTCAACAGCCAATGGCACTAAATAGTGAAGAAAAACAAGCGGCAAAAGTGTTATGTCAGCAATTCAGAGATAAATTAGCCAAAAAATCTCGTGGTCAACAAGCGCCACAAAGCGCCGTTAACTCAATAGAAAATGCATTTACGTTACCTTTGAATGAAGCGACGGTGAAAGAACGTGAATACTTTTTAGCATGTAGAGGCTCTGCGCAATCACGTGCAATGCGCCACGCCTTTTTTGCTGAAAAAACAGCGGCTAAACTAATGATTTCTGGTGAAACCAAGCCAACGCCTGCTGAAATAAAGTCAGTTGCCGTTATTGGTGCAGGCACTATGGGCGGCGGTATTGCCATGTGTTTTGCTAATGCAGGCATTAGTGTCACACTGCTAGAAATGAATCAAAGTAATTTAGCCAAAGGCATTAATGCTATTGCCAACCGTTATCAGCAAGCCCAAACACGTGGCATTATAAGCAAAGAAAAAGTTAATCAATGTATGGCATTAATTACTGGCACTTGTGACTATCAAGATTTAGCGCAAGTTGACCTAGTCGTAGAAGCAGCCTTTGAAACTATGGCGGTAAAACAACAAATATTTTCTCAGCTAGATAAAGTTTGTAAGCCTGAAGCAATTCTCGCGAGTAATACCTCATACTTAGATATTGATGAAATAGCCAAAGCTACCACACGACCGGAAAAAGTCGTCGGCATGCACTTTTTTAGCCCTGCCAATATTATGAAGTTATTGGAAGTAGTTGCCACTAAATATACTGACAGCCAAACACTTACTACGGCAATGACCTTAGGTAAAAAGATGGGTAAAATAAGCGTAGCTGTGAAAGTTTGCTACGGCTTTGTCGGCAATCGCATGTATGCTTGTTATGGTAGAGAAGCCAACATGCTATTACTAGAAGGTGCAACGCCACAACAAGTTGACAAAGCTATGGTGCAGTGGGGAATGGCCATGGGACCCTTAGCAGTTAACGATATGTCAGGTATAGACATAGGTTATAAAGCACGCCAAGCAAATACTGATCGCCCAGATGACCCTTGCTTCTTTGCTGCCGCTGATACCCTGGTAGAAGCAGGCCGATTAGGACAAAAAACTCACGCAGGTTTTTATCAATATGATGAACAAACTAACAAACGCAGTCCAGATGATGCTGCCGTTAATCTTATTAGAGCTAATGCGGCTAAGTTAGGTATTAAACAACGCAGTGACATCAGTGATGAAGAAATTCAACAACGACTGATTTTTGCTTTGATTAATGAAGGCGCGTATATACTTGAGCAAGGCATAGCCACTCGCGCTAGTGATATTGATGCTATTTGGCTTAATGGTTATGGATTTCCACGCTACTTAGGCGGTCCTATGTGTTATGCCGATGAAATTGGTTTAGAGAAAGTAGTCGCTACCATTAAAGAGTTTCAGCAAAAGCTAGGAAGTAATTATTGGCAAGTGGCACCTTTATTAGAAAATTTAGTGGCTGAAAATAAAAATTTAACGCGGTAATAAGTATATGTTCAACTAAACTTATGCAAGATTAAACTATGAAAAAAGGCCGTTTTGACGAGAGTCAAAACGGCCTTTTTTAGATTACAAACTATCTTATAATTTATTGATTATAGCTTTTAAACTTGCTTTTAAATGCTGTGTTTGCTCTTTGCTCAATTGTTCAAGTAATTGTCTTTCTTCATTTAAAGCGATAGCTTTCATTTGTTCGGCAATCTTTTTACCTTGTTCAGTCGCTTGCAAAGTTTCATGATCAAGATAGGAGATGAGCTCTTTGGCCACCATCCAAGCGATGGTTTCTCTTAATGAGTCTTCTGGTTGCATGACCATATCGATAAGTTTGTTAACTTTAATCGTTGGTGCACTCGTCATGCGAGCTAATATACGCCACTCTTCCGGCGTAACATCACATGCTTGGTTAAGTTTTGGATATAAGTCTGCACTGAATCGCTGATAAGTTTCTCTTAACAAATAGAGTAAGTAATCATTAACAAAGTCAGTATCATTGTCTTTGTTATCGGTCTCGGCTGGCTTAATCATTTCTGGGTGCTGCGTTGAGATAGCATAACTTCCACGAGCAAATACCAATGGTGCAGCAATGTCATTATGGCGATACTCGATCACTTCACCAACAAGAATCAAATGATCTCCACCGTCATAAACGGCCCAAGTTTTACATTCAAATTGAGCAGCATAATGTTCAAGAATAGGAGCATTTCCTAACCCTAAGGAATACTGAGCATTGGCAAATTTGTCTGTTCCTCGACTAGCAAAATTATTAGAGGTTGCAACTTGATCACTTGCCAATACATTTACCGCAAAATATTTTGATTCTTGAAAAGCTGAAAGGCTATTTGCCCCTTTATCAATGCTCCAAAGGATCAAGGCAGGGTCCATGGAGACTGAATTAAAACTACTGGCTGTTACGCCGACTGGATTACCGTCAGTATCTGTTGTTGTTATCACTGTGACGCCAGTAGGAAATTGAGAAAGCGCACGACGCAAATTTTTTGCATCAAATTCTGTGTTAGACATTTGGTATCACCTTTAGATTAATTAGTTTTATCTATTTAATTTTCACGTACAGATAAATTTAACGTGTTAAGTAATTATAAGGAGTGATAATTTTCTGGAAAGATAATTTTCGTTGCTTTAATGGTACTTTTCATAGAGTAAGTAATAAGTAAATTATTATCTATTCCTGTATTTACTTGCCGTAACGCCAGCATTTTTGCGAAAGAATCGTGCAAAATATGCAGGGTCTTTAAAGCCGAGTTCGTAGCCTATTTCAGTGATAGATACTGATGAAAAGGATAATAACCTTCGAGCTTCTTGAATTAACCTATCCATAATAAGACGCTTTGATGGTAGCCCTGCTAATCTGCGACAAATTTCATTAAGGCGGGCCTCGGTGATGCTTATTTTTGCTGAGTACTGACTTAAGGTTAAATGCTCTTTATAGTGGCTTTCAATAAGTTGATTAAAAAGGTGAAAAATTCGGATATCCTCTTTACGCATTTTTTGTTGAGGCTGGCTTTGATCTGCAAGCCGTAAAATATCTATCAATATCAACTGTAGTAATGCCTTTAAAGCAATGTCCTGCTCTACCCCTGACTGCTGGTTTTCGTCAGCGATTAACGAGAGAAGTTGAAGTAAATGAACAGCATTTTTATTTTTTTTCGGTACCAATGAAACACACAAGGGGCTTGTCATAAAATTGCTTTTATCCCACCCTGTTGCCATCATGCTTTCCATTAATTGCCACACTAATTGTTGTCTTACGGTAATAACATGCCCTTTTGCATTATTATCAGTAATAAAGGCATGAGGCACTGTTGGCGGGGTTAAAAAAAACATTGGAGCTTGTACAACATAACTCTTTTCATCTAAATTAACATGGATAGTCCCTGTCAGGATCACGTGTAATTGATAAAAACGATCATGATGATGTACTGGCATATTACGCCCAAAAAAGTTAGCTAACTTCTCTAGGCTTTCGTAATGAATATCAGTATCAATATAACGTTGATCGTAGGATTGGCCTAAATCTATATTAGGAATATAGTCATCAGTATGCACGTTTGACAGTTGAATTTTATTTTTCATTAATTCCCACTCTAAGTGTGTTATTTATTTGTTGAAACTAAATTTTCTATACTTTGTGCTATCAAATAATTATAAAAAGCTACAGGCTATATGATTATACAACTCAAAATCAATTAGTTACTAATAAATCACAGAGGTTTTATCTATTATTTTATTTAAATACAACTGATACATTTCCTATGTAAAGTACAATAAAGGCTGCGAAAGGTCCATTTATTATTGCTATACAATCCATGATACTGTTAACACGTTAAATAAATCTCGTGTTGCAGGCAGCTTCGTTTATATTTTAATATAAGATTGGCTAACAAGTTACACATCATAATAAAGAAGGTAATGAATAATGAATAAACCTAATCCTATGCTTGATGAACTAAAGAAGATTCTTCCGCAGATTGCTGCTAATGCAGTAACAGCTGAGCAGGAGCGCAAAGTGCCTGATGCGAATATTCATCTACTAAAGTCAATCCAACTTCATCGCGCTCTTCAGCCTAAGGCTTATGGTGGTTTGGAATTATCATTGCCAGAAGTGGCTGATTGCGTTGCCGCGCTTGCAGGTGCTTGTGGTGGTACTGCTTGGGCATTTAGCCTGCTTATCACGCATAGTCATCAAATGGCTATGTTTTCAAAACAGGCTCAGGAAGAGTTCTGGGGGGAAAATCCAGATGCAGTCGCCAGTAGCTCTATTGCACCCTTTGGTATAACCGAGGAGTGCGAGGGTGGTGTGATTTTTAATGGTGATATGCGCTGGAGTTCGGGCTGCGATCACGCTCAATGGGCTATCTTAGGCTTCCTGCGTCTTAATCCTGAAACTGGCGAAAAAGATTACAGCTTCGGTGTTGTACCTGCCAGCGATTATGAAATTGAGGATGATTGGTATTCTGCGGGTATGAAGCCTTCTGGTACTAAGACGCTTAAGATTAAGGAAAATACCTTTATTCCTGAGCATCGTATCGAGAAAGCTAAGGCGATGATGACAGGTCAGTCTTCAGGCTTTGGCTTGTACCCTGATAGTAAAATATTTTATGCACCTTATCGCCCTTATTTTGCTTCAGGTTTTGCAGCAATGGCAATAGGTATAGCTGAGCGGATGTTGACTGTTTATAAAGAGATGACAAAGAATCGTACCCGTGCCTATACGCTCGCCAGCAGTGGTAAAGAAATTCCGCCAATCATGCGTTTGGCTGAATCAACTCATCAGGTGGCTGCAGCACGTGCTTTCATGGAAAAAACCTGGGATGAGCATAAAGCGCTTTCTGAGCAGAAGCGCTACCCAACAGATGAAGAACTTGCATTCTGGCGAACCAATCAGGCTTATGCAATTAAAATGTGCTGTGAAGCCGTTAATCGTTTGTTTGAAGTTGCTGGTGGCTCTACTTGGATCCACGATAACGAAATTCAGCGATTATGGCGTGACTGTAATATGACAGCAGCGCATGCTTACACTGACTATGATGTGTGTAAACAGGTGCTTGGTCGCTCTCTGATGGGAATGGATCCAGATCCTACTATGGTTTAATAATCATCATCACGTTTTAAAGCCCACTGCTAGTGGGCTTTGTTATTTCTGGTTTTCAAAAGTTGATTCGGTATCATGCAGGATTTTAGTTATATTCTATCGTTAACTAGCCCTACCTTTTTGCTCATCGCCATTGGCTACATTGTGGTGAAAACGGGTTGGATGCCTAAAGAAAATGTTCGCCCTTTGGCTTGGTTTGTGGTTAACATTGGCTTACCCGCGGCTCTGTTTAAGGCATTAAGCTCTCGTTCTTTTCAAGATATTTTACATTACGATTACTTGTTGGTGTATGGCTTAGGCTCACTTTTATCTTTCGCGACTTTATTCATTCTCGCTCGCTTAAGAAAAAAGTCTATAACCGAATGCGCACTATTTGGTTTAGGTGCTAGTGTCTCTAATAGTTTAATGGTCGGTTTTCCCATTATTATTCAGCTGTTTGGCGATCAAGCTTTAGTGCCTTTTGCCTTAACGCTAATTATTGAAAACCTTTTTATTTTACCGTTAGCACTAGCGTTAGCAGATACTGGTCAACAAAAGAACAGTCACTTTTTTGTAGCATTTGTTAAATCAATCTCGCAATTAATCAAAAACCCGATAATTATAGCGATAGCTATTGGTGTTGCCAGTACCGTGATAGATATACAACCACCTAAATTAGTAAGTCATGTGATTGATGTGCTAGCTGTTACCGTTGGTGGCGTTTCTTTGTTTGCAATTGGCGGTATGTTAGTTGGTTTGGAAGTGAAAGGAATGATTAATGATATAAGTAGCATTGTTATTGGTAAATTAATTTTACATCCTTTGTGTGTCTTTTTCTTTATATTGTTGTTTCCAACAATGCCATTATTATTCAAACAAGTAGCTATTATTCTGGCCTGCATGCCAATGTTCAGCATTTTTGCCGTTATTGGTATGCGATATCAATATGGTTCGCTTTGCTCCGCAGTACTATTGCCAGCAACCTTAGTTTCTTTTTTAACTATTAATCTGATGCTTTGGTTTATTTCATCTTTATAGGGTCTATTGACCTTTCGAGATTATGTTTACAGCTGATTGATAGATAGTAAGGCAGAGCGTATGAAGTGGTGTAGCTACATGAATGTGCGATAACGCTGTTTACATTTCAAACAAACGCTGCCCTTTTGGTTCATTTAAAGTGCCTTTAAATAGACAGTTATGTGAGTAGGCTTGAGCCCATCATTTCAGAAGCTTCCATAACAATAACTAATGCTTGCTCGTCATGCTGATTAATAATTGCTTTTAATTTTTCTATTTCTCTAGAACCGACTACAACAAAGAGCACTTCTTTTGGAGTTTGTAGCGTTAAACTATGACCCGATAAAATAGTACCTTTTCGACCTAAATCTTCAGATATTTTAACTCCTATTTCTTGAGAGTGTTTCGATACTATATGAACAACTTTTTCGGAAACACTACCGCTGAGTATTTTATCAATAACTTTTGCTGAAACATAAATACTCATTAGGCTCCATAATGCTAGTTCCATATCTTTGTATATGAAGGCGGTTGCGCAAATAATAATGACATCTAAAACCAATATTGCTTGAGCAGGTTTTATTGATGTATAGTTTGATATTATCTTCGCTATTATTGTAGTCCCTCCAGCAGAAGCCTGCCCTTTTAAAATAAAACCAACACCAACACCTATACAAATACCGCCATAAAGGGTCGAAAGTAGCATGTCGGAAATTGTCGGAAATATGAATAAATTTGGATAGATCTCAATAAATAACGAAGTCATAGAGACTGAAAAAATAGTTCTGGCTGCAAAGGCAGGCGTAATAAATTTTATTCCGGCTATTATGAGTGGAATATTCACCATCAACATAGCCAAGGAAACGCCTACATTAGTGACATAATGGATTATTATTGACATCCCTGGAGTACCGCCAGTAGCAATTTGGGCGGGTAGTAAAAAGGCTGTAACACCAAAAGCGAGTAATGCAGATCCTAAGGTAATTAAAAGAATATTTTTTAATTCAGAGGCAACTATTTTCATCTATAAAAACCTTCAAGAACAAGACGACTGTCATAATTATACCAAGTCTTTTAAACTCGGCCTTCGGGAGTTCATTAGCAAGCTAATAACATCAAAAAATTAGTAAAATATAGAATATTTAACCTATTTTGCTTGTTCTAAGTTCGCTAATTAACCGCTAAGTTGGGGATAAATTTAATAGAATTGGTATTCATTTCCAACGTGTTGGAATAATTAAGAAGAGTATATCACTAGACACTTAAAATTAAGGTGTTTTACATTGATATTATTAGTAAAGACATATGAAGCTAACCCAAATTCAGTATCATTGGCCATTTCAGTCGCTTCTTGTTCATTACTTAATTTAAAAATAGGTGCAACAGGACCAAAAATCTCTTCACTAAATATATCCATCTTAACGTCAAGATTAGTGAGAATTGTGAGGTCGAAATAGCAGGGTGCTAGCAGTGATATTTTTACGCCAATTTTGACCTCTGCACCTTGATTAATTGCTTGTTGAACTAAGTTATTAACATCATTAGCTGCTTGATTTTAATAAAGTAGAATCAATTAATTGAGTCATATATCATTCTCTTCGAGTGTTTTTATAAGATCATCTAGAAGCTCATAGAGTAATTCCAGTTTTCTAACACCGTATTTTTCTTCTATTTCAACATACCTTTCAACAGATTTCGGCGCCACTTTAGAAAATAGTTCCAGACCAAGTTCAGTCAGGAATATTTTTGAACGTCGTTGATCACTATCAACCGTTTTACGTTGAATCAGCGTTTCTTTATCTAGGTGATTAATAATTCGAGATAAGCTGGGCATAAGTAAGTGGCAACGTTTTGCTAGCGTACTTATTTCAAGACCATTTTCATGCTCCAAAGCTCGAATGACCCGCCACTGCTGCGGTGTTAAACCATGCTCTTTGAGTGATGGAATAAATTTTTTCATCACTGCTTCCCTTGTTTGTAAAAGGGTCATAGGCAGAGATCGTTCGAAACTACGGAGTCTTTTTGTCATAACTATACTTCTTCGTCCTTAACACCATTAACTAACGTACCCACACCTTCGACATTTATCTCAACAACATCACCAGGCGCTAAATAACGTGGCGGCTCAAAACGAGCACCAGCACCATTTGGGGTGCCTGTTGCAATAACATCACCTGGTTTTAAGTGGAAAAACTTTGAAAAGTAGCTAATGATATATTTAAAAGGAAACATCATACTAGCAGTAGTATCATCTTGTCTAATTTCACCATTAACTTTGGTAGTAACCCGCATATTTTCAAATTGCTCTGAGGTAAATTCATCTGCTGTTACCATCCAAGGACCAATTGAACCGGAATGAATAAAGTTTTTTCCTTGAGTAACATTAAACTTAGCATGGCGCACCCAATCACGTAACGTACCTTCGTTCATGATGGTTAGACCGGCAATATGCTCGTAAGCGTCTTCTTCAGCAATACGACGCCCCTCTTTACCTATAATTATGACAATTTCACCTTCGTAATCCAATTTATGCGACTCTGGTGGTCTAATTAATGGTTTGGAATGACCGGTCAATGAATCCGGCGTGCGAATAAATAAGCTCGGGTATTTAGGGGCTTCAGAGCCATCTTTATACTCAGCATTTCTGTTAGCATAGTTAACACCAACACAGGCAATTTTACCGGGGTTGCTTATCGGTGGTAAAAACTCAATGTCTTCTGCGCTATAATCAACGTCAAGGGCACTTGCCAGTTTTTTCATCGCATCTAGCTTATCGTCTTGCAATACTTGTAATAAGCTACCACCAATTAAATTTCCTAAATCAATAACTCCCTTCTCAGTGATAACACCCCAAGATTCTTTACCAGCATGATTAAACGTTAAAAATCGCATATTATTTATCCTCTATTTTAATTACCAATGCCAAACAATATAACGTGTTAAATAAATAAGTACAACAAATAGGAGGGTTTATTAACATTTAAGTGATTAGTTAGGGTTTTATTGCGTAATCACTTGACATCAACCACACCTTATACTTAACATGTTAAGCAATAAGGTTCTTTCGTATTGGAAAGAATAATAATACTGGATCACCAGATAATATGGAGTTGAGATGTCTGAATTTGAGCAAAATCTTAATAGAGCAAAACAATATTTAATACGATTTAAAAATGCACCCGTAGGACATTTTATTGGCGGTGAGTTTTATACGAATGACGATACTTTTACAAACCATACCCCAGTAGATAATACTGCTATTGGTGAGATATCTAAGGGCACAATTGCCGACGTTGATAAAGCGTGTGAAGCAGCAAAAAATGCATTCCCTGCATGGCGTGAAATGCCAGGCGCTGAACGTAAGAGAATATTACACCATTTTGCAGATATGGTAGTTGAACGTGCCGATGAGATTGCCTTGGTTGAGTCAATGGATTGTGGTCAACCTATTCGGTTTATGAAACAAGCAGCGATACGTGGTGCAGCAAACTTTCGATTTTTTGCAGATAAAGCACCTGAAGCAGCGAATGGTTTATCGCTTCATCAAGAAGAGCACACTAACTTTACCGTGCGTTCACCTATTGGCCCTGTTGGCATTATCACACCTTGGAACACGCCATTTATGTTGGCAACATGGAAAATAGCGCCAGCCTTAGCGTCAGGCTGTACTATTGTTCATAAACCAGCTGAGATGACACCATTAAGCGCCATGCTTTTAGCTGAAATTGCTAAAGATGCCGGTATTCCTGATGGTGTATGGAATACGGTTAATGGATTTGGTGCAACGGTTGGTAAACGTTTAACTGAACATCCGGCGATTAAAGCTGTTGCTTTAGTCGGTGACTCTGCTACAGGCCGTCGTATTATGCGTCAAGGTGCAGATACATTAAAACGAGTGCATTTTGAATTAGGTGGAAAGAACCCTGTCATTGTATTTGATGATGCTAATTTTGATCGTGCACTCGATGCGGTTGTATTTATGATTTACAGCCTTAATGGACAGCGTTGTACCTCATCTAGTCGCTTATTAATTCAAAATGGTATTAAAGATAAGTTTTTAGCTGCATTAGAAAAACGTGTGCGTAACTTAAAAGTAGGTCATCCACTGGATCCGATTACTGAAGTTGGACCGCTGGCTCACAAAGGGCATTTTGATAAAGTGATGAGTTACATGACCATTGCCCAGCAAGATGGTGCAACCACTAAAGTTGGTGGTATTCATCGTGAAGATCTTGGTAATGGTTGTTATGTTTCTCCAACCCTATTTACCGATGCTGATACGACTATGCGTATTGCCCAAGAAGAAATCTTTGGTCCTGTTTTAACGACTATTGGTTTTGATACAGAAGAAGACGCTATTGCTATTGCAAATGATACTGACTATGGCTTATCTGGCTATATTTGGACTGAAAACACAGGTCGAGCGATGCGTATGGCCAAGTATGTTGAATCCGGAATGCTTTGGGTTAACTCAGAAAATAACCGTAACTTACCTTCACCTTTTGGTGGCGTAAAATCGTCAGGTATTGGTCGTGATGGTGGTGATTGGAGTTTCGATTTCTATATGGAAACTAAAAATGTTTGTATTGCACATGGTACCCATAAGGTTCCAGTTTTAGGTGCATCGTAAATTACAGTTACAATTATAATTATTAGGAGAATTGAATTATGGGTAAACTTGCATTTGCTGCCAAAATAACACATGTACCATCTATGTATTTATCAGAGATGGATGGCGAACATAAAGGTTGTCGTGAAGCGGCAATTAACGGTCATAAAGAAATATCACGACGTTGTCGTGAGTTAGGTGTCGATACCATTGTAGTATTTGATACTCATTGGTTGGTTAACTCTGGTTATCATATTAACAACGCGGCACATTTTGAAGGTGTGTACACCAGTAATGAATTACCACATTTTATCAAAAACATGCCATTTAGCTATGAAGGCAATGTTGAATTGGGTGATTTAATTGCTAAAGCAGCTACTGATGCTGGTGTGCCAACTAGAGCGCATTCAGAAACGACCTTAGCGATGGAATACGGTACTTTAGTTCCAATGCGTTACATGAATGAAGACAAGCAGTTTAAGGTGGTCTCTATTTCAGCTATGTGTCAGGTTCATGATTTAGACGATAGCGCTAAACTTGGCGCAGCATTAAGAAAAGCAATTGAAGAAGATTATGATGGCACAGTAGCTATTTTTGCTTCAGGTTCATTGTCACACCGCTTTGCTCAAAATGGTGTTGCAGACCAGTTTTTACATAAAGTATGGTCACCGTTGTTAGAAAATATTGATCATCGTGTGGTTGAAATGTGGGAACAAGGCGAATGGAAAGAGTTCGTTGAAATGTTACCTGAATATGCATTGAAGTGCCATGGCGAAGGTTTTATGCATGACACTGCTATGTTACTTGGCGCATTAGGTTGGGATGAATACAAAGGTAAGGTTGAAGTTGTTACTCCTTATTTTGGTAGCTCTGGCACAGGCCAAATTAATGCAATTTTCCCTGTTGAATAAAGAGATATTTTTTTATGCCACATTTCATTCTAGAACATTCTGGAAATTTAACTAACGAGTCACTTGATTTAGATGGCTTGTTTGCACGTTTAATTGATGAGGCGGTTGGTACGGGTATTTTTCCGTTGGCAGGTATTCGCTGTCGAGCACACAATTGTGAATATTTTAGAGTCGCAGACGGCACGGCTACCTTTGGCTTTGTGCACTTACATGTGCGCATTGGCTCAGGTCGCAGTGAAGAACAAAAAGCCAGTGCCGCGAAAGTTTTGTTTAGTGTGTTAACTGAGCACTTAGCTGCACTTTATGAAAGCCAAGGCCTAGCCATTTCATTTGAGCTATCAGAATTGCCTGTTCATAAATTTAATCATAACAACCTTCGTGATTATCTTGCGAAGTAGTTTGAAAGTAATTAAAAAAGTATTTTAGAGGATTTTTAACATGCTCAGTAAAGATGTTATTGAACAAGCAGCGATAGACCATTTAGAAGCAGAAGTTAACAGTAAAGCGGGCTTACCGTTATCAATAAAGCATCCAGAAATGACTTTAGAAGATGGCTATGCCATTCAAAAAAGTTGGGTGAATAAAAAGATAGCACAAGGCCAAAAAGTAGTTGGTTATAAGATTGGTTATACTTCACGCGCAATGCAAAAAGCATTAAACATTGAAGAGCCTGATTTTGGTGTGCTTTTAGATAGCATGGTTTTTAATGACGGTGCTCAAATTGACGTATCAAAGTTTTGTGACCCGCGCATAGAAGTCGAACTAGCGTTTGTTTTAAAAGATCGTCTTGAAGGTGAAAACGTTACCATTTTTGATGTCTTAAATGCGACTGACTATGTTGTTCCTACGTTAGAGATTATTGACGCGCGAACGCACCGTAAAGATCCTGAAACTGGTTACACCCGAAAAGTATTTGATACGGTTGCTGACAACGCGGGTAATGCTGCCATTATTATCGGCGGACGACCCATTAAGCCATTAGAAATGGATTTACGTTGGTGTGGTGGTATTTTAAATATTAATGGTGTGGTTGAAGAAACTGGCTTAGCTGCAGCAGTGCTTAATCATCCAGCCAATGGTATTTGTTGGGTGGCTAAGCGTTTTGCTCCTCATGGTGTATCTTTAGAGCCGGGTCAAATTATTTTGTCCGGTTCTTTTACCGCGCCAGTAGTAGTCAAAGCGGGTGATACTGTTAACGCCGATTATGGCCCATTAGGTACTATTTCTTGTCATTTCATTTAGGCCTCTTGTCATTTTATTTAGGAAAGTATAATCATGAAATTACCACAAAATAAATTTAAAAAGGCGTTAACGTCTACTAAAACGCAATTTGGTTTATGGATGGGGTTACCAGATAGCATTTGTGCTGAAATTGGTGCTGGAGCCGGTTTTGACTGGCTTTTAATTGATGCGGAACATGCTCCTTATGATTTGCGTAGCATTCAAAGTCATTTACAGGCGATAGCACCTTATGACGTTCCAGCACTCGTTAGACCACCCGAGGGTACCACCGCCATCATTAAGCAATTGTTAGATATAGGCGCACAAACCTTACTTATTCCTATGGTTAATACGGCAGAGCAGGCACGTCAGTTAGTGCAAGACTCGCTATATCCACCACAAGGTATCCGGGGGTTAGGTACCTCAATGGCACGCGCCGCACACTGGAACGGTATTCCTGATTATTTACAAAAAGCCAATGATGAAATTTGCTTAATTGTACAGGCGGAAACTAAGCAAGCTATTGATAATTTAGAAGAGATCGTTGCAATTGACGGCGTTCACGGCGTGTTTATCGGTCCATCTGACTTATCAGCATCAATGGGCTATGTTGGAAACCCAGGACACCCCGAAGTGGTTGCCGCAGTAGAGCAAGGAATTGAAACTATTGTAAAAGCCGGTAAAGCCGCTGGGGTATTAGCTGTTGATAAAGTTTTAGCTGAAGGTTATGCCGCTAAAGGCGCTAGCTTTGTTGGTGTTGGTGTTGATGCTAGTCTATTGGCAACCTCAGTACGTAATTTAGCTATTCAATTTTGTAATACAGACGAAACAAGCAATATGACCGCAGGTTATTAAGTATTAATAACCTGACATGAATTTGGCTAAAAATTAACACATTAATTAGTTTATCAGTAATTGTGGACTGTTCAAACTGTCTAGTGAAGTCTGGATAGTCCTCTAATAATGTAAACATACAATTGTTTTGGCTTGCAACCAACTTATCTGTTTGGTGTTATTTCTTACTCTTTATTTGTCATTTGAACCAAATAAGAGACCAAATAAAAAAGCTTCAATAGGCAATGGCGGTAGTAATGTCAATCCCCGCTTTACATACATTGTCTTAATAATGTGATGGGTAGCTAGTATGTTAGAGGTATTCCCTGCCCTTAAATGACTTAAGCTAACGAGTATTTATGGCGATTAATGCCACTTTATCTGTTTAAACAATCAAAAGCTTGCCCAAGAAAAGTCACTGAAGTACCAAACCCCATATGCTCTTCAATATACACAGTATCAGCGCCTACTTCATTTGCTTGGTTTTTTAAGTCATTAATACTGGCATGAGTGAGCTCTGTATTAGAGATAAAAAAGAAGGTGTACCAATGCCCTTTCGATCCTACTAATTCGTTAATATAGCGACAATCTTTTACTTGCTCGTAATTACTAATAACTTTAATTTGGCTATTATTATCTTTTATTTGATGAGTATCTAACAAGCTACAAGAAGCGAGTGATAAGCAACTCAATAACAGAAGTGATTGTTTTATAGCAACTGTTTTCATATTTCTTAACTCTCATACAATGTCTTTATGTATAAAAATAGTGTAACCCCCTTTCAATCTTAATCAACCTTTATCAAGTAGTTAACATTAGAGGGCACATTAGCTAAAGCGGAAAATTAATTCGATACCATCAACAGATCCTCTGGTATCTGACTGGCATATAACGTCAGGTGTAAGCAGCAATATTGTTGAAGTTAAGAACATAGCCAAGTCTTTTATTTCCTTATTAATTAGCTTTTTATGCTTTAACCACAACAGCTACCGTTATTTGAGCGTCCGCCGATTAAATAAAAAATTTTACCTTTTCTATATCCTCGTAACACACCAAAGCCAATAAAAAATGAAATCACCGCTAATAACGGGATATCAATAAAAAATAGAAATACGCCAAACGCTACTAAAACGAAACCTATAAATAATTGCATAAATTTATCCTAAGTACTTAGAGCCTAGTTATGATGATTATCCAGAAGAGCAATACTTTTGCTAAGGGACAATAATATAGTTGCCTCGAATGTTAAAATCCATAACATTTCCTATTTTATTTTCAGAATTAGATACAAATTAGGTATGATTTAGCGCTAAATTTCACCGTGTTAGTGAATTGCCATATGAAGCTAGTAGGTAATTGGATTGATTTTTCGAATAAATCTATAGATTAAGACTTATCGCCTCATGAAGAGACAAGACAGATTATCTGCAGAATGAGATAATTTATAGGGTCTATACCCGTTACCGTTCAAGTTGCATGCTTCAGAGTGCTTGACCAATTTCAATACAAGGCGCACCTTTGTAGTAATGGTTATTCCCTTACAAGAAGGTGCAACGACGTAGTGATGTTGCTCAAGCACTTCTTTGATGGGGCTAAAAGCAATTTAAGCGACGTTATTCATTTGAACAAGGGAACAACCATTGTTTAAAATGAAAGCCTTGCCTAAAGTACTTTTAACTCCCATTGAAATCTTGCACTTTGAATGATAACGGGTATAAATATCTCACTAGACCCTATTTTGACGACAATAGAAAGTAGCATTACAAAAAATTTACCTATTGCGTCAATTCAGTAAGGAAAAGGTAATACGGCTTAGCGGTAAAACGCTTCAACAGTGCCTTTTACCGTTCTCATCAACGGTTGTCCACGACGGTCCAACGCTTTGTGTGCCGGGATTTTTACCCAACCTTCACTGATACAATATTCTTCGACGTCGAAATGCTCTTTGCCGTTGAGGCGAATACCAATATCGTGTTCAAAAACTTCTTCTACATGGTGTGGGCTGCGAGGGTTAACAGAAAGGCGGTCTGGTAAAGCTGGTAACGTATTAGTATCGGTCATGTTGGTGGCTTGTAGTAAAGAAAAGTGCGCTATTGTAGACAATATAGGTATAGCGCTCAAGAGCCGCAGTAATAAATGTTGGCCTCCTATGTCAGGAGAGTGACAAGCACGTGAGTTTATAGCGCCGTAATAAGCGATTAATATTTGTTTGTAACAAGTAAAAACAAATGGAATCGAGCAAACAGTTACATATCCTACTTGTCTTGTCAGATAATAAGTTGGCTAAAATGTTGAACGCAACAGAACCTAATTACCATGCCCAATCTGCTTTTTTGTGTTTGGTAATACCCGAAGCAACACCAATTTTGTACCAATCTACTTGGCTTTGACGGTTTGATTGAATATATTCAAGTAATTGTGGGTAGGCTGCGCCAATATCGACATATTCATTAGGGTACTGCCAGTCTTCAGGAAAGACTAGAGCAAATGGGTAACCGTTTTCATCGCTAAACGACGTTAAACCTTTACTTATATTATCTGACTCAGGCATAACAGGTGACTTACCTTGTAGGTGTATTTCTAAATTAGTGTCATGTACATACAAATAAGGGTCAAAAGGCGCTTCATCCATGGCTTCCAAAGTAACAGGGGTACTTAGTGTTATCTCAAAAGAAAACTTGTGCCCTAATATATGCTCGCTGTCCCACAGCGTGTTAGTAAATGGCGAGGCTGGGTCGTAAAATAATGATGTAGTATTGTTAAACAAGGTAATATCTAAACCTGAACTGGTATCAATATATTGAATGAGTTCACTGCCCGATGATACCCCTGGTGGAATATAAAGCTGGTAACTCCCGTCTGCTTGAGACCCTTCTGGCAATGCTATTCTAAGATGCCAACTGTGATCATAGCTTCCGCCTCGGGCGATAAGGTACCCTTCTGCACTAATCGTCACCACCTTAAATTCTTCGTTTAAACCAAAGTTTACGCGGTATGCGACAATTAAATCATTAAAATCGTAATCGCCTAACTGAGGATACTGGTCTTCATATCCTACTAAATAGTATGAGATAGAAGATGGGTAATATACTTTACTAGCAACTGCTGTAGGATTATCAGAAAGTACAACCAATGGGGCATCTTCTCTTCCAGCAGCCTGTGTATCAAGGAACTCAACGTCTGTAGAAGTTAACAACGCTAAATCTTCAAAACCTGCACTATAATCGTAAAATTCTTCTGGATCACCTAAGCTCTCATTTGTTTCCAGCAATTGAATATCAAGTTGAATTGAAAGAGCGCTCGATAAATCAATATCTACTGGTATCTTCAAAGTATCATCAAAAGACGTGCCGTCTAAATTACTGCCTGTAATGCTGTTTGAGCCTGTACGTCCGAGTAAAGTGTAATAAAACTGACGGTTTTCACTATTAATTTTGGCCAGTGAACATTTTGTTTTAGTTGAAAAATCGGTGAATATATAAGTACCTTCATCGGTGATAACCGTTAGGGTTAGATGCTCAATGGCAACACCTTGACTAGTGGATTTTTCGCTTCCAGATGATGCTTCATTAATATCAACACCGAGCATTAATAATCCATTATTTTGAAGCCGTAGTGTTTCTAAAAAAGAAGGACTAATGGCTTTATTCCCTTGTGCTAATAATAAATTAATATCACCACTACCTTGAGAAATAGTGTGCTTTAACCTTTTGCTTTCGTCTTCAGCATTAACCGCAGCTGAAAACAAGGAAACACTCACTAAACTGGTAAAAACGAATAGATACCTCAATAATAAATTAATCATAATAAACCTCGTAACTTATTGTTTTGTCTTCTTTTGATTCAGAATACAACTCAACTACCAACGGAAACGAATCAGCGACAATAGTGAGGGGAACTTTAATATTGTCATGATGAACAACTTGCCCTAAAAAGAGTGCCTTTTTATGTTTGTCAATAATTTTTAAAAACAGGAACTCTCCCTGCATATTTATTTCTTTCATATCGATATCTATTGAATAATTGTCGAATATTTTTACTGATGATACTTGAGAGTTTGGGTTGTCTTTTAGTAATGTGGTGTGGTGGGCTGTATCCTCCGTGATATTTTCTATTGGGGGTGTTTCAACAGCATCGACATCAGCACTACTATTGTCGCCACCATCTCCTGCTCCACAGTTCAAAAGTAATGGTAATGCCAACGGAAGCATGAACAGCTTAAATTTATTCATCGTGATCCCTTATATGCAGTTACGAATATCTATAATTAACTCTGATTACTTCATTCTCTTAACTTACACAGCATAATACACGCCATATTATTTAAACCTAAAAATCAAACAGATAGAAGAGTTACTGTTAGTGTTTTTGCGTTATGCTTAACTGGACTTGCAAAGTAGGAATTGATTTGCAATGTTAACTTTGTCTAAGAAGCTATTAGCTAGAATTTAAACAAAGGCGTTTACACTTTAGCTGAGTCTGAAACTAACTGAACTTTGTATAAAACAAAGAGTCATCTTGCTTGAATAGTACCAGCGTAGGGTTAACCGATAAATGTCTAGTGCCCCTGTTTACTTTACGGATAGACCGAACAGGCAGTGATGAGATCACGTTAAGAGAGCCTCTATATGTGTTTGCCGTAAACGTTTGTTTAATGGCTCACCGACATAGCGAAGTAGATAACGTTGTGAATTGCCGGACAACTAGCGGCCTAACGACAGCTAAAAGAATACTATTGTCTATTGACAGGAATTAGGCTCATATGTGTTATAAGTAATTTACACCAAACTTTTCTTGAATAAAGTCATTCGGGAATACAGTAGCTTCTGAATTTATAAGCTTAATACTTTTATTTAATTCGCCAAAAAGCGGAAGGCCTTTACCTAAAATGACTGGTGCTTTAGTGATTGTCATTTCATCAATAAGTTGAAGGTTAATAAAAGCTGTAATGGTTGTACCACCGTCAATGTAAGCATGCTTATAACCATTTTCTTCAAGTTGATTTATTAGCTTTTTGATATCGCCAGAATACATTTCAACTTTGCCCCTCAAATTTTCGGGAGGATTTTTCAATGAATTGCTTAACACATAGATTTTTGTATCACCATAAGGCCATTGTTCAGGTGTTAAATTGAAGCTAGAAATAGCATCCATACACTTTCTCCCCATGACCATACAGTCAATTGAGGCGATAAACTCATTAAATCCCATATCAGGGTTGTTACTCATATCCGCTTCAGGGTTTCCTGCGGTATGCAACCAGTCAACACCACCATCACGTGATGCTATATAACCATCTGCACTTGTTGCGATATAAACGGAACACTTCATAGCTGATTTTAACTCCGAGTTTGAGATTATTTATAACTTATTGTAAGGCATAGTGCCTTTTTCATAATTTATTTCACAAGAATATCTTTAAAATCATTTAGATTCAATTATTTAATTTACAGTCAAAAAAGTAAATGTTGCAAAATTCCTTTTTTATTAAAAATTACAACTCACAGACTCAACTGTATAAAAAAGATAAATATAAATTAACATTAAAACTATTTTTATATTAAAAGACGTCATTTTAAAACGAGTTAAACTAATTCTTTCGCCTAGATCAAAAAACGCGACTCAGTTTCCTAAGTCGCGTTTTATCAATATAGTTACTTTATAACCACATTTAAGTTATATCTAACCCATATCTAAATTAAATATTAACTACGTTTAACCAAAGGCTGATTAGCCTATGTTAGTTAAACCACCCATGTAAGGTTGTAATACCGTTGGAACATTAATGCTTCCATCAGCTTGCTGATAGTTTTCTAAAATAGCAACTAAGGTACGACCTACCGCTAAACCAGAGCCGTTAAGTGTATGCAGTAGTTCTGGTTTGTTTGTTTCACTATTTCTAAAACGCGCTTGCATACGACGAGCTTGGAAAGCACCCATATTTGAACACGAAGAAATTTCACGGTAAGTATCCTGTGCTGGCAACCATACTTCTAAATCAAAGGTTTTAGCTGCACTAAAGCCAACATCTCCACTACATAATTGTACGGTACGGTACGGCAGTTCAAGTTTTTCAAGAATAATTTCAGCGTGACGCGTTAGTTCATCAAGTGCTGTCATTGAATTTTCAGGCTTAACTATTTGTACCATTTCAACTTTATCAAATTGATGTTGGCGAATAAGCCCACGAATATCGCGACCACCAGAGCCCGCTTCACTTCTGAAACACGGTGTATGTGCTGTCATTTTAATTGGTAAATCATCTTCATCTACAATTTCATCACGCACTAAGTTCGTTAAAGGTACTTCTGATGTAGGGATCAATGAGAACTTTTTATTCGATAAGTCAGTGTGAAATAAGTCTTCACCAAACTTTGGTAATTGTCCTGTACCGTATAATGACGCAGCATTTACTAAGTACGGTACGTACATTTCTTGATAACCATGTTCTTCAGTGTGAGTATCAAGCATGAACTGAGCAATAGCACGGTGTAATCGAGCTATTTTGCCACGCATTACTACAAAACGAGTGCCAGCTAGTTTAGCGCCGCTTTCAAAATCTAAGCCTTTATCTACTGAAAAACCTAAATCAACGTGATCTTTCACCTCAAAATCGAATTCACGTGGTGTGCCCCAACGTTTTAATTCAACGTTGTCATCTTCATCTTTACCTTCTGGCACAGAATCATCAAGAAGATTAGGGATAGCACTCGCAATAGCATCAATTTTGGCTAAAACTTCATCTTGCTCTGTTTTCGCCGCATCAAGGTCATCACCTAGCTGACTTACATGAGCAAGTAATGGTGCAATGTCTTCACCGCGCGCTTTCGCTTGGCCAATTGACTTCGAACGAGTATTACGTTCATTTTGCAGCTCTTGAGTTTTCACTTGGATAGCTTTACGTTGCTCTTCTAATGCACTTAACGAATCTGTATCTAATACAAAGTTACGTTTGGTAAGTTGTTGAGCGATATTATCTAAATCAGTTCTAAGCAGTTTTGCATCAAGCATAATTGTTCACATTCTTGTTAATGAAGTTATTAAAATTGTTTACGTATATTCTACGCCGCGATTAAGTAATTAACGGTTATTTTGCTAAAGTGGTTACCATAAACATTCCAAGCGCCGCCGCAGCAATACACAGTGAAACATTCAGTAAAATATTTATCGTCGCTTTTAGCACGTCGCCTTGTTGCAATAGTAACAAGGAGTCTAATGAAAATGTAGAAAAGGTGGTAAATGCACCTAAAAATCCTATTCCTATTAAGGTTCTATGCACACTAATATTGAGAATTTCATGCTCGATTAGTTGATATAACAAACCCATAGTAAATGAGCCGATGATATTAACCATCAATGTGGCAAAAGGGAAACCTTTTCCTAGCCAATTTAGCACTAATTGCGAAATATAGAAGCGTAAACTTGCCCCACAGGCACCACCAAGCGCTATATAAAGGTATAAAGTAAAGTTACTAATAGCGTTGGTCATGGCTATTCCTGTCAAGCTGGTTTAAATAATCGAGTTTTTCTTTTAACTTTTTTTCTAAGCCGCGTTCAGTTGGCTGATACAAACGAGTATGCGAGCTATCGCCTTTTGCTAGCGCTTCTGGAAAGTAGTTTTCGCCCGCGGCAAAGGCATTTATTTCGTCATGAGCGTAGCGATATTCACTGCCATGACCGAGTTCTTTGGTGATACTGCTAGTGGCATTTTTCAAATGTAAAGGTACGTCTAAATCGCATGTTTGTTGCGCTAATATTTTTGCTTTATTAAACGCTTGGTAAACTGCATTGCTTTTAGGTGCTAGTGCCATGTATACCGTAGCTTGCGCAATAGCGCGTTCACCTTCACTTGGACCAACACGATGAAAGGTATCCCAAGCGTTGATAGCAAGTTGCATAGCGCGGGGGTCAGCGTTACCTATATCTTCACTGGCAATGGCAAGTAAACGTCTTGCGACATAAAGCGCATCGCCACCAGCGGTGAGTATTCTCGCATACCAATAAAGTGCAGCATCAGGACTAGAGCCGCGTACTGATTTATGAAAAGCACTAATTAAGTCATAAAACGCATCGCCGCCTTTATCGTAAAGGGCAATTTTGCTACCGGCAACTTGGGCGATTAGTTCAACGGTGATCGTTTTAACGTCACGGTTACCACTAATAGCGCCTTGTTCACTTTGACTATTTTCAGAGGTGCTTTCTTGTGTTGTAGCTACGCTATCAAGGCTGTTTTCTAATAAATTAAGCAAGCGTCTGGCATCGCCATCACTGCGATTAAGTAAACTTTGTTTGGCATCAACACTTAACTTGATACTCAGCTGTTGTTCAGCTTCACATAATGAGATAGCACGTTGTAATACTTGCGCTAAATCATCACGGGTTAATTTTTTCAAGGTATATAAACGTGCGCGTGACAATAACGCTTGGTTTAATTCAAATGCAGGGTTTTCGGTGGTCGCACCAATAAAAATGATGGTGCCATCTTCAATGTGCGGTAAAAACGCATCTTGCTGTGATTTATTAAAGCGATGAACTTCATCAACAAACAGCACAGTTCTACGTTTATTAGCGCCCTCGCCTTGTGCTCTTAATTTTGCTTTTTCAATAGCGCTGCGTATTTCTTTAATACCCGAGGTAACGGCAGATACGCGTTCTATTTCGGCATTAGCGTGTTGCGCAATAATTTCAGCCAGTGTTGTTTTACCACTACCTGGCGGGCCCCAAAATATAAGTGAATGACAATGACCTTGCTCAATAGATTGAGCTAAGGGAGAGTCTCCCCCCAAAATATGCTGTTGCCCGACATAATCGGCTAAGGTTTTCGGGCGCATTTTCGCAGCAAGCGGCATAAAGCTACTTGCTGCAGCGTTACCTTGCGTTGCAGTATTATCGATAGATGTTAAATCATCATTGTCTGGCGTAAGATCAAACAGTGAGTTTTGTTGTCCTTCACTAGTACCTTGACTATTGCCTGAGTTAAGACCTAACCCTGAAGATGAATTACCGAATGACTTACCGGCTGGATTATCGTTTGTCTTCAAGTCTTACACCTTCAGGTAAGCTAAAGCTAAATAACGTAGCGGCAGGTTTAGTCTTACTATTAAATTTACTTAAACTGATTTGGCTGATTTGCCCCGTCGCATCTTGAAATGAAAATTCACTTAGTTGAACGTCATTATTTTCAGTTTCAGTAAAACTAAGGGTGAGCTTTTTAATTTGGCTGCTTCCATCTTTTGGCATAACAACAAACCTTGAACCACTTTCAGCAACGTCGCTCTGTTCGATAACGCTGTATTGTTGCCAAAGCAGAGGTTCATCACTGGTTAGCAATAAAATGGGGGTATTATGAATAGATTTAGCCAAACTATAAGCACTGGCTTGTTCAATGAATGGGTCATAAAACCATAAGGTATTGCCATCACTAACAATTAAAGTCTCATCCGGTGTTATGGTTTTCCAATTCACTAGGTTAGGCTTGCTAATAGCAAGAGTCCCCGAACCTTGTTGTAAGACTTCGCCTTGAGCATCAAGAATTTTTTGACTGAAATCGGCACTAAAAAAAGCCAATTTAGCTAGCTTAGTCATTAAGTGTTCTTTTGCTTCGTTTGATGGCGACAACAAAGCAGTAGTCGCAGTAGTAGTGTTAACTGCTGTTTGGGCTGCATAAGTTATTGAGTGCGATAGACTCAGCACAGGCAGTAATATACTGGTCAAAGCGAATTTACGAAAAAATGACTGATTTATAAAATTGATTTGCATAGTTTTACTTCTACTATTTACTTTTAATAAAATGAATTGTGTCAGTATTTAGCTGACACAAGGAAAATAATAAGCGATAACGTTACCTTGAATTAAACCTTGGAATAAATTAAACGTATTGACTTGTTAAAGATAACTTAAACATAAGCTAAAAGTCACGCACAGCAGGCGGCGCTAATACTTCACGCGCACCATTATTGCCCGGTGTTGATACGACACCTTGCATTTCCATTTGTTCAACTATTCGTGCTGAGCGGTTATAACCTATTCTAAATTGTCTTTGTACACTAGAAATTGAAACGCGACGTTTTTCAGTGACAAAGTTAACCGCTTCGTCATAAAGCGCGTCAACTTCTTCAGCCTCACTACCTTCTGCTTGTTCACCCGGTAATAAAATATCCTGATCGTGTTCACCTGAAAGGATCTCATCAACATAGTTAGGCTCTCCACGTGATTTCCAATCTTTTACTACCGCATGTACTTCGTGATCATCAACAAAGGCACCATGAACACGTGTTGGCACACCAGTACCCGGAGGTAAATAAAGCATATCACCCATACCAAGTAACTGCTCTGCCCCTTGTTGATCTAAAATTGTACGGGAGTTTAAGCCTGACGATACCTGAAATGCCATACGCGTAGGAATGTTAGCTTTAATCAAACCGGTAATAACATCCACTGACGGACGTTGCGTTGCAAGTATTAAGTGAATACCCGCAGCACGCGCTTTTTGCGCAATACGGGCAATAAGCTCTTCTACTTTTTTACCAACAATCATCATCATATCAGCAAATTCATCAACGATGACGACAATGCTTGGTAATTTTTCCAGTGTCGGTGGTGTTTGATCTAAGCTATCCGTTGGTTGCCATAACGGGTCTATAATCGGTTCACCTTTGGCAATCGCTTCAAGTACTTTCTTGTTGTAACCTTTTAAGTTACGTACACCTACCGCAGACATCACTTTATAACGACGTTCCATTTCACCAACACACCAACGTAGTGCGTTAGCAGCATCTTTCATATCAGTAACTACTTCAGCCAATAAATGGGGAATGCCCTCATAAACCGACAACTCAAGCATTTTAGGGTCAATCATGATCATACGCACATCTTCAGGCGTTGATTTATATAGCAGGCTGATAATCATGGTGTTAACACCAACAGATTTACCAGAGCCGGTTGTACCCGCAACCAGTAAATGCGGCATTTTACCTAAATCGACCACCACGGGATCACCGGCAATATCTTTACCTAAAACCATGGCAAGTGAAGATGATGACTCTTCAAAAGCGGGACATCCAATAACTTCACTTAAATAGACAATTTCACGGTGTTTATTGGGTAATTCTAAACCAATCACTGATTTACCTGGAATAACTTCGACCACGCGCACACTGATAGCCGATAAAGCACGGGCTAAATCTTTCGACAAACTGGTGATTTTATTTACTTTAACACCTGGCGCCAAGTCTAATTCAAAGCGAGTAATAACAGGGCCGGGGTAAACAGAAACCACTTGTGCTTGCACGCCAAAGTCGAGTAACTTCGCTTCGACTAAGCGACTTACTTGATCTAATTCGTCTTGGTTAATCGGGTTTTTCGCTTTATCAGGTCGATCAAGTAAATCGATAGACGGCATTCCCTGAACAATACCTTCCTCAACGGCCACGAGGTTAACTTGACCATTGTTATCGGTTATATTTTGTTCGACAACGGCTAACGGTGTAATTGCCGGAAATTGATAATCATCAGCAACGTTGGGTTTTTCAACATCCGCAAAAGCTGCGGTAATTTCTTTCTCGCTTACATGCTGTTGAACATTACCAACAGACAACTCAGTCATCAGCTCTGCAATATCAATAAAAGGCTCGCTTTTTTCAGCAACAGCACTGCGTGATGATATTTGTTCATCTTCAGCGCTGAAAGGCTCAGGTAATTCAATTGCCGCTGTGTTGGTAAATAATTCTGAAGGTAACTTTTCTGACGGCATTTTTTGTGAAGACAAAAGCTCTGATGTTAACGGTTCGTCTTCAACGTTCGCTTTACGCTTGCTTAAACGACTTTTAACATTGCCAAGCTCTTCAGTCTCATCGCTTTGTTCACTGGTACCAAAATGCCTATTAATCATTTTAGGTGACTTTGCTAGCCAAACTACACTTTCAATGGCGTATCGACCGACACTATCTATAAATTTAAGCCATGAAAATCCGGTTAATAGTACAAAACCTGCGCAGGTAAAAAGTAAGAACAATAATGTAGAACCAACAAATGAAAAGTATGGCAATAAGGTTTTACTAAGTACATCCCCTAAAATACCACCCGCAGAGAAATAAAAAATGTCATCAAAGTTCATGCTGGCTAAAGAAGTTACGCCAAGATAAAACATGAAAAAGCCAATTAGCTTTAGCCCTAAGGTCAAATAATCGAGTTTCATCAATTCATGAAAACGTTGAAACAATAACCAACCTACAATGGCAATAACAAAAGGTAAACTATAAGCAATAAGACCAAAAAGGTTCAACAATAAATCAGAAAGGTAAGCACCAACCGCGCCACCTAAGTTACGCACTTGTGTTTGATAACCTGTTTGCGCCCAACCGGGATCAGCAGGGTCAAAACTAAATAATGCCAACATCATGAACATGGCAAAAACAGTGAAAAACAATAACCCAGCTTCCAGTAGACGTTGCACGCCTGTGAGCTGTTTATTGGTCAATGTCTCAAGCGAAACATCGGAATTTTTTATAAGATCTGAAGACAATTATAAGTACCATTGAAAATTAATACGTAAAAATTACGTATAGCAGAGCTAAAGTATCAAATTAGCGCTTAGTTGGCAGCAACAAATTAGTAATACTGCATGTTATTTTATACAGCTATGTAAATTTAGCACGGCGAGAGTGCTTTATACCCGCTCCACCTGAAGATGCATGATTCAGCTGAAATTAGAAGCGCATGAGCAAACCCATTTTATTATTGCGACAAAGAATAGGACGCTACACGGATGGTGTTATTAGAGAATGCAGGAGCATATTCTCCTGAATGACCCTAATTTAATGGACGCGCCTCAAACTGGCATTGCTCAAGCACTCTGAATCGAGCATTTTGAATGATTACGGGTATAAGCCAAAAATCACTTACCCTGTGCAACACAAAGCGTCTCTGTAGGCTCGGTGGTCAATTGACCATATTTCCATATTTCCATAGTTACTGGGTTATTGATGCTTGGGTATTTTGCGCTAACGTTTGATAGCAAGTAGATTGGTTGATTTAATTTCATCCATAACCACATACGTTCTACTTTCACTTACCGCTGGCAACCTCAATAAGGTATCACCGAGTAGTTCCCGATAGGCCAGCATATCTTTAACTCTGGTTTTAAGTAAGAAGTCAAAATCGCCCGAAACCAGATGGCATTCTTGAATGACATCCAGCTCATCCACGGCCGCAGCAAAGTCATTAAAAACGTCTGGACTTGTTTTAGTTAGCCTGATTTCAACAAACACTAATAAAGCAGCATCAAGTTTATGTGGGTTCAAAATAGCTTTATAGCCACTGATGTATTTCTCTTTCTCTAAACGTTTAACTCTTTCCAAACAAGGAGTTGGACTTAATCCTACCCGTTTCGATAGCTCAACGTTAGACAAACGACCATTTTTTTGTAGTTCAACAAGAATGTTTTTATCAATGCGATCAATAGCTTTACTAAGGCTCATGCATATAACTCTGTCTATTGTAGATTTATTAGCATTATATATCGCATTTCACGCAATAACGACAGGTTATTCTAGTTATTTACTCATATACTAGTTGTATCTAAAACAAAAGCACTTCTAATATTTCCAATATGAAGTTGCACTAAATACAATAAGTTAAATATAAGAGAGAAAATTATGATTATCGGTGTACCTAAAGAAATTAAAAACCACGAGTACCGTATCGGCCTTACACCTGCAGGTGTTAAAGAGTTATCTGTAAATGGTCACGAAGTGATTGTTGAAAATAATGGCGGTGCATCAATTGGTTTTGATAATGAACAATATATCACAGCGGGTGCAAAAATAATTGATAGCGCTGCGGAAATATTCGCAACTGCAGATATGATTATTAAAGTAAAAGAGCCACAGCCTGTTGAATGTGAAATGCTTCGTCCTGGTCAAATTTTATTTACTTACTTACATTTAGCACCAGATCCTAAGCAAACTGAATTATTAGTTGCTTCAGGCGCAACCTGTATTGCTTATGAAACGGTTACAGCAGCTTCTGGTGGTTTGCCTTTATTAGCACCTATGTCTGAAGTTGCAGGTCGTATGTCTATTCAAGCCGGTGCTCATGCTCTAGAAAAAGCTCAAGGCGGTTTAGGTGCTTTATTAGGTGGCGTTCCAGGTGTTGCTCCAGCTAAAGTATTAGTTATTGGTGGCGGTGTTGTTGGTACTCAAGCTGCACGTATGGCAGTAGGCATGGGCGCAGACGTTACTATTTTAGACCGTTCTTTACCACGTTTACGTCAATTAGATACTGAATTCGATGGTCGTTTGAAAACTGTTTATTCTACTGCTGATGCAATGGACCAGTTAATTGTTGAAGCTGATTTAGTTATCGGTGCTGTATTAATTCCTGGTGCTGCTGCACCTAAATTGGTAACAAGAGCTCACATCAAAATGATGAAGCAAGGCGCTGTTGTTGTTGATGTTGCTATCGACCAAGGCGGTTGTTTTGAAACTTCAAAAGCAACTACGCATCAAGACCCAACTTACGTAGTTGATGGCGTTGTACATTATTGTGTTGCCAACATGCCAGGTGGTGTTGCACGTACTTCAACAATGGCGTTAACCAATGCAACGATGCCATTTGCTGTAACGATTGCAAACAAAGGTGCTAAACAAGCATTGTTAGATGATGAGCATTTATTAGCAGGCTTAAACGTTGCTGCTGGTAAAATCACTTACAAGCCAGTTGCTGATGTACTAGGTTATGAATATGTTGAGCCAAGTGTTGCTTTAAACGCTTAAGGTATTACCTGCTCAATTATGCTATAAAAATTAATATTTTTTATAGCATTCCCGTTACCACTAAAAATGCATATTTTAGCGAGCACTTTGAATGGTTACGGATCTAAATAGCGCACTTTTGCTTACAGTTTGGCAAAAGTGCGTTTTTTTTTATGTATCTTATAACGAAGTAGTTATTTACCCCCTTGCTTTATTTCCTTATCATCCCAATCAATTAAACTATAAAACTAATTTCAAGTATTTAAGTTGTCAGGCATTAACATGCTACAACTTGGTAAATTATCATTTTTGGAGAAATCATGAGCGACGTAAGACATTGTCCCCTACTAATTTTAGGCTCTGGCCCTGCTGGTTATACTGCTGCAGTTTATGCTGCCCGCGCAAACTTAAAACCAGTTATGATCACAGGTATGCAACAAGGTGGTCAACTAACCACAACGACTGATGTAGAAAACTGGCCAGGCGATGCTGATGACCTAACCGGTCCAGCATTAATGGAGCGTATGCAAAAACACGCTGAAAAATTTGATACTGAAATTATTTTCGATCATATCGAATCAGTAGATTTTTCTTCTAAGCCTTATAAATTAACAGGCAGCAGTGAATACACTTGTGACGCTTTAATTATTTGTACCGGTGCTTCAGCACAATATCTTGGTTTACCTTCAGAAGAAGCCTTTATGGGACGTGGTGTTTCAGCATGTGCTACTTGTGATGGTTTCTTTTACAAAAACCAAAAAGTTGCCGTTGTTGGTGGTGGTAATACTGCTGTTGAAGAAGCACTATATTTATCGAACATTGCCAGTGAAGTTCATTTAATTCACCGTCGAGATACTTTCCGTAGTGAAAAGATTTTAACTGATCGCCTATATGAGAAAGTTGCTAACGGTAATATCGTTCTACACACTGACCGTACGTTAGACGAAGTCTTGGGTGATAACATGGGTGTTACTGGCCTACGTTTAAAAGAAATGGCTTCAGATGCCACTGAAGAGCTTGAAGTGTCAGGTGTATTTATTGCCATTGGTCATAAGCCAAATACTGATATATTCAAAGACCAACTTGATATGAAAGACGGCTACTTAACCATTCAAAGTGGCACTCAAGGTAACGCAACACAAACCAGTGTTGAAGGCATTTTTGCAGCGGGTGATGTTGCTGATCATATTTATCGTCAAGCAATTACCTCTGCTGGTGCTGGTTGTATGGCCGCATTAGATTCAGAGCGTTACTTAGACGCAAAAAGTTAAATTCGCAATAAGTAGACACTTTATAATTTGTTGCAGTAAAGCACGTAGTGAATATGAGTATTCACTGCGATATGCTTAACTTTAAATACTATCGATAGGAATTTTAATGGGTCAAATTTTATATCAACTTGATGATAATAGTTTGTCCTTTCCCTTGATAGAATGTGCCCTAACTGAACCCAATGGCTTATTAGCGCTTGGTGGTGATTTATCACCACAGCGATTAATAGCGGCGTACAGTCAGGGTATTTTCCCATGGTACAGTGACAACGATCCCTTAATGTGGTGGTCACCCGATCCCAGAGCCATCATAGATATTGATCAACTACGTATAAATCGTACTTTGCGTAAAGCCATCAACAAATCACCTTATCAAATTACGTTGAATCAAGACTTTAGCCAAGTGACTCAATTATGCGCCAATGCACCGTTTAGAACAGATGGCACTTGGATTCAGCCTGAAATGGAAGCCGCTTATCTGACATTACATCAACAAGGGTACGCCCATTCTATTGAAGTATGGTATACCGATGAGCATGATAATAAAGCATTAGTTGGCGGTTTATATGGTGTAGCCATTAATGGTTTTTTTTCTGGCGAGTCAATGTTTTATAAACAAAGTAATGCTTCAAAGTTTGCCCTGATAGCCT
The DNA here is from genome assembly GCA_002163005.1 of Colwellia psychrerythraea. GTDB lineage: Bacteria > Pseudomonadota > Gammaproteobacteria > Enterobacterales > Alteromonadaceae > Colwellia > Colwellia psychrerythraea_C. Next base: position 51,467 of record MAAF01000025.1, on the reverse strand, counting down.
TGGGACAATTACTCAAGTCTGTTGATATTAACTTTATTGATTGTCAATTACTTAACCCCTTCCTCGAAGATATGGGCGCTAAAGAAACCAGCCGTGATATTTTTATTCACAAACAACAACATGCATTAACTAAGACAATGCCCGATGACTTTTGGCAAGCACGAACATTAACGCTATTTTAGCTATGGCGGGTGAAGTAATTGAATTAGTTATATCCGTTATCCTCCAAGATATATGTTTCAAAGTGCACTTTGAATGACAACGGGTATATAATTAACTTTAAGAGCGGTAGTCAATTGGCAAATTATCAATGAATGATACTTCCTATAAACTGGGTATAACCAAAACATTTCCCTGTAATTACTTACCCGAACAACAAGAGCGATTGCTGATTGCTGTTGATGAACGTTTACAGAACAGTGAAAGTTATGGCTGGTTAATGACCCAAGGGTTTCGTCGCAGTGGCGATCAAAGTTACCGACCCAGCTGTCCTAATTGCAATGCTTGTCACTCTATACGAGTATTAACCAATGACTTTATACCGTCTAAGAGCCAAAAAAGATCGAAGAAGCGTAATAGTCATTTTATTATTAAAAAATCATATCAATTAAAAGATAGTTATTACCCGCTATTTGAATACTATATCAATACCTTGCATCAAGATGGCAGCATGTATCCCGCGTCTTTTGAACAGTTCGAGAGCTTTTTAAGTTGTAACTTGACCCAACAACTCTTTATAGAGACTTGGGCACCAGCAGACGAGGATAGTGGCCCTAAGGAAGATAAACTCGTCTGCGTTGCCGTAACCGATGTCTTGAGTAACGGTTTATCTGCCGTTTATACTTTTTATCATCCTGACTATAAAGCGAATGGATTAGGTGTATTCTCAATTCTTACCCAACTTAGCTTCTGCCAACAAATGTCTTTACCTTATTTGTATCTTGGTTATCAGATTGATGAATGTCAAAAGATGAATTATAAAGACCGATATTTCCCCTTTGAACGCTTTATTGACGGTCAATGGCTTATAAATACCAAACCTAGTGTTAATAAAGCAAAAATTGCTAAATAAATAGCCACAAGCCTTTACATTAGCCAAGCAATTAGGCATCATTCGCGCAGCTTTTTTATCTGCCCAACAATATCCCTGATATAGAGATATTTAATGGCTAATTTGCACAACATTAGAGGTTTAGCGCCCCATGGCGAAAGAAGAAAATATTGAAATGCAAGGTACAGTTTTAGATACTTTACCTAACACTATGTTCCGAGTTGAACTTGAGAATGGTCACGTCGTAACTGCACATATTTCTGGAAAAATGCGTAAAAACTATATTCGTATTTTAACAGGCGATAAAGTAACGGTTGAGTTGACGCCATACGACTTATCAAAAGGTCGCATTATTTTCCGCGCTAGATAAGCCAGTAACTGACTTAGGTTTCCTTTTTTAATTAATTGCTGAAGCCGAAATAATTAAAAAAACCAGCATCTCTTTTTAGAATGCTGGTTTTTTATTGTCTACATTATAGCTAGTACATAAGCGACTTAGCTCGCAGGCATATCCATATGAAAAGCATTAAGCTTGTTACCATCTAAATCCCGAAAATAAGCAGCATAAAAGCCACTTAATTCACCACGTAGCCCCGGAGCACCTTCACAGGTAGCGCCTAAGCTTAGCGCTTTTTGATAAAAGGCATCCACTTGCTCATTTGAGTCAACCATAATGGCGATCATCGTGCCATTACCCACCGATGCTGGTTTTCCATCGAAAGGTTTAGAGATGGCAAATCCTGCTGTTTCCATCCCAGTAGACCATGCAACAAACTGTTCTGACTCTAAGAATCGACCAGCGCCAATACTACTAAACAGTTCATCATAAAAGTTCACTGCTTTGGTAAAGTCGTTAGTACCTAATGTAATGTAACCTATCATACCTCTTCCTCATTGAGTGTCTTGTTGAAAGTCTACTATATATAGAATTACTTATATGACGCAATCAATTCTTTTTTGAATTGCTCACTACTGATAGTTAAGCCACTTTCTGCAATGATCTCATTAAGTTGCTGTTGATGGTTTTCAATAGTTGATAAAGTAATCGTATTATCATCAAGCTTATAAATTTGTAATTGGCTTTGATAATAAAAAGATAAAATGATCATTGCTGTCTCTTCACCATTTTTAGCCGCAAGTTTGATTTTTTTAAGCTTACGATAAACTAAGTTTTGTATTTGTTTTACCTGCCAAACATAATAAATTTCAGTAAAAAACGCGCTATTTTTAACTTTATATAAAATAGCAGCATTAGCGAATAGCGCCAGCACAACGCCTAATAGGTTAAATCTAAAATTATTGTCGGGCTCAGCTTGTACGGCGTCATTAGCCGTTTGTAGAAATTCATTAATATCTCCCACATTAGCAAACAAACTAATGAGTACGGTGCCAAAAAGCAGTGACAATACTAATAACGAGCTAATAAAAGCTACAATAACAATATTTAAATGTTTTCTATAACGTACTTTATCTATATCAATCAATTGCATGAGATGACTAAAATCCTATGTTGTTCTAAAAAAGAAGGTAAAAAACCAATGAAGGAGTGCTAAAGCACTATCTTATCATTTTTATCACTTAGACGTGCCATATGAATGTAAATCTAAACCTGAATGACGTTGAACTTGTGCCGTAACACCTTGTTGCCATACCCGTTGATTAGCGGCAATGGTCAACTGCTTTTTCGCTCGAGTAATACCGGTATAAAGTAATTCTCTAGATAATAACTTACTCCCGCTTTGTTGATTGCTCTTCTGCTCAGATTGTGTTGCTGAAAGAACCATAGCAACATGAGAGAACTCACTACCTTGGGTTTTGTGGATGGTCATGGCATAAACACTTTCAAATTGAGGCAAACGAGAAGGTAATATCTGTCTAATTGCTTGCTGGGGTGTTTCTGTACTCTCAAGCACTTTACTTTCAAGAGAGCTATCTTCAAAACACGCCACCAGATGTGCTTTGCCTTCTTGATCAATAACTCGCCAAATAATACCGATATCACCATTGTATAAACCTAAGCGATAGTCATTTTCGTTAATCATAATGGGCTGACCATGATAAAGCGTTTGCTGATGTTGCTGATAAAGTGCGTTGTTTTTACCTAAATAGCTTTTGATCACTTCATTAAGTCGCTCAACCCCATAGTCACCTTGTCTCGTAGCACATAGCACTCGAAATTGTGATAACAATACAAAAGCATCACTTACATTAGAGCAATGCTCAATGGGTTGATAATATTGCTTCACTAGCGGTGCTAGCCAAGTAGAAAGATCACCTTGGGCAAGTATTAACTGGCTCGGTTGCTGATTTTGGCTTTTTCCTCCTTGAAGATAGCCTTCTTGAGTGACCTGAGTAAGAGAATCACGAAGCAGCTGCCAACTACTTTGAACATCCCCTTGTATAACACTATTTGCAATTAGACCGATGCCGCCTTTACCGTCAAAACGTCTTGATTTAACCAAGAAGGTTAAGTAATCAAAGCTAGACTCATTACTTTGATTGATATGATTACTTGTTTGATTACTAGAAAAGTAATTGTTGAGTTGATTTGGAGTGAGTTGGCAAACTTGAGTTAAATATTGTTCATTCTCAAGACTAAAGCCACCATGTGGACGCGGAGCTATATCAGCTAAAACACTTCCTGCTGCTACCGAGGGTAGTTGGTCCGCATCACCTAATAAAATGACTTTAGCCGTGTCTTTTAACGCACGGAAAACTCGGGTCATTAAAGGTAAATCGACCATAGACACTTCGTCAATAAGTACAATATCATAGGACAAGCGATTATCTTGGTGGTGTCTGAAGTTTGGTGAGTTTGGCAACACCCCTAATAAACGATGAAGTGTTTGTGCCTGCGTGGGAATTTCAGCGAGTACCTTGTCATCTATTAAATTTTTAAAACCAGAGATTGCATTCACAATAGACTCTGACAAGCGTTGTGCCGCTTTACCCGTAGGCGCAACAAGAGCAATATTAAGAACAGATGTGCCCTGCTGGCTATGTTGTTCTAACATAAGCAACGCGGCTAGTAATTTAGTTACCGTATAGGTTTTACCTGTACCTGGACCGCCAGCAATAACACTAAAGTTTTTATTAATAGCATTCGCTACCGCAACTTTTTGCCAATCAACTGCAAACGTTTCAGCGTCTTGCGCTTCTCCCTGAGCTGGATCATTAGGAAATAACATGCCAATACACTGACCAATGCTGTCATTATCATACTGGCACTGTTGCAGTAACCGCGCATTAATAGCTTGGCCCAAATCACTTTCAAATTGAAAATAACGTCGCAAATATAACTTATCATGTTGAAGAACCAATAATTGTTGGTCCGATGCTAGAATATTTAGCTCGCTTAACATGGCTTGAAGTTGTGTTAATGGCGCAAAAACAAAACCAGCGTGGCTGAGTTCCTGAGTATGTTCCTGAGTGAGTCCTTCACTATCTTGTTGGTTATCTTTTGTTGTTTGATTTTCATTATTTGCTTTCTTGGTGGAGGAAAAACCTTTGCCCCAATGTTGATCGGCAATTTCACTCAAAGGCAAACAACTGTGCCCTGCGCGTAAGCTAGCGCTTAAGGCTAAGAACAAATGGTATAAATTACCTTGATGACTTATCTTAGGCGTCGTATCAGATTCTGATCCCGCTGTTCCTTCTGTGAGTGTTTGACTCTTTGTGAGAGAAGTTAACGCACTGAGCATTTCTTTAGCAAAGAAATAATCAATCGCTTCAACACCTTGGATAACGTCTTTTACTTGGCTAAAACGGCTGTACACTGGTTTGTTCATACTATTATCAACCATGCTACGCTTCCTCATTGCTTTTTTCATTAGAAAATAGCACATCTAAATCATTAATTTCTTGCTCAGTAATTTTTCGATAATAAACACCTGCACCTTTATGCTCAGGCGCTGTCGTCATACCACGTAGATATAAATAATACACGCCACCAAAATGCTGATTAACATCATAATCGACTAAGGTTTGTTTTAAATAACGGTGTAATGCTAATGAGTAAATTAGGTATTGTAAGTCATAATAATTTTTCTCAACATTATCGAGCAATGCATCAAATTGATAATCTTGAAAACTATCACCTAAGTGACTAGATTTATAATCACACAGATAATATTTCCCTTGGTACTCAAAGATCAAATCAATAAAACCATGCATCATACCCGAGAGTTTTTTATAATTCGGTAACATTACTGGATATTTTAAGGTGTTATTTAATGTTTTGCTTTTTCCGCAGTTAATCTCAGCGTTAGTGCCACCACTTGAATCACGCTCAGCCCTATTTCGGTGATCGGTTAGCAAATTAGCTAAGGAGTTAGTACCCTCGCCTCGCATAGGAAAATAAAATTCACTTTCACGTAGCGTTCTATTGATAGCAATATCGGCTAGACAGCCAGCGTTTTTATTATCGTTATTCTTTTCACCGAGGCTATCATTGTCTTTACTGAGTGCACTATGATTACTCGCAATGAAAGGTGCACTAATCACTTGCTCTAACCACTGAATTAAATCATCCGAGGTAAATGACGTACTTTTATTGTTAGCGTTATTGGCATTTAGCTCACCATAAGCTAATAAAGGTTTTTCCAAACTCTCTTGCCAATCAGGTTCAGAAAAATCAGTTTGTTCCAAAATATCGTGTAATAAGTTACCCGTATTTGCGCCTTTCGTTAATTTAAAGCAAATTTGCTCAGCACTAGTTAGTTCAATATCAGAAAGTTCAGAATCAGCCGTTAATGTCGCTAATTGCCTACTCGCTATGTCAGCAATATCTCTATCTGGATTAGAAACGCCTGCATGGCGAATATTGCGGCTTAAGGCGGTAAATGAACTCAACCACCAATCTCGCTCTATCTTACCAACAAATTTACTGACCTCGGTATTGGCAAACGCTTGTGCTTTAGTGTCTAGCGGATTTAGCGCGGCTTCATCATCCATAACAATAGAACAATCAAGCGATACCTCACGAATACCAATAGCATGCTCAGCACTTGCTTTAAGGGCTTGCAACGGCTTAATGATGCTCTCTTGCTCTTGAAACTGCAGTGTTTTACCTAAAGGTGAAAGGTGATACGCGTCAAAGGCGCAACAGAGTACGTAACATCTTCGTTCGGCTCTGGTTATCGCAACATAAAGCAAACGAATACTTTCGGCATAAGCTTCATGACTCATGGCTTTTTTTGCTTCTTTTGAGCCATCAAGGCTTAAACACAGCTCACCGTTTGCATCGTGGTACTCAAGATAACTGACTGATTTATTGCCAAACTTCAACGGATCCTTATGACGACAAGCAAAAGGAATAAAGACATAAGGATATTCAAGTCCTTTAGAGCCATGTTGAGTAATTAAACGAATAAGGTCGCCATCACTCTCTAAGCGTAGCTCGGCTTCAACATCATTCGTTTCTAGGTGACATTGCTGCTCAAACCAATGTAACAATTCTTGCCCTTGACTTAATCGAACACTCGCCGCTTGTAAAATTTCAAATAAATGCAGCACATTGGTCAAACAACGATCTTTATTATTTTGCGGCACATCAATCAGGTTATGCATCAAATTAATGGCCATGGTAATGAAACCTTGTCGTTGCCATTGCGTTCGATAATCGACAAAAGCAAACTTCAATGTTTGATAAGCCATTTCATCTTGCTGCAATTGATGTAGCTTTTTCGCATCGAAACCTAACAAACCACAGGACAGCGCGGCGACAAACAATCGTTCATTTTCAGGTAATAATACCCCTTTGAGTAAGCCCAGTAATTGCTTAGCTTGTTGAGAATGAAATAAATTGGCTCTATCTGATAAGAACACGCTATCAAGCCCTGCTTGTTGCAAGGCATGTTTGATATCTCGCGCTTCAGCGCCATCTCTGACAAGTATGGCGATGTCTTTCGGATTTATCTTATTTGAAGTCCCTTTAGAAGACTCGGTCCCGCTCCCTTTAACAGTCTCTTTTGAGGCCCCTCTTGAAGCCAACAAGGTTACGATTTCATTAGCACACCAGTTAGCCAACATAGGACGACTACCTTGACTAACTTTGTCACCTTGCGGATTAGTATCATCGGATGTTTCATCATTGGTAAAATGAATAAATTGCAGTGCTTTATCACTGTCTAAGATAACTTGTTGGTCTTGGGCAGGTTCTTTCGATTTTTTTCCCGCTAACACGGGTAAATAAGATATACCAAAACCAAAGACACTCTCACGTTGTTGGCTCTGTGTTTTAGAAACCAAAGTCTCTTCAGTTAAAGATTCATTACGCTTATAGGTAAAAAACTGATTATAACCTTCAATCATTTGTGGCGTTGAACGCCAATTGGTATCCATCAACCAATGGTAGTCACAGCCGCTACGGGCATTTAAATAGGCAAAGATATCCCCACCACGAAAGCCATAAATAGCCTGCTTTGGATCGCCAATAAGGAATAAACCCGCATTAGCTTTTTTAGCATTGTCGCCATAATAGATCGATTGCAATATTCCGAATTGTTTAGGGTCAGTATCTTGAAACTCATCTATTAAGGCTACTGGGTATTGTGCGAGTAGCTGTTTAGCGAGTAAGTGAGATTTTTTTTCAATTGAATCGCCATCGTTTGAACTGTCATCGCTTACAGTGCCAGAGTTAAGACAATTAGCTAAGGTATTAATAAGATCGTCAAAATCTAATAAATTAAGCGCTTGTTTCTGTTCAATGACTTGCTGTCTAATAATGTAAATACCGGACTTAACAATGCCGTACGCTCTAGCTTTGCTGATATTGTTAGCTATTTTCTTAACTTGCTCTTTAACTTCTTTTACCGGGGCAAAAGCGTCGAGTAGCTCAGCTTTATAGGTCGATCTCGCATAACGTTTGCCATCAAAAAAGCCATCCGGCATTTTTACCTTACCCGCGCCAACATCAAGCAGTGATAACTCTTTGCTGATAATGCTTTCAAGCCAGGTTTTTAATTGAGACAGCTCGTCACGCCTTTTTTCTTGGTCTGCGCCCTTTTTAACCAGTATTAAGCCATTTTCAAATAAATCACTGTTGGCCGTTAACGTTTGCGCTGCCAGACGTACTAAGGCAATAAATTCAGCCTCAATACTTTCAACATCTACAACTGATAAAGTGCTAGTGTGACCTATGGCTTTACTAAAACTGGATAAAAAGCTATCTGGCGTTGCCCAAAAACTTGCTAGCAGCATAAAACACTCATGATCAGACTTGGCTAAACTGCGATACCAATCTTGGCAAACTTGCAGGGTTATTTCAGATGAATTGGCTGCCATATTGGCATTGAACGGTAAGCCACTGGTAAACGCATATTGATTTAATACCCGCTGACAAAAACCATGAATAGTAAAAATAGCCGCTTCATCTAAAAACAGTAACGCGCGCTTTAATAAAAATTCTCGTTGCGTTTTTTCAATACGTTTATCAAGCGTGGCAAAGTAAGCGTCCTCTACACACAAAGTATCCCATTCACTCAGAGCTAAACGAATAAAAGCATCAATTCGACCTCGTAATTCTTGAGTCGCATCTTTGGTAAATGTCATTAACAATATTTGTTCAACCGTTAACTCACGTTCAAGTAATAAGCGTAAATAGATACGAGTAATATTATAGGTTTTACCGGTACCAGCACTGGCCTCAATAAGATGTTTACCCGTTAATTCAATGGTCGCTGCATCAAGATTTTGTAGTGTTACTTCTTGATGATTTTCTTCAGTCACTGTTTGTTTAGAATCTGAAATATCAAGTTGAGTCATTATTTAGCCTCCTTGCTTGGCTTACTAGCTTTTTTGGCTGCTTGTTTAGTGACGACTTGATATAAATCTTGATAGATAAACTCAATGTCAGCTTGGTGATTATGGTACTGCGGACATTCTGGCCAAAAATAGCTAAGGTAATCATCATCACTTAAGCCGCGCATGCTCATATCACCTAACCACAAACCTTCAAAACGCGCTTGTGTCATTTCAACGAGTTGACCACGTTTTTTAGTAAACACCTGCTCTGCCAATTCACCATTTAATAACAATACCTGTTGTTGACCTTTGAAAAACATCTTAACGAGATTAATCAATTTTGATTTTGCATCAACAATGTTTGCCACATTGAACTGCTCTACTTTCTGGGCTTTGGTGTTAAAATATAAACCAATAGTTTCGGTCACTTGCTGTAATTTTTGATGATTTTCATCAGTAATATGAGTGTCATTGGCAATAGATTGATCTTGCCATACCTGTACGACAAGTTGCTGGAAATACATAACAAACTTATCTTTGGCTTTGGCACTTGAGCTACGATAGTGCACTAACAAATTATTCTTCACCGCTAATTTCGTATTCAGTGAAACCTTAATTTTTTTGGCGCTAGGTCCACCAACTTCAGTACCGTCAATATCAAGCACTACATTGCAGTCGATAAATTCAGGATTTTCACAGCTAAGTTTGCTAATTTCTTCACTAAATTGTTTAACATCCTGCTGATAATCATTAAATAGATTAGTTGTAGTTGGCAAATCAGGGAACTTACCTGATAAGTGCGCGCGGGTTATCACCTGTTCAAACGCAGCTTTATTTGATGGAGCATCTAATGTTCCAGCTAATGCGGCACTGAGTAAATCTTGTCGTAATAAGTAGCTTTGTAAGTGATTAACGCTAAAGGGCTCGACATCTTCAAGTAAGACATCATGATTCTCAAAATATAAATTAAGTTGCTGTTGAGCAAACATTTTTGCAGGATGCTGGTAAAAGCGTATTAACTGCTCGCTAGATAAACTCACCTCATCCGTTTGCTCTGTTGTTACAGCCGAGCTTTCAATAGCGATAGTAGAACCGTCTACTTCGGTATCGTCGTTATCACTATCAGAATTTTGTCCTAGCGCTAACCAGTTAGCATCAAAACTTGGCCAAGTTCCTCGATAGTTATTAGGACTAAAGGCTTGCATGGCTAATTGATAGATAGCCGATTGATTGCTTTCGCTATTGGTTTCATCATTGGTATCAGTACTTGTTTTAGTAACGACCTGCTCTTCTGAAAACTGCCAACCATAACCTTGTGCTAGATATTCCATCAGTTCTTTTACGACTAATGACGGTTGTTTTTCATTATTATTTTTGATGTTTCGACCTTGATAACTCAGGTATAACGAGTTTCTCGCTGAGATAATTGCTTCAAGAAATAAGTACCTGTCATCGCCACGGCGAGATCTATCACCTAATTCAGCTTTTGACAGCGACATAAGATCAAAACCTAAGGCTTGTCGTTGTCTAGGAAATTCACCATCATTCAAACCCAGAACCGCGATTACCTTAAACGGAATACTACGCATAGGTAACATAGAGCAAAAGGTTACCTGCCCCACCATAAACTGCTTACTGGCATCACCTTGACTAAAATGTTGGGTTAAATAATCAACCACAATTAACAGTGATATGTCATCTTCAAAATGAGCGTGATGGCAATGTTCGACCAGGCCTGCAATTGCTTGTTCAATCACCATCAGGCTATTTTCATTACTGACATTGTCTGCATCGACTCGGCTAAACAAATAACTTAGCTGTTCAAGTAAAAAACTTTGCCACTGTATCGCGGTGCGAGACCGTTGCAAATTTTCACTAAAGTAATGCAATTGTTCGATAAATAACATTAACTGACCGAGTAAGATGCTGTCATTACCTTCCACATTACTCAATAACAGTTGTTGTTGATAAATTTGTTCGCTGTCGGCATAAGCAAAACCACGGAGTAAACGTGACAAGCCTTGTTGCCAAGTAAACGAAGCGTTTGCTTGTTGCCCTAACAATGATTGTTTGTGGGTTAAGTCTAAGCCCCAGTGCACCGTCGCTTGTTCAAGCCAAGCAGAAATTTTAGTTAAGTCTTCACCGTTAATAGCAAAGTTATTTGCCATGGCAGGTAAACGTAAAAAGGCTAATAATTGTGAAACACCAAATCGGCTATCAGGTAATGTCAGTAGCTCAGTAAAAGCGGCCACTAGCGGGTCACTATCTTTTGCACTACGATCAGCAATAGAACAAGGTAGCGGCGGAACTTCACCCGCTATATCTTGCCAACCACGGGTAAATACGGCATTTACATACGGGGCATATTGTTCTATTTGCGGACACATAACCAAGATATCTTTAGGGGTTAAACTCTTGTCTTGATTAAATTGATGTAATAAATAGTCATGTAGTGCTTGGACTTCCCGTAATGCGCTATGACAACTGGTGATAACAATTGAATTATCATATTGTGCTGCTTTAGGATTAGCGGCCTCATCATCAGCGGGAGCTCTTGCATCAGCCAGAGAAAGAATATCATTTTGAAGATGGTGCAAAACACTTGTTACTTCACCTTTATCATTGATAGGTTGTACGGATTTAGCTTGCTCAAATAACTCAACATCTATGGTACTGTAATCTTGCAACATTGAGATAAACTCTCGCCCTTGCTGGCCTAAGTTCGCCAATAACGGATTACCGACAAAACTTTGCACATCATCCACACCATCTGACCATTGTGATAACTTATTTAAAGCATATTTTTCTTTGACTTCTTGTTTCTCAGTAAGAACATCTCCCCAATAAGAGAAACATGGATTAAGATGAAAGAAATGTACTTCGACATGCTCACTTAGGGCATTAATGAAATTCAACCACATTGGTGCCATGGTATTAAGACCAAAAAAACTCATGCGCGGTGGAATAAGCTCTTTTTTGTCCTTAATATTGTCAATCGCATCATTAAGTAATTCAACGGGATTATAAGGTAATTGGGCAATTAATAATCGCCACAGCTTGCCTTGCCATTTATGCTCACTGGCCGATATATTTTCTAAGCCGTTAAGTTCAAATTTACCTTGCTGCCAATTGTCTAACCACTGCGGTCTAAAAATTAAATATTGCTCATATAAATCGGCTAATTGTGTTGCTAATTGATAACGTTTTAGTTGTGCATGTTTGTCTTCATTATGCCCATCATTGTCATCTGCGATAGACGTTTTTTCACCACGCCAATAGTGCGTAGCTTGACTAAAATCATCATCTTCTACGACACAATCTAGTGCTAAAAGTGCATGTATACGCCAACAAAGCACCTCTCTTGAATAAGGTGACTGTTCAGGCACCTTATCATCACTAGCGAGTGACCTTATTAGCTTCCAGAGAAATTGCGCTGGTAACGCGTAACGCATATTCATACTAATACCGCGTTCTTGTGCAATGGCTAAATTAAGCCAATGCTGCATACCGGCATTTTGTACCACAATGACTTCTTGATTAAATACACCTAGAGGGGAAAGCTGGGAAATTTTGTTGAGTAAAAGCAACAAGTTTTCCATTTTGTTGGCAGGATAAAGATGGATCAAGATAATGCCTTAATGGTTTGGTAAAAGGAGAACATTCCCTAAAAATAGGATAAATAAATGCGTTATAAATTGAGAATTAAAGTAAGAACTAAAACCAAGATAAATTTAACCATAAGGCTATAAAGAATACGAGTTAAATTAATCATATATCAAATAAAGTCCCTATTAATTTTTAGTCAAAATTTACACTTTTTAACAAAGATATACATTGTTTCGACAGTTTGTCGACATTACTCATACTGAAGTAAAGTCACACTTTGGTTAAATTTATCTTCATCGAATCAGCTCCTGAATTATCATTATGAATTTATATCAAGCAAGCTTTTTAAACGCTGTACGTCAGTTCCCTGATAATACTGCATTGTATACGGAAGATAGTAGCGGCAAAGCCAATCGTTCATTGGCAAAAACATTTACCTATCAAACGTTATTTGAAGTAAGCCAGCGCTGGGGTAATAATATTGCTCACCTCACTAATAAACATAATAAGGAACAGCGTCCAGTTGCCATTTATGGTGGTCGACAATGGCAGATGTATGCTGGAATATTAGCGATTTTAAGCACAAACAACGCCTATGTTCCGCTTAATAATAAACAGCCTGCCAATCGTATTAGTAAAGTCTTGTCACAAATAGATGGCCAAGTGCTGCTTGTTGCTGAAAATGAAGACCCGACTGAATTCCTACAATTAACCGGACCTTATTTACTGGTCATTTACTTAGGCGCTGATACTCCCATATGGTTAACAAAAAACGGGCATCATCAGTGCTTTAACATTGACGAAGTTGATGTCGCAGTGACTGCTGCAATGTGCTCTTCTTCAATGCCAATAGCATCATCTACACTAGCAAATAATATTCGCCCATTATCAGACCAATTGAACGACGCTGAATTAAAGCTAACAACAGCGAACCATTATGCTTATATTTTATTTACTTCTGGCAGTACCGGAGTCCCTAAAGGTATTGCGGTGAGTCATAAAAACATTGTTAGTCACCTTGTTAGGCTCGATCAATTATTACGATTAACAGCGACTGACAAAGTGAGTCAATTTTTTGAATTATCTTTTGATCTCTCTGTACATGACATGTTCAGTTGCTGGAGCAAAGGCGCTGCACTTTATGTTATTCCCAGCGAACGACTCATGTGTCCACTGACGTTTATTAAACAGCATGAATTAACCGTATTTTCCGGTGTTGCTTCCATTTTATCTTTCATGGATAGACTCAGCTTACTCAAACCACAACAGCTGCCCCATCTAAGAGTTAGTTGCTTTGGTGGTGAAAAGTTATTAACCAACCAAGCCCTTAAATGGCAACAATGTGCCCATAATAGCCGGGTAATAAATATTTATGGTCCAACTGAGTGCACCATTACCGCTACCTATTATGAATTGAGTAATAAGCAAACCATCAAATCAGCCTCAGTTCCCATTGGTAAAGCTTTACCTGGGTTATCCACGATATTAGTTACCGATAACCAAAAAATCACCTCAGCAAATACCTTAGCCGAATTGTATCTAGCCGGCGATCAGCTTGTTGAAGGTTACTTCCAAGATGCAGAGAAAACACAACAAGCGTTTATCACCTTAACTACCGACGTGGCAGAAGCCCCGATACGCTATTACCGAACGGGTGACATTGTCTATTACGACGAACAGCAAAACATCGTTTTTCACGGCCGTAATGACCATCAATTTAAAACATCAGGACACAGGGTTGAAGCGGCAGAAATTGAAGACGCTGTTGTTAATTTTTCAAACGACATCACTTGGTGCGTAGTTTCAGCACAAACCGAAAACGCGGGTAACACCAGAATCATGGCTTTTATCGAGACAGCTCAGGTGTCAAACCCAGCCCTGCACTCAGACGATATAAATCAACAGATGATTAGTGAGTTAAGAAAACATTGTTTACAGCATTTACCTGCTTATATGGTGCCTGATGAATTTAATCTCTACCCCTACTTGCCTCGTAATATCAGCGGAAAAGTAGATATCAAGGCACTGCTTAATAATGACGGTCAAGCGACTGCCATTAACAAGACCAGCAATAAATTTTCTCCTAAAGAGGCTACACCATGTTAATACAGCAAAGCATTATTCATTTCATCGAAGAAAAGTCCCATTGCCCATTAACTGATTTAACGGATCATTTACTCGGCACGATAAAGTCATTTGATTTTATGATGTTAATACTTGAACTTGAGCAAAAATTCAATTTGAAATTACCTTTTGAACAAGCATTATCAGCCAACTTGAAACAAATAGATCAGTTCATTAGCTGGGTTGAACGTCACCATGACAGCTAACCATTCAGAAAAATTAGAGCCTAGTGCTATGGAAAGTCTGCCGCTAATGTCATTAAAAGAAAAGTCACTCAGTAAGTTGCTGAGATTACTGCTGGCCGCTTTAACCAAGCTAACAAGAACTAGGCGTAAAAAGCTGATCAAAAATATTGGTAAAACAATATTATATTTTGCTAAAAAAACACAATTGAGAGCGATAAAGAACATTACCAATGCAATGCCCGAACTTAGTATAAAAGAAGCCACCAATTTAGCTTTCGACGCTTATGGTAATTGTGCCTATGGCGTGGCTGAATCTTTTTGGCTTTCAGAGGTTGAACCTGACATTTTCTGTGACGAGGATACTTTACGTATTTTACAATCAGGTCAAGGTGCTTGTATTGCTACTATGCATCTGGGCTGTTATGAAGCAGTGCCATTAGCGGTAGCAAAATTTGCTAAAGAATCTGTCACCTTAACCAATATTCCACGTTTCTTAGCAGACTCAATGGACTTTTACTCTGCCGTTAATATTACCGCTATCAATAAGAACTCAAGCAGTGCATTTAGTGAGCTATTAAAAAAGTCAGGTAGTAACGCTTATCTCTCTTTGCATTGTGATCTTTATGCAAACCAAACAGGCGTAACCTTCTTCGATCAAGAAACCAAAGCGCCCGCAGGTATCGCGCTATTAGCAAAGATGAGCAAAAAACCTCTGCTGTTAGCTTACGCGATTTATCAGGGAGACGGACAAGTACAAGTTTTTTTTGAAACCCTATACGTAAATCCAAACCTGACTAGTCAAGCATCATCAGAGCAAGAAACTGAACCAACTGTTGAACAAATAATGTCAAAAATTTACCGACGGTTTGAGCAAATAATCAAACAATATCCTAATCAATGGTATTGGTCATATAACCGTTGGAAAAACTAAGAACCATGACAAACAACAACACTCTTATAGAAAATTCAATACCCAGTGCTAACCTATACTCACGGCTATTCTCTTATTATCGAGTATACAAAAAACTGATCTTTATTGCGTTGGCTGGTCTTTGCCTGTTCAGTTTAGTTGATGCGGGGATGATTTATTTTGTCAAACCACTGATTGATCAGGGTTTAGGTAAAGCTGACAGCCACACCCTACAATTAGGCGCTTTATTTGTTGTAGGTATATTTTTCCTACGTGGTATAGCAAGTTTCACTTCAAGTTACGCTATTGCGTACATCAGCAGTAAAGTGACTTATCGTATTCGCCAACAAGCTTTTGATAAATTATTGTTTTTACCCCGAGCATACTTTGATCTATACAGTCGCGGCAGCCTTATTTCAAAAATAATTTATGATACAGAGCAATTATCACAAGCCTTTTCAAGTGCCGTGGTTATTGCAATCAGAGAGTCGGTAATCATTCTAGTATTATTTTCTATGATGGTTTACAACAGTTGGCAATTGACGGCAATTTTTTTATTTATAGTACCCATTATTGCGCTAATAATTAATAAGGTTTCAAAACGATTCAAAAATATTAGCCATAAACTTCAAAACAGCATGGGACAAGTAAGCAACAAAACAGAGCAAGCCATTTTGAATCAACAAGAAATTGTTTTACTCGATACTAGAACACAGATAAGCGCACAGTTTGAGAAGATCAATAACCATAATCGCCAACAAAATATGAAACTTCAGGCGACAAGTGCCATTAGTAATCCTGTTATTCAGCTCATTGCTTCTTTCGCCATTGCTGCAGTGTTATTACTTGCCAGTATCGATCAAGTATTAAATCAACTCACCCCTGGCAGTTTTACCTTAATATTAATTGCCATGGGCTCACTGCTAAAACCACTAAAACAGCTCAGTAATATTAATCAACAATTACAAAAAGGCTTAATAGCAGCTAACAGCTTATTTAGTTTTTTAGATCAACAAGAAGAACATGATACTGGCACAAAACACTTATCAAAACAGTGCTCAAACATAAGCTTTAACAATTTATCTTTTACCTATCAGGGGAAAACACAGCCCGCACTCTTTAATTTTTCATTGAATATTAAAGGTGGAACGAGTATCGCCTTTGTTGGTGAGTCTGGCAGCGGTAAAAGTACCTTAGCCCGTTTACTATTGCGTTTATATCAATCACCAAAGCAAAGTATTTTAATTAATGATATTGCCATTGAAGACTACAGCTTAAGCTCACTTAGAGCACAGTTTGCCTTTGTTTCACAAGACATCGTTTTAATAGATGATTCGCTAGCAAATAACATTAGCTTTGGTTGTAATCGCGATGTAACAGATACAGAGATTGAACAAGCAGCAATAAATGCTAATGTGATGGCTTTCGCTAAAGAGTTACCCTTAGGCTTAAATACAGAAATAGGAGAAAATGGTCGAAATTTATCTGGTGGACAAAGACAGCGCATAGCCATTGCTCGTGCTATATTGCGCGATGCGAGCATTATCGTATTAGATGAAGCAACATCGGCCCTAGATAACCACAGCGAAAAACATATCCAACAGGCCTTAACGCGCTTAACTCAACATAAAACAGTATTGATCATTGCCCATAAATTATCGAGCATTCAACATGTTGATAAAATCATCGTCATCAATAAAGGTCGATTGATAGAGCAAGGAAATCATAAAACCTTACTGGCTAAAGCCGGTTATTATCAAGCGCTATATCACGGTCAATAAATTGGGTTTATTCAATAAAGTCTAAATGCTGTTGATAAAAATCACCTAACAAGGGAACTTTGTATTCTTGTCCTTGAATAGCAGCATAAATACCTACTATCCAACCTAAAAAGACACCTATATTTAGTACCCATCCCACTAAAGGGATCAATGAAAGGATTGCGCCGGTAATAATGAGACCTAGAGATTGACGTAAATGAAAGCTTGCCAGTGATGATTGATGCTTATCATAAATAATCAGTGCAACTATCCAGCCAATAAGAGTAAAGTAGCTTATCACAGCTACTAATATAGCCATTCTAGAACGCTCAACAAGACTCAATTTTCTCTCAAAAATATTGTCATAATCACTTGGGATATTTGGCATAACAGGTTCTCCATTTCTAATGTTACGTAAAAATCCACCTAAATAATTAGTACTAATTTTACTTAAAATTTAACTTAGGCTTACTTTAAACTTAGAAGATATAAGGCCACTCGACAAGGCATTTCTCTTCCCTGATCCCTAGACTAACGGTTAAATGTTTCAATTATATGAATAAAGGTTATAAAATAAATTATGACTGCTTTTTCAAAATATGGAGGAACTGTCGATAATGATGCTGCATGGTTAATGCTAATTTATCTTGTTCATTGATCGATAGCGTTTGATAACACAGGCTATTATAACTGGCACTTAGTCGAGTAAAGGCAATGGCTAACTCTGGATACTGTTCTCTTACTTGTTTTGCAAAATCATTAACTGTCATTCCTGCGGGTTTACCCATGCCCTGCTTTGCCAATTGAGCCAACGCTTTTTGATAAACTACCTGCCACTTAGATAATACTTGTTGTGTGTGCTTAGCGCGATTTAACAGATGTAAAAACAACATAAATGTTGCCATGCTGATAATCAATGAAACACCAATAACTAAGGCTAATTTCCACGAGGCCATCTTGCCAAACAGGTTTTTGAATAAGTTATACTGTTGTTTTGTGGTAAAACCAATAACCCAACGGGTCCATTGGTAATCAAGGGCATCAAATTGTAAACGTAAAGCGTTCAACAACGCACTATTCTTTAATTGATATAAACTTATTAAATCATTATTAAGTGCTGATTGCTGCTGTAGAAGTTCAGAAGACCAACCAGAATTAACACGCTGTGGATCCACTGCACTTGTTGGATCAATACGAAGCCACCCTTTACCTGCCACCCATATTTCGGACCAAGCATGAGCATCATATTGATAAATACTCAAGTGCCCTTTTGAGTTGAACTGTTGTGCATCATCACCATTATATTCGCCACCTAAATAGCCAGTAACCATACGCGCGGGAACACCTGAAGCACGCATTAAAAAGGTAAAAGCACTGGCATAGTGGACACAAAAGCCTGATTGGGTGTCGAAAAAGAATTGGTCTAAGCTGTTATTATCAAGGAGCTGAGGCTGTAAAGTGTAGGCGTATTTTTCTTTATTAATAAACGTTAATACCGCTTGTGCTCTGGCTTGTACATCAGCATAGTTGTGCTGTAATTGCAGAGCAAACTGTTCTAGTCTGGGATTGCTCCCCTCTGGAAAGCGCAAGTTAACCTGCTTACTTTTTTGCGATAACTCAAGGGCTAACGGCGCAGTTAAGTAGCTCGCTAATTGATAGGATTTAGCTTGGCTAATAACGCTTGTGCTACTGAAGGTGTAGCCAGTTTGAGCCTTGATGCCACTTTTATCACCTGCGACAACCGCTGGCGCTAATGCAAATAAATATTTTTGAAAACTCGGCTCTACAATAACTTGGTAATTTAAGGGCAAAACATCTGTTGTGCTAGCATCAAAAGTTAACGATTTATCATTTGAGCTTTTATCTGCACCAGCAACCGTATTTGATGGTGTTGTTCTCGCTGCCTTTTGTTTACTCCACTGTCTACCATCGTAATCTTCTAACACCATTGCACGCCAATATAGCTGTGAATAAGCAGGCGCTTTTTGTTGACCAAAATCAGCACGAAAGGCCAACTTAGTAGAGCGCGTTAAATTTGCGATATCTCCAGGTTTAACGGTATCTGGCAAACCAGTTTCAGCTGACTTTGCTAGCGGGACTTGCCAAAAAGGTGATAACCGAGGAAACACTAAAAAAAGTACAATCGCCAGTAGAATGCTCTGCCCCAGTAAGATAACCACCACTTTAATATTCGTTGCAAAAGCCTTCTCCAATGAGAAAAGTTGTAACAACACCGCTAAATTGATGACCAATAAGGTGAAAGTTATCAGCGTAAAAGCTAAATCTTGCCTAAAAATAAGCGAAGAGGCCAGCACAAATAATCCTAAAAGAAATAGCTGATAAAAATCACTACGGGCTTTTAGTTCAAAGGCTTTAAGTACATAAGAAAAACACAATAGATGCAGCATACTTGTTAGTATGCCCACCTCTTTTGCCGTAATAGCAATAGCTAAGCAGCCTAATAAGGCAAATATCCCGAGTAATATAGGTGCAACATTAGTAACTCGTTGCTTATTTAGATGAGTGTTTTGACGATGGTTGAGTTGTATACCCGTTTTTATCGGTTTTTTTGCTTTAACACGATCTCGGTTTTGATGTAATAAAAGCGCCTGCCAGACAAGAGACAATGAAATAATGGCGAGCATCCAAGTACTTAATTCTAAGGCGATAACTGCAATATTTAAACATTGGCACAGCCATAGTAACCAAGTGTTTTTTATGCTTAAGCTAAAGTTTATTTTATTACTATTATCGCCTTTACCAAGACAGCCCGAGGATGGTTGAGTAGTTTTCCTCTTGAAAAAATTCATCAATATAATGCCAGTGCGGTTAAACAAGCTTGTTGGTGATTGATGCCAGTGTTAGGTGGGATGTTCATTGACCTATTGTTGGTATCGGTAGAAAGCGCTAAACCAAAATGTTGATTCGTTGCGGTTAACTCATTGATGAGAAAACACAAATAAGACAATTTCGTTTCTACATCATTACTTGGCATGTCATCAAGTTTTAGCCACTTTAATTGACCTTGGTTTGCTTGATAATGTTTTGAATAATGTCCTTGCCCTTTGGCTAGCTGCTTCCAAGCGGTTCTTGCCCTCGACTCCCCTCTAACAAAGCTTTTAAGTTCTGAAAAATCATCGGTGCCAACTAGATTAGACGTTTGATAACTTTCTATACTCTGTTCATCTGATTGAGGGGATAGCTGATATTGACCGACAATTAAGTTGGTAGGTTTAGGGTATATAATGGCGCAGTGGCCAAAATCTAAGATGCTCTTGCTTTTAAAGATACCTAAAGAATACTCACTGAATAAGGTGACTCTACCTAAGTAGTGCTTGCCACGTTTAGACGATTTATATGATAATTTTATTTCTTGACTGCCCCGCGGACATTGGACGATTCTTTCAATTTGGCTATTTAGTGTGCGATCGGTGAAATGAACATTTATATCATAATGCATTTTTACCGCGGTTATTTGAATTGGAAAGTATAACTCGTCACCCGCATAACCTTGTTGTTTTGCCATACTATAAAAGCGCAATTGTGAAAAATTATAAAAGCTATGTAACATCACACTAATAAACAAACTCGCCAGTAAATAACTAAACAATAAAATGATATTGTTTTGGTAGTTGGTTCCCAATAAAAAGACGAGCACAACAAAACCTAAATACGACAGGCCAAAACGAGTTGGATATATCATGATATTACGGCTGTTTAGTTGATGTTCTTTCCTATTAGGGATCCTGCGGGAAAGCCAATATTCAAAAGATTTATCAACCAATCTTCTAACCGATTTTGGTAATGAAAAGATTGTCATTACTCCCATAAGTAACCCTTATGAATAACCAAGTGGATTTAACACATCAACACAGTTAAGTATTTGATTAGCCACACTAGAGCTATCTCTCTGATTCGATCCTATTTGTTGGTTCGGTTGCATTTCTAATCGGTGCTGACAGACAACATAAAATACTGCTTGCACATCATCAGGTAAAACATAATCACGGTTATCAATAAAAGCCATGGCTTTAGCCGCTTGTAATAATGCCTTCGATGCTCTTGGTGATAACGGTTTACAGTTGATTTCAGGCGTATTATCCCATGTCATATTTGCAACATTAGCCTGACCACTATAAGCACGTCTACTGACATGACTTAAGGCAATAATATAATCAAGAACATCATTTGATACGTTAATCTGAGTCACTGCATCTTGTATGGCAATCAGCTCTTCTTGTTCAATCATTGCTTCATTATCTACCTTAACATTTTGTAATGTTTGATTAGTTCGCTGACTCATACTCAATAAAATTTGTTTTTCAGCTTTTAAGTCCGGAAAACCCAAGGATAATCGCATCATGAAACGATCTAGTTGTGACTCTGGTAAAGGGTAAGTCCCCGCATGAAAAAGTGGGTTTTGGGTAGCAATCACAAAAAATGGCGTAGGTAATTCATGGGTAATACCATCGATACTGACTTGTTGTTCGGCCATGGCTTCAAGCAGTGCGCTCTGTGTTTTTGGACTGGCCCGGTTAATTTCATCAGCCAGTACCACTTGATTAAAAATCGGACCTTTGTGAAGTTCGAATCGATTAGTTTCTTTATCAAAAATTGAAAAACCGACAACATCAGCCGGCAATAAATCATTGGTAAATTGGGTGCGCTGATAACTTAAACCGAGTGTGGTCGCTAATACATGAGCCAGTGTGGTTTTACCCATACCAGGTAAATCTTCGATTAATAAATGCCCTTGGGCAAGTAAACAAGCAAGCGCTAAACGACACTCTTTGGGTTTACCTAATACTACAGTTTCAATTTTATTTAAAATGGCTGTAATAGACTGCTGACTAGTTTGGATTTGATCGAGAACGGGCGGCGTTTGAGGCATAAAAAAACGTCTAATTATAAAGAGTTAATTAGACGTTTTATCATGAATGATGAGTAAAGGGAATTGTTAGCTTTTGTAAGCTAGATTAACCTTCAGCATTTCGACGGCCAGCAACCGCTTCATTTAACTGACTTAATAACTTTTCAGTATCATCCCAACCAATACATGCATCAGTAATACTTTGTCCGTAAACGGCAGCTTTACCTTCAACCAAGCTTTGATTACCTTCAACTAAATGACTTTCAACCATCACACCAAAGATATTGTCGTTACCTTGGTTTATTTGAGCACTGACATCAGTAGAAACTAACATTTGATTTTCAAATTTTTTGCTCGAGTTAGCATGACTAAAATCAATCATCACCTTAGTATTCAAATCAGAGCTAGTTAATTGCTCAGTAACCGCTTTAACACTATCGGCATCAAAGTTTGTCGTTCTACCACCACGTAAAATGATATGACAATCACTATTACCTGTAGTTTCAACAATGGCAGCATGGCCAAATTTTGTTACTGATAAAAAGTGGTGTGATGCAGAAGCTGAGCCTATGGCATCAATCGCAATTTTAATGGTACCGTCAGTTCCGTTTTTAAATCCAACTGGACATGAAAGTCCTGATGCTAATTCACGGTGAACTTGTGATTCAGTGGTACGAGCGCCAATGGCTCCCCAACACATAAGGTCCGCCATATATTGCGGCGTGATCATATCTAAGAACTCGCCCGCCGTAGGTAAACCAAGGTCATTTAGTTCAACTAGTAACTTACGGCCTAAACGTAAACCATCATTCAATTTAAAGCTGTTATCCATATAAGGGTCATTGATTAAACCCTTCCAACCAACGGTAGTACGTGGTTTTTCAAAATAAACACGCATGACAATCTCAAGACTATCTTTGTACTCTTCACGTAGTTTTACTAAGCGTTGGCCATATTCAAGTGCCGCTTCAGGATCGTGGATAGAACAAGGCCCAATAACCACTAATAAGCGATCATCTTTACCTTTGAGAATATTGTGAATAGCAGTTCTGCCTGCAACGACTGATTTAGTTGCTTGCTCTGACGCAGGAAATCGTTCCAATAAAGCAATTGGAGGTAAAAGATCTTTAATTTTATTGATGCGTACATCGTCAGTTTGGTACATAGTTTGGCTCTCTACTACTATTTCGTTGCTTATTTCATTGCTATTATATTATTAGCATGAATGTTGACGATACTCTGGTCATAAATTTGCCTAAGCAAATTAACCTTAAGTACCTTATTGTTAATTCCTAATTAGAATCCCAATATTAATCTAGCAGTGTTGATGGTTGAATGCCACGGAAAATTGCGGTTACAGGCTAGTTTTTAGAATATTTAGTCTATACCCAAGCGTCCTGAAACACGCAGCTTCAAGTAGTTTGGGTATAACGGGGGTAATAATAGGTAAATGAAGCAAATTTTAATAATACTTTGCTTCATTTACCTTTGTATTAACTTATTACTTCAGTAATTCATGCCCCGCTGGCAACTGTTTTGCAATCCAAAGTGCTAATTTATGTTTCATATTAGGTTGATCTTCATTCTCAACCGCTAACGCTTGAATTAGCTTGTCATTGACTAATAAGCGATAAAGACTTTCTACCTTATCTTTAGCAGAGTTTGTTGCAGAAAAACTATTATAACCGCGATTAACAGCATACTTTTCACCAATGGTTAACGCTTTTTTAAGTAATTCAGCTTCATTTTTTAATTTTTTCATAGCATATCGACCTTGTAGCAATCTTGATTGTTATATACCCATTACCATTCATAGTGCACTCTGAAACATGCATCTTGATTGGTATTGGCTATAACCATGCTTTATAATACACAGAAATACAAGCTTAAACACTGACTTACACCGCTAGACACAAGCAATAAGTGAATAATAAACAACCAATTACAACTTTTAACATCTTGTAGACTCTTCTATTGATTTACATCATATAGTAGTACGACAAATCTCGTATAATTGCATGAAATAAACTTAATTTCACTCAACTTTACAGGTGTGGCTATGCCTATTTCACGTACAAAAAACTTACAACACAAAGCTTATATCCCTTCATCTGCCAGAGAAAATCAATATTTGATGGCTAAAATTCCTTTAACTGATGAATTAATAGCGCAGTATCAACCTCTTATTGATCACAGTAGTGAAACGCCATACGAAAAACTATATCAGCATCTTGCTAATAAGTTCTTTGCCATTAATGATAATTTTTCTCTTGAGAGTGCACAGTTTATCGCCAACGATAAATTTGCTCGAGTACGTTTTAGTCCTGAAAAACTTACCGCTCAAACTAAACAACAAGTGCTGTTTTTATATAACCCGAAATACCACACTAGCCGAAATTCTTTTTTTAATGGCGCGAACAAAGCAAAAAAAATCACTTTGATATTCTTAGCTAGCGGCGATGATATTCGTGGTCAGTCTGCCAAGTTCCACCAAGTGGTCACTAAAGCCTTAATGGCCTTTGCAAGTGAGACTGATATTGCACCAGAACACATCCGCGTGAGTGATCATCAACATTTAACTTACGACTTGTTCGCTAAGCGTAAAGGTATTGAAGGAAGCCAGGCGCATAAGTTTAGACCCATTGCAGATAGATACATGGCGGATCAACACACTCTGCCCGCACAGGCCAGAGCTTTAACTTATGCAGTAGTCGACTTCCCCATTAACCGACGAGTTCGGGCACTGGTTAGTGATGATGAGAATCCTGAAGAGCGTTACAACCCACTGTACAGCTTTATCGCTGATGCTTTCATCAGTGCGGCTAAAAATCAAAACTTAAATAATGGCGCGGTAATCGCGAACGGATTGGTGCCTATTATACGTTCTGGCGAAGATGAAAACGTTGTTACCTCTGGCGAGTTATTAATGCTTAGCTACAACCCACTACATACAAGTTGCGGTTATACCTGTAAGTGGAATTCGGCTAAATTGGTAGACAATGTACAGCTAGTTTTTGTTGCCAGTGAACAGGATAAAACCAGTCATGGTTACGGTAAGTTTGTTAATAAAATAGAGCAAGCGTTGCACTCTTTCGCTCAAAAACTCGATATTGTTGGTGAACAAGAAGAAATGATGGTTAGACTACATCAACATGTTGGTTTTTATTTAAAATAAAGCGTCATTAAGAGATATTATACCCATAAAATTCTCATTATGATTAGTTACCTTCTTGCCCAAAAAGTAATGTCTTGTTCAGTTAAAAACTGTTCGGCATGCTCACCTTGTAATAGCGCTAAGGTAGCTAAAATCCCCGCCTGAATACATTGGGGTGCAACGGTTGTGATGGAGCGTGGCGCATGGATTATCGGCCAACCTGTTTTTGCATTTAACACATGCCCATACCGAATGCCTTCTTTTATCAAATATCGTCGGGCATCTCCACTGGTGGCTAACGCCCCATGATTAAGTGCAACAATCATATCTTGGGGTTGGCCAAGTGCATCATTGTCAGGGTGTTCAATAGCCACTTGCCATGCTTGATTATTAAGTCTTGGACCTGTAACTGCTAAATCACCACCTAAATTGACTAAAATAGGTTCATCCGTTATTTGTTTTGCTAATAATATGCAGCGATCCACTGCATATTCTTTACCTATACCGCCAAAATCTAGTTCCATATTGAGTGGTAAAGTAATGTTTTGTCGATCATAAACGACTCTTTGCCAATCAACACAACCCAGTAATTTGTTAACCTCTGTTTCACTAGGAAAATTTTGATACTCGCCGCTTGCGCTATCAAACGACCATACTTTTCTTAGCACCCCTGAGCTAATGTCAAAAAGACCTTCACTTAATTGATAACACTGGTCAGCAAAGTTGAGTAGCAAAAAAGTTTCTTCATCAATGGCTATTTTTTTGCCGGCACTGGTATTTATTTGACTACAAAGACTTCGGCTGTCGTATCGACTGTTTTTGTCTTCAATACGCCAAACCTCACGACTAACACATTGAGCAACTTGCTCTGCTAAACGTTTATTTTGAGTTTGAACTATCACCTCACACGGACTAGCCATCGCATTAAAACTAATGTTATGGCTGTCTTTTTGGTTACTTAATTTAAGTGTCCGTTTTTTTTGCATAGTATTGAAAATAATAGCTAAAAAGTAAGTGGTAATAGTTTAAAAGGAATAACTCACTTGTGCAATAAGCGCCTCAACTACAGGATATATATCCTGCCCTTTTAATGCACTTGGCTCAGTAAATCCTGCATTAGTTGGCGTTTGACGGTAGTATTCAAGCCTGAAAGAAAGTTCATTTCCGCCATTAAGTACCACACCATATTTTGCGCCGACCGTAACTGTGGTCATTTCACCAATGCGATAATCTGCACTAACAAAACCTGCAGGTAGTTGATCATCAATAATATATGGCTTATAAAAATCAGCTGCACCTTGCTGATAGAATCGAATATGCGGCTCAATATAACTTGTTGCGCCAACAGGGACAGTAAAACGTGTATCAATGGTATGAGAGTTAATTCCCCAGTCATCCCACATATAGCGATAAGAGACATCAGCGACAGTATTAAGTAAGCTATCATCAAAATGATATTTAGCCCGCATAAAGGTACTCTGCTTTACCCGAGAGTCCGGGCGATTTTCATAGCTATAATCTTGTGCTAACCCTTCCTTATTTAGCACACTAACCACTTTAAATGGGTCTGTTAAATAACCGTCAACCATTGAATATGAATAATTAAAAGCAGTGACCATGCGACGGTTTATCACTTGGGTAAAACCAACAAGAATATCGGCAGTAGTCTTATCATCATTTTCCCCTACCCTTGTTTTGGCAAATTCAGCGTCCCACTCTGGTGAACTAGAGTCGCCAACTAACATTGATGAGTGCGGTTTTGGAATACCTCCTTCTGGGGTAAATGTGTCTTGAAAATAACTTAACCCCATTGAAATGGTAGAGTTTTTCTTATTAAAGTCATAAGCTAAATTACCATTAACACCTAAAGATAAATAATCATACTCTTTAGAAAAATGTCCACCGACACTACCGATGATATTTTCCGATAATGGTTGTGTCCACTGGCCATTCAGTTGAACACGCGTATCATGAAAAGTATCATCTAACGGTGTTTCACCTGCCGGCGTAACATACTGGCCATTACCTGAAGGACGAGTGAATGTTTGTGCGTTAGGTTGTGCAACCGCACCATTCGCTGACGCGCCAGTTAAGACGTCAATTGTTAATTTCAGACTTAAAATTTCATCGTTTTCAAAGGTTTTTGTGCCCGCAATAATAGCTTCAGTTGCACTTACTCTGTCAACTTCCGAATATAGTAGAAATGCACTATCAAATTGCCACTCGTCAGCTTCTGTTGCTTGCGCCACGCCACCCGATAAAGCGCCAGTACCAAGTAAAGCACTTGTCGCTAAAGATAGCGCTGCTTTTATATTAGGTTTTTTATTGGTTTTCTTACTTGTCTTTTTTATATTATTCATTAGTTACACCCACAACCGCCACCACCAAAACTTTTTCCGCCACTCGATGCTTCTTTAGAAAAGTAGATATGATCATCTAAAGCAGCATCAACAGGGCTCGATGTTAGTGCCATTTCTTTTTTTGCTAACAAATAACGCTCCCAAGGTTCTACCCCTAAACTACTACAGCCGCTAAGACTGAGAGTGACGGCAGTTAATAGCGCAAGTTTAATCTTTGACGCATGAACTTTTGATATATGAACTTTAGATGTATTAGTTTGCGATAACGGTTTAAATACGGGTTTATCAGCTTTCATGATTGCCTCGCTTTGTCTTGTTATGAGTCTTTTTAGAAAGAGTGGTTGATGATGAGTTAAGTAACTGTTTAATCTCATCTTCATATTGATTTGTTTTACCGGTAAAAAAGCCACTGTGACGATATTTTATCACGCCATCGCGGCTTATTCACATGCTTGTTGGCATGCCCTGAATGGAAAAATGTTTGGCTATGGTGCCTTCAGGATCATAAATAACCGCAAATGACGCGGGGTTATCTTGTAGAAATTTTCTCGCGTTCATTGCATCAGCATCCAAATTTATACTGATTACTGTAAAACCTTGTTGCTTATATTGCTGCTGAATTTTATTCATCCAAGGAAAAGATTTAATACAAGGGCCACACCATGACGCCCAAAAATCAACATAAACTACCTTACCTTCTTGAGCCAACAACGCATTTTCAAGAGATTGTCTAGGACTATACTCCTGCTCCGTTGAAGTTGCTGAAGCAGTGAAAGTTATCAAAAGAAAAATCAAAGTGAGTGTTTTTTTCATCAACATATTCCTAGACACCATTTGTAAAATAATTAAAAACGCTATTCATCAAATCATTTAAAAAATTATGATTAAAACTACTTAGTGTCAGTAGATTAAGATAGTAAACTTAACTAAAACTTAACTAAAACTTAACTAAAACCTAACTAAAACTTAAGGAATTTAATTCTGAACTAGTGCTTGTCATCATGATATTGCACAATGCGATTTTCGGGACAGCGTAACCATGAATGATTAAGGCACATATTGTATTAGTGGTTATTCTGGATAATGTATTGAGGATAATTGCTCCTGTATTATCGAATAAGCTCCTTCCATGTAGTGTCCTTTCAAAAATCAATAACGCAGTATATAAGCCTTTACCTTTTATTAGGTACTCGCCCATTGGGAACCCATGGAACATCATGATAACTTCACAAAACATGCTTGATGTAGAATAACTATAACTACGCATATTTTGATTGTTCTAATGTCGCCCATGCCGTTTTAAGTGGTCACTTCTTTATACGGAATGGTATTATACTTTTATTGAAGAAAAACTAAATTTTAATAGTAGAGCTGAATAATCAACTCAGTTCTCAGTGAGGATTTACGAGTCTAAATACTTATCATATATTTTTTGGAATTCTCCACTTTCTTTCAAGTAACTCAGCCCTAAATTAAAATCGTCGCGTATTTTTTTGTTTCTAAATACTGGACGATAATTCATTGGGTCTACTGTGATAAAGTTATGTTCATCAACTTCACTAATTTCTAATTCTTTCATTAACTCAATTTTATTAACAAAGTATCTGAAAATATAACGGTCACAGAGCACAACATCAAATCGCCCTCGTTGTAATAATTCAACTTGTCTTAACTGCTCGCTGACCCCAAAAAACCGGTTATCTTTAACAACACTTTTTAACCAGTCAGGATATCGTTTTTCCGCGCCTTGAAAAGAAGCAATGTGAAAAGAATCTAAGTCACTCGGTTTATTTATTGTAATACCTCTACTTTTAAGTGTAATAAAAATGTTGTCATAAATAACGGCAGGACTCGCATAAAATCCATCCTTTAAATGAACACCCATATCGCCCATCGCCGCATCGACCAGATTATGACTAAAAGCGATAGGAACTCTACCTAAAGGAAAGTACAAAGGTTTTAGTGTATGTCCTTTATATGCCAAAGCAGCAGATATGATATCAATTTCAATCCCGGAATTACTTGTTTCAATAATATAGGGAGGGATCTCTTGGCTAAACGCCATTAATATTTCTTGAGCACTGGCTTTACTACACATTAATCCACTGATAAAAAGCACACAGTATTTGAGTAATTTAATTATTATTCCAAAAATTTATCACGTGATACCTGTTAGCAGTATATAGCAGTACATTGGTAATGAGCAAATCCCATCAGCTAGTGCACATTTAAGTTATATGACAAAGGGCCATTTACAACGTCACCTGACTATTCAAACGTCTCCAAATCAAGATTGCCGGTTAATGAAATACATATTAGTTGGATTATCAGGTTAATCTTTTTTCGAGATCGATAATATCAACCATTCTGCCTACCTATAAAAACTTAAAATACGGTTATTACCAGGGATATTAAACAATTAATAGCTCATTTATCGAGCGCTCAAACACTTTAGTGTAAAAACTTCACTTTTTGGGTTGATTTATTTGACCAACGTGGCACTGTGTACAGGCTGAATATGTATTCAGTCCACAATTCGATTCAAACAATAATTAAAGGAGTAGCGCTTCAATGTGTTCAATCTTTGGTATATTAGATATAAAAACAGGTGCTGATGCACTTCGTCCTACAGCGTTAGAATGTTCTCGTCTTTTACGTCACCGCGGTCCTGATTGGTCTGGAATTTATCACAGCGACAATGCCATATTAGTGCATGAGCGCTTATCTATTGTTGATACTGAGCATGGTGCTCAACCGTTATACAATAGTGATAAAAGCAATGTACTTGCTGTTAACGGTGAAATTTATAACCACAAAGCATTAGCCAGTACTTTAAACGTTGATTATGAGTTTCAAACAGCCTCAGATTGTGAAGTTATTCTCCCTCTATATGAAGAATTTGGTGTTGAGTTTGTTGACAAACTACAAGGTATGTTTGCCTTTATTGTGTACAACGAAAAAGATAACTCTTATTTAGTAGCACGTGATCACATTGGTATTATTCCTTTGTACACGGGTTATGATAGTGAAGGTAACTTCTATGTTGCCTCTGAAATGAAAGCCTTAATGCCGATTTGTAAAACTGTTGAAGAATTTCCTCCAGGGCATATTCTTGATAGCCGTGTTGGAAAATTACAGCAATATTACAAACGTAACTGGCAAGAATATGCCGCGATAAAAGACAATACCACTAGCACCACTAAAATTCGTGAAGCATTAGAAGAATCAGTTAAAAGTCATTTAATGACTGATGTACCTTACGGTGTATTGTTATCAGGCGGTTTAGATTCGTCACTAATTTCTGCGATTACGCAAAAATTTGCTGCACGTCGCATAGAAGATAATGATTTAGCTGAAGCTTGGTGGCCAAAAGTACATTCATTTGCCTGTGGTCTTGAAGGCTCACCAGATTTAATTGCAGCACAAACTGTCGCTGATAGTATTGGTACTATCCACCACAGCGTAGTCTTTACCGAGCAAGAAGGTATTGATGCACTTAAAGAAGTTATTTATCACTTAGAAACCTATGATGTAACAACTATCCGTGCTTCTACGCCAATGTATTTAATGGCGCGTAAAATCAAAGCGATGGGCATTAAAATGGTTCTATCTGGTGAAGGTGCTGATGAAATATTTGGCGGCTACTTGTACTTCCATAAAGCACCAAACGCACAAGAATTCCATGAAGAGCTTAACCGTAAGCTTGATAGACTTCATAAATTTGATTGCCTACGTGCAAATAAATCTATGTCGGCTTGGGGCATTGAAGCGCGCGTACCATTTTTAGACAAAAACTTTATGGATGTTGCAATGCGCATCAACCCTGAAGATAAGTTGTGTGGCAATGGTAAAATGGAAAAGGCTATTTTACGTGAATCTTTTGAAGGTTACTTACCAAAAGAAATCTTATGGCGTCAAAAAGAGCAATTCTCGGATGGCGTAGGTTATTCTTGGATTGATGGTTTAAAAGCCCATGTCGAGTCACTTGTTACTGACCAACAGCTTGAAAATGCTCACATTAGATTCCCGGTAAATACACCTGATAACAAAGAAGGTTATTACTACCGTACTGTTTTTGAAGACAAATACCCATTAGCTACAGCTGCTGATTGTGTTATTGGCGGAAAATCTGTTGCTTGTAGTACAGAAGAAGCCTTAGCTTGGGACGAAAGTTTTCAAAACAATGCAGATCCATCGGGTCGTGCGGTACTAAGTGTACATAATGAAAGCTACTAGTAATTTCTAGCGAAAGCATTATTTTAGTAGAAACAAAAAATAAAAAGCCGATAATTATTATTATCGGCTTTTTTAATATTTGATATTATACCAATTTGATTAAATTTCTTCCCACCTCAGTGCTATGTCAAAGAAGCTATAACAAATAAAATTTGTACTGGTATAGTCATTCTATATCTAATAAATTTTCGGCGTCATAGTTTTTCAATTGAAAACCGCTTTCAACACGTCAGTGATTATCGAACTCTATTGTTTATTTAATTGATGGAACATCAAGAGCCGAGAAAACCTTTTTACCTGCTACCCAGGTTTGTAATACCTGACTTTGCCAAATTTGGCTTTCAGGCATAGTCAGTAAGTCATCCGCAAGTAAAATAAAATCAGCTTTTTTACCCGCTTCTAAGCTACCTATAAACTTTTCTTGATGCCCAGCATATGCTGCATCAATGGTAAAACTTCTCAATGCTTGAGCACGTGTCATTTTCTGGTCTGCATACCAGCCGCCGACAGGTAAGTCTTTATGATCTTGTCTGGTAATTGAGGCATGTAAACCAAAGAATGGGTTGGGTGATTCTACCGGAAAATCTGAGCCTGCGGCAATAATAGCATTACTATCAAGCAGTTTTCGCCACGCATAAGCACCTAAAATTCGTTTTTCTCCTAGTCGAGTAACAGCCATATTTTTATCACTCGTGGCATGTGTCGCTTGCATCGAAGCAATGACATTAAGTAAAGAAAATCGAGGGATATCTTCTAAACGTAATACTTGAGCATGTTCTATTCTATGGCGTAATGCCTTAGATTTACTTTGCTTAATGGCTCGTTGGTAAAGGTCTAATATTAATTTATTAGCATTGTCACCAATGGCATGAGTATTAACTTGAAAGCCAGCGTTCATAGCAAAATCAATATAGTGTTGTAGTATTTTTTTATCATGCAATAACAAACCTTTGTGGCCTGAATGATCGCTGTAATCATTAATTAATGAAGCTCCCCTACTGCCTAATGCGCCATCTGCTTGAATTTTGACACTGTTAACAGCAAACATGTCATCTTTTGTTCTATAAGGTCCTTGTTCTAATTGTTGCTGCCAATTTGTACTCGGTAAATACAACATGCCATTAATACGAATGGTCATATTTCCTTCACTAGCAAGCATTTTATATAACGCAATATCTTTTTGCTCAATACCAGCATCATGCACACTGGTTAATCCTAAACTTGCCAGTGAGTGCATTGCTCTTTTCAAAGCTATTTTATCTTCTATAGGCGTTGGCTGAGTAATGTTAGCCGTTATCAACGCCATTGCATTATCAATAAAAACGCCAGTAGGCTGACCTTTTTGATCTTTTATGATCTCCCCTCCTGCTGGGGCTTTACTTGTGGCAGTTATACCCGCCAACGCCATTGCTTTAGAATTTGCCCAACCAGCATGACCATCAACTCGTCTGAGCCACACTGGCTTATTCGGAAAAGCTTCATCTAAGCTTTTCGCATTTGGATAGCTGTTATTGGTCCATTGCACCTGATTCCAGCCACGACCAAGAACCCAACTCATTGAGGGATTATCCTTGGCATAAGAGATAGTGCGATTAACGGCATCAAGTTCTGAGAAAGTATTAACCAGATCTACCCGAAGTAAACTGTGTCCATAACCAATAACATGGCCGTGTGCATCAATGAGGCCTGGTAGCATCGTTTGACCTTGGCCATCTATAACTAAGGCATCATTAGGTACTTCAACCACTTCAGCCCGGTGATAAACTCTATCGATAGTGTCATCAGTAAACGAAATAGCAGAAAACTGTGTTAACGATTTATCAAGGAAAGTATAACCATTAATATTCTTTATCAAGGTTGTCTGAGCCATCAGTTGTGTACTAAGTAATAGCAAAGAAATTGTACTAATAAATTTATTTTTTTTCATAGTATTTGTCTTGTTATAGTGTTGTATTATTTGTGTTTTATTATTTTTTTAGCTAATTCATCTTATCATGGAGCTAAAAACATACAAAAATAAAATAGACAGCTCACTACTGTTTGTAAATTGAAACTAAAAGAAATGTTATCTTTGTACATTTCTTGCCTTAACTTCATAGAGTCAGTTAGGGTAAAATAAACGTCTTATTTATATGCTACTGAAACATTTAAAGGTTATCGTGTGACTGAAAAACATCTAATTTGGGATTTACCCTTACGCATTTTTCATTGGAGTTTTGCCCTTACTATTTTGTCGGCATGGTATACCGCTGAGCAAGGCGCTGATCTGGTCGAGATTCACATGCAATTAGGCTTTGTTGCGTTAGCTTTAATAGCATTTCGGATTTTATGGGGCTTAATCGGACCTAAACATGCGCGATTCTCACAGTTTATTCCCTCTCCAAAAGCACTAACATCTTATTTACGAAGTTCAAATACCGCTAAGAGCACAGCTGGTCATAATCCTCTGGGTGCTTTGATGGTAATTTTAATGATATTACTCATATCAGCACAAGCAATCAGTGGCTTATTCATTAATGATGATGTCTTTTCGTCAGGACCCTATTACGGCAGTATAAGTAATGAATTAGAAACGGTTATGAAATTTTTGCATCATAATACTTTTGATTTTATGATTGCCGCCATTGTTTTACATATCGCAGCAATCACTTTTTATTGGCGAGTGAAAAAAGAAAACTTAGTACTACCCATGATCACGGGTAAAAAGACAACTGAGCAAGTAAAACCTTCTGACGCAATTCCACACTCACAGATTATTCTTGCCTGTGTTGTTGCTGTTTGCTGTATCATTTTTGTCTATTGGTTAGTTGTGATCAATGCCCCTGTGATTGAAGAATTTTATTATTAGTACCCATGGCTGGGTCCTACTAATACTTTCCAATTAAAATAACGATTATTAAGAAAGAATTATCAACTGCTTAATAGTTTTTGTTAAGTGGTTATTGATAAATAACCACTTGCTTTCATTAAGCAGTTTGAATGATAGCTCTTATCTGTACTTTAAAAGTAGTGGCGATACTCGAGCTTAAACTCTTGAAAACTATTATTCTCATGAGTATTACTTTCAATACGATGAAAATTAGCAGAAAAACGTAAACTGTCGTTATCAGCAATCTGTACACTTTGCTCAAAGCTCACTCTACTACGCTGTGTTTGATCAAACAAAAATTGATAGTGTTCTGCATCAACTAATAATGTACTTCTTGGCCAGTGATATAGAAAACCTACATGTAAACCGGGTGCTACCGCAGCGTACGTATCAAGCTTGCGATTAAACTCTAGCCTGCCTGTAGCGAATAAAAATACATAACTATTATCTAATGGTTGGTAACTG
Source organism: Colwellia psychrerythraea (assembly GCA_002163005.1). Taxonomy (GTDB): domain Bacteria; phylum Pseudomonadota; class Gammaproteobacteria; order Enterobacterales; family Alteromonadaceae; genus Colwellia; species Colwellia psychrerythraea_C. Next base: position 16,134 of record MAAF01000025.1, on the reverse strand, counting down.
ACACCACCACCACCCGAGCCTTGAGTTACGAGTACTTCTTTATCTTTTGTCCATTGTTGTTCAACGCTAATATTTGCTTTCCAAGACCATGGTGAGAAATAGTTATTCCTTGCAGATAAAGAAACGATATCAAGTAGCTCAGCTTTTTCAAGTTTCACATCTCCGCCTTCGTAAACCCTTACCATTGCGTTAACCATATTCAATGACATACCCGTATAATAACCTGAGATTGGGTCCAACAAATCGTGATAGCTACCTCGGTATTTAATTTCTGCAAAGGATTTATCTAGGTTTTGCCCTAGACTAAAGCCAAGCATAGCAGTTTTATGACCTAAGTCTGGTCTACCTGGCTGTTCAATGGGTATTGTTAATTTTGTTCGGTTTTCATTTAGTCGTCTAAGTAATAAAAAACTTCGGCGTGTTGTTTCCTTAGGTCGACCATTGAATGTATTTTGATAACGTAAGTACCGATAGGCACTATCAACAATACGTTGTTGTTGTTCATTGGTAAGGCTATTAAATTTTTGACTATCTAATACTTCAATTTCCTGAGATAAAGCGAGTGCTAATTCATTCTCTTCAGTAGTTAACATTGCTAATTGTGCTTTTAGTTCCGTTAAAATTGATGGCCTATAGTTAGTTGCTGTTATTAAATCAGCCTCTTGCACTACCCTTACCGTATCTAATGGCATTGCTGTCACCGGAAAATTTTTGGCTAGGTATAATCCAGGTCTTGCTACATCAAGTAGCTCTAACAAACGAAAAGAACAGTTCTCATCAAAAAAGTAATACTCAAAGTTAATGCCTTGTAGCTCCCAAACATGAGCTAACATGGTATCTATTTCTGCTTGGGTTAAATTTAATTCATATTCCCAAAGGTCACGGTTTTCTAAACGGTTATATTCTTTAATTTTTTCAAAATATGGGTTCGCTGAAAAATGCCCAGGATATCCACCTGTTAACCCTTTCGCGGCATATAAAAAACCTGCATCACCTTCTGTTACAGAGGCACCAAAGTTTAATGCGTAAGAAAGATAGGTAGAGCCTTGCTCAACATTATCAGGATCAAAACGAAAAAAAGTATGGCCATACATAGATGAAGGGCTATTTAATTGCGCTGAAGCAAAAACTAGCACCACATTAGTAGTATTTAATTTTTTACGCCAATCTAAGTACTCTTGACAAACAAATGGCTCAACTTCTTTAGTAAGTCCTTCAATATTTTCTAATAAAAATAATGTTCTGGCAGGAAATTTACACTGTATATCGCCTTGAGCTTTTAAGGCCGCTATTGTGGCTACTAATTCATTTTGTGGATTTACTCTGCCATCAGTCGCTAAAAAGAAATTTACATCATCAACATAGCTTTCAAGTTCATCAGCTTCTGTTTGTATATTTATATGTAACAACGCTCGCCATTGTTCTGTTTGCGCCAATTGAGCAATATTTTTAGGCTGTTGTGAGTTGGCTTTGGGGGAGATAAAAAAAATGAGCGCTATAGATAGAAGAACTACTTTAAATTTCATAGGTTATATTTATTAGCAATAAAATTGCAATGAGTGAGCTTAACGGAAGTAATACCAATAAAAAAAGGCTACTTAAAGCAGCCTTTTATCATTGATAACAATTAATGCTAAACAGTATATTTAGCTAAAGTTTCATCATTTTTCATTAAAGAAAACATTGAGCTAACTACATGCTCAGTTGTTGCTTCTTCTGAAGGGAATAATGTATTGAAGTTGTTATGCAATGTAGATTTAAATAAATCACGATCAGCTTCTGAAACACCTAAAGAAACGGCAACTGCAGTTAATGCTTCACCATCACCACGAGCAACATCTTCACTAAACTCGTCCATGATCATACTAACATCAATCATTTCCTTACCACCGTAAGTCAATGTCCCTTTAGTTGAACAACCGTTAGTACCAAATGACATACCAAAGGTATTATTACCTGTTGAGTTATTTGTAGTCGCGGCAAGAACATGGCTTGGAGTACCAGATTGTCCAGCAAAAAGCATATTACCCCAACCACATGATTGGCTACCAGGTGCATCTGCTAGTGCAGAAGTAGATATTAATAATGTTGATGCTATTAAAAGTTTTTTCATAATAAATCCCTATAAAGTTATGTTAAATAATACTTATTTTTAAAATAGAAGCCATTCCAGTCTAATACATCTATTGACTGAATTCTAGAGTTAAGAAAAATATTTACCACAGCTTTTTACACTGAAAAACAAAAGGTCATTTTGGTTTTAATATGAACTGAATAACCCTATAAAATAGGCAATAAAAAAGCCTTATAACTGAGTTAAAGGCTTTAGTAATAGTTATCTTTATTTAATAAATACGCGTGTCATTATTCTTCTTTAAAATCGTCATGACAACCACCACAAGTTTTACCTACACCACCAATAGCTTTTTTAATTTCACTTTCATTATTAGATTTGGCAGCAGCTATTAATTTTGAAGAAGCGATAGTTAATTTATCGATATCTTTACTAAAGTGCTCTGGTTCTTGCCAAATTTTAGCTAATGCTTCTGTTTTTACTTTAAATTTAGAGGTATCTGTACGGGTATAGTCAGCAATCATTAAAGATAATTGATTGATACGTGTCGCATTTTTTTCTACCACTTTTGCATCAAGTGGTATTTTACCTTTCGCCATAGCGCCTAATGGTCCCATGTTACTACCAAGTAACTTAAAAATTGACTGACGTAACTCAGTTGCATAAACAGCATGTTTTTCAGAACTTGCAGGCTGCGCCATACTTGCCGTCGCAACCACTAAACTGGTAGATACTGTTATCGCTAAAATACTTTTTTTCAGGAAACTCATTGATATACTCTCTATTAATAATTATTGTTTTATGCCTTTTGTTCGGCTAGTCTAGCCTAATAGCAATACACAGCAAGTAAGAACTTGTAACAAAACAACAATATGTGAAATAACAATTAAGTACTAGTGGTTAAAGGCTCTTATAAACCATTCACTATTTCTTTCACCAAAGGTGGTCCTTGGTATATAAAGCCAGTATACACTTGCACTAAAGTTGCACCTGCTCGAAGTTTTTCATTCGCATCATCACTTGATGCTATACCACCTACACCGATAATTGGTAACTTATTATCAAGTGCTTCATTAAGAAGTTTAATGACTTGCGTACTTTTATCTTTAACGGGTTGACCACTTAACCCTCCTTGCTCAGTACCAAATTGAAGACCTTCAACGCCTTCTCGACTTAGTGTGGTGTTAGTCGCAATAACGCCATCTATGCCATTATCAATTAAAGATTTAGCAATAGATTTCACCTCATCACCGGTTAAATCGGGTGCGATTTTAACGGTAAGGGGTATATACTTTCCATATTTTTCTGCAAGGATGGTTTGCTCTGCTTTTAACGCTGACAATAGCTCATTTAATGCATCTCCATATTGTAATGAACGCAAGCCAGGCGTATTTGGAGAGGATATATTGACCGTGATGTAAGTAGCTAAATCGTAGACTTTACGCATACAATGCAAATAATCATCTTTAGCATTTTCTTCTGGTGTATCTTTATTCTTACCAATATTAATACCAAGAACACCTTTAAAATTTGCTGCTTGGACTTGTGAGACCAAGTAATCTACGCCTTTATTGTTAAAACCCATACGGTTTATAACGGCATTGGCTGCAGGTAACCTAAAAATACGTGGTTTATCATTACCCGCTTGTGGACGCGGTGTTACTGTACCCACTTCAACAAAACCAAACCCCATCGCCGCAAAAGCATTAATACATTCACCGTTTTTATCAAGGCCTGCAGCTAAACCGACTGGGTTAGGAAAGTTAATCCCCATAACCGTTAATGGTTTGTCTTTCACTTGTTGCTTATAAAAAATATTAAATGGTGATTTCCCCGTGCTTTTTAAACCTTTAATAGTCAACTCATGGATGGTTTCAGCGTCAAACTGAAAAAGTACTTTACGAATGGCTGGATAAAACATAATGCCTCGGCTTAATTGCAAATAATAAAAATAAAAAATCCCCGCGTGGCGAGGATTTTATCAGTTAACCCTAACATTACAATATGCTAGCTTTGATTGACCAAAATAAACTTACTTGATTGTACGTTTGACGTTTATTTAGGTGATACAGGTTGGCAATTTAAGCTTAATAACATTAATTCACGTAACGCTACTGAAAATTTAGCAAAATCATGAGACTGCCCTATTTTAAAGTCAGCTAATATATGCTTCCAGCGCTCAAGCGGCTGTTCATTAGTATCAAGCCACTCGGTAAGCAGCTGTTCTAAATCTGCAAATTGAGCATCACATTGACAACGTAATACAACCGAAGTTAAAGAACGTTGTTGCCAATCTAACTCTTCTCTAAATGATGAACGAGCAAGCGCTTGCCAATGGTTTGCAACAGGTTGGCGAGTAATTTGGTCTAAGAACCAATGTAACTCTAAACGAGCACCAAGTTTAAAGTACAAGCTGGCTGCTTGTTCAACCGTACAATTATTTTCGTGAGCAATTTCAGCAATATCCATGGTCGAGAATAAAGTACTTAATTGAGAAACTCGTTTTGCAATTATTTTAGGAACAGCTGACTCAACTAAATCACTTGCTACACGTTCCATCGCTTCAATTTCTTCACTGATCATAAAGCTTGTTAATTGTTCAGATATAATAGTAAACGTTGGTTGATACAAAGCTATTGATTCTGCAATTGATAGCGATTTATTACGATGACGTAAGAACCAACGAGTTACACGACGAACTGTTCTACGATATTGGTATAACATTTCCGTTTGGATAGCCGTAGATATTTGATTATCCAATACCTCTATTTGACTCCAAAACTCTCCTAGTTCAAATACGGCACAGGCAACAGTATAACAATTAGCAATTTCAGCAACACTTGCACCCGTTTCTTCCTGCATACGGTTGACAAAATTAAACCCCATGTCGTTACCAATTTTATTGGCAAGTTTAGTCGCTATGATTTCTGCACGTAATGGATGCTGTTGCATTTCATTTTGATATTTTTCACGTAACTGTTTAGGGAACGCTTCAATAAGTAAGCTGTTATGGTAAGGATTATCAGTAATTTCGACATGAATTAAATCATCTTTAAGTACCATTTTGCTATAAGCAAGCAACACGGATAATTCTGGACGTGTTAGCCCTTCACCTTGTGCTAACCTATCAGCAATTTCTTCATCATCAGGAATAAACTCTAAGCCGCGATTTAATTTTCCTGCTCTTTCAAGTTCATGGATAAAGCGAACTTGTTCTTTTAACTGATTCACACCACGCATTGCCGTAATAGACAATGAATGGGTTTGGCGATAACAATCATCAATAACAATATCACCTACTTCATCGGTCATATCAGCAAGCAATTTATTGCGTTGCTTAATGGTTAAATCACCATTTTGTACCAGGGTATTTAGTAATATTTTAATGTTCACTTCGTTATCTGAACAATCAACTCCACCAGCGTTATCAACTGCATCAGTGTTAATACGGCCACCATTAGCAGCATATTCAATACGCCCTAATTGAGTTAAACCTAAGTTACCACCCTCGCCAACAACTTTGGCTTGTAAATCAGCACCATTAATACGTAAAGTATCATTAGCTCTGTCACCAACTTCTAAGTGTGTTTCTTGACTTCCTTTAACGTAAGTACCAATACCACCATTCCAAAGTAAGTCAACTTTCATGGTTAGTAATGCTTGCATCAAATCTGTAGGTGCCATGCTCTGCTTTTGTGTGCCAATCATTTTCTTAATTTCAGGAGTAAGTTTGATTGACTTAACATGACGGCTGAAAATGCCACCACCTTTAGAGATGAGTTCTTTGTTGTAATCTTCCCAAGTACAACCGGCTAGGTTAAATAAGCGTTCACGCTCTACATAAGAACTGGCGGCTTCAGGACTTGGGTCAATGAAAATATGCATGTGGTTAAATGCAGCTTGTAAACGAATATGCTTTGATAACAACATACCGTTACCAAACACATCTCCCGCCATATCACCAATAGCAATACAGGTGAAATCAGTACTTTGACAATCAACATCCATTTCTCTGAAGTGGCGCTTAACTGATTCCCATGCCCCTTTCGCTGTAATACCCATAGCTTTATGGTCATAACCAACACTACCACCAGAAGCAAATGCATCACCAAGCCAGAAGTTATATTCATCTGAAATAGCATTAGCTACGTCAGAGAAGGTTGCCGTTCCTTTATCGGCGGCAACAACTAAATATGCATCATCTTCATCCAAACGTACCACATCTTTTGGTGGAACTATTTCACCGCCAACAATATTGTCGGTAATATCGAGTAAGGCACGAATAAAGGTACGATAACACTCTTTACCTGCTTCAAATATTTCTTGACGAGTGCCGTTAGGTAGTTGCTTACAAACAAAACCACCTTTAGCACCGACAGGGACAATAACGCTGTTTTTAACTTGTTGTGCTTTAACTAAGCCAAGTACTTCCGTGCGGAAATCCTCACTTCTATCTGACCAACGTAGACCACCACGAGCGACTTTACCGCCACGTAAATGTACACCTTCAATTTGTGGAGAATAAACAAATATTTCAAATTTAGGTACTGGTTGAGGCATTTCACTTATTTGTTCAGGCAGTATTTTAAATGAAATGTAAGATTTATCACCTTTAACAGGATCTGCTTGAAAATAGTTGGTACGGATAGTGGCATTAATCATTTCAACAAAACGACGAATAATACGGTCATCATCTAAGTTAGCAACATTATCAAGTGAACTTTCAATCTCAACTAATAGTTTATTCGTTGCTTTCTCTTTCGCCGTGGGTGTTGATTTACTTTTTGGATCAAAACGTACGGTAAATAATTTGATCAGTAATTCAGCGATTTCTGGGTAACGCGAAAAAGTATTTTCGATGTAACTTTGACTAAACCGACCAGCAATTTGGCGATCATATTTAGCAAAAGCACGTAAAATAGAAACCGCGCGTCCTTCGATACCAGCACCTAATATAAGACGGTTAAAGCCATCATCTTCTAAATCACCATGCCATACTTTGGCAAAAGCATCTTGGAAAAGTGTTCTAACTTTATAGACATCAAATTTACCTTCACCTGTTAGGTACATTGAAAAATCTAAAATCCAACTTGTGTCATCTTCTGTTGTTCTGATGCCGTAAGGTCTTTCACCGATAACACGTAAACCAAAATTTTCCAACATAGGTAACACATCACTTAAGTGAATGGGTTCGCCTTTATGGAATAATTTTAACTTAACAAAACGGCTATCAGGTTTTTCTTCAAGCGGCTGATAAAAAAGCATTTCTAGTTCATTTTCAGCACTGATACTTTCAAGTTTTTCAATATCTACAATGGCTGATCCTGGTAAAACTTCATCTTTATAAGCTTGTGGAAATTTAACGTACTTACGGCTTAATGCTTTCGCTGCAGCTTCACCGCGATTAGCACCCAAAGCACTGACTAGTTTATCATCCCAGTTACGCGCTGCTTCATTTAAGTTCTTTTCAATTTCTTTCACGTCGATATCTGCTTTCGTTGAGTTCACTCGAACAATGTAATGGGTTCTCGCATGAACCGATTCTGAGAAGAAGGTAGTGAATTCGACTTCTTCATTACTATTAAACACTTCTTGTAATAATTTTTGCGTGTCCATACGTAACTGAGTGTTATAACGTTCTCTTGGAACATAAACCATGCAAGAGTAAAAGCGGTCAAAGGTATCGCGACGAACAAACAACCCGGTAAAATCACGTTCCTGCATCTGTAAGATACCCGTTACATTATGGAGTAACTCATCTACAGAAGACTGTAATATCTCATCTCTTGGATACGTTTCTAATATGTTGATTAACGCTTTATAATTATGAGTTCCTTTTGCAAAAGGAGACGCTTTGCAAACAGCCATTACTTTAGAGCTGATAAAGGGTAAATCTAACGCGCTATTGGTGTAATAAGCAGAGCCGAAAAGCCCGATGAAACGCTCTTCACCAACGACATTGCCTTTATCATCAAAACGTTTGACACCAATATAATCTAACTGAGCGGGACGATGTACACGCGAACTAGAGTTAGTTTTAGTTAAAATAAGGTGATTTTTACCCAGTGCAACTTCTCGACCGTCTTCACTTAAACTTGAAACTAAGCGTGATTTATGACCCTGTGAATTTTTCATTAAACCAAGACTGGATTCAACATTCGCGGCTAATGAGATATCTCCCTTAACCGCTTTAACATCATATGAACGATAGCCCATTAAGGTGAAGTTATTCTCAGAAATCCAATTTAAGAAACTTAAGGTATCTTCTTTATCCGCTTTGGAGCCTGGATATTTACCTTTCTTAACATCACCAATAACCTTGTTTAAACAAGATAACATTGGTTGCCAATCACTGACTGTTAAGTGAATATCTTCTACCACAGAAAGCAAAGTGCTTTTGATCGTGTCTAACTCGTCTTGACTGGATTGACGGTCAATTTCGATTATAAAAACGGTTTCTTCTGAACTTGATTTTATTTTATTATCAACAATCGGTGCTAATTCAGTCACCTCATGCTTTTTATCACGCGTAATTTTAAGCGGAGCATTTAACATTAAATGCGGCGATACACCTAATCGGTTTAAGGCGATACGGATAGAATCTACTAAAAAAGGCATATCCTGAATTATCACTTCAATAATAGTATGACTAGATTTCCAGCCATTTCTACTTACTGAAGGATTAAAAACATGGATAACAGGAGCATCATCTTTATGCTCATTAAGTGAACTCCATAAACTAAGCACCGCACCATACATATCACTTTCATTACGATGATCGAGGTCTAAAGATGACATGTTTCCATAAAGTAACTGGGCAAACTGCTCGACTAAGGGAGCTGTTTTACCATTTACTTTTTGTTGGATAAGTTGTGCAACATTGCTAAGTATAACCGAGGGTGAACCGTTTACTAACGCCATGTATGTTACCTTTTAAAAAGAAAGCTTAAAATAATTGATTTTTGGTTTTGATAAAGCCTATGTCTTCGACCAAAGTAGCCATAAGAATAACCTTTATACTTTATATTTTTATATATTGTCTAACAGAATAGACTATCAACCGAATTTTATGAATAAACTTAGGCTTTTGCGAGTGTTTTTTTGTATTTTAGTTAGTTAATTTTAAAGCCGTGAAGCCGTAAATGAACCGTTTATTTTACAGTAAACTATGTTTATGCAGTTATGATAAATAGATACTGGTTAAACGGCTTTTTTATTGTTTATTTATGCAATATTTCCAGGTGTTTTTTATTTGATTTCTGCAAAAAAAAAGCACTTAATTAAACTGTTATCTGTTTAATTAAGTGCTTATTGTCGTTTAAAGTAAAATTGTAAGTTATGAACGCTGTTCTTTAACAACTTTGTTACTAAATTTCGTTACTAGCAATATTGCCCTATACGCTAAACAAATCAGTACCCTTTCTTATTTTTTATCATGCACTTTATCTGCCCATAAAAAGGCTGACAGTGCAGGTAAAATGATAATAGCGGCCAACATATTTACCAAGAACATAAAGGTGAGTAATATTCCCATATCGACTTGAAACTTCAAATCTGAGAAAAACCAAGTAGACACACCAATAGCTAACGTTAAGCCGGTAATAAGAACGGCACTACCACGCTCTTTTAATGCCTCAAGGTATGCATCATGGACATTCATCCCCTCTTTCAGCTTAGTACTCATGGTAGACAAAATATAGATACCATAATCGACACCAATACCAACACCCAACGCGATAACAGGTAAAGTAGATACGGTTAATCCGATATCAAGTGCAGTCATTAACCACTGAGCTAGCGTCGAAACTACATATAAAGGCAATACAACCACTAACGTTGCTCTGATACTTCTAAAGCTAATTAAGCACAATGCAATTACAGCACCGTAAACATAAAGCATCATAGGTAATTGTGCTTCTGCAACCGCTTCATTCGTTGCTGCCATAACACCGACAGGACCAGAGGCTAGTTTGAATTGAACATGTTCACTGCCCAATTCTTTAGCGGTAGCTTTAACCGCTTCAATGACAGTGTTAATCGTATCTGCTTTATGATCTTCTAAGAATAATATCACTGGCATAACACTACAATCACTATTAAGAAGACCACTAGAAGAGGGTACCCGTGCAATTGACTGTACTAACGTTTGCTGATTACGTGGAATAACTCGCCATTTTGGATTGCCTTCGTTGTAACCCGCATTAACAATTTTAGATATAGAGGATAAACTTACCGCCGATTGCACACCCGCAATATTTTCCATTTGCCATTGAAAGCGGTCTATTGTTGACATGGTATCGTAATAAGTACAGGCATCAGCACTTGTCTCGATAATTACCGACATATAATCAACACTTATTGCATACCTATCAGTAATTAAGAAAGTATCTTGGTTATAACGTGAAGATTCATGTAACGCCGGAGCACCCGCATGCAATTCACCAATTTTCAAACCTTGACCTTGATAAAAGCCAACAACGAATAAAATAGCAGTAAAGAATAGTATTATTCTTGCAGGACCTTTACTGGCGAAACTCGCCATAAATGACCACACAGCACTTTGTTCACTTAACTGCCCAACTTTCGCGCTCACTTTTATTTTGGTAAATGAAAGTAATACCGGCAATAAAATAAGGTTAGTTAAAATAATCATCGCCACACCGATAGAAGCAGTGATAGCAAGCTCTTTAATAATACCAATATCAATAGAGAGTAACGTTAAAAAACCAACCGTATCGGACAGTAATGCTACTCCACCAGGAATTAACAATGCTCGAAAACTTGCTTGGGCTGCTGAAGCAGGTGTTAAACCTGTGGCGACTTTTTTAACTACCGAATTTATCATTTGTACGCCATGGCTCACACCAATAGCAAACACTAAAAAGGGAATTAATATCGACATTGGATCAAGACCGAAACCAAGTGTTGATAACACGCCCATTTGCCAAACAACGGCAACTAAAGAGCAAAGAATTGGCAAAATGGTTAAACGAATTGAATGACTGAAAATGTAGACCATTACTGCAGTAATGGCGATTGCCAGGGCAAAAAATAATACGACTCCTTTAGCACCTTCGGCTACATCGCCGACCATTTTAGCAAAACCAATAATATGTACCGTTATATTATCGTGTTCAAACTCTTGACGAACTTCTTGTTCTAGTTTTTCTGCTATTTCAAGTGTATCTAACTTTTCACCTGTATCAGGGTTAAATTCTAGTAAAGCGGCCTTGACCATGGCACAACTGTAATCATCGGCAACAATGCTGCCGACAATGCCCGCTTTCTCTATATTACTCTTAACAACCCCAAGACCTTTTTCTGATGGTTGAAAATCTGCGGGGATAACAGGGCCACCGGCAAATCCATCTTCAACGACCTCAACAAAACGAGTACTGGGCGAGAACAGTGATTTTACTTGGATCCTATCTACACCAGGAATGAAAAATAACTTGTCGTGCACTCCTTTTAGCGCGTTAAAGAAATCAGCATTAAAAATATCGCCATTGCTATCACAGACAGAGATAAGAATATTATTAGCACCACCAAAATTTGTCCTATGCTTCAGATAGGTTTTCATATAGCTATGGTTTAGCGGTATATTTTTAGTAAACGAAGCATCGAGTCTTATTTGTGTCGCTTGAAAAAGAAAAAAAGCACTCGTGATAATGAATAACATTAGTACAAGGAGTTTATGGCGAAATAGGCCTACTTCAATACGATTAGCCAGAGAAATTTTCATATTAATACATTCCGAACTTTATTAAATTTATATTGTTTTTATGTGTTTTACGTAATTCCCGTTACTTTTTCGGTAAATCAAGCACTTTAATACCGACATCAGAGACTACTAATAACTCTCCTTTAAACCACACACCCGCGATTAACGTTTTCCCATCTTGTTGAGGTCTTTTACTAAAACTTTCACCATCGTCGGTGCTAATAAGCAACATACCATTGTTTCCTAGAATGAAAATACGTTCATCATTAGTAAAAACAATATCATTTAATAATGCAGTGGTATTGGTGGCAACTTCATCCCATTGCAAGCCACTATTGAGGCTACTAAAGACATGACCTCTAAGACCTGCGACTATAACCTTACCCGTTTGTGTTCGCGCCAATGAGAAGAACGAACCTTGATAAAAACCATCATACTGTTGCCAAGTCAGGCCAAAATCATCGCTTTTTGCCAGCAACCCTGCCTCACCTAATAGAAATAAACTAGTACCATCTTGAACTAAGCCATTAAAATGCGGCAAGATAAAGGTTATCTCATCTAGATAAGCAGCTTCATCTTCGGCCTGTAATTCATTAAGGTATTCAACATCATCAGCTAATAAGAGCTCTTGATGAAACTCGTTGTGCCAAGTTCTGCCACCATCATTACTGCGAAAAACCTGTCCATAAGCACCAACAGCGATGCCCTCCTGAGAATTTTTGAAATAAATATCAAATAGTGGTTTTTGCAGTAAAGGTAAGTATTGTTGAACTTGCCAATTCAGCCCACCATCTTGGCTATGTAATATCGTTGCATCATGACCGACAGCCCAACCTAACAGGTCATTTAAAAAAAACACACGGGTTAACGTAACTTGAACTGGCACATTGGCTTGTTGCCAATTTTCACCATCACTAGAGAGTAAAATATGTCCGTGTTGTCCGACCGCTACTAGTTTTTCTTGTCCTATAGGAGAAATATCTAATAACAGTGACTTACTTGCTAATGGTGATTCTATTGCTGGGATTGGGGTAGCAATAGTTAATGCTGTATTATCAGCACAAACAGAGGAAATGGAGATAAAATAAATAACTGCAAAAGCAACTAATAAACGCATAACAACACTCTTTTGATTGTTCTAATGATAAATATAAAACTAAACTAAACTAAATTAAGCTGAATTAACGTAAGCGCTAACTTTAGCACTAAAAAAAACGGCTAACATTTGTCAGCCGTTTCTTTGTTACTGATTATCTACGACCTTCTCGTCTTAGCGCCGCGGGAGTAAAATCTCGCTCATTAAGTTGTTTAGAGAAATCATACATTTTCGCTTCATTATCTAACCCTATAGCTATATAACGACGTGATTGAATATCATGAAACACATCAAGCGTTGACCAAAGCGTTGGTACATCATAATAATTGATAGCATGTGCCACACCAATACGATAAAGCTCATCGCGGTTATCATAAATATCAGTAACGGCTACTTGCCAGCTATCTTCATCAATATAAAAAACGCGTTTTTTGTAAATATGACGAGTATTTTCTTTAAGGTTTGCTTCAACGACCCAAACACGATGTTTTTCATAACGTACTAAGTCTGGGTTAATGTGGCCTGCCTGCAAAATATCTTCATACTTTACTTTATCACTATGAAGTCGATAGTCATTATAAGGGATCAGTAATTCTTGTTTGCCTTTCAAAGTCCAGTTATAACGATTTGGTGCGCCATTATACATATCAAAATCATCTGTGGTTCTTAAACCATCTGACGCTGTACCTGGTGCATCATAAGCAACGTTGGGTGCACGACGAACACGACGCTGACCGGTATTATAAGTCCATGCTTGTCTAGGTGTTTTAATTTGGTCCATCGTTTCATGAACTAATAATGCTGTGCCGGCTAAACGAGCAGGTTCAGTTAATTTTTGTTTGAACTTAAACAAAATATTAGTTTTCTCAAGCTCCTCTGGTGAGGCATCTTTAACACTGTATGGTAAAAGTAATGTTTCATTTAAACCAACATAAGTGAAACTACCTGATGCTGTCGGTGCTGCTTGACCCGCCTGACGAGTTACACTTTCACCTCGATAGCGTAATGTATGATTCCAAATGGCCTCTAGACCATTCGCTGGTATAGGAAAAGGAATCCCCACAGCAGCTTGCTTAATACCATTACCTTCTTTAACTAATTCTGAACGTGTCGCATTATCTTTAACAGCCTGATAAACATGTTCTGGATATGAAGCACTACGACGTGTTTGATAAACATTCATTTTATAGCTATCAGGATAAGTTTCAAATAACTTAATTTGTCCTGGTGTTAATAACGCTTTGTAATCTGCAAGATTACTCGCTGTAACAGTAAATTGAATCTTGTCTGTTGGATAAGGGTCAATATGATGATCGCCTGCAGTATACCCTGCAGGAGGCTTAGTAATACCACCTGTCCACTCAGGAATCGAACCGTCTTTATTACCAGCACGTGTTGCACCTAAAGGGGTTAACTCCGACGACAACGTTGCCGCTTGATCGGCAGGTATTTTAGCTAAAGCACCTGCCGATAAGACCATAGAGATGGTCAATGATAATAGTTTGACTCTATTCATGTTATTTCTCATGATTTCTGCCTTAAATTAGATTGAATATTTTACGCTGAAAGAAACATAGTCATGATCTTCCATCTTATTAGTCGTGCCAACACCACCGAAGAAACTGTTATAGTTCAAATCTGCTGACCAACGACTTTGATAATCAAAGGTTACGCCTAGCGCCATTGATTTTCTCCCTTCAATAAACATGAATAATGGATCAGGTGTAATACCTTTAACATCATGGGAGAACACTACACGTGGCGCTATGTTGATACCGGCGATAACGTTGGTATATTCAAATTTAGCGATTGCACGATAACCCCAAGCGAACTCGGTTGGGAATGGGTTTGTCTCAACACCGTCTTGTAAAAATTTGTTTAAACCTGGAGCACCATTACTAACACCACCACTACGCGCAGTACCTGGTCCATTTAAACGTAATTCGCTTTGCTCGGGCATATCATTAATATTGATACCACCGACTTCAATGAGTCCTACCAATTGACTGGCACCAAAAGTTGGTCCAAACAAATGCGTTAAGGTCATTTGTGCTTGTACAGTATCAGATAAAATATAACCCTTGGCTGTTTGACCCGGCTGGTATGGTGTGCCATCAGCTTGAACCATTTGAGATAGCCCATCAAAAGCGGCGGCATCTGGGTTTCCTGTATTAGCTAGTTGTTGCGGTACGGCAGCAAAAAGCAGTTCAACATCATCAATTTGTAGGGGTTCATCTTGACGGTAACTTACTTCACCAGCAAAGGCTGTGGTGCCTAATGTGGTATTAAAGCTCATCGCGTACATTTTAATATCTTCTACATAATCGAGTTCAACACGAGAAAAGCTATTTAATTCTGTATAATTATCTTCAGTAATTGCATTACCTGCTAGGTAACCAATATCCCCTCCTAGTGATGCAGCACTAAAGTCTGCCGTAACACCTGAAAATATTGGCCGACGACTATGGTAATTCACATGATACAAACTTATTTCCGTATCATTTAATTCTGGTAAGAACCAAGATAAACGCAAACCATATTGGCCGCCATCATCAGGGTCATTTTCAGCTTTAGAGCCTGGAGCTCTTAAAGTAATATTTTGGGCATAAGTAGCGTACATTCCAGCAGCTTTCGTGGGTGATATTTTCCCTGTTCGAACACCTTCACCAATTTCATTTAGACTAGCCATTAGGTAATCTAAGTTTATATCAGGGTTGCCACCAAAACCGAGTTGAACATTATTATATTGACCACCGTCACCAGCAAAATCGTTGGTCGAAAAATAACTACCTGGTGGTGGTAAAATAGTTTTTTCCCAAGCGTATTGATAAAAGGCTTCAATGTTGAAGTTATCGGTAACCCCCAATGAGCCCCATAAGGAACCAACTGGAATAAAAGCTTCTTTTAATTCAGCACCCGGTGCACGTAAACGGGCAATATCAACGGCATTTATCTCACTGATACCATGTGAAATTAACGTACTTTCACCCCAGCTAATGACTTGATCACCAAGACGAACTGAGAATGGCATTTCACCGATTTCAAAATCACCATAAACATAAGCATCGAGTAGGCGGATATCTTGACAGACTTGTTTTTTTGCTTCGCTATCACGACACGGGTCAAATACATTACCGGTAAGCGCATTAGAGGATGCTCTATCATCATCCATCATGGCATAATCGTAAAAATACATACCACGAACAAAGACACCAACATTTTGATAGTGAACATCTAATTCAT